>NZ_LZKJ01000202.1 GCF_001672775.1 Mycobacterium kyorinense | reverse complement strand
GCGGTGAAGTACCCGGCGTCCACCCAGCGCTGGTAGATCGCGTCCTCGACCGCGCCCGGCTCCCACGATTTGGGCAGGGCTTCGCCCCGGGTGCTGATCGGGGGCGTAGGGCTGGCGGTCACCGCTCAATTCTAAGAAGGCGCCGCACCGACACCGACCGCCGCCCTTGTGCGATGCGTTACTTCTTGCCGCCGAACAGTCCGCCGAGGATCTCGCCCGCTTTGCTGCCCAAATCGTGGGAGCCGGGCGCGGTCGAGGACGCGATCTACCAGCGCTGGGTGGACGCCGGGTACTTCACCGCGGACGCGACCAGCGCCAAACCCGGCTATTCGATCGTGCTGCCGCCGCCCAACGTCACCGGCGAGCTGCACATGGGACACGCGCTGGACCACACCCTGATGGATGTCCTGACCCGCCGCAAGCGGATGCAGGGCTATGAGGTGCTGTGGCTGCCGGGCATGGACCACGCCGGCATCGCCACCCAGATCGTGGTGGAAAAGCAACTCGCCGTCGACGGCAAGACCAAAGAGGACTTTGGCCGCGAGCTGTTCGTCGACAAAGTGTGGGACTGGAAGCATGACTCCGGCGGCACCATCGGCGCCCAGATGCGTCGGCTCGGCGACGGCGTCGACTGGAGCCGCGACCGGTTCACTATGGACGACGGTCTGTCGCGGGCGGTGCGGACCATGTTCAAACGGCTCTACGACGCGGGGCTGATCTATCAGGCTGAGCGGCTGGTCAACTGGTCGCCCGAGTTGGAAACCGCGATCAGCGACCTCGAAGTCCGATACGAAGACGTCGAAGGCGAGTTAGTGTCGTTTCGCTACGGCCTCCTCGACGGGCCGCACATCGTGGTCGCCACCACCCGGCTGGAGACGATGCTGGGCGACACCGCGATCGCGGTGCATCCCGACGACAAGCGCTACCGGGACCTGGTGGGTGCCACGCTGCCGCACCCATTCGTGGACCGGCAGCTCGTCGTCGTCGCCGACGAGCACGTCGACCCCGAATTCGGCACCGGCGCAGTCAAAGTCACGCCGGCGCACGACCCGAACGACTTCGAGATCGGTTTGCGCCACCAACTGCCGATGCTCACGATCATGGACAGCAAGGGCCGGATTGCGGGCACCGGAACGCAATTCGACGGGATGGACCGGTTCGAGGCCCGGGTGGCGGTGCGCGAAGCGTTGGCCGAGCAGGGCAGGGTCGTGGCCGAGAAGCGGCCCTACCTGCACAGCGTGGGACATTCCGAACGCACGGGTGAACCGATCGAGCCACGGCTCTCCCTGCAGTGGTGGGTCAGAGTGGAATCGCTGGCCAAAGCCGCGGGTGACGCAGTACGCAACGGCGACACCGTGATTCATCCGGCCAGCCTGGAGCCCCGCTGGTTCGGCTGGGTCGACGACATGCACGACTGGTGCATTTCGCGACAACTGTGGTGGGGCCACCGCATCCCGATCTGGCACGGGCCCAACGGCGAACAGGTGTGCGTTGGACCCGACGAGACACCGCCCGAGGGCTGGGAGCAGGACCATGACGTCCTGGACACCTGGTTCTCCTCGGCGCTGTGGCCGTTTTCCACCATGGGCTGGCCCGAGCACACGCCCGAGTTGGAGAAGTTTTACCCCACAAGCGTTTTGGTTACCGGGTACGACATCCTGTTCTTCTGGGTGGCCCGGATGATGATGTTCGGCACCTTTGTCGGCGACGACGACGCGATCACCCTGCACGGCCGTCGCGGGCCGCAGGTGCCGTTCACCGATGTGTATTTGCACGGCCTGATCCGCGACGAGTTCGGTCGCAAGATGAGCAAGTCGAAGGGCAACGGCATCGACCCGCTGGACTGGGTGGACAAGTTCGGCGCTGACGCGCTGCGGTTCACTTTGGCCCGCGGCGCCAGCCCCGGCGGAGACCTGTCCCTGGGCGAAGACCATGTCCGGGCGTCGCGCAACTTCGGCACCAAGCTGTTTAACGCCACCCGCTTTGCGCTGCTCAACGGCGCCGCACTGGCGCCGCTGCCCGCATCCGACGCGCTGACCGACGCCGATCGATGGATTCTGGGTCGGCTGGAAGAGGTGCGCGCCGAAGTCGATTCAGCGTTCGACAACTACGAATTCAGCCGGGCCTGCGAGTCGCTGTACCACTTCACCTGGGACGAATTCTGCGACTGGTACGTCGAACTGGCCAAGACGCAGTTGTCCGCCGGGCTGGAGCACACCAACGCGGTGCTCGCCGTCGTGCTGGACACGCTGCTGCGGCTGCTGCATCCGGTGATCCCGTTCATCACTGAGACGCTGTGGCAAGCCTTGACCGGTCGGGAGTCGCTGGTGATCGCCGACTGGCCGCAGTCCTCCGGGGTGACCCTCGATCCGATTGCCGCACAACGCGTTGCCGATATGCAGAAATTGGTGACCGAGGTTCGCCGGTTTCGCAGCGATCAAGGCCTGGCCGACCGGCAGAAGGTGCCCGCGCGGTTGTCGGGAATCGGGGATTTGGACGGACAAGTGCCCGCAGTGACGTCGCTGGCGTGGTTGACCGCACCCGGCGCCGATTTCAGCCCGTCGGCCTCTGTCGAGGTCCGACTCAGCAGTTCCACCGTGGTGGTCGAACTCGACACCTCAGGCACCATCGACGTCGAGGCCGAACGCCGCCGCCTGGAGAAGGATCTGGCCGCCGCCCACAAGGAATTGGCCGGCACCAGCGCCAAGCTCGACAACGAGGCCTTCCTGGCCAAGGCGCCCGCGGCCGTCGTCGACAAGATCCGCGACCGGCAGCGAGTGGCCCGCGAAGAAGTGGATCGGATCACCAGCCGCCTGGCCGCGATGTGAGCGCACCACCCACACCCGACGAGATCGCGTCGCTGCTGCAGGTCGAGCATCTGCTCGACCAGCGCTGGCCGGAAACCAAAATCGAGCCCAGTTTGACGCGGATCAGCGCGCTGATGGATCTGCTCGGCTCGCCGCAACTCAGCTATCCGTCGATCCACATCGCCGGCACCAACGGCAAGACGTCGGTGGCGCGGATGGTCGATGCGCTTTTGACCGCGCTGCACCGGCGCACCGGCCGCACGACCAGCCCGCATCTGCAGTCGGCCATCGAGCGCATCGCCATCGACGGCACGCCGATCAGCCCGGCGCAGTATGTGGCGACCTACCGTGAGATTGAGCCGTTTGTGCAGATGGTCGATCAGCAGTCGCAGGCCGCAGGTGGGCCGGCGATGAGCAAGTTCGAGGTCCTCACCGCCATGGCGTTCGCCGCGTTCGCCGACGCGCCGATCGACGTGGGTGTCATCGAGGTTGGGCTGGGCGGCCGGTGGGACGCCACCAACGTGATCAACGCACCGGTGGCCGTCATCGCCCCGATCAGCGTCGACCACGTCGAATATCTCGGAGAGGACATTGGCGGGATCGCCGGCGAAAAGGCCGGCATCATCACCAAAGCCGAAGTCGGTGCGCCGGACACCGTCGCGGTCATCGCCCGGCAGGTCCCCGAGGCCATGGAGGTGCTGCTGGCGCAAACGGTGCGCGCCGACGCCGCCGTGGCGCGTGAGGACTCCGAATTCGCCGTGCTGAGCCGCCAGGTTGCGGTCGGCGGGCAGCTGCTTGAGCTGCAGGGGCTGGGCGGGGTGTACTCCGACGTCCACCTGCCCCTGCACGGCGAACACCAGGCCCACAACGCCGCGGTGGCGTTGGCCGCGGTCGAGGCGTTTTTCGGTGCCGGCAAGGACCGTCAGCTCGACGTCGACGCGGTGCGCGCCGGCTTCGCCGCCGTCACCAGCCCGGGCCGGTTGGAACGCATGCGCAGCGCGCCGACGGTGTTCATCGACGCCGCGCATAATCCCGCCGGGGCGGCCGCACTGGCCCAGACTTTGGCCGACGAGTTCGACTTCCAGTTTCTGGTCGGGGTCATCAGCGTGCTGGCCGACAAGGACGTCGACGGCATCCTGGCTGCGCTGGAGCCGGTGCTGCATCGAATCGTGGTGACTCACAACGGATCTCCGCGAGCGCTGGACGTCGAAACGTTGGCGTTGACCGCCCAGCAACGCTTCGGCCCCGACCGCGTCGATACCGCCGTGAACCTGTCCGACGCGATCGAGACGGCGACCGCGCTGGTGGACGAGGCAGGCGCCGACACCGATGCGTTCTCCGGGACCGGAATCGTCGTCACCGGGTCGGTGGTCACCGCCGGCGCGGCCCGCACCTTGTTCGGCAAGGATCCGGCGTGAGCGCACCGGACCCTTGGAAGAGCTTTCGCGGCGTGATGGCCGGCACCCTGATCTTGGAGGCGATCGTGGTGCTGCTGGCGCTGCCGGTCGTCGGCGCGGTCGGCGGCGGCCTTACCCCGGTCGCATTGGGGTATCTGATCGGTCTGGCCGTGCTCTTGGTCCTGTTGGCCGGGCTGCAGGGACGGCCGTGGGCCATCTGGGTCAACCTGGCCGCGCAGTTGGTGCTCATCGCCGGGTTCCTGGTCTACCCCGGCATCGGGTTCATCGGGCTGGTCTTCGGCGGTGTGTGGGCGCTGATCGCGTATTTCCGTGCCGAGGTTTTACGTCGCCAGCAACACGGCATGTTGCCCGGCCAGCAGCAACCCCCGGACTGAACAGCCGGTACGCTTGTCCGCCGTGACCCGCGCCAGCGACGAGGCAGTGCGCACCCATGACGAGGAGCGGCACTTATGACCGAGCGGACTTTGCTGTTGATCAAGCCCGACGGCGTGCAGCGGCGCCTGGTGGGCGAGATCCTGGGCCGGATCGAGCGCAAAGGTCTGACGATCGCGGCACTGGAACTGCGCGACGTCGACGAGAGCCTGGCTCGCGATCACTATGCGGAGCATGACGGCAAACCGTTTTTCGACGCCCTGCTGGAATTCATCACTTCGGGCGGGGTGGTCGCGGCCATCGTGGAGGGGCCGCGAGCCGTCGCGGCGGTGCGGCAACTCGCCGGGGCTACCGATCCGGTGGAGAAGGCCGTCCCCGGCACCATCCGCGGCGATTTCGGGCTGGAAACCCAGTTCAACCTGGTGCACGGCTCGGATTCGGTGGAGTCGGCCGAACGCGAGATCGCGCTCTGGTTTTCCGAGCAGTAGCTCGGCTCGCCGCCGAGCCTGCGCTGCTGGCGCCGAGTCTGCGCTGAGGGCGTCGGTCCTCGCAGATTTGCACCCTGGACGCAGGCTCGACGGGCTGGCCGCAGACTCGGCAACCGCCGGTGGGGCCTTAGTCGGCGCACTTGGTCCGTCTCGAGTCGACCGTATGGGATACTGGAAGACGGGTGAACGTCGCCGGACCGGCGTCCGAAGCCCGAATGAAGACTTAGACAAGCGCGACCATCGCGATCCGCGGTGCGGCGCCGAGTGTCCAGCCATCATTCAGACCGGCGCCGGGTGGGTTCCATACGAGCCGCTCGGGGCGAGACCATCACAAGCCCGGGAGAAGTGACCCGGGTACATAGCGAAGCCCTCGCGTGGCCGCGTCTGCACGACGCGCCCGGGGGCTTGAGGAGATTACGTGATAGACGATGCCCCAACCTCAGACCTTCCAGAAGACGCGTCCCGGCACGAGGACCTACCCGACCGGCTAAGGGTCCATTCGCTGGCCCGGGCGCTGGGCACAACGAGCAGGCGGGTGCTCGACGCGCTCACCGAGCTCGACGGGCGGATCCGCAGCGCGCATTCCAGCGTGGATCGCGTCGACGCCGTCCGGGTGCGCGACCTGCTGGCCGCCGCGCAGCCAGGAGAGACCGAGGCGGCCACGGCCGCTGCGTCAGACGAGCCCGAATCCCGGCTGATGCTCGAAACGACGGTTGAGCGCCCCGAATACATGCCGCTGTTCGTCGCGCCGCAGCCGATCGAGACGACCGACAGCGGCGATTCGGCTGATGACGACGCCGAAGACGACGACGACGAAGACACCGACGACGAGCAGACCGATCGCCCGGCCAACCGCCGGCGCCGCCGCGGGCGGCGCGGTCGTGGCCGCGGCCGCGGCGAACAAGGCGGACCGGACAACCGCGGCCAGTCCGACGATGCCGAGACCGAACAGGATTCGGCCGCTACCGACGGTGGCGAGTCCGACGACGCCGACAGCGGCGACGACGAGAACGGGTCGACAGAGGCCGGCAACCGGCGCCGCCGGCGCCGTCGTCGTCGCAAGACCGGTTCGTCAGACGACGGCGACGACAGCCCGTCGCCGGACGATCCGCCCAACACCGTGGTGCACGAGCGCGCCCCACGCGCCGACAAGAGCAGCGACGCCGACGACAACTCCGAAATCCAGGGCATCAACGGCTCGACGCGGCTCGAGGCCAAACGACAGCGCCGCCGCGACGGCCGTGACGCCGGCCGCCGCCGGCCCCCGGTGCTCAGCGAGGCCGAGTTCCTGGCCCGCCGCGAGGCCGTCGAACGGGTGATGGTGGTGCGCGACAAGGTCCGCACCGAACCGCCACACCCCGGCGCCCGCTACACCCAGATCGCCGTGCTCGAGGACGGCATCGTCGTCGAACACTTCGTCACCTCGGCCGCATCTGCCTCGTTGGTGGGCAATATCTATCTGGGCATCGTGCAAAATGTGCTGCCCTCGATGGAGGCGGCGTTCGTCGACATCGGCCGCGGCCGCAACGGCGTGCTCTACGCCGGTGAAGTGAACTGGGAAGCCGCCGGCCTGGGCGGGGCCAACCGCAAAATCGAACAGGCTCTCAAACCCGGCGACTACGTCGTGGTGCAGGTCAGCAAGGATCCGGTCGGGCACAAGGGCGCGCGGCTGACCACCCAGGTGTCGCTGCCGGGCCGTTATCTGGTGTACGTGCCGGGGGCCTCGTCGACCGGGATTAGCCGCAAGCTTCCCGACACCGAGCGCCAGCGGCTCAAGGAAATTCTGCGGGAAGTGGTGCCGCCCGACGCCGGCGTGATCATCCGCACCGCCTCCGAAGGCGTCAAAGAGGAAGACATCCGCGCTGACGTCAACCGCCTGCAGGAACGCTGGACGCAGATCGAGACCACCGCCGCCGAGACCAAGGAGAAAGCCGCCGGCGCCGCCGTCGCGCTCTACGAAGAGCCCGACGTGCTGGTCAAGGTCATCCGCGACCTGTTCAACGAAGACTTCGCCGAACTGATCGTCTCCGGCGACGAAGCCTGGAAAACCATCAACGACTATGTGAATTCGGTTGCGCCCGAACTCGTTTCGAAGCTGAACAAGTACGAGGCCGCGGCCGGTTCGGATGGCGGTTCCGGACCCGACGTGTTCGCGGTGCACCGCATCGACGAGCAACTGGCCAAGGCGATGGACCGCAAGGTCTGGCTGCCCTCGGGCGGCACGCTGGTGATCGACCGCACCGAGGCCATGACCGTCGTCGACGTCAACACCGGCAAGTTCACCGGTTCGGGCGGCAACCTCGAGCAGACGGTCACCAAGAACAACCTGGAAGCTGCCGAGGAGATCGTCCGCCAGCTGCGGCTGCGCGACATCGGCGGGATCGTCGTCATCGACTTCATCGACATGGTGCTGGAGTCCAACCGCGACCTGGTGCTGCGACGGCTGACCGAGGCGCTGGCCCGGGACCGCACCCGCCACCAGGTGTCCGAGGTGACTTCGCTGGGCCTGGTGCAGCTCACCCGCAAGCGGCTGGGCACCGGGCTGATCGAGGCCTTCTCGACCACCTGCCCGCACTGCAATGGCCGCGGCATCACACTGCACGCCGATCCCGTCGACTCCAGCTCGGGAACCGGCCGCAAATCCGAGGGCGGACGACGCGGACGGCGGTCGAAGAAGAACAAGACCGAGGACACCGTGGTGGCCAAGGTGCCTGCCCATGCACCCGGCGAGCATCCGATGTTCAAGGCGATGGCCGCGGCCAATGGTCGCCATGACGAGGACACCGACGACTCGGAGCTCACCGATGAGGCGGTCGGGGAAGGCCGAGAAGACGCCGATGAGCCCGTCGAAGAGCAGGTGGCCCGAGAGGTCGCCGAGGATGATCTGGACGACGGCGACTTCGAGGACACCGACGAAGACGACGATGACGACGAAGTCGAACTCGACGACGACGAGGACATCGAAGACGAGGACCTCGACGACGACGGCGCCGACGACGACGAAGAAGAGGATCTCGACCTCGACGAGGACCTCGATGTCGACTCCGAGCAGGACTCCGACGAGGCCGACGCCCCCAGCGCACCGGCCGCCGAGCGGCCCCGGCGGCGTCGGGCCGCAGCACGGCCGGCCGGCCCACCGACGCACGAGTAGCGGCTATCGCGAGCGCGGCGTAGCCGGGCGCGGCGGGTCGCCGCCGTCGAACCGGGCCGGTTTGACCCCGTCGCCGCTGGTCACGTAACCTTGAGCAGTTGTCGCCAGGCCGTTGTTGGCCGGCACACCCCCCGACCCGCTGCGCACCGGTGGTTGCGCGGCGCCCGCAAGGGCCAGAAGAACGAGAAAAAGAGGTATACGTAACGATGGCGACCTACGCAATCGTCAAGACCGGCGGTAAGCAGTACAAGGTCGCGGTCGGAGACGTCGTCAAGGTCGAAAAGCTCGACTCCGAGCCCGGCGCGAAGGTGTCGCTACCGGTTGCCCTGGTCGTCGACGGCGCCACGGTCACCACCGACGCCAGCGCCCTGGCCAAAGTCGCCGTGACCGGTGAGGTGCTCGAGCACACCAAGGGACCCAAGATCCGCATCCACAAGTTCAAGAACAAGACCGGCTACCACAAGCGTCAGGGTCACCGTCAGCAGCTGACGGTCCTGAAGGTCACCGGCATCAAGTAGCAGGAGACCACACCATGGCACACAAGAAGGGCGCTTCAAGCTCACGCAACGGTCGCGATTCCGCCGCCCAGCGGCTGGGCGTCAAGCGGTTTGGTGGTCAGGTCGTCAAGGCCGGTGAGATCCTGGTTCGCCAGCGTGGCACGCATTTCCACCCGGGCGTCAACGTCGGTCGCGGCGGCGACGACACGCTGTTCGCCAAGGCGGCCGGTGCCGTCGAGTTCGGCGTCAAGCGTGGCCGCAAGATGGTCAACATCGTCCCGGAGGCCTAAGACTTCGCGAGTGTGAAGCTGTTGCGAATTCTGGGCAGAATTTTCGCAACAGCTTCACAGTCGACGGGTGAGAGGATCCCCGATGCCTCGGTTTGTCGATCGCGTCGTCATCCACGTGCGGGCAGGCTCTGGCGGTAACGGCTGCGCGTCAGTACATCGCGAGAAATTCAAACCGCTCGGCGGTCCCGACGGCGGCAACGGCGGCCGGGGCGGCAGCGTCGTGCTTGTCGTCGACCCGCAAGTGCACACTCTGCTGGACTTCCACTTCCGCCCGCATATCGTCGCGCCGTCGGGCAAGCAGGGCATGGGCGGCCACCGCGACGGCGCGGCCGGCGCGGATCTGGAGATCAAGGTGCCCGACGGCACCGTCGTGCTCGACGAGCGTGGCCGGTTGCTGGCCGACTTGGTCGGCGCCGGCGCCCGCTTTGACGCCGCTGCCGGCGGACGCGGCGGGCTGGGCAATGCAGCGCTGGCGTCGCGGGCCCGCAAGGCGCCCGGCTTTGCGCTGCTCGGCGAGAAGGGGCAGGCCCGCGACCTCACGCTGGAGCTCAAGACCGTCGCCGACGTCGGCCTGATCGGGTTTCCGTCAGCCGGCAAATCGTCTCTGGTATCGGCGATTTCGGCGGCCAAGCCCAAGATCGCCGACTACCCGTTCACCACGCTGGTGCCCAATCTCGGGGTGGTCTCGGCGGGGGAGCGCACGTTCACTGTCGCCGACGTACCCGGGCTCATCCCGGGCGCGTCGCAGGGCCGCGGTTTGGGGCTGGATTTTCTGCGGCACATCGAGCGGTGCGCGGTGCTGGTGCACGTCGTCGACTGCGCGACCGCCGAGCCGGGCCGCGATCCGGTCTCCGACATCGACGCGCTGGAGGCCGAATTGGCCGCCTATACCCCCACCCTGCAAGGTGATTCGATGCTCGGCGACCTCGCCGAGCGGCCACGGGCGGTGGTCCTCAACAAGATCGACGTGCCGGAGGCCCGCGAACTCGCCGAGTTCGTCCACAACGACATCGCCGAGCGGGGCTGGCCTGTGTTCACTGTTTCGACGGTGGCGCGGGAGGGCTTGCAGCCGTTGACATTCGCGTTGGCCGACATGGTTGCCGAGTATCAGGCCGCGCAGCCGGTGTTGGCGCCGCGACGGCCGGTGATCCGCCCGATCCCTGTCGACGAGACCGGCTTCACCGTGGCGCCCGACGGCGACGGCGGGTTTGTGGTGCGTGGCGCGCGGCCCGAACGCTGGATCGCCCAGACCAACTTCGACAACGACGAGGCGGTTGGTTATCTGGGGGACCGGTTGGCGCGGTTGGGCGTCGAGGACGAGTTACTGCGGCTGGGCGCACAACCGGGTTGTGCGGTCACGATCGGCGAGATGACCTTCGACTGGGAGCCGCAGACCCCCGCCGGTGTGGACGTCGCACTGTCGGGCCGTGGCACGGACGCACGCCTGGAGCGCACCGAGCGCGTCGGCGCCGCCGAACGCAAAGCGGCCCGTCGCCGTCGTCGCGAGCACGACTCATGACCGCGCGCGACGCCGTCCGCGGCGCCCGTCGCGTCGTGGTCAAAATCGGCACCACCGCGTTGACCACCTCGACAGGGGTGTTCGACGCCGGGCGACTGGCCGGCCTCGCCGACGCGATCGAAGCGCGCATGAAAGCCGGCTCTGACGTGGTCATCGTCTCCTCCGGAGCTATTGCCGCCGGCATCGAACCGCTTGGATTACACCGTCGGCCAACGGATTTGGCAACCAAGCAGGCAGCGGCCAGTGTGGGGCAGGTGGCGCTGGTGAACTCGTGGAGCGCGGCGTTCGCCCGTTATCAGCGCACGGTCGGGCAGGTCCTGCTGACCGCACAGGACATTTCGATGCGGGTGCAGCACACCAATGCTCAGCGCACGCTGGATCGGTTGCGGGCGCTGCACGCGGTGGCCATCGTCAACGAGAACGACACGGTGGCCACCAACGAGATCCGATTCGGTGACAACGACCGGCTCTCGGCACTGGTGGCCCACCTGGTCGGCGCCGACGCGCTGGTGTTGCTCTCCGACATCGACGGCCTCTACGACTCCGACCCCCGGAAAGGCTCGGCGTCCTTCGTCGCCGAAGTCTCCGACCCTGCCGATCTCGATGGCGTAGTGGCCGGCCAGAGCAGCCATCTGGGCACGGGTGGCATGGCCTCGAAGGTGTCTGCGGCGACGCTGGCCGCCGACGCGGGAGTGCCGGTGCTATTGGCCGCCGCCGCCGACGCCGCGACCGCCCTGGGAGACGCCTCGGTGGGCACCGTGTTCGCCGCGCGGCCGCAGCGGATGTCGGCGCGCCGGTTCTGGGTGCGTTACGCCGCCGACTCGGCCGGCTCGCTGACGCTGGACGAGGGCGCGGTGAAAGCCGTTGTGGAGCAACGTCGTTCCCTGCTCCCGGCGGGTATCACCGCGCTGTCAGGGCGCTTTCACGGCGGCGACGTCGTCGAGCTGCGCGACCCGGACACCGTCATGGTGGCCCGCGGCGTCGTCGCCTATGACGCTGCGGAACTCGCCACGATGATCGGCCGGTCGACCTCCGAGCTACCCACCGAATTGCGTCGGCCCGTCGTGCACGCCGATGATCTCGTTGCGGTGTAGCGCTACGGGATCCGCTCCAAATACAGCGCGCCCCAGACGATTTCGGTCAATGCGGTGGCCAACTCGGTGTCGCGGGTGGATGGGCTGCCCGGAAGATTCTGTTGGCAGGTCCGCTCGACCATCCAGGTCAGCGCACTGGCCGTGGTGGCCGCGGGGAGCGCGCTGCGGATAGACCCGTCGGCCTGGCCGTCCTCGATGACCCGGGCCACCCGCGCCGAAATACCGGTCAGCTGGTCGCGGTAGGCCGCGTTCACCAGCGGGTCGTAGGCCGCCATCTCGTTGAGCGCCACCAGCAGTGGTTGATGACGGCGATAGCTGGCGATGATGGCCGTCATCGCGGTGCGGACGTCGTCGGGGTCGTGGCGCCACGCCACGCTCCACCAGCGTTCGGCGGCTTCGGCGAGATCCCCGAACACCTGCCCGGCGAGGCGGCGTACGAGATCGCCCTTGTCTTCGAAGTAGATGTAGAAGCTGGCGCGCGAGATCCCGGCCTCCCCCGATAACCGGTCCACCGACAACTCGGTGAAGCTCGCGCCGTCGCGCATCAGCCGCTCGGTGGCGTCCAGCAGCCGGCGCTCGATCTGTTGGCGCCGTTCCTGCCGCTTGGCCTGCGGCCTACGGGTCACCGACGGCATGCGTCGAAGCTTAATCGATGTACCGACATCTTGACTAGACACAGTGTCTAAATTATGGTGCTGTGATCCGAGTCATAGCCCACGAAGGATCCACCATGACCGCGACGTCAGCCGCCGCCCGTACCTACGATCCGATCGACTTGTCCTCGCGGGCGTTCTGGGCCACCACCGCCGCCGAACGGGAGCGCTCGTTCGCTGTGCTGCGAGCCGAACGGCCGGTGAGCTGGCATCCGCCGGTGGAAGACGCCATGCTGAACGACCCCGACGACCCCGGTTACTGGGCGATCACCCGGCACGCCGACATCGTCACGGTGAGCCGCACCAACGAGGTGTTCTTGTCCGGCAAGGGCGTGATGTTCGAGAACTTTCCCGAAGAGTTGCTGGAAAGCACGCAGTCGTTTCTGGCCATGGACCCGCCCCGGCACACCATGCTGCGCAAGCTGGCCAGTGCTGCGTTCACTCCTCGGCAGGTCAGGCGTATCGAGGACTCGATCAAAGCCGCCGCCAAGTCCATCGTCGCGGAACTCCGCGCCGCGGGAAGCGGCGCCGACTTCGTCGAGCACTGCGCCAAGGAACTGCCGCTGCGCACGCTGTCGGACATGATGGGCATTCCCGACTCCGAGCGTGAGCAGGTCGCCCATCACGCCGATGCTTTGGTGTCGATCAACGATCCGGTCTATCTCGACGGCCGCAACCCGATGCAGGTCATGTTCGAAGGCGTGACGTATCTGCATCAAGTCGCCGGCAGGCTGGCCGCCGAGCGCCGCGAACACCCCGTCGACGACCTGTTCAGCAGCCTGGTGAACGCCGAAGTCGACGGCGACCGGCTGACCGATGCCGACGTGGCCGCGTTCTTTGTGCTGCTCGCCGTGGCCGGTAACGACACCACCCGGCAGACCACCAGCCATGCACTGAAGGCGCTCACCGACTTCCCGGAGCAACGGGCTTGGCTGCTGGAGGATTTCGACAACCGCATCGGGATGGCGGTCGAGGAGTTCATCCGTTATGCGACACCGGTGATGACCTTCCGGCGTACGGCCGCAGCCGATTACGAGCTGGGCGGTCAGACCATCCGGGCCGGTGAGAAGGTGGCGATGTTCTATTCCTCCGGCAATCGGGACGACACGGTGTTCGACCAGCCGGACCGGTTCGACTTGAGCCGAGACCCCAACCCGCACGTGGGTTTTGGTGGCGGCGGGCAACATTACTGCCTGGGCACCCATGTGGCGCGGGCGCAGTTGCGCGCGATCTTCGGCGAATTGCTCCGAGCGCTACCGGATATCTCGGCCGGAACGCCAGACTACCTGGCGGGCAACTTCATTCACGGCATCCGCCACATGCCCTGCACGTTCTGACGCGTCACGCGCCGAATGTGGCCTTGTGTCACGCTTTTTGGCTGAAACCGTGACACAAGTCCACACTCGACGAGCGGAAGGTCAACTCGGCGGCCAATAGTGTCAACAACTCCGAGCAGCCGCCGTCGACTTTGACCGTGGCCAGATCGTCGCCGCGAGTCACTCCCCGGTTGACGATGGCGATCGGGATGCCGCGCGCGGCGGCGTGCCGCACGAAGCGGTAGCCGGAGAAGACGGTCAGCGACGATCCGGCCACCAACAGCGCATCGGCGTCGTCGAGCAGTGAGTACGCCTGGGCGACACGGCCTTTCGGTACATTTTCGCCGAAGTAGACGATGTCGGGTTTGAGCATGCCGCCGCAGCGACAATCGCGGTAACGAAAAGAATCGGTGTCGACGACGACGGCATCCGCGTCGGGAGCCACCGCCAAGCCACCGACGGCCTCAGCCCGCTCGATAAAGCCCGGGTTGAGTGCTTCCAGCTTCTCGGCCAGCGCCGCACGACTCATGGTGTGTCCGCAACTCAGGCACACCACTTGGGCGTAGCTGCCATGCAGGTTGATCACCACCGCGCTGCCGGCCTTGGTGTGCAGCAAGTCGACATTTTGGGTGATCACCCCGGTCACCACGCCGGCCCGCTCCAGCGTGGCCAGCGCTCGATGCCCCGCGTTGGGCAGTGTGGTGTCCATGTGCCGCCAGCCGACGTGGTTGCGAGCCCAATAGCGCTGTCGAAACTTCGGATCGCCGACGAACTGGCGGATCGTCATCGGATTGCTGGGCGGAGAATCTGGCCCGCGGTAGTCGGGGATACCCGAATCGGTGGACAGCCCCGCGCCGGTCAGCACCGCCACACGGCGATGGCTCAGCGCCGCGACCAGCTCGGGGGTTTCCACCCGTCCGACACTACGTCCGATCAATCCAGGCAGTCGGCGGCCGAGGTCAACTCGGCATCCATATTCGATTCCATCATCTTCAGCGCCGCCGCACCGAGCTCGGCGTCGATGTGCGCGACGGTATCGGTGGGGATCACGACCGGGATGTGGCGCACGAAGGCGTCCAGCGCGCTGTAGAGGATGCATTGCTCGGTGACCTGTCCCGTTAGGATCACCCGCTTGGTGCCCAGCCGGCTGAGCAGATACTCCAGCGGAGAGGCGTAGAAGACGCTGTGCCGGACTTTGGTCACCATCCGGCAGCCGGGGCGCGGCACGATTGGTTCCACCAGATCCGGGCGCGCGCCCTGCAGCGCGGAGTCGACGAGGTCGGAGAATTCCGCGGTGAAATCGCCGTAGTTGTCGTTGACATACACCAGGTCGACGTCGTCGCGTTCGCGTACCCGCCGAACCAGGTCAGCCAGCGGCTCGATAATTTTTTCCACGTTTGGAGTCAGCAGTTCGGCGTCGGGATGCTCGTAGCTGTTCAGCATGTCGACGACGAGCACAGCGGTGTCGCTCATGACGTCTTGATACCCCATGGGCGACCGTTGACACCGGTCGGGTAAAAGTGTCCTCGGCCTTTTAAGATCAACCAGATCGAAACTCTCGGGGGCCTTTGCCCAGATTGCTCGCCGGCCGGCAACCTGCAATTCACCTGATCGACACGTACATCTACCACGCAGGTTGTTCACAGCCCACCGTCAGCCGTACTACGCACCGGGTTTGCTGGCGAGGAGAGTTCGTGCGTCGGCTTGGATGGCTGCCGACAGTCGTCGGGTCTTCACGTCACGTATGGTCCGGTTGACTGGTGTTGTCGCGTGCTTGCCTCTCCGAACCGTGCGGTTGAGCGGATTGGTTGCCGCAGAACGAAACTCGACCGCCTTAGCTGGATGGAGCTTGGTAGCCGCGAAGCCTTGACGTCCGGAGGAATTCTCGCTCGCATCGCGAACGCGTGCTGCAGATCCGCGGCACGCGCAGAAATCTTGATGTCGAACTGTTTGCAACTTGGTGCCATCGGGCCTCACGACATAGCTGAGAAGGGGAATGCTGATGCTGGATTTCGGGGCGCTGCCCCCCGAGGTCAACTCGAGCCGGATGTACGCCGGCGCGGGCTCGGGGCCGATGATGGCCGCGGCTTCGGCGTGGGATGCCCTCGCGGGCCAGTTGGAATCGGTTTCCCGCGGCTATGAGGCGGTGATTTCCGGGCTGGTCGGCGAAGGCTGGTCAGGAAGTGCATCGAACGCCATGGCCGATGCGGCCGCGCCGTATGTGGCCTGGATGACGGCCGCCGGGGCGAAGGCCGAAGAGGCCGCCACTCGGGCGCGGGCGGCGGCGGCGGCCTACGAAACCGCGTTCGCCGCAACTGTGCCGCCAGCGTTGGTCACCGCGAACCGCACCCAATTGACGAACTTGGTCGCGACCAACATCTTCGGGCAAAACACCACGCAAATCGCGGCCACCGAGGCGGCCTACGCCGAAATGTGGGCGCAGGACGCCGCGGCGATGTACGGCTACGCCGCGTCCTCGTCGACGGCGACGATGCTGACACCGTTCAGCGAGCCGCCGCAGACCACAAATGTCGCGGGGCAATCGCAGCAGACCGCTGCGGTGGCGCAGGCGATGGCCACCTCGACCGCCACACGATCTCAGGCCACCCTGTCGCAGCTCATGTCGGCGGTTCCGCAACAGCTGCAAACCTTGTCCGCGGCAGGGCCTTCGGTGTCAGCCGCCTCGCCGGTGCCATCGTCGATCCTGACGGCCTTCAGTAACTTCAACACCCTGACCGGGCCCATTAGTTTCGGCAATGCCGTCAGCCGCACGATCACGTCGGCGGGAAGCTTTGGAAGCGCGATCTTCCGATCCAACCTCCAGGCGGCCGGCAGCCTGCCTGAAGCGCGTACCAGCGCCGCGATGGTCGGGGCCAAGGCGTTGGTTCCCGAAGTCGTTCGTAGCCCGGTGCTCGCCAGTGTGGGCCGGGCGGCACCGATCGGCGGTTTGTCCGTCCCGCAGAGTTGGGCGTCGGCAACGCCGGTGGCCAGCGCTGTCGAAGAGCCGTTATGGATGTCGGAAATGGATCTCGGGGCCGCCGCGCCGTTGGAGGAGACCGCGGCGGCGGGCACGGCCGCGGGGGCTCCGGTCGCGGGCGTGGGCCCGATGGCGGGCGTGTTGGCGCGGTCTTCGGTCAGCAGCGTCTTGAAGGTCGCGCCGCGCCGCTTCCAGATGCCCCGTCCCACCTTCGGCGGGTAGGCGGTGGATTTCGGGGCGCTGCCGCCCGAGGTCAACTCGGCCAGAATGTATGCCGGTCCCGGAGCCGGGCCGATGATGGCGACCGCGTCGGCGTGGGACGCACTGGCCGCCCAACTGGACTCCTATGCGGCCGGCTACTCCGCAGTGATCTCGGAGTTAACCGGCCAGAGCTGGTCGGGCGGAACGGCGGACGCCATGGCCGGGGCGGCCGCACCGTATGTGGCGTGGCTGACGACGACGGCAGCGCAGGCCGAGCAGGCCGCCGGACAGGCGCGGGCAGCAGCGGCGGCTTATGAAATCGCATTCGCCGCCACGGTTCCCCCGATGGTGGTTGCGGCGAACCGCACTCAGCTGGCGACGCTGGTCGCCACCAATTTCTTCGGGCAGAACACCCCGGCGATCGCTGCCACGGAGGCGGCCTACGCCGAGATGTGGGCGCAGGATGCCGCCGCCATGTACGGCTATGCCGCCGCGTCCTCGGCAGCGGCGATGCTGACGCCGTTCAGCGAGCCGCCGCAGACCACCAACCCCACCGGCCAATCCGCCCAGGCCGCCGCCGTCGCCCACGCCGTCAGCACCTCGTCTGCCGAACACGCGCAGACCGCCCTGCCGCAGCTGATGGCGGCAGTCCCGCCACAGCTGCAAACGCTGGCATCGGGCGGCTCCGGCGCAGCGCCGTCGTCCTCGCTCGTCAGCGCCGTCGGCGCTGTCAATACGCTTCTTGGCCCCCTGAGCCTGGGACAGACGACCGCCTACTCCGTATTTCAGGCCGGAAACTTCGTCACCGGCGCTCAGTTGGCTGCACTCCAGGCGGCCAAGTCCGCCGCCCCCGCGGCCACCCACGCCATCACGGCCGCGTCGACCGCACCGGCGACCGGAGGAGTTCGTGGCGAGGTGCTTGCCGGGGTGAACACCGCCGATCGGGTGGGGAAATTGTCCGTTCCGCAGGGTTGGGCGGCAGCGGCTCCGGAGCCCGTCGACGCCGGTACACCGCTACGTCCAACGGCATTTCGGGCGCTGCCGGCGTGGGCGGCGAACCCGCCGATGGGCACGCCGGGCGGGACCCCCGGTGTCCTCGGGCCCATGAGCAACGTCGCCGGGCGTCGCACCGGCAACGCCGTGTTCCGGATGAGAGACCGACGCTACAAAATTCCCCGTCCTGCCGTCGGCGGATAACCCTGGGCTGGCGCCGCCGAGAAAATCGCGCGGCCCGCTGATGCGTAGCGAGGTCGGCCACAGGGCAATATGAAGACGATGGACTTCTACAACATTTACAGCCAGGGGTTCTTCCGCGTCGCCGCGTGCACCCATCACACGACGATCGCCGACCCGGCGGCCAACGCGGACTCGGTGCTGGGGATCGCCCGGGAGTGCCACGACGACGGTGTCGGGCTGGCTGTTTTTCCGGAGTTGACGCTGACGGGCTACTCCATTGAGGACATCCTGCTGCAAGACGTCCTGCTGGATGCGGTCGAGAACGCCCTGCTCGACCTCGTGGTGGCCTCCTCTGATCTGTCGCCGGTCCTGGTCGTGGGTGCGCCGCTGCGCTACCGGCACCGGATCTACAACACCGCTGTCGTCATCCACCGCGGGGTGGTGCTCGGTGTGGTGCCCAAGTCCTACCTGCCCACCTATCGGGAGTTCTACGAGCGTCGGCAGCTTGCCGCCGGCGACGACGAGCGCGGCACGGTCTGGATCGGCGATATGCAGGCCCCGTTCGGGCCCGACTTGTTGTTCGCGGCAGCTGATGTGCCCGACTTCGTGTTGCACGTCGAAATCTGTGAGGACATGTTCGTGCCGGTTCCGCCCAGCGCCGAAGCCGCGTTGGCCGGTGCGACGGTGCTGGCCAACTTGTCGGGCAGCCCGATCACGATCGGTCGCGCCGAGGACCGTTGCCTGCTGGCCCGCTCGGCGTCGTCGCGGTGTCTGGCCGCGTACGTGTATGCCGCTGCCGGAGAAGGGGAGTCGACTACCGACCTGGCCTGGGACGGCCAGACCATGATCTGGGAGAACGGTGTACTCCTCGAGATGTCGGAGCGCTTCCCGAAAGGCGAGCGCCGCAGCGTCGCCGACGTCGACCTTGAACTGCTGCGCTCCGAACGGCTGCGGATGGGCACGTTTGACGACAACCGGCGCCACCACCGCGATCTGGCCGAGTCGTTCCGGCGCATCGAGTTCCGGCTTGACCCGCCGGTCGGCAACCTCGGGCTGCAGCGCGCGGTCGAGCGGTTTCCGTTCGTGCCGTCCGACCCGAACCGACTGGAACAGGACTGCTACGAGGCCTACAACATTCAGGTCGCCGGGCTTGAGCAGCGACTGCGGGCGCTGGAATACCCGAAGGTCGTCATCGGGATCTCCGGCGGGCTGGACTCGACGCATGCGCTGATCGTCGCTGCACGCGCCATGGACCGGGAAAATCGGCCTCGCAGCGACATTTTGGCTTTCACGCTGCCGGGATTCGCCACCGGCGATCGCACCAAGGGCAACGCGATTCGGTTGTCGCGAGCTCTGGGCGTCACGTTCGAAGAGATTGACATCAGCGACACCGCCCGCCTGATGCTCACCAACATGGATCACCCATTCGCGCGTGGGGAGAAGGTCTACGACGTCACGTTCGAGAACGTGCAAGCCGGCCTGCGTACCGACTACCTGTTCCGGCTGGCCAACCAGCATGGTGGCATCGTGCTGGGCACTGGCGATCTGTCGGAGTTGGCGCTGGGGTGGTCGACATACGGTGTGGGCGACCAAATGTCGCACTACAACGTCAACGGTGGCGTGCCCAAGACGCTGATTCAGCATCTGATTCGCTGGGTGATTTCGTCTGGCCAGTTCGACGAGGAGGTGTGCACCACCCTGCAGTCGGTCCTGGACACCGAAATCACGCCGGAACTGGTGCCTGCCGGCGAGGACGAAGAAATCCAGAGTAGCGAGGCCAAAGTCGGACCGTATGTGCTGCAGGATTTTTCGCTGTTTCAGATTCTGCGGTTCGGGTTCCGGCCGTCGAAGATCGCGTTTCTGGCGTGGCACGCCTGGAGCGATCCCGACCGGGGTGACTGGCCGACGGGCTTCCCGGAGAACAAGCGGCCGTCGTACTCACTGAGTGAAATCCGGCGCTGGCTGCAGGTTTTCGTGCAGCGGTTCTACTCGTTCAGCCAGTTCAAGCGCTCGGCTCTACCCAATGGGCCCAAGGTTTCTCATGGCGGTTCGCTGTCACCGCGTGGGGACTGGCGAGCACCCTCGGACATGTCTGCGCGGGCCTGGCTCGAGGAGATCGAGCGCGAGATACCCGAGGACTAGTTCGCCGGTTTGCCGAGCGTCGAGTTGTCGGGCGAGATCGCCCCGTTTCGCCGCAACAACTCGACGTTCGACGGAAAGGGGGGTTACAGCCGGCCGTCGACCCGCAGATCGGGATGCACCCAGTTCGGCGACCGCCGCTCGCGGAACGCCACAAAGCCCTCGACGGCCTCGGGCCCTTCGATGCTGGCCTCCATCCCGATCCGGTCGTACAGCCCCAGGTAGTTGTCCAGGCTGGCTTTGACGACCCGGCGCGCGGCGGGCGCGGTACGACACGCTTGACCCAGCACCTCCCGCGCGGCATCCATCAACTGCTCATGCGGCACCATCCGCGCGACCATGCCCCATTCGACGGCCTCCGCCGCAGTCAGCGTTCGCCCGGTCAACATCAAGTCGCGGGTGCGGATCGGGCCGATGATGCGGGCCAACATTTGGCTGTAATACGTGTCGGCGATCCCGCGGTAGAGCTCGGGGACCCGGAACGTCGCGCGGTCGCTGACCACCGCGACGTCGCTGCACATCGCGATCTGCAGCCCGCCGCCCTGACACAGCCCGTTGACCGCCGAGACCACCGGCTTGGCCGACTTGCGCAGCGTGTCGAACGGCGTGATATCCAGTGACAGCGCCGAGCCCCACTGCATCCAGTTGTCGTCGCCGCCACCGCCGAGGTCACCGCCCGGCGCGAACACGTCGCCGGTGCCGGTGATCAGCAGGCCCGCCAGCTCGGCGTCGGCGTTGACATGGGTGATCGCATACCGGATGCCGAAGTACATCGCCGGCGTCATCGCGTTGCGCGCCTCGGGACGGTCCAGCGTGACGACTCCGAACGGCCCTTCGCGGGTGAACTTCAGGAACTTCGTTCCCAACCAGTCGCCCTCGGGCGGACGTGGACTGCTCTCGGGCATCAACTCTCCTTTGGGTGAGTTGGTGGCGACCCGCTGCGCCGGGCTACGCCGCACTTGCGATCGCCACGGGTCGCGTGGCGCGAGGTGACCATAGCTCAGTCGTCGAGCACCGCGTCGTCGATGGCCTCGCCCAGCGGTGCGCAGTCGCCGGCGCCGGGCACCAGCGTCGCGAGCGCCCCGGCCGCGCACGCGCGCCGCAATGCGTAGTCGCGACCGGAGGCCCACCCGGCGGCGAGCACGCCGGCGAACACATCACCGGCCCCGGCGGTGTCGACAACCTCCACCGTCGGCGCCGGAACCGTGATGTCGTCGCCGTCACCGCGGTAGCTGGCGCCGGCGGCGCCGCGGGTGACCACCCGATGCGTCACCGGCCACACCCAGCGCTCGGCTTCGGACTCGTTGACGATCAACACGTCGGTGAGTTCGGCCAGCTCACCCAGATCCGCGGCGGGCGGGGAGGCGTTGACCATGACGATCGCGCCGACCGCGCGTGCTCCCCGGGCGGCTGCGATAGCCGTGGCGACCGGAATCTCCAGCTGCACCAACACCACGTCGCAGTCGACGACGACGGCCCGGAACTCGTCTGGGTCCAGCGTCAGCCGTCCGTTGGCGCCCGGAGCGACGACGATCGCGTTCTCACCTGTGCTGTCCACCATCACCACCGCGGATCCACTGGGACCTGCCAGCGCACGCAGCCCGCTGGTGTCCACGCTGTTGTCGGCGAGATGCGCGCGCAGCGGTGCGGCCGCCGCGTCGTCGCCCACCGCGCCGACGAACCGCACCCGGGCGCCGGCGCGCGCCGCCGCGACCGCTTGATTGGCGCCCTTGCCGCCGGGCGTCGACCGCGCTGAGGTGGCCAACACGGTTTCGCCCGGTCGCGGCAGCGAATCGACGTCGAGCACGGTGTCCATGTTCACGCTGCCCACCACGCACACTCGGGTTGTCATTCGGCCGACGTTATGGAGTCGCACGCCGATGCACAACGAGGCGCATGCCCGCCGCGTTAGTCTGCAGCGTGGCCCGTTTCTCTTAGCTGTACGAGCGGAAGGAAGCCGATTGACATCGCGGGAGCCGGCAGAACCCGACGGGGAACATGGCCCGACCACGAAGGGTCGACGTCGGCCGCGGCTGCTGTCCCGGGTAAGCATCCAGTCCAAGCTGATGGTGATGCTTTTGGTGTCGGGTATCGCATCGGTGGGGATCATCGCGATCATCGAGTACGGAGCCGGCCGCAGCGCATTACGCCACGCGGCGTCTGACCGGTTGATCGAATTGCGCGCCTCGCAGAAGCGCGCGATCGAGACGTTGTTCGCCGACCTGACGAACTCGCTGATCATCCACAGCCGCGACTTCACTGCGGTCGACGCGGTTCAGGCGTTCGCCGCCGGATTCGATCAGCTTGACAACGCGCCGATCGACCCCGGGCAGCAGCGGGCGCTGGCCACCTACTACAACAACGAACTCATCAAGCCGATCAAGCAGACGACCGGCGATGAACTCGATCTCGACGCGCTGTTACCGAAGTCGAACGCGCAGAAGTATCTTCAGGCCCACTACACGGCCCCGTTCACGTCAGACGCTGACTCGAGGAAAGTCGACGATGCCGGCGACGGCAGCGCGTGGTCGGCTGCCAACGCCCGATTCAACGACTTCTTCCGGGAAATCGTCGCGCGCTTCGAATATCGGGATGCCTTGCTGTTGGACACCCGCGGCAATGTCGTCTACACCGTCAACAAAGGCCCCGACCTGGGCACCAACATCCTGGCCGGGCCGTACCGCGAATCCAACTTGCGTGACGCGTACAAAAAAGTGCTGGGCGCCAACGCTATTGACTTCGTCTGGATCACCGACTTCCAGTCGTACCAGCCGCAACGCGGCGCGCCCACCGCGTGGTTGGTGTCACCGATCGGGACCGACGGTCGAGTCGACGGGGTGATGGCGCTGCCGTTGCCGACCTCGAAGATCAACAAGATCATGACCGCCAACAAGCGCTGGGCGGCCGCCGGGGTGGGCAAGACCACCGAGACCTATTTGGCCGGACCCGACAATTTGATGCGCTCCGATTCGCGGCTTTTTCTCGAAGACCCAAAGCAATACGAACACGACGCGATCGCCGGCGGCACCCCGCCCGACGTGGTGAAGCAAGCGATCCGGTTAGGCGGCACCACGCTGGTGCAGCCGGTGCAGACCGCGGGCCTTCGTGACGCTCAACGCGGGCAGACCGGCGTTGTGGCCGGCACCGGCTATCTCGGCGAGAAGGAGTTGCAGGCTTATGCGCCGCTGAACGTGCCGGACTCGGAGCTGCGCTGGTCGATCTTGGCTACCAGAGACAATTCCGAGGCATTCGCCAAGATCGAGTCGTTCACCAAAACGCTCGTGTTGGCCACCACCACAATCATTTTCGCGATCTGCGTAGCGGCGATCCTGCTGGCCCAGATATTCGTCCGGCCGATCCGCCGCCTGGAGGCCGGTGTGCAACGGATCAGCGCCGGGGACTACAGCGGCGCCATCCGGATTACGTCCCGAGACGAAATCGGGGATCTGACTGCGGCTTTCAACGACATGAGCCGCAACCTGGAAACCAAGGAAGAGCTGCTCAACGAGCAGCGCAAAGAGAACGACCGCCTACTGCGGTCGCTGATGCCGGAGCCGGTCGTGCAGCGCTACCGCGAAGGCGAGCAGACCATTGCACAGGAGCACTCCGACGTCAGCGTGATCTTTGCCGACATCATCGGACTTGACGAAATGTCGGGCCACCTGTCCGGCAGCGAGTTGGTCGGAGTTGTCGACGACCTGGTTCGGCAGTTCGACTCGGCTGCGGAAACCCTTGGCGTCGAACGTATCCGCACCCTGCACAACGGCTATCTGGCCAGCTGCGGAGTGAACACCCCGCGACTGGACAACGTGAACCGAAGTGTCGACTTCGCGCTGGAAATGCAGCGCATCATCGATCGGTTCAACAGCCAAACCGGTGGCGAGCTCGCCCTTCGAGCCGGCATCAACACCGGCAAGGTGGTCAGCGGGCTGGTGGGCCGATCGACGGTCGTCTACGACATGTGGGGCGCGGCGGTGAACTTGGCCTACCAGATGCACAGCGGCTCACCGCAGCCCGGGATCTACGTCACGTCGCACGTCCACGACGTGATGGCCGACGTGCACCACTTCACCCCAGCCGGCACCATCTCGGTCAGCGGATCCGACCAACCCATCTGGCGACTGTCGGAGCGGCAGTGAGCGTCTTCGAGTTTCCGTGGTTCTACTGGGCCGTCGGCGTCGCGATCGGACTGCCGGTCGGGCTCATCGTGCTCACCGAATGGCATCACGTACTCCTGCGCCGCCAGAGCTATCTCGCCAAGCCGGTCAACCTACTGCGCAACTATCTGCTTCCGTTGGGTGCGCTGTTGGTGCTGCTGGTCGGGGCGGCGCAGGTGCCCGGCCAGTACACCTCGGTACGCACCCTCGCGACGGTATTCGGCTTCCTCGTGCTCGTGCTGCTGCTTTCTGGCTTGGACGCCACCGTGTTCCAGGCTGCCCCGCCGGGATCGTGGCGGAAACGGGTGCCGACCATCTTCCTCGACGTCGCCCGCCTGCTGCTGATCGGTGTGGGGCTGGCGCTGATCTCCTCCTACGTCTGGGGTGTGCGGATCGGCGGCCTGTTCACCGCGCTGGGTGTGACGTCGGTGGTCATCGGTCTGATGCTGCAGAACTCGGTGGGCCAAATCGTCTCCGGCCTGTTCATGTTGTTCGAGCAGCCGTTCCGGATCGGCGACTGGCTGGACACCCCGACTGCCCGGGGACGCGTCGTCGAGGTGCAAGCCCTCGCGCCGGGCGGCATACCAGATCCAGCGGAGGAAGGTGGCCTGCGCTGCGCCGTCGTCGACGGGTGAGGTGAGGCCGACCGTCGTCGCGTATTCGCCGCCGCCGCGCGCCACCGAGGCGGGCACGGCATCGGTCTTGACTTGCGGCAGCGCGCGTGCGGTGCGCGACAACAGCGCGCACACCCGATCGGGCGGGTCGGCGGGCGAAAAGGTGGTCGTGATGGTCAGGGTGTGCGCGCCCGGCGGCCGGCTCAGATTGGTAAACGATGTGCCGGCCAACACCGAGTTGGGCATGATCTGCGTTCCTCGGCCGGTTTCGATGTGGACCGCTCGCCAGTTCACCTCGACGACGCGTCCCCGGGCAGTCGGGGTGTCCAGCCAGTCGCCGATCCGGAACGGCTGCTCGAACAACATGA
>NZ_LZKJ01000201.1 GCF_001672775.1 Mycobacterium kyorinense | reverse complement strand
GTAGCCGAGCCAAGCATCGTCGGCCGGTGTGCTGCGATCGCCCTCGGTGTGAGCTCTGGGTCGAATGCGTCGAACAGCACCAGTCGCATACCGGTGAGCAGGCTTGCCGCCAGCATCGCCGCACCGCCGATGTGCGACACCGGAAATGCGATCGGATTGACGTCACTGTTCGACGCATTCGACCCAGAGCTCACACCGAGGGCGATCGCAGCACACCGGCCGACGATGCTTGGCTCGGCTACCCCTTTCTTTGTTGCCTTTATGGCCGCACAGCGAGAGCACGGCACCGATCCGCTGTTTCCCGATCTACGCGGCTGTGTCGGGGGAGGAGCGCCGATCACCGCGGAGCTGGGGCGGCAGGTGCGCGAGACGCTTTCGGTTGCAGGAGTGGCGAACTCATGGGGACTGACCGAGTTTCCGGTGGTGACTTCACCACCGCCCGACGGAGCTCCGGACGTGCTCGATCACACGGTCGGTCGTCCGGTGCAAGGGGTATCCGTCCGCGTCGTCAATGACGCCGAGCAAGAAGTCGCGCCGGGAGAGGAGGGTGAGTTGCGGCTCAAAGGACCGCAGTGCTTCCTGGGATATGTCGACAGCTCACTCGACACCGATGCATTCGATCACGACGGCTGGTTTCGCAGCGGGGACCGAGGGCGCATCGACACGGACGGCAACGTCGTCGTCACCGGGCGCATCAAGGACGCGATCATTCGCAACGCCGAGAACATCTCGGCGTTGGAAATCGAGGGCGTGCTGGCCACACATCCGGCCGTCGCGGACGTCGCGGTCATCGGAGTGCCGGATTCGCTTACAGGCGAGCGGGTTTGCGCCGTTGTGGTTGCCGAACCCGGAAGTGATATCACCCTCGCCACATTGGCGAAACACTGCGAGGGCAAAGGCTTGAGTCGCCACAAATGCCCCGAGCGACTTGAATTGGTGGAAGCGCTGCCGCGAAACCTCACTGGGAAGGTGCTGAAGAACGAGCTGCGTGCGCGGTTCGGTGCCTGATGTCTTAGAGGCCGATGAGCTGCTTCAAATTGCCGCCCATCACTTGTGCTGTGGTGTCGGCGGGGAGGTTGGTGAGTTCCTTGACGAATTCCGCGGGGTGGGCGAGTCCCTCGGGATGCGGGAAGTCGGAGCCGAACATCACCCGGTCAGCGCCGAGCACGTCGATGAGGTGCGACATGTCCTCTTCATGGAAGGGGTTGACCCAGACATGCCTGCGGAAGACCTCGCAGGGGTGTTCGCTGAAGTCCTTGGGCTTTTTGCGATATACCCGATCGAACACTTCCATCAACCGCTGAGCCCACGATCCGCCATTCTCGATCACGCCGACGCGTAGACCGGGGAAGCGCTCGAACACGCCATGGGCGATGAACGCCGCGAGCGTGTCGAAGATGTGGCGACTCTCTTCGTAAATGAAGCCGCGAAGCTTGGTGAGATGGAACCCCTGGAACTCGTCGCCGCCTTCCCAGTCGTCGACGTAGCGGTCGTAGCCGGAGTCCGAATTGTGCATCTGTAGGGCGATACCCGATGACTCGACAAGCCGCCAGAAGTCGTCGAACTCGGGCAGAGCGGGCGAGCGGGACGTGCCGTCTTCACGTGGTACTGGGGCCGGCCGGATCAGCACCGTTCTGGCGCCGTTCTCCAGGCACCACTCGAGTTCCTTGACTCCTTCGGCAGGATCGTTGAGCGAGATCGCGGGCACGGCGAAAATGCGGTTCTGATAATTGAACGTCCAGTCGTCGAGCAGCCAGCGGTTGAAGGCGTGTGTCACCGCGTGGGTCAGTTCGGTGTCGGACTTGGTCCGTTCTTCGAGCATGCCCGCCGTAGTCGGGAACATCACCGCGCCGTCGACACCTTGGGAGTCCATCAGCTCCAGTCGGAGGTCAGGGCGCCGGAAGGCGTCGGGGCAGCGGATGGGCTCGGCCAGTTCACGAAGGGACTTGCCCTCGGGATTGATGCCGCGGTAATAGTCGGCCCACGCGCCCGGCGTCGGGATTACCTCGTAGGTCGGGTTCGGGATGCACTCGGTGACCACGCCGAGGATCTGCAGCTTCGTGCGTCCGTTCACTTCGACGAACTTCAGCGCCTCCGAGTACTTCTCGGGCAGGTACCGGGTGTAAGCGTCGATGGTCTCGTACATGTGGTTGTCGGCATCCCAGACCTCGAATGCTTTTCCGTCGGTCACCAGCGCCTCCAACATGTGTGAGAATATTGATTCTCAAGATAGCAAACGACGGTATCCGATTGCCACCTCAGGCGTCGGCCAACGCAGCAAGGTCGCGTCTGACGACCTTGCCGACATCGTTGCGCGGCAGCTGCTCGACGAACACGACACGCACCGGGACGCGGTACGGCGTGAGGCGCTCGCGGCACCACGCGATCAGGTCGTCTTCGGACAATTCATGGGGGTGACAGGCGACGAATGCCCAGGGCACCTCGCCGAGGCGCTCGTCGGGAATCCCCACCACCGCCGCTTCGCGTACCCCCTCAGCGGCCAGGAGCACGTCCTCCACCGTGCCCGGGAAGACCTTCAGCCCACCACGATTGATCATGTCCGACACCCGGCCGTCCAGCCACAGAAAGCCGTCGTCGTCGAACCACCCGAGATCGCCGGTGTGAAACCAGCCGTCATCGGTGAGCCTGTCGAGAAATGCGGGGTCGATCTTGCGAGCCGCCGTCGTCGGAGTGCGGACCAACACCTCGTCGTCGGCGATCGTCACGTCGATGCCTGGCAGCGGACGCCCGACGGAGCCCAGCTTGGTCTCCCCCCATTCCCGCGCGTCGGCGGCCGACCATCCGACGACCTCGCCACCGAGTTCGGTTTGGCCGTAGGAGTTCAGCACGATGACGCCGAACTTGTCCCGGAACCGACCGGCTTGCACGGGGGACAGGGGAGCGGTGATCGAACGAACGATCTTCAGCGGCGAGAGGTTCGTGACCGATTCGTCGTGCAGCACCAGCGTCAACGCCGCGGGAGGTAGAACCGTGGAGCGCAACTGATGCCGCTTGACGAGCGCGGCGAAGTCGGAAGCCGAAAACCTGTCCATCAGCACGACACCCGAGCCCGCACGGAAGGCGAACAGCACCTGGTAGATACCGGCCCACAACGACAGTGACAGTGGCACCAAATTGGGCATGGGTGCGCGCTGGGTGGGCGCTGCGGATTTCGCACCGCGGAGTTTCGCCAGCAGCCGGTCGATCAGGTCGAGCACGGTGGCATGCCGAAGCGGCACCGGTTTCGGCGGCCCGGTGGTACCGGAAGTGAACTGCAACAGGGCCACGTCGGAGTCGTACTGCAGTGGATCGTGTGGCGGCACAGACGATGGCGAGAGCGACCACTTCAAATTCGTTCCTGCAACGACGGGCAACGTGGCTTCGGAGAACCGATGGGCCAGTTCGGGTGTCGTTATCACTGCGACCGGCCGCAATGTCGCGAGCTGTGACGCCAACTCCGCATCGGCGGCCCTCGGGTTGAGCGGCGTGTAAACCCCACCGGCGCGCCATGCCCCGAACAGGGCGGCGACCGTGCCGGCGTCATTGGGCAGCATCGCCGCGACGACTTGTCCGGTCACCAAGCCGGCTTCGTCGAGTAACGCGGCCAGGCGGTCCGCGCTCGCGAGGAGATCGTCGCGTGAGACATCGACGGTCAATGTGTGCACCGCCGTATCGGGCAGGTCGGCCAGCAGCGCGGCGAGATTCACGAGTCAGGCTCCAGCGGTTGCCAATTGGGCGTGCGTTTGTCGGCGAATGCCTGTGGTCCTTCGTTCTGGTCGGGATGGCCCCACATCGACGTCAAGTGCTTGGCGCCCGCCCGGCACGCGTCTGTCAAGCCGTATTCGAGTGCGCCCCACAACGCGCGCTTGGTCGCCCGCATCGCCGCGGGCGAGTTCAATGCGATCCTCTCGGCGAGTTTCTGCGCGACCTCGCGCAGCGTGTCGGGTGGGTCGACGATCTGGCTGATCATGCCGAGCTCGTACGCGCGTTGGGCAGTCAGACGTTCGTGGCTGCCGACGAGCGCCATCCTCAACACCGCCTCGGCGGGCATCTTCCGCATCAGCGCGATTGTCTCCAAAGCACTGACCTGGCCAATGGAGACGTGCGGGTCGACGAAGGTCGCGTCGGACGACGCGATGACGACGTCGGCGTCGGCGACCCAATGCAGCCCGCCGCCCGCGCACACCCCGTTGACGGCCGTGATGACGGGCTTCCCCACATTGCAATGCCAGGCCGTCAACTTCAAATCCAGTGTTCGCATCGACTCCTGGAACTGCTGCACCGCCTCGCCATCTAGGTCCTCAACGTCGGCACCCACCTGAAACGCCCTGCCATTGCCGGTGTGCACGATGACCCGCACGCCGGGGTCAGCATCCAATTCCGCCCATGCCCTCGGAAACTCCGCGCGCATCGTCGCGTCGTACGCGTTCAGCCGTTCGGGCCGATTGTTGATGATCCAGCCGACTGGACCGCGCCGCTCGACGATCAACCTCTGGTAGGTCATGTAGCCTCCAGCGGCTGCCATTTCGCCGGCCGCTTGTCGCGCCAGGCGCGTACGCCCTCGGCATGATCGGGGTGATTGCGCAAGCGCAAGATCTCCTCGCTAGCAGCGCTTTTAGCTACCGACAGGCCGACTTCGAGGGAATACCACAACGCCTTCTTGGTGGCGCGCATCGCGGTAGGCGAGTTGGTTGCGACAGCGGCGGCCAGTCCGCCGGCGGTCGCCCGAAGCTGATCGACAGGCACGACATCCGAGACGATGCCCAATTCGTATGCCCGCTGTGCCGAGATACGCTCGCCCCTACCGCTCAACGTCATTCGGGTGATCGCCTCCATCGGAGACTTACGCAGCAGCGTGATCGCCTCGTACGCGACGGCCTGCCCCACCGAGACATGTGGGTCGACAAACGAAGCCTGTTCGGCGGCGATAACGATGTCGGCGTCGGCGACCAAATGCAGACCCCCGCCCGCGCACACCCCATTGACCGCCGCGATCACCGGCTTCCAGACTTCGCAGTGCCACGACGAAATCTTCAACTCGGCGTCCCTCGTTCGGCGTGAGTGCCGTCGCATGGCCGCTTTGTCGCGAGCCACCTGCACCACGTCCATTCCGGTGCAGAACGCCTTGCCGTTGGCGGTGTTCACGATCGCCTTCACCTCGGGGTCGGCATCCAATTCGGCCCACGCGGCCTCGAGTTCGTCAAGCATTAGCGCATCGAACGCATTGCCGGCATCCGGCCGGTTCAGGATCAGCCAGCCGACGCTGTCGGATTTGTCGACGATCAACCGTTCGTAGCCGCTCACGAGCGCGGAATGTCCTTCCAGGGCTTACCCTTCCACGGATCCGGCTCCTTGGGCAGGCCGAGTACGCGCTCGCCGAGAATATTTTTGTTGATGTCGGTCGTGCCGCCCTCGGTGGCGTTGGCCAGGCTGCGCAGCATGCCCTGTACCTCGCGGGGCAACGTGTCAGGATCGCTGGTCGCCGGCCAGGCCACCGCGGCCGTGCCCAGCAGGTCGACCATCAGATCTTGGATCTGCTGATTGAGCGTGGCTTGATGAACCTTGCCAATCGAGGACGCCGCACCGGGCGACTGGCCGGCCGAAAGCGCGGCGCGCACACGCGCATTGGTCCAGCCGCGAATCTGCTCCTGAGCCCACAGTCGCATGATCTTGCCTCGGACCACTGGGTCGTTCCAACGCCCGGTCTGTCGAGCCAGGGAGATCAAGCGCTGGGTGCCGGAACCACCGAGGCGGCCCATACCACCGGATCCCGATCCGGAAACCATCTGCCGCTCACTGGACAGGGTTGACGCGCTGATCCGCCAACCGTCGTTGATTTCCCCGACCCGATGCTCGTCGGGCACCCGCGCGCCATCGAGGAAGACCTCGTTGAACTCCGATTCCCCGGTGATCTGGCGCAGCGGTCGGACGTCGACGCCCGGTTGGTGCATGTCGAGCAGGAAGTACGTGATGCCCTTGTGTTTGGGCTGGCCCGGATCGGTGCGCGCCAGCAGGATTGCGAAGTCCGCCTCGTCGGCCCACGTGGTCCACACCTTCTGTCCGGAGATCAGCCAGTGATCACCGTCGCGTACGGCGCGGGTCGCCAACGACGCGAGATCGGAGCCCGCGCCGGGTTCGCTGAAAAGCTGACACCATTTCTCTTCGTTGCGGACGATGGGCGGCAGAAAGCGTAACCGCTGTTCCTCGGTGCCATGACCGAACAATGCCGCTGCAGTGTTGTTGAGTCCCAAGGGATTCAGCCGCGTGAGCCGGAGCGGGGCGAGAATTGCCTCAATCGCGTGTGCAGTGTCGTCGCCGACGCCGAGACCACCGTGCTCGGGAAGCCAGGTCGGTGCGACCAGTCCCGATTCCGCGAATGTCGGATACCAATCCCGGTAGGCGGCCGCGGTGCGGACAGCCCGCAGGGCCGCGGGCCCGTCGGCGGCCGCGGAACGCCACGCCGCGGGCACCTCGGTGGCGATCCACTGCCGCACCGTGTCGAGGGCGTCAGCTACGGAGGTTTCGGGGGCGATCGGCAAGAGAGCCATGATCTGGTCAGCGGCCCTGGAACTTCGCGTCGCGTTTGTCACGAAATGCCGTCAGGCCCTCCTTGAAATCGTCGCTGCGGCTCGATAATTCCAGCGCCAACGCCTCGTTCTGGAGATGGCGGTCGAGGTCGAGTCCGTTGCCGCTGTGCAGCAGCCACTTGGTGAGGCCGAGGGCAACTGTGGGCGCCTCACCGAGTCTGGTGACAAGTGCCGCTGCGGCAGAGGCCAATTGCTCGGTTGCGTAGGCGCGGTGGATGATGCCCCAGTCGGCAGCTGTCGCCCCGGAGATCTCCTCGCCGAGCATCAGCAGCTGCCGGGTGCGCACCATCCCGATTAAGCGGGGCAGCAACCAGGCGGCGCCGCTGTCCGGTGTGAAGCCGCGGGCCATGAACGGTTCCCAGAACCGAGCGTCGTCGGCGGCCACGCAGAAGTCGGACGCCAACGCGATGTGGAACCCCAGGCCGGCCGCCCAGCCGCGGACTACTGCGACGATAGGTAGCTGAGTCTCCAGCATCAACGGGATCAGCCGGTTGGCTTTGTTCGGCAGCCGGCGCTGAGTACTGCCCACTCGCGGCTTTCGCTCCGACTTCGCGTTGTTCGCGATGAGATCGGAACCTGCGCAGAAGTCCGGGCCATCGGCGTCGATGCGGATGACACGGACCGCCTCATCGATGCCGGCGGCGGCGAGGTGTTCAATCAATGCGTCGAGCATCGTGTCATTGACGGCGTTGCGCCGTTCAGCGCGGTCCAAGGTCAGGCACAGAGTTGGGCCTTGCTGCTCGGCCCTAAGTCCGGGGACGCTCGCATAGGTCATGGCTGCGGTCAGCGTTCTGCGAATTCAGCCGATACGGCGGTGAGCAAATCGGTCAGGTTCGTCGCCCGGCCGGGCGGATCGGGCAATCGGACTGGGCCGTGCCTCCGGCTGGGTAACAGGATCGTCGCGTGTCCCGGCGCGGTGATCTCGTTGCGGTGGTTGGTCGCCGCGAGTTCGACATCGACCGCGGGGCGCTCGCCTTCTGCGAGGTACTTTCGAGTCACAGTGCCGGCGATCGTGTGCAGATCGCCTACGTAGTTGAACAGCCGGAACTCACAGTCCAGCTTCCACAGCCAGGCGTCGTCGCCCATCCAGTCCGTACACAGATGGATCAACCATGTCTCGCGCATCCGGCCGTAATCGAAAGTGGTGGGGTTGCCGGCATTTCGGGCCGCGTCCGGCTCCCAGTGCACGCGCTGCTGCACATCGGGCACGCCGTGGTCGTTCGGGGTGTAGAAGCGGGGAATGCGTTGCCGGTTGCGCCACGCCAACCGCAGGGGACGCACCCCGTACATACCGGTGCCCATGCCGACATGCCAGCAGACCATGTCGGTGACGGTGAGTGGTCCCTTGGTCAGTGAGCCGATTGTGTCGCCCTCGTTGACGTCTTCCCACCACCGCGGTTCGGCACCACGAGGGGATTCCCGCGCGTAGCGTTCGTCGATCTCGGCGATCTCCTCGGGGGTCCAGATCTTGAGTTCGATCGACTCATATTTCTTGCGGCCGCGGGCCTTGCTGCGCTCGGTGCGGATCATGTTGCGGTACTGGCCGCCGAGAATGGTGCCCTCGTCGTCCCGGAAGACTTGCGCCGACCACTCGTGAATCGCCCGACCGGCGAACTCACTGCTTTTGTCGAGGGCCGCGACCAGCGCGTTGCGCCTGAAGACTCGGTGATTGGCCCGCAGTGGAGCCCACCACTCTCGCGCGGAGGACGCGTAGAACGCGTGCACCCCGCGCAGCGGGTCGCCCTTCGTGAGGGCGCGATCCTCCGCGGAGAGTTCGGTGACTTCGTCTTCGCCGATCAACGTGTCACCTCCGACCAGTGCGGGCGGCGCGATCGACTCACCCCACACCGTCTTTGCCGCGTAGTCCGGATCGGCCCACATGGGATTGGCGTCCCCGTAGGCTTCGGCGACGTGGCGGAAAGTGTCCTCGTTAGGGCGGACGTAATGCGGTGGCTGGGTATGCGGAACGGCGATGCCGATGGTGCCACGCAACCTGGCCAGCCCCTCCTCGGTGATTTCGCCCGATTGAGAGGAGCGGGTCATATCGCGCCTCCTCAGTTTTGGCGAATATCGTGGCCCCGGCAAGTGTGGAAATTAAGATACCCGAAAAGCGGAAACGCCGTTAACGGCAGGGGTGAGTGAGTTGAGCGAGGAGCGGCCAGGAATCCTGGCGGATGTCGGTGCCGACGGTGTTTACCGCATCACCATAGACCGCGCGAATGTGGGGAATTCGTTGTCGCCGTTGGCTCGTGACGCGCTGACCGAGGCTTTCCAACGCGCCGGCGACGACCCAGCGGTGCGCGCGGTGTTACTGGGTGCCACCGGGCAACGGCACTTCTGCGCAGGGGCCGGCTTGCCCGCTGGATCAGCCCCCCAACCGCCGGTGGCCGACAAGCGGTCAGGGGACGTCGCTCGGATGCTGCAGAACGGCTGGCAGCGGTTGGTCTCGTCGATCCTCGACTGCGATAAGCCCGTAGTCGCTGCGGTGAACGGCACCGCGGCTGGGGCAGGAATCAGCCTGGTTCTGGCCTGCGATCTTGTCGTCATGTCCACTGAGGCAAAGCTTGTCGCAGCGTTCGTGCGCCGTGGTGTGCTTCCCGATTCCGGTGCCATTCATTTGCTGACGAGGATCGTGGGGTTGCGCAAGGCCACCGAACTGTTGATGCTCGGCGAACCCGTCGACGCCGCCACCTGTGAGCGGCTGGGGCTGGTCAACCGCGTGGTTGCCCCGAATGTTATCGACGCAGTTGCCGACGAGCTGGTCGGCCGGCTTGCGGCTGGCCCGACGGTCATGCTCGCGCACACCAAACGACTGCTTTTGGTGTCCTCGGAGTCGGGCCGTGATCGAGCCTTCGAGCAGGAAGCGTGGGCTCAAGAGGCGGTGTCGCGGACCACCGATCTTCAGGAGGGCCTGCAATCGTTCGCCGAGCGCCGCGAACCGCGATTCTTGGGCCGCTGACCCTCACTCTTTGGCAGGCCCACCGCGGATCGTAAACGTCGCGGCATCATCGATCTCGTCTATCGCCTCCGCGACGGATTCCGCAGTGAGCGAAGTGTTTTCGATTCCTTTGGTCACGCCGATGAATACTCGTGACACCTTGCCTGCTCCCACCGAATAAATGTGGGCGGTGCGGTTGCAGTCGCGATGCGACAGGTAAACCACGACCGGAGTCACGAATTCGGGATCCATCGCCTTACCGGCTTCGCCCATGATGGTTTCCGTCATGCGCGTCCGTGCGATGGGGGCGACCGCGTTGATCGCGATGCCGTTTCGTGCTCCCTCGATGGCCAGCACGTGCATCATGCCGACGAGCCCCATCTTGGCCGCGCCGTAATTGGCCTGCCCGAAGTTACCGAACAAACCGGTACCCGAGGTTGTTTGGACGATTCGTCCATAGTTGCGTTCGCGCATGACCGGCCATACCGCGCGGGTGACGTTAAAGGCACCGGACAGGTGGACGGAAATGACCGCGTCCACTTGTTCGGCGGTCATGTTCTTGAATGCCGCGTCACGCAGGATTCCCGCGTTGTTGATGAGAATGTCGACCTGTCCGAATGTGTCCATGGCCGCTGCCACGATGGCTGCGCTGCCCTCCTCGCTAGCGACCGAGTCGCCGTTGGCGATCGCCGTACCGCCGGACGAGGTGATCTCGTCAACGACGGTCTGCGCGGCCGATATCGACGCACCGGTGCCGTCCACCGCGCTGCCCAGGTCGTTGACCACGACGCGCGCGCCCCGACGGGCGAGTTCGAGGGCGTGGCAGCGGCCGAGGCCACCACCTGCGCCGGTGATGATGGCTACCTGATTGTCGAAGTTCATTGACGGCATGCTGAGAGGTTACATTTACTCTCAATGAGAACCATCATTTGCATCGGAGGACAGCTATGAGCGAAGCGCCGGTGCTGTTGCAGTGTGCGCAGCGGCGCGCCGCGGCATTGTGGGACCGATACCGCGAGGCGGGGTCCTGGTCGGGTGAGCCCGTCGACGTCGTTCGGGCCGCCGCGGCACGACATCCGGAGAAGGTGGCTCTGTGCACCCGGGGGGCCGAGCTCAGCTATGCCGAACTCGACGCGCACATCGACGCGGCCTGTGGCGCGTTGGCGGTTTCGGGGGTTGGGCCGTCGACACCGATCGTTGCCGTCGTGGGCAACGACGTGGATTCCGTGGTTGCCGTCTATGCGGCGCTGCGCCTCGATGCCGTGGTCCTGCTGGTGCCCCGCAGCGCCGGCGTCGCACAGGTGGCCGACATCATTGCGCGCACGGGGGCCGAGTTCGGTGTCGCGCCGTGTTGGCCTGCGGCACTGCGGAGACGGCACTCTGCGCAAGTGACATGGGTCGCCTTGGACACCGGCGGTACACCTCAGACGGCGTACCGACCCGAGCGTGCGGCCGACGAGCCATGCCTCGTGCTCTACACGTCGGGCACCACCTCGGCACCCAAGGGCGTCATCCACTCGCAGAGCACGCTGATGAAGGCGTCGTCAAACTACGTCGCGGCGGCCGGCCTGGGTCCGGCGGACCGGATTTTTCTCATCAGCCCGCTGGCGTCGGTGACCGGAGTGCTGCAGGCCCTGTTCATCGGGCCGATGCTCGGCGCGCCCGTCATCCTGGAGGACCACTGGGATGCTGCCGAAACCTGCAAGCTGCTGGTCTCGTCGGGCGCGACCTGGTACGGCGGACCCGATCGCTTGCTGGACAGGCTGCTCGACGAGGCGGTGGTTCGCGGCCTCGATGTGCCCCTGCAGGCGGTCTATTTGGGCGGGACCATGCTGGATCGACGCATCGCCACGCGCATCGAAGACGATTTCGGGATCGTCGTGATGCGCGCCTACGGTTCCTCAGAAGTTCCGGTGAGCACATCGGGCCTGCGGTCGGAGTCGGCGGACGTGCGTCACGCCGACGACGGTGTCGCGCTGGACGACGTCGAGGTAAGGATGGGGTCCGCGACGGATCCCGCCGAGTGCTGCATTCGGGGGCCGCACACGTTCCTCGGGTACACCGACGCCTATGACGACGCGCGGGCGTTCGACGGCGACTGGTTCCGCACCGGCGACGTGGCCGAAATCTCCGATTGCCGGGTGCGCATCGTCGGGCGTTTGAAGGACATCATCATCCGCAACGGTCTGAAGATCGCGGCTGTCGAGGTGGAGGAGGCCGTCGGCAAGATCGCTGGGGTCCGCGAGTGCGCGGCATACTCGGTGGCCGACGTCACGACCGGCGAACGACTCGCCGTGGCAATGGTTCTCGACGCCGACGTCGACATGTCCCTCGCGAAGATCGCCGACGCGCTCATCTCGGCGGGAATGCCCAAGTACAAGCTGCCCGAGGAACTGGTGTTCTGGAACGAGCCGCTGCCCGTCAATGCTAACGGCAAGGTCGAGCGCAACAAACTCGCGGCGCGCTCAGCCGGGCGGCCCCGGGTGCTTGCCGACCGCCTCGCCGCAACGGGCTGAGCGTCAGTCTTTGGAGTTACCAGACGTGTTCATAGTCAGCTTGCTCAACTGATCTTGCCAGCCAGAAACCTCGCCGCCGTGGTCGTGCTTGGACAGCGCGCGGATAGAGACGTCGTGCCCTTCGGCGGCCTTACGCAGGGCGCCGACGGTTGCCTGCTCCTTCGCGATGTGAGAGCTGAACGGATCGGCCTGCCAGCCACAGCATTGAGCGCCACGTTGGGGATCACCACGTCGCGGAATTGCCAGGTGTCTGAGCCATCGGGGTTGTGCACCAACCGCGGCGCCTCGTCCAGATACTTTTGGGGCAGATGATTTTTGAACATGCCGGGCGGCTCTACGATGTGGTCGTCGACGCTGATCAGGATCATGTCGTCTTTGTTCATCCCTATTCCTTTCCCGCACCTGCTGCCACCGGCCGGAATACCGGGACAATAAAGCCGTCATCGTCATCGCGAAATGCGACGGTGAGTTCCATGTCTGCACAGAGGGTTTTCGCCAAGCAGCCTTCCAGAACCGTCATCAGCCGGGGGCCCTCGGCGAGATCCACCATGGCGACCACATATGGTGTGCGCGTATCGAAGGGCGCCGCATTCCGGTGCACCACGGTCCACGTATAGAGCCGCGCCCGCCCGGACGCCGGTGCCTGCGCGACGTCCTCGCTCCAGCAGTGCGGGCAGAACGGACGCACGTAGAGCGAGTTCTGGCCGCACCCGGCGCACGTGTTGATCATCAGTCGGCGGTCCTGGATAGCCTGCCACCACGATTCGCTGTCGGAGTCGATCGTTGGCCGGTTTGCGGCCACCGGCACGTCCATCACTGCCTCCCGAGGATCATCGTGGCGCTGTGGGTGAAAAAGCCCCCCATCGCATGGACGCACGCCAGACGCGCGTCGTCAACCTGTCTGGGCCCGCAATCGCCGCGCAGCTGCCTGGTCGCTTCGACCATCAGGAACATTCCCCGCATGCCCGGATGGCAAGAGGCGAGTCCGCCGCCGTCGGTGTTGGTCGGTAACGCGCCACCCGGACGCAGCGCACCCGATGCAATGAACGGCCCGCCCTCGCCCTTGGCGCAGAAACCCAGATCCTCCACCGTGAGCAGCACGGTGGAGGTGAATGAGTCATAGAGCTGACACACATCGATGTCGGCGGGCCCGACGCCGGCTTGCGCGAATGCGCGTGGGCCGGACAGTGCGGCGGCCGACGTGGTGAAGTCAGCCCACTCGCTCATGCTGACATGCGATGTCGAGTCGGCCGCGCCGAGAATCCAGATGGGCTCCTTGGCGCAATTCTTCGCCACTCGCTCGCTTGCCAAAACGACCGCCCCGCCACCGTCGGTGCGCAGGCACACATGCTTGGCGGTGAAGGGATCGGCGAGCATCGGCGCCGCGGCGACGTCGGCGGCCGTTATCCGGTCGCGCTCGAATGCGTTCTCGTTCATCGTCGCCCACTCGTGGGCCGCGACCGCGACTTCAGCCAATTGCTCTGCGGTGGTGCCGTATTCAATCATATGGCGCCTGGCGGCCATCGCATACTTAGCAATCAGGGTGGCGCCGTATGGCGCCTCGTACTGCATGGCACCTCCGGTGCTCATCGCTGCAGCTGATGCACGTACCCGACGCTTGACGTCGGAGCGCGCCGTCGATCCGTACGTCAGCAGTGCTACGTCGATCACGCCGGCGGCGATAGCGTCGGCGGCGTGCCCCGCCATCACCTCCCAGGAGGATCCGCCGACGTTTGTCGCGTCGACCCAGGACGGTCGCAGGCCGAGGTACTCGCTCACCTCGACGGGCGGCAACAGGGTTCCGTGGCCGCCGAAACCGTCAATGTCGTCTTTCGTCAGACCGGCGTCGGCGATGGCGCGGCGGGAGGATTGAGCCATCAACGCCATCGCGGTCTTGTCGGGCACCCGTCCACAATCCGACAGGCCGGCGCCCACGATGGCGACCCGGTTCGATGGCATACGTCATGGTTACCACATTGATAATGGCGTTCACGACTTGATGGAATGAACGTTCTCAGTGGTCTACCGTGAGCGTGTGCGGAAACCACTACGGGAGGCACTACGGGGCGACGGATTGGTCCTGTGCCTCGCCCTGATGAGCGCGCGCACTCCCGATATCCCCGCGATCGCGGCAGCATGCGGATACGATGCGGTCTACGTCGACCTCGAGCACACCGCCACGTCGCTGGAGACGGCCGCGATGCTCTGCGCAAGCGCTTTGGGAGCAGGCATCTCGGCGTTGGTCCGCGTGCCGTCCCACGATCCGAGCGTCATTGCTCGTGTGATTGACAATGGCGCAATTGGAATCATTGTGCCGCATGTGAATTCGAGCGATGAGGCAGCAGCTGTCGTCGACGCCGCACGGTTTCCTCCGGTCGGACATCGCTCGATTTCCGGACCCAATGCGGTGAGCGGGTACGACCCCAGATCGGCGACCGAACTCACCGACGTCCTCGAGCGCCGCACGGTGGTCGCGGTGATGATCGAAACCCCGCAAGCGGTCGATGACATAGACGCGATAGCGGCTGTCGAAGGCATCGACATGCTACTTCTTGGCCCGAGCGATCTGACGGCCGAAATGGGCATCCACGGCGACTATGAGAATGATCATTTCCACCATGCCGTAGAATCGGTCGCGGCGGCTTGTCGTGCACACGGCGTGGCGCTGGGAATAGCCGGGATCAAGTCCGTTGACCTGCTGAAACGCTTCGCAGTTCTGGGTCTGCGTTTCATTTCGGCCGGTACGGACGTCGGGATGATGACCGACGCGGCGACCGCCCGCGCGCGCGCTTTGCGCGAGCTCGACAGCCGCCCCGCAGGTAGCACCGATGGATAACGCCGATAGCCGAAAGTCTCGCCGGCCCAACAGGAGGACGGATGCCCACCGCGATCTATAACGAACAAGTCACCAACTCGATGTGCTGGACCGGCAAGGACTTCTCAAGCAAGGACGATTTCGCATTCGACCTATCGGCGCGCAACGTGGCCGCCTTGGAATCCATCTTGGCCAAGACGTCAGAAAAGGATCGCGACGAGATCACCCCCGGCGATGCCCGCCACCCCGATCTCGATGATGACCTGGCGCGGCTGTATCGCGACCTGATGTTCGGGAAGGGCCTGGCGTGCGTGCGTGGTTTTCCGGTCGAACAGCACTCGATCGATGACCTGGAGCGCATCTACTGGGCGTTCTGCACGCACCTCGGTTACCTCGTATCGAACAACTCGTTCGGACACCGAATGGTGCGCGTTCAGGAGGAGGTGCTGCCGAACGGCGTGCAGCCCGCACGTGGCACCAAGTCGCGTGCGGAGCTGGCCATGCACAACGACGCCGCTGACATCCTGTCGCTGCTCTGCGTCTACCCGGCGGCCACCGGCGGCGAAAGCCAGTTCGCGAGCGGACCGGCGGCGCACAACCGGATTCTCAACGAGCGGCCCGATCTGCTACCAGTGCTGTATCAAGGGTTTCCGCATCACCGGCGCAGCGAGCAGCCCGACGACCAGCCGGACGTGACACCGTACGACGTCCCGGTGTTCTCCCAGATCGACGGCAAGATCTGCATCAACTTCACCTACAGCAGCATCCTGCCGGCGATGCACGCAGTCGGCCGGGAGTTCACCCCCGAACAAACCGAGGCGATCGAATTGCTGCGCAACATTCTGGTCGAGCAGCAAGTTGAATTCCGGCTCGAGTCGGGGGAGGCGGCGGTCGCGAACAACTTCGCCATGTGTCATTCGCGTTCCGATTTCGTCAGCAGCAACGATCCGAAGAGGGCCCGATGCTTCTTGCGCGCATGGATGGAGGTGCCGCGTGAAGACCGACGACTGCCGATCGGCCGCGAGTACTTCCACATGGAGAACAAGGACCTGCGCCTGGGCTATGACGTAGTCCCGGGCCGGGACGGCTCAATTGCGCGCAACGACTACAAGAATGTCAATGCCGAACTCGCCGACATGTTCAAGGCGGCACAGGCGAAGCCCAAACTCAAGCAATGAGCGAGGGCTGCACTCCCAAGCTCGTCTACGAGCGATGGACCGACCCCGTCGCCGGGCACATTCTTGAGGCGGCCGATATCGACGTCATCAAACTCGACCTGACGGCTCCGGCTGAAGATGGTTGGGCGCTGATGGAATCCGCCCATGGATACCAAGTCGCCACGCGCACCGATGTGGCATCCTTGCCCGACGGCGAACAGTGGTTGGTGGGGCCTGCCCTGGTCCAACGCTGCGAGCAGCTGCTGGCTGTCTGTTCGGCCGGCGCCGGTTATGACGTGATCGACGTCGAGGCGTGTACACGGGCCGGGATCGCGGTGTGCAACAACTCCGGTCCGGGCGCAGAGGCCGTCGCCGAACACGCGCTCGGCTTCATGCTCGATCTTGCCAAAAGGATCACCGGCGCCGACCGTGCGCTACGCCGCGGGCCGCTCCGCGACCGCCAGGGCTTGCGGGGAAGTCAGCTGCTCGGAAAGACGCTCGGCGTGGTCGGTCTCGGCGCCATCGGCAGGCGCCTGGTGGAGTTGTGCGCGCCGTTCGGGATGGAGATCTTGGCTTACGATCCGTATGTCGACGAAGCGAGCGCTGCCCAGCGCGGGGTGAGCTTGGTCCAGCTCGACGAGCTGGTCGAGCGTTCCGATTTCGTTCAGGTTACGTGCCCACTCACGGCCGAGACACATGGCTTGTTCGGTTCCGCGCAGTTCGCCGCAATGAAGCCGTCGGCGTTCTTCATCACCACCGCCCGCGGTGCCGTTCACGATGAAGCCGCGCTGTACGACGCCTTGGTCACCGGGGGCATTGCAGGGGCGGGCCTCGATGTCTTCCACGAAGAGCCGCCGCGGCCCGACAATCCGTTGCTACACCTCGACAACGTCGTCGCCACTCCCCACGTCGCAGGCATCACCACCGAAGCCGCCCGCGACATTGCCATCGCCACCGCGACCCAATGGCAGGCGATCTTCGAGGGCCGCTTGCCGCCCAGGCTGCTGAATCCCGATGCCTGGCCGCGCTACTGTGAGAAATTCAATGAGATCTTCGGGTTTCGACCCAGCACTGCAACGGCTTTGGAGAAAGAGAGCCCCAGCAGGTGACGGATTACGACACCATCGAATTCGAGGTGCGGGGTCACACCGCGTGCGTGACGCTGAACCGACCTGAGGTCCTCAACGCCATTAACGACGAGATGATCGCAGAGCTCGCCGGGGTGTATGCCGAAATCGAGCGTTTCCAAGATATCTGGACGGTCATCATCACCGGCGCTGGCCGCGCGCTCTGCGTCGGCGCCGACGTCAACAAGGCTGCGGACCACGACATGGAGAACGCGGCGGGGATCGACAACCAGGGGGAGCCCATCCTCAGCTCGATGCGGCAGTGGGACGCGCCGCAGGAGGCGACACCGCCCTGGCTTCAGATGACCAAGCCGATCATCTGTGCGGTGAACGGCATCGCCTGCGGTGCCGGGATGGACTTGGTTACCACCGCCGACATCACCATCGCGTCCGAGCGCGCGACGCTGATGGATCCACATGTCAGCATCGGCGTAAGTTCCGGGCGCGAAGGGGTCAGGCTCGCACGGATCCTGCCGCTACCCGTGGCGATGCGGCTGATCTTGATGGGCAAGCACGAGCAACTCGACGCGCAGCGTGCATACGACTTGGGAGTCTTCACCGAAGTGGTAGCCCATGACGCGCTCATGGATCGGGCGTGGGAGATCGCTGAGATCGTGAACTCGAATGCGCCGCTGGCGGTAAGGGGTTCGCGCATGGCGGTGCGCAAAGGGCTGACCCTGCCCATCTACGAAGCTGAACTGCTCGCCGAGAACTACCGCATGAAGGTGGCCCTGACGAAGGATGCTATCGAGGGACCACGTGCTTTCCTTGAGAAGCGTCAGCCGAACTGGAAGGCACTGTAGCGCAGCACCTCCGGAGTGCTAGGCCATGCCAAAGAATGTCTTGGCGTTGGTGGACAGAACTTTGCGCTTAGTTTCCTCGTCCAGGCCCTCCGTCGCCTTGTTGGCGACCTCGATGCTGTGCGGCCAGTTGGTGTCGTTGTGCGGGTAGTCGGTCTCGAACATGAGCTGGTCCTCACCGACTAGGTCGAGGATGCGGAAAGCGACAGGATCGCCGAACGTGGAGAACCACACGCGGCCAGGCACTTGAGTACTCGGTGGCTCTGTCAGCAGCGGGTGGATCCCGCCCCATGCCCGCCGGTCTTCCCAAACCTCGTCGACGCGTTGCAGGTAGTAGGGGATCCAGCCCGCTTGCGCCTCGGCGAACGCGAGCTTGAGGTTCGGGAATTGCTTGAGCTTGCCGGAGAACAGCCAGTCCACCATTGCGATGGTGCAGTTGACCGCCATCAGCGCACTGGTGACGACATGCGGAGAGTCGGGAGAGGATTTGGTGAGCGACGAGCTCGACCCGATGTGCAGCATGATGCCGACCTGGTTTCGCTCGCACGCGGCGAAGAACGGATCCCAGTAGTCGGTGTGAATGGACGGCAGATCGAGACGTGCGGGTAGTTCGGAGAAGCACACCGCGTGCATGCCACGCGCGGCCACCCTGTCGACCTCCTTTGCGGCGAGCTCGACGTCCCAGAGCGGGATGATGCCAAGCGGGATCAGCCGGCCGTTCGAGCTGCCGCCCCACTCATCGATTTGGAAGTCGTTGTAGGCCTCAACGCAAAGCTTGGCAAGCTCCTTGTCCTTGCCGTACAGGAAGCGTTGGCCGCAGAAGCGGACGAGTGTGTTGGGGAAACATGCCGAAGCCTCGATGCCGGCGATGTCCATATCGGCGAGCCGGTCTGCCGGGCGAAAGCAACCCGGACGCATCTCGTCGTAGGTGATCGGGTCGGTGGTGAGCTCGTCGAGTTCATAGCCGGCGGCCGCACTGATGAGCGGGATCGGGATGACTGCATCTTCGTAGTGCCAGATGTCGGCGTCGCGACCCTCGTCGTCTTCGACGAACGCGACATCAGAAGTCACAGACGGATCCATCCGCCCGCGGGTACGAACGATCCGTGGGCCGATGTCGCGATAGCGCTCAGGCAGTCGGCTGGTCCACAGATCGGCAGGCTCTACCAAATGGTCGTCCGGCGAGACAATTCGGATGTCTGTGCTCAACGCTGCACTCCTTCGAGGGCTTCTCGCTTCACCTACGAAACGCGAATTTCCCCTAGACGAGAATATCCGTTTCCAGGGTACCGCATGGGCGCACCGCCGCTTTGCGTCGGGCGGCGTCAGCCAAGTGGATCAACATACCTGTGTAGGGAGCTGAGCGGATTCGCCTGGCAACGCGTATTCTCAAGCAATCATGACTGCTAAGAAGCGCCCCGCGCAGGACACCGAAGCCAGCCTGGAGGTCGTCGACACCGACCTCGACGAGGTGCCGACGAGCTGGCAGGAGCGAACGATCGAGCGGCGCCTTTCCGCCGCCCGAGCCCGTGCGCTGGCACGCAGCTCGAGATTCCTTGCCACCGCCCTGGAGTTGGTGGAAGAGTCGGGTCGCGCCGACTTCACCATCCAGACTCTGATCGATCGGTCGAACCTGAGCCTGCGCGCGTTCTATCAGCACTTCGCGGGCAAGGAAGAGCTCCTGCTTGCGCTTTACGAGAACGCGACGAGTCAGTTCATCGAAGCGATCCGCCATGAGGTGGCAATGGCGGATGGCCCAATGGAACAACTCGAGGCGTTCTGTCGCGGGTTTCTGTCGCGAGCCGAGTCATCCGAGGCGATTGGCGGCCGAGTGATGACGATCTACAACTTGAGCTTGGAGATTGAGCGGCCAGCCGACTTCGCGAAGATCTGGGAGCCGCACCAGAAGCTGCTGACGAAGATCCTCACCGCGTGCTCGCGTGCCGGGTTGATCCGAAAAGACTTGACGCCAGCGCAGTTGACCACGCTGCTGAACTCGACGCTCATCGCACTTGCCCAAATCGGAGTGTTCCACTTGGGGGTCAAGGGTGCAGAACTTGCTGAGGATCAGTTATGGGCCTGGTGCAAACAAGCCCTGACGCCCCCGGCAGGTTCGGCCAAGCCGAAGGCCATGACTGCCAAGTCTGTGGCGAAGCGAACAACGGCTCGCAAGCCTCGAAAGCTAACGGGGTAGCCCCAACCCGCGCTGCGCGATGATGGAGCGCTGAACTTCGCTTGTGCCCGCGTAGATTGTGGTGCCCAACGCGAACCGCACGAGGTATTCGAAGCGGCCTTGCTCTGGGGCCGTCGGCTCGAAGTAGCTCCGCGCCGCGTCTGGCCCTACTAGTTCCATGACGTCCTGACTGGCGCGCACGAGCGCTTCGGTGCTGAACACTTTGGACATCGGTCCCTCCGCTACCGGGTTCTGGCCGGTCTCGGTCATCCAGACGCAGCGACGAAGGAGAAGCCTCGAAACCTCGTCTTCCATTGCCACCCTCGCGATTCGCCGCCGCACGTCTGTCTTCGCAAGCTGTGGCGACCCGTCGTCGGCTTGAGTGCTCTCCGCCCACTGCTCGACGTGCTGCAGCAGCCGAGAAATATGCGGCCCCCACCCGGATGCGTGCTCGTCCTGCAGCGACAGCCCCATCACCTGCCAGCCGGCGTCGACATCGCCGAGGCGCCACTCGTCTGAAACGCGGACGTCGCTATAGAACGTGATGTTCGTGCGTTCGCCCGAGAGCGTCCATACCGCCTGGGCTTCGAAGCCCTCAGAGTCGAGCGGGACGAGGAACATCGTGAGTCCCTTGTGCTTGGGCTTGTCAGGACTCGTGCGTGCCAGCAGGAATACGTAGTCGGCGATGTGGCCATTTGTGGTAAACATCTTGGAGCCGTTGATGACCCATTCGTCGCCCTCGCGCACGGCCTTCGTGGTCGCCGCGGCGACGTCCGAGCCGCATTCGGGTTCGGTGAACCCGAGTGCAATCGTGATATCGCCCTTCATCGCGCCCCCGAGAATGCGGTCCTTCATCTTCGGCGCGCCAACCGCGCGGATGATCGACGCCACCATTCGAGTGGTCTCCGACAGGTACATGGGTGCTTCCGCCCGCATGAGTTCCTCTCGGAGGACCTGCTCATCCCATGCATCGCGGTTCTGGCCGCCGAATTCGGTCGGCCAGCTTGGGGCGAAATAACCTTCGTCGACCAGCCCCTTGGCGAAATCGTCGTCATGGGAAACGCCGCTGCGGTAGATCCGTTCCTCGGACTCGGGCGTCATCACTTTTCCGAGGTAGCTGCGCACTCCGTCGCGGTATGCCTCGGTGTTGGCGTCGAGCTGAAAGTGCATGGATCAGAACCAATCTGTCTCACAGCCGGGCCGGGGCGGTACGCGCGATAATGTTACTCTCATTTGTGAGAGTAACCATATCCGCATGTGATGGGACGCGAGTGTGGACTTGAGTCTTACCGCCGAACAGCGCCAGCTCGTCGACTCGTTCGCCGCGATGTATGCGCGCGAGTCGACGTCGCAGCGTGTCCGGGCAGCGGAACCACTGGGTTTCGACCCCAGGCTGTGGAAGGCACTGCTGGAGACGGGTGCGGTGGAGATGGCCGTCGGCGAGGCCGCGGGCGGCTGGGGTGCCTCTGAGCTCGAACTGGCCTTGATCGCCGAACAGTACGGCCGTGCGGTCGCATCGGCCCCCGTGATCGAAGCCCAAGTTGCAGCCAGGCTGCTCGCGCAATCTGGTGATAGCGGGGCGGGACTGCTGGCCGAGGCCATGTCGGGTGACAAGCTCGTCAGCTTCGCGCCGCGCGTCGCATGCGGACGCGTGCTCGGGCTCGTACCCGGCGGGGCCGTGGCGGACGCGGTGGTGGCTCTTGTCGACGAGCGCCTCATCGCGGTGCCGCTCGGCGGCAACCGTCGACTCGTGCGGAATCACGGATCACTTCCGCTGGCCGATATCGCTGTCGAGGACGACGCGGTGGTTCTTGCTCAGGGGGACGACGCACGGCGGATGTTCTCCGATGCATTGGATTTGTGGCTCGCCCTGACCTCTTCGGCGCTCTCGGGCGCGGCGAAGAGAGCCGTCGAGTTGGGTGTCGCGTACGCCAAGCAGCGGCAAGCCTTTGGGGCCCCGATCGGATCTTTTCAGGCGGTGTCACATCCCTTGGCGGACAGTGCCACTGCGGCCGACGGCTCGCTGTTGCTGGCGTTCGAGGCGGCGTGCGCGTTCGCCGACGAGCCGGAGCGCGTCACCGAATTGGCGGCTATGGCATTTGCGTTCGCATACGAGACCGCGCGCGATGCGACACAGCGCAGTCTGCATATCCATGGCGGCTACGGGTTCGGCATGGAAGGTGACATCCAGCTGTACTATCGCCGGGTCCGCGGCTGGGCCCTGGTGTACGGGGAGTCGGCTGTGGCCCTCGACCGGGTCGCGGATGCCCGTTACGGCGTCGTGGCCAACTGAACGGCTGTCACGCGTCGGCTCGCACTTGGTCTTTGACCGACAGCGCTATCGGGGGGGCGGTTCGCCAATCCGGAACTCCTTGTTCCTCGCCGGCAGTGGCACGCTTGTCGTCGCGTACGCCGACCCAGTGTGAGTGGTTCAGTTGGTGCAGGGTGAAGCAAGACTGCAGGGCGTTATAGAAGCCCATGTTGTCCACGGATTGGTTGACCGACTCCTTGATGAGTAGCGCCGCCATCGTCGGCACCGTGGCGATGCGCCGGGCCATCTCGAGTGTGCGATCGGATAGCTCCTCTCTTTTGAAGATCTTGCTGACCATGCCGAGTCGGTATGCCTCCTCGATGCCGATCGCGTCGCCGGTCAGCATCAGTTCCTTGGTGCGACGGGGGCCGAACTCCCATGGGTGGCCGAAGTACTCCATGCCGCACATACCGAGCCGGGTACCGACGACGTCGGCGAAGCGCACCTCTTCACTTCCCACGATCAAGTCGCATGCCCAGATCAGCATGAGGCCCGCGGAGAACACGTCTCCATGGACCTGCGCGATCGTGATCTTGCGCAGGTTTCGCCAGCGCAGGTTGTTCTGGAAGAAGTAGTGCCACTCTTGAAGCATGATCTTCTCCGCGCCCTGCCGGGTCCCTCCGTTGATGGCAGCTGTCGGGTGTTGACCCGGTCCAGGGGTGAACTCAGCGCGGGCCTGCTTGGAGCCGATGTCATGGCCGGAAGAGAACATCGGCCCCTCGCCGGCGAGGATGACGACGCGGACGTTGTCGTCGGCCTCGGCGCGGGCGAAGGCATCGTCGAGTTCGACCAACATGCCGCGGTTTTGCGCGTTGCGTTGCTCCGGACGGTTCAATGAGATTCGGACGATCTGGCCGTCGTCGAACGTCTCCCACTTCAAGAACTCGTAATCGCTCATCGTCTCCTCCAAGGTTCTTCCGATGCGGCAATGGTGTTATCGATAACCGAGAAGGTATGTTCTCACAGGTCGGACGGGGTCGACCGGGAAGGGCACACATGACGGACTGTCAGCGTAAGCCGCGGGTGATTCTCTGGGGTCCCGGGCAAGTCGGGGTAGGCGCATTACGCGCGCTGATCGCGCATCCCGGGTTGGACCTCGTGGGCGTCGTCGTGCATGCCGAGGCCAAGGACGGCAAGGACGCGGGCGAGCTGTGCGGGATGCCCGCGACGGGCGTCGTCGCGACCCGCCACGTTGATGCCGCACTGTCTCTCGACGCCGACGTGGTCGCCTACTTCGCATCGGGCGACTACCGGTATCACGAGGCGGCCCAGGACATCGCCCGCTGTCTTCGCGCAGGAAAGAACGTCGTATGCACCTCGCTGGTCCCGATGTGCTATCCGCCCGCCGCGGACAAGCAGACCGTCGATCTCATTTCCGCGGCATGCCAGGAGGGCGGCACGAGCTTCTTCAACAGTGGCGTGGATCCCGGATGGGCCAACGATGTCATCGCGTTGACCATGACGGGATTCAGCAGCCGTGTCGACACCATCACGATGCTCGAGATACTCGATTACGGCCCGATCAACCAACCCGACATCATGTTCGACTTCATGGGATTCGGCCACCCGCCAGACCATCCCGCGCCGTTGTTCGACACTGCGCGCCTGGCCGCGTTGTGGGCGCCGACGGTGCATTTGGTGGCCGACGGCCTTGGTCTGCCCCTCGACCGCGTCGATACAAGTATCGAAAAGTGGTTGGCGACAGAGCGTTACGAGGTGGCCTCGGGGTGGGTCGAACCAGGAACGATGGGCGGGATGCGGTTCAAGCTGGCAGGAATCGTCGACGGTGAGGAGCGGGTGGTGCTGGAGCACATCACCCGGATGGGCGAAGGGTCAGCGCCGGATTGGCCGCGACATCCGTCACGGCACGGGGGCTACCGCGTCATTGTCGACGGTCTGCCCACGTACACAGTCGACGTCGAAATGCACGGGCGGGGAAGCAATATGCGGGGTTTGACGTATGCGACGGTGATGCGGGAACTCAATGCCATTCCGGCGGTCATCGCAGCACCGCCGGGCCTGTTGTCGACTTTGGATCTACCGCTTGTCACCGGCCCCGTCCGCGGCGGTACGTGGCAAGGCGTGCTCGCGCGCACGATGCCGGTATGAGCAGCCGAGCCCCGCTGTCGACCTCGTCAGATTTGTGGGAGGTCATGCGGACTGCGTCGGCCGTGCGCCGCTATCGCGACGAACCCGTCTCCGACGAGGCCATCGATACCTGTTTGCGTGCGGCCAGCTGGGCTCCGTCCGGAGGCAATCAGCAGCCATGGAAGTTCCTCGTCCTCAGATCGCAGAGCTTGCGCGACGTGATCACAGCTGCGGCCCATAAGACGTGGGACGTGATGACGGAGTTTTATTCGATTTCGATGCCCGACAGCGAAGCTGACGACCCCAAATCACGCGTGCTCCGGGCGATGGCGGAGCACATGAGCGTCGGCGGTGAGGCGCCTGTCCTGGTGCTGTTCTGTGTCCAGCCGCAGCGAGGAACCACCGAACTACAGCAGGGGGGTTCGATTTTTCCCGCGGTGCAGAACTTTCTGCTCGCCGCGCGGGCACAGGGCCTCGGCGCGGCGATCACCCTGTGGCACGGGTCCTGCGAGGACCAACTGCGATCCATGGTCGGAATCCCTGACGACTGGAAGATCGCGACTCTGCTGACGCTGGGCTGGCCCAGCGGCGGGCACCATCCGGTGCGGCGCAAGCCGCTCAACGAGGTGGCGGCGACCGATCGTTGGGATCGGGCCTGGAAGACTACAACGGCGTGACGGTGTTTCGCGGCGGATTCCCCACCGTAAACCGCCTGGTCAGACGCCGTGATCTTCGCGTCAAGCTCGCGCGCGAGCGGGTCACCTCCGTCCGCCCCCAGTCACTGGAACAATGGACGCTAATCTCACGTCCGCGGCGTAGTGCCGCATTTGCTTGGAGGGATTCAACGCATGCGCTTCTTCAGCGTGCCGATGCTCGTCACGGCAATCACCATCTTCGGCTCTTACGGCATTGCTGCGGCTGCCCCGAAGGACTACTGCGCGGACCTCAAGGGCGGCAATACCGGCAGCACGTGTGAGATCCAGCTCTCCGACCCCGGCTACAGCGTCAACATCAGCATCCCGCTGGACTACCCCAACCAGCAGCCGATCGCCGACTACATCTCGAAGACGCGCGACGAATTCCTCAATGCGGCGAAGTCGAGCGCGCCCCGCGATACACCGTATGAGCTGACCATCAAGCCGACGGAATACAGCTCGGCACTCCCGCCGCGCGGCACGCAGACCGTCGTGTTCAAGGTCTTCCAAAACGTCGGCGGCGCGCATCCGCAGACCAAGTACAAGGTGTTCAACTGGGATCGGGGCTATCGCAAAGAGATCACCTGGACGGCCGCGCCGGACGACAAACAAAATACGCCGTTGTGGCGGGTGGACGATCCGCTGAAGACTGTCGCGCCGATCGTCCAGACTGAACTGCAGAAGCAGCTGGCACCACCACCGCCTGCCGCGCCGCCGGCGCAACCGGGACAGCCGGCGCCGGTCGAGCCGCCGCCAGCGCCGCCGTTGCCGATCGCACCGGGCGCGCTGTACGACCCTGCCAACTACCAGAATTTCGCGGTAGTCAACGACGGGGTGTACTTCTTCTTCGACCAGGGCGCGCTGCTGCCCGACTCAGCCGGGGCGTTGCAGGTGCTTGTGCCCCGATCGGCGATCGACCCGATGATCGCATAAAGCGCACCTGGCGCGTCTCCGAAGTAATCCGAGGAGTGAGGGCGGCTGCAGCACGGGTACTCGTCTGAGCACCATGACAGAAATGTCCTACTCAAGCACCGACGACATCGACCCTTGTGTGCGCGTTTACGGGACCCAGGTCCACAATTTGCGGGGTGTCGACGTCGCGGCGCCACGTGACGCGCTGGTCGCATTCACCGGGATCTCCGGGTCCGGCAAATCGTCGTTGGCTTTCGGGACCATCTACGCCGAGGCCCAGCGCCGCTATTTCGAATCCGTCGCTCCGTACGCCCGTCGCCTGCTACTGCCAACCGGCGCGCCAAAGGTCGACGACATCACCGGGCTGCCGCCTGCCGTCGCATTGCAGCAGCGCCGGGGTTCGGCGACGTCGCGGTCGACGGTCGGCACCGTCACCACCCTGTCGAACTTGCTGAGGATGCTGTTCTCCCGCGCCGGGACCTACCCGCGGGGGGCCACGGAACGACTGGACTCCGATGCGTTTTCCCCGAACACCGCGGTTGGGGCATGCCCGGAATGCCACGGGTTGGGACGAATCCATCGGGTGACCGAAGAGACACTGGTACCAGACCCGTCGCTGACCATCCGCGAAGGCGCGGTGGCCGCATGGCCGGGCGCGTGGCAGGGTCAAAACCTCCGCGATATTCTCGTCACGCTGGGGTACGACATCGACAAGCCGTGGCGGAAACTTCCTAAGCGCCAACGCGATTGGATTTTGTTCACCGACGACCAGCCGACAGTTGAAATCGATCCGGGCCAGCACCCCGTGCAGGCCGACTATTACTACAACGGCACGTTCTCCAGCGCCGAACGCCACGTCCGCCACACGTTGGCCAACTCCCATAGTGCGATGATGCGTCGCCGCGTACTGCAATTCGTCGACAGCGTCGAGTGCCCAGTATGCGACGGTTCCGGGTTGCGCCCGGAGGCGTTGAAGGTGACATTCGCCGGACGCACCATCGCCGACTACACAGCGATGCCGCTGGCCGAGCTCGCTGACACCTTGCGCCCCACAGCTTCTCGGACCGATGCCGCCGCCGCTTACGAGTCAACGAAATCCGGTGAGCTGACGGAAGTGGCGACCATGATCGCGGCAGACCTCGTCGCACGCCTGCAGGTACTCATCGATCTCGGTCTCGGCTATCTCACGCTAAGCCGTCGCACTCCGACGGTGTCACCCGGCGAATTGCAGCGGTTGCGGCTGGCCACTCAACTACGCGCCGGCTTGTTCGGCGTGCTCTATGTGCTCGACGAGCCGTCGGCTGGACTGCATCCCGCCGATGCCGAACCGCTACTCGAGGTGCTCGAACGCCTACGGCGCGCAGGCAATTCGCTATTCGTAGTCGAACACGACATGGACGTGGTCCGCCGTGCCGACTGGATCGTCGATGTTGGACCCGGGGCGGGGGAGCTCGGCGGGGACGTGCTCTACAGCGGGCCGGTGTCGGGTCTCGCCGACATCGAGGGGTCGGTCACTCGCAAGTACCTTTTCGACGGGGCCGAGTCGCCGTCGCGTCAACCCCGCACGCCGTCCGGGCGGCTGCGGCTGCGCGGTATCTGCTTCCACAATTTGAGAGACCTCGACGTGGACCTGCCACTTAGTGTGTACACGGCGGTCACCGGGGTGTCCGGCTCGGGCAAGTCGACGCTCGTCGTCAAAGTCCTCGGCGATGTCGTGCACAGCCATCTCGGCACCGGACGGGCGGCCGGGCCGGCCGAATCTGATGACGACGAAACCGACAGCGGGATCGTCGATCTCGATCACGACGCCAGTGTCGGTGTGACGGCAGAGGGGGCCGAGCAGATCAACCGGCTGGTATCGGTCGACCAGCGCCCGATCGGACGCACACCGCGCTCGACGCTGGCCACCTACACCGGCTTGTTCGACGCCGTCCGGCGCGAATTCGCCGCGACACCTAAGGCGCGTCGCCGCGGTTGGACAGCGGGCAGGTTTTCGTTCAACGTGGCCGAAGGCCGCTGCCCCACCTGTCAGGGGGAGGGGTTCGTGTCGGTCGAATTGTTGTTCCTGCCAGGCACATACGCCACATGCCCGGAATGTCACGGCGCGCGGTACTCCGACGAGACACTCGAGGTGCGCTACCGCGACCGTACGATCGCCGACGTGCTCGCGATGACCGTCGATGAAGCCGCGGAGTTTCTTGCCGACGTCGCCAGCGCAACGCGGAGCCTGACCACGCTGCAAGAGGTCGGATGCGGCTATCTCCGTCTTGGGCAGCCCGCGACCGAGCTGTCCGGTGGTGAGGCGCAGCGGATCAAGCTCGCCACCGAACTGCAGAGACCCCGGCGAGGACATACCCTCTACATCCTCGACGAGCCGACCACCGGGCTTCATCCCGCCGATGTGGATCTGCTCGATCATCAATTGCACCGTTTGGTCGACGCGGGCAATACCGTGGTGGTCGCCGAACACGACATGCGGATGGTCGCGGGTGCGGACTGGGTGATCGACCTGGGACCGGGAGCCGGCAGCGATGGCGGTCGGGTCGTTGCGGCGGGCCCGCCGAAGAAGGTGGCACGCGCGAAACACAGTCGCACGGCGCCGTACCTGGCAAAGCGGTTGGCGCCGTCTCTCGGCCGCGGTTAGTCCACCTGCGGGCGCCGCTCGGCCTTGGCTTCCGCCTCAAGCCGTAGCTGGATCGCCCGCACCCTCGCCTCGTCCGCCAGAGCTTGTGCTTCGGCGGCTTCTGCCTCCGCCCACACCTCGGCAGCCCGCGCTTCGGCTTCGGCTGCTTCGGCTTGCGCTCGCGCCTGAGCGGCCAGGGCTTCGGCTTCAGCAGCTTCTGCTCGCGCCTGCGCCCGCGCCCGGGCCTCCGCGACAAGGGCTTGGGCTTCCGCAGCTTCTGCTCGCGCCCGCGCCTCGGCGGCCAGGGCCTGGGCTTCGGCAGCTTCTGCCTGCTTTCGCGCATGGGCGGCCACAGATTGGGCTTCGGCGGCTTCGGCCTGTGCCCGTGCCTGGGCGGCGAGGGCCTCGGCTTCGGCGGTTTCGGCCTGCGCTCGCGCCTGCGCGGCGAGGGCTTCGGCTTCGGCGGCTTCGGCTCGTGCCTTCGCTCGCGCCCGCGCCTCGTCGGCCAGAGCTTGGGCCTCCGCGGCTTCTGCTTGTGCCCGCGCTTCGGCGGCCAGCGCCTCGGGTTCGGCCGCCAGGGCTTGGGCCTCGGCGGCTTGCGCCTGTGCCCGCGCCTGGGCGGCCAGGGCCTCGGCTTCGGCCGCCAGCGCTTCGGCCGCAGCGGCCAAGGCCTGGGCTTTGGCGGTTTCTGCCCGCGCTTGTGCCTCGGCGGCCAGCGCCTCGGCTTGGGCGGCTTGCGCTTGGGCCGTGGCGGCTTCTGCCAGCGCCCGGGTTTCGGCGTCCAAATCCGGGCGCGGCGGCTCCAACTTCGGCCGTGGTGGCATCGGTTGGACCTGCACTTTCGGTCGGTCAGGACTCCATTGGCGGTTCCGCTTTTGGGTACCGGTCGCGAGGGACGCCGTTTGCGCAGCCACTCGCTGCTGGTCGACGAAGTAATAGACCACGACCAAAGCCACGCCGGCCAGCAACACCAGCGGCACGAACAACGACGGGTGCATGGCCACCCCGCCGAGGCCGACCATCGTCAGCGGTACCCCGAACACCACCCCGGCCCACTGATACCGATCAGCCTGGCCAATGACCATTCTCGAAGACCGCACGATCGCCTTCCTTCGCGGAGACGTTGGCATACAAAGCGTACTGTGACGAACGTCACGACGGTGAACCAAAAGGTGTGTTTTTCAGCACAAAGTCGGGGGCCAAGGCGAGCAGCGGTATGGCTCCGGCCCGACAGGTACCCGTTGGCCCTCGATCAGCGGCTGCTCACGCGCGTGCGACGAGCCGCGAAACGAAGGGCTCACCCGGCGTCAGGCGGGTCGACTGGAACTGCGCTTTGATGCCCTCGACCCAGCGTCGGCAGCGCTCGGTGAGCCGGTAGTCCTTGGTCTGCAGGTGTCCGCGGGTGACAAGCACGCCAAGTTCGGCGCCCTTGCAGCGCACGTCGCCCGGCGCCGCGATCCGCATGTAGAAGGCCTCGGATTCATCAGTCAGCGAAGCCCAGTCGTTGGCGCTGCGTGCAAACGAGACACGCCCGTCGTCGTGGAGGCGGTATACACCGGTGCGTGGGGTCGCGGTCAACAGCTCGACATGCGGCGAGGTCTCCCAAATCATCAGCTGGCCCCAGACGTCGTCCTCGCCATAGCCCCGCTCCCAGCGCGAGTTGATTTCGTCGACGTCGACGTCGTAGTCGACGTCCATGTACTCGAGCAGGTGGAAGAGGAACAGCGGCATGTCGGCGTAGGCCTCGGTGGTCAGGTTCGTCATCGGGCTTACCCCGCTCAGGCGTGGGTTCACCTCGCCGAGGTACAGCTCGTTCGAGTCGAGGTCGCGCAACAGGTCCACCTCGAAGTAGCCGCGATACCCCTCGCGGCGGAGCCGGTTGCCAAGCTTTCGCACCATGTCTCGCGCCGTGTGTGTCTGTTCCGGTGTCAGTGCCCCGCGCCAGACGTCGTTGCCGCACCAGCCGCCTTTGTACGGGGTCAGCTCCGGGTAGCCGACGAGGCTCGTCATCGCGGGACCGACCACAGTGCCGTGACGTGTGACCGCGCCCTCGAGGCACACCTCGACATTGCGGATGCGCTTCATCACTTTGAGTTCCTGACCGACCAGGACGGCGGCGTGACGGTCCCAGTCGCGCTGACCGCGCAGAAAGAACGTGGTGGTGCCGGCGTCGCCGTACGCGGCTTGGACGACGAGGTTGTCGCCCAATCCCGCACCCTGCGCGAGCGTCAGCAACTCGTCGTAGGAGCCGGCCCGCCCGATGATGTTGGGCACGCTCGCCACACCTGCCTTCTGGGCGAGCCGCGTCATGACGATCTTGGAGCCCAGGCGATGGCGCAACTCCGCCGACGGCTGCATGACCTCGAGTCCCACCTCGTGTGCAAGGACGTGGGTTCCCTCGTCGAGCATCACAAAGCAGGCCTTGCCGCCTAGCCCTCGGTGGGCGATGAAGTCGAGCGTCTCGGGATCGCGCAGCAGGTAGTTGCACACGTCTTCCATGGAGTCGAAATCCATGCGGTTACGCCGCCGAGGCACGAACACGCGGGGGTGCTCGCCCTCGAACGAGTCAAAGTACGTGAGGTAGAAGAAGTTTCGTATCCAGCGGTCGATGCCGAGGAGGTTGAACGGGGTTGGCGAGATGAAATACAGCGGGGTGGTGTTGGTGTGGAAGAACGCACGGACGTCGGAGATGCCGTGCAACTGGCGTCGCGGCTCGGGCTCAGGGCCGCCGGAATGCACGCTCACGGCAGCCGCGTCGACGTCGATGCCTGGGACCTGGGCGCTGCCGTCAGTTCACATACCTGCATTCGGCAAGTGTGCGCCTGCCCACGGCCGTGTGGAAGTGCGGAGGGCGAACGCGTTATTACAGTGGCATTAATGAGCGATGTCGCGGGCACAACGCCGAACGACGGGTTCGAGTTCATCGTCGCGGAACGGGGCGTCGAACTCGCAGTGCAGCGGTCCGGGGAAGGCCCGGCGGTTCTCCTGGTCGGCGGCCTCGGTATGCCGGCTATCACCTGGGAAATTTGCGGGCTTCCTCGCTCGCTGGTCGACGCGGGATTCCAGGTCATCGTCTACAACGCACGCGGAATGTCACCGTCCTCAGCACCGGCTGCGCCGTACTCGGTGGCCGACCTGGCCGACGACGCCGCCGCCATACTCGACCATTTCCAGGTCCGGCAGGCGGTGGTCGTCGGCTATTCGATGGGTTGTTACACCGCGCAGATGCTGCTGCGCGGCCGGCCGGAGCTGGTGAGTGCGCTCGTCTTGTTCGCCGGACTCCAACCGTCGCCGGTCGGCGCGATGGTGGGGGAGATGGAACTCGGCTTGATCGAGCGCTACGGCGAGGTGCCGCGTGAGGTACTGGTCTTCGAGCAGTTGTTGACTACGCTGCACTCGCCGATGCTGCAAGATCCGGCGACGGTGCAGGGCTGGCAGCAGGTGTTGTCGGCCGGCTACGACAGCGGGTGGGCCGGACCTGAAGGGTTCAAGGGACAGCTGACCGCGTCGCAGCAGTGGATCACCGCCGGGGAACCGGCCCCGGAACATCTCCGCGCGATCGACGTGCCGACCCTTGTCTTGGCGTTCGAACACGACCTGTTCTTTCCGCCGGCCCTGTGCGAGGCGACGGCTCGGCTGATCCCCGCCGCCGAATTCGCACAAATCGACGGCGCCGGCCACGGCGGCATCTTCACCGGACCCGGCGACAGCGTCGACCGAATCACCAAGTTTTGCTGCGCGCACCGCGGTAACTGATCAACCCGGCCCGCCATTCCCGTCAGCGCGGCCGCCGTCCCACTCGTGGTCGTGCATGAACGCCTCCGGGATGTTCACTCGATACCGGGCGGCCTCGGCGAGAATATTTCCCATCGCGAGCGGCAGCGCCAGGCTCGGCGCGGGATCTCGGCGCGCGAAGATGACCCCGTCAGTACGTCGGTAGTCACGCAGGAATCCGCGGAACGTGTTGTCCTTCAGCGCTGATTTGCGCCACCCATACATCAGCATTCCCGGACCCAGCATCTTGCTCGCACCGGGTGCGGGCACGATAAGCTTCTCATTGGTACCGAAAAATGCTCTGTCGACCCGAGTTTCGGGATCGAACAACAGAATCCCGCTGGTGGCCCGTGGATTACATTCGATCGCGAAAAGCTCTCCGCCTGGCGTCTCGATGAAGTCCAAACCCATCTGTCCGGTGAAATTGAATGCCTTGACGCATTCGCGCACCCACGCAGCGATGCCCTCGTGCTGGATAGACTCAAACGTCAGGCACGACGTCCCGTCGATCGCGTAGCGCACCGGATATGCAGCGTGCGCTTTGATCTGACCGTGGTGGCAGACCGAATACGAGCAATAGTTCGTGCCGTCGGCCCACTCCTGCGCGATCCATGTATTTCCCGCTTCGAAACTCAGGCCGCGCGGCAGCTCCCCGGGACGCACCTTGTGGATCTCCTGCGAGCCACGTGAGTAGACGGGCTTGAGCGCGAAGGGCTGGTCGAAGTCCAGCGCCTCTAGCTCTTCTCGGCTGCGGACTTGCGCAAAGTCGAGGGTTGGTATGCCCAGTGTTTTCAGTGCGGCTTGGAATTCGTACTTGTTTTCCAGCTGAGCCTCGAGTTCGAATTCGGAAAAGAACAGCGTGCAGCGGTCCGGGAACAGGTCGGGGTAGCGCTTGATGGTGTGTGCCAGGATTTCGGTTCCTTCGTGGATCGGAACCACTAAGTCCACGCTCTGTTCGTGGACGATTTGGGCGATGGCCCGCGTCCACTCGACCGGTTCAAATGTCGGCCGCGGCGTGCGGAACGTCTTCTTGACCGACGAGGAGAACCTGGTGATCGGGAAGGGCACCGAATCCGAAATCAGCACATTGTGTCCGGCGGCGCCCATCAAGCGGGCAAGGTGGAGTGCCAGAAACGACCGACCGAACGTGATCAGCACCGTCTTTCCACCCGATGTGGACATCGAACCTCCCTTTTTGGAACACCCGTGCACGGGTAGCTCCATCAAACCTACGGTGGGGGAGGCGGCCTTGTGGTGGGTTGGAGTTGCTCAGAGTGACAACAATCCGTCAGACGGGCTGAGTTCCGCGAACCGAGCGAGCGCGGCCTCGACGTCTGACTCGTCGAACATCTCGCAACGGTTGACCAGGTCACCGTCGACGGTCAGAATTGCGGTCTCTCGCCACTCGGCGTCGAAACCCTCTTGGGAGGACCCATACGCCGCGTGCGTGAACACGATTCCAAGATCGCTCAATCGGTGTATCGCCTCGATGTGAATCTTGATGTCCGACGCGACGTCAAAAGTGGCTTGCAGGTACTGGGCGAATTCACCAGGCGCAAAAGCTATCCCGCGGCGGTGGTCGATGTTCACCCAATCCGACGTTGTCGTGGGTACCTCATGCCGGTTGATCGTCGCGTAGTCCCTCGTCACGACCGACCAGGTGCGCGAGTGAGGCGCCGCTTCGCCGGCGAGGTAGCGAGCATCGAGCTCTTCGAAGGCGGCGTCGATGTCGTCGGGGTCGAAGAAGACGTAGCCCGCGATCCGCTCGTCGGCGTCGATCTCGACGATGCCTAGCAACTCGACGCCGAACTCCCCATCGCGCGGGTCGCCGTTCCAGGAACAGGTGCGAGTCAGGGCGAGGCGCTCCCCACGGGTCGCGAGGACCGTCAAGGTCACGTTCGCCAGTCCCTCGACGAGGGCTCGCATGTTTGCCATCACGGTATCGCGGCCATCCCAGAACCCGACACTCACCACGCGTCGACGATCGTCGACGAAACTGTCGTCGGCCAAGATCTTGGCTATCGCCGCCCAATTGTGGACCGCGGAATCGGCAAACAAGCGGCGATTTGCCCGGCTTGCCGCATTCTCCAAATGGCATGTCTGTGTTTGCAGTTCGTCGAAGCGGGCGAGGGCGGTGTCGAGATCGGCCTCATCGAAGGCTTCCACGCGGCTGTAGAGGTCGCCTTCGAGTACGCTCACGGCGATTGCCCGCCACTCGGCGCCGAATCCCTCCCGCGACGTCCCACGCGCGGCTTGGGTGACGACCCCTCCCAGATCGCTGAGCCGATGCACCGCCTCGATGTAGACGCTGATGTCCGGCAAGAGATCCCACAGGCTAGAAAGATACGCGGCCAGATGTTCTTGCTCGGTCGTTAAGACCGCTCGGTGGTCGATGAAAGCCGAATCCGGTGTCATGCTGGGAAGTTCGCGCCGATTGGTTTCGTAATAGCTCCGCGCGACGACCGACCATGTCTGCGCGTGGGCGGCAGCCTCGCCGGCGAGGTACCGGGCGTCGAGTTCTTCGAAGGCAGCGTCGATCTCGGTAAGGTCGAAGGCGACTCTTCCGACCAATCGCCCGTCGGCGTCTGTCTCGATGATTTCTAGGGCATCGAGGTGGTACTCCTCTTCCTGGCCGCTGACCATGTAACGGCCGCGACGGAGCGCCAGGTGCTCACCCCGGATCGCAATTACTTCCGACGTAAGGCTGATACCACCGACGTCGGCGAGTGCCGAAAGTTCGGCAAGTACGGCATCGCGACCATGTCGGACGCCAGTGTTGACTACCCGACGCCGATCGTCGGTGCAAGCATCGTCAGCCAGGATCTCCGCTATCGCCGCCCAGTCGCGAGACGTAAAGTAGGCCAGGAAGCGATCATGCGTTCGGCTCACCGCGTTTTCTAACCGCCGAGGCCGCGGTAGCAACTCCTCGAACCTCGCGATCGCGGTGTCCAAGTCGGCTTCGTCGAATAGCTCGCAGCGGTTGATGAGATCACCGTCGACGGTCATGATTTCAGCGCATCGCCATTCGGCGTCGAAACCCTCGTGCGATGTACCTTTCGCCGCTTGAGTGAAGACGATTCCGAGATTGCTCAACCGATGTACGGCCTCGATGCGCAACCTGAAGTTCGGCAGGAGTTTCCACTGAGCACTGAGAGACGCGTTAAAGGCGCCTGCCTCCATCGGAAATCGCCGGTGGTCGATGTTCGCGTAATCGGGTGTCGTCGGGGGAAGCTCGTGCCGGGTCATCCCGGCATAAGCCATCGAGATCACCGACCACCCGCGCGCGTGCGGTGCCGCCTCGCCGGTGAGGTATCGAGCATCGAGTTCCTCGAATGCGGCGTCGGCGTCATCAAGATCGAACATCATGCACGCGGCGATCCGGTTTTCACTATTGACCTCGATGATGCCCAGCACATCGGTACGGAACGCCTCAGGCCGCTGGTCGTGGCCGGCGAAGCGAAGACTTGCGAGTACCAGGCGGTCTCCACGTGTCGCAATCACCGTAAACGCCACGTTCTTCGTTCCGGTCTCAGCAACAGCCCGCCAGTCCGCGATGATGACCTCTGGGCCGCGTCGTATTCCGACGCCCACGACCGAACGACGGTCGTCGCTGAAGCTGTCCTCGGCCAGCAACTGGGGCATGACTTCCCACTCACGTGCCGCGAAGTGCGCCAGAAAGCGCTCGCTCACTTGGCTTGCCGCGTTTTCCAATCGTGGCGCCGGCCGGCACAGTTCGTCGAATGTCGCGAGCGCGGCCTCGAGGTCAGCTTCGTCGTATACCTCGACCCGCGCCTCACTCGGAACCAAGGAAATCAGGCGGGCCCATTGCAATTCGTTGCCATGGGTGTCAGTCCCCGCGATGACGAGGGTGGCGACGACGCCGTGAGCGTCCAGTGCATGGACCACGGTCACTCGGTAGCGAGCATCGGGCACCAGAGACCACAGCTCCTCGATACCCCGCTCGTAGTCTGTCGACGTCGCGAACGGGACTTGTCGATGATCGGCATATGTCAGGCCCCGGATCATCGGCCCCGGCTCCTGACGGTTGAGCTCCTCGACCGCATCCATCACGGTCTGCCAGGTGTGGGAGTGGGGTGCTGCTTCGCCCGCGAGGTAGCGCGCATCAAGCTCCGCAAAGGCGGCATCAATGTCATCGCAATCGAACACAACGACCGCAGCTATTCGTTTGTCGGTGTCAATCTCAACGACCGCCAGTATCTCGATGCGGAACGCGTCTTGACGTTGGTCGGTTCCGGTGAACCGGTAATGACTTAGGGCGAGACGCTGTCCGCGTGTCGCAGTGACCGTTGCTGTCACATGCTGGGATCCGACAGCGGCGTACGCATGCACGGTGAGTTCGGCATCTCGACCATGTAGGTTCCCGGCGTTTACGACTCGACGTCGATCTTCGATGGAGGTGCCGTCGGACAGCATCTCGGCCATTGCGTCCCAGTCGCGGGCCGCGAAGCATTCCTGAAAGCGCTTATCCACTCTGGTTGCCGCGTTTTCCGGTTGCCGTCGCGGCTGGCTGAGTTCATCGAATCGCGCGAGCGCAGCGTCGAGGTCAGCCTCGTCAAACAGCTCGCAGCGGCTGAGTGCGTCGCCTTCGACAGTGAAGATGCATATCATCCGCCACTCGGCGTCAAGGCCCTCCTGTGAGATCCCATGCGCCGCATGGCTGATGACCGCACCGAAGCTATTCAACCGATGCACAGTCTCGATGTAGATCTTGCTGTCAGCCAAGTCGTCCCATGCGGCCTGGATGTACGCGATGATGCCACCTGGGGGCACGGCTGCTCCGCGTCGGTGGTCGATGCTCGCGAAACCTTGTGTCGTGGCGGGAACTTCGCGTCGGTTGACTGCCGCGTACGCAGCCGTGATCGCAGACCATGTGTGTGCGTGGGCCGCCGCATCGCCGGCGAGGTAGCGGGCGTCGAGTTCGGTGATGGCGGCGTCGAATTCGTCGGGATCGAAGACGACAAGCGCCGCCAGCCTGTCGTCCGCATCGAACTCGGCGACATGAAGCGCTTCGGCTCCGAACTCTTCCGGTCGCTGATCGTGAGTCGAAAAGCGATTGAGTGAGAGGCGCCGCCCGCGGGTTGCCACCACGGCCGGGGTCATGTTTGTGAATCCGACTTCGGCGGACCGTCGCAAGTCTTCGATCGCGGCGTCGCGGCCGTGCCGGATACCCGCGTTCACGGTCCGCCTGCGATCATCGACAATCAGGTCCTCGGCAAGCAAATAGGCCATGGCGTCCCAGTCGCGGGCGGCGTAGCACGACGAAATACGCTCTGCTGCTCTGCTTAAGGCGTTTCCGAATCGCTGCGCGGATGGGCGTTCTTGCTCGAATCGGGCGTGCATGGCGTCGAGTTCGGCGATTGCGGCGTCGAGGTCTTCGACGTCGAACCACACCTGCAGCGTGATTAGCCCTTCCTCATTGATGCCGTATATCTGAAGGAATTCGTCGTGCGGCGCCCCGGGGCTTGAGTCGGCAGTACCTACTGCCAATCGATTGAGAGCCAGGCGCTCGCCTCGCACCGCAACCACGACGTGGCTGATCCGCACTCCGCCGGTCTCGAGTACGAGTCGGTGCTGATGCGGCCAGTCGCCGAAGGGGATATCGGTCGGCGTGAAGCCGATGATCTTCCGCCGACTCTCGACCGAAGTCTGGGGCGCAAACAACTGCTCGAACTCGTCCCAAGCTCCGCGATTGACAGCAGTCTCTACACGTTCACCCGCTCGTACGCATGCGTTCGTCAGTTCGACGATCGGCGTTGCGGATGGTGCCGGCGCAGTCGGAACGTCGCCCTCGCCGAGCATCCGATGCGCCTTCTCAGTAAGTGCTGCAGCGCCCTTGCGCTCATACAGATCAGCCGCCCGCTGGGCTGCCCCACGCGCACCGACGGCGTCGCCGGCGGCTCCCAAAACCGTGGCTAGCGCCAGGCATGCGTCGCCGTGGTCGACCAGCGCGTCGGTGCGCTCGGCCAGGGCGACTGCAGCCTCGGCGACGCGCCGGGCCTCCTTGTGATCACCACGACGCGACAGCAGCTGCGCCCGAAGCGTGCGCCAGGAGATCGAGGCTTTCAGCGCGTGCCCGGCGAGACGTTCACTTTCCGAACACAATTCGTCGGGCTCGGCATCCCGTCCGAGCGTAAGACAGGCGCGACCCAGCAGGGCCGCAGTCTCGGCGGTATCGGCGTCAAGTCCCATGCGTCGAAAACCGTTGTAGGCCTTGCGCAGGTGCGGCTCGGCGGCAGCAGGATCGTCGACGACCAATTCGACAATGCCGGCAAACTGCTCAACCTCAAGCAGCGCATGGCGTAGTCCGAGTTCGGTGACTGTGCGCCGGGCCGAGTCGATCATTCGTCGAGCTGCCTCGGCGCGCCCACGGAAAGCCTCCAGCACGGCCTGGCATCGCGTCGACGTGGCCTCGACGGCGGGCGAGTCGGTCGTGATTCGCAGCAGCCGCACCACGTCAAGGCACCGCCCGCCTGCGCGCGGAACAGGATTGGGTCCCCACAGCGCCGCGAGGGGCGCCCCGGCCAGCACCGCGTTCACCCGGCGATGTTCGCGTGCGCGTCGCGCCGCGGTGAGGGCCTCGTCCAGGGCGATTTCGCAGTCGCCGACTCTTCCCAGGCGTGCGAGGCATCCGGCGCGCACGGTGTGCGCCTGCGCTTCTCCGGCCGCATCGTCCAATTCGGCCAGTTTCTCGGCGGCCGCACCGACGGCGGCTGCCACCTCGTCCAGTCGCTCGGGGTGGATCAGCATCGACAGCTGGCCGTCGAAGCACGTGGCCCATGCTGTTAGCCGGGCGGAATCGACTGTTGCTTCTTGCAATTGCGCGACGGCACCCGCTGCCGATGCCACATCACCTGCGGCCAGCAGCGCCTCGCAACGCGCGATGAGTAGCTCGGCGGTCTGCTCATCGCGGTCGGGCAGCTCCTCGTCGATCTCTTCCAGAGCGTGCAGCGCGTGATCGTAGAGATCCGCGGCGCCCTCGTAGCCGAGCCGGGCCATCGCCTGGTCGGCGGCACGCCGACAGTAGAGGACGGCCTTGGCCGCATTTCCCGCCCACGCGCATTCGAAGTAGTGATGGGCCAGTTCGGCCAGCAGCTCGTCGTCGGCGCCAGGCTCGTTCTCCAGTGTCGTGGCGATGCGTTGGTGCAGCCGCATGCGGCGCACGGACGCCAGCTCGGCGAGCAGCGACTGCCGAACGATGGCGTGGTTGAACCGATATCGACCGCCGGGCTCTTCGATGACGATGCCGGCCTTGCACGCCTCGTCGAAGGCGTCGACGAGATCTTGGTCGACCACCCGCTCCACGAGGTCCAAGGAGAATCGGCTGCCGACGACCGCGGCTGCAGCAAGAGCTTTGTTCGTTTCGGCCGGAAGCCGGGATAGCCTGCGGCTCACGGCTTCACGGACACCTTGGGGCAAGGTGCTCGGATCCCAAACGCCGCCGCTTTCGTCCACATGGCGCAGCGCCTCGATGAGGAAGAACGGATTGCCGCCGGTGACGGACGCCAAGGCTCGGGCGAGCTCTTCGTCGTCGTAGCCGGCCTCGGCGACATAGGCGCTCACGTCGTCCTCGTCGAGGCCGCTGAGTGCAAGGCGATTAGCGGTGCCGTCGCGGTGCAAGTCGGCGAGCATCGCAGCCAGGGGATGGGAGCGGTCGAGATCGGTGCTGCGGTACGTCCCAACGATTTGGACACGAGCCTGATCGCCAAAGCGCAGCAGATGCCGCAATAACAACAGGGTGGGTTTGGCTGCCCAGTGCAGGTCGTCGAGAATCAGTACGACGGGTGCGCTCGTGGAAGTGAGTTGCAGCAGTGCGACGACGGCGTCAAACAGCGCATACCGTTCGGTGTCCGGATCGGCGCGGGTCGGCGTTGCGAGGTCGGGTATGACATCGCTCAGCCCAGGCGCCAGCGGCAGCAGCGCTTCAACGCCGCGCAGTCCCCGCAGCCGACTGGCGCCGAGGCAGGGCATCAGCGAACGCAGAGCTTCGGCGAACGGTTGGTAGGGCGCGCCGAGATCCTCGTCGCAGCGCCCATAGAGCACGACCGCCCCTTGCTGGTAAGCCTGGCGCGACCATTCGCCGGCAAGGCGGGTCTTGCCGACGCCGGGTTCGCCGGCGATCAGCACCGCGCGCGTGCTCCCGGTAAGCGCGGTCTGCCATGCCGACAGAAGTCGTTCGAGTTCATCGCCGCGCCCGACGAACGGCCCGGGGCCGGTCAATATCGCGGGAAGGTCGGGCCGCTCAATGGGGGCTTCGCTGGGCTCCTCAGGGAGCTCGGTGGTTTCGAGTCGAAGCTCGAAAACATGCTCTGGACGCGCCAGGTTTTTGAGCTGACGCATCCCCAAGTCGGCGAGCAGAACGTCGTCGGGCAGTGAATCGATGACGAGTTCGGCGGTCGCCCCGGAGCAGAGGATCTGGCCACCATTAGCCAGCGACCGCAGGCGGGCGGCTCGGTTGACCGCCCGACCGAAGTAGTCGCCGTCGCGAAGTTCGACCTCGCCGGTGTGTAGTGCCACCCGAATCCGCATGGGCTCTCGCAGTGCCCATGGCTCGTGGAGGATGGCGTCCTGCAGTTCGATAGCCGCGGCGGCCGCCGCCGATGGCCGCTCGAAGACCGAAAACGTCGCATCGCCCTCGCCGCGTGTCTTGATCAGCCGCCCGCCGCGCGACGTGACGACCTGTTCGACGAGCTCGTCGTGCCGCGCTAGCGCGGCCGCCATGGCCCCGGCGTCGGCCTCCCAAGCGGCGGTTGAACCTTCGATGTCGGTGAGCAGAAACGTGACTGCCCGCATCACCGACTGAAGTTGTTGTGCCACAGGAGCATCCAGAGCTGTATCTTGAGCGACAACTGCAGCCTCGAGCCGACGAAGTTCCGGCCCGGGGTCGACGCCGAGTTCGTCGGCCAGCAGCGACCGTGCCCGTTGGTACGCGGCCAGCGCCTCACCCTGCCTGCCGGCGCGGTAGAGGGCGAGCATCAGTTGGCCCCAGCGTCTTTCGCGCAGCGGCGCATCGGCCACCGCGGCTTCGAGTTCGCCGACGATCTCGGCGGCCCGGCCCGTCGCGAGCAGCGCATCGGCCCGGTCCTCGACCAGTGCGGCGTGGCTTTCGATCCAGCGCGTCTTCTCGGACACGCCCCGGTGTGAGTCGGGCAGTTCGGGGATTCCGCGCCACAGGGTCAACGCCTCCTCGAAGCGGGCCACCGCTTGTGTGTTGTCGCCGGCGGCTGCAGCGTCGCGACCTCTTTTGGTGGCCAATTTGTAGCGCGAGGCATCAATTTCAGTCGTGCTGAGAGTCCAACCAGTGCCCTCCGTCAACACGAAGCCGTCGCCCAGGGTGCGACGCAGCGACGAGATGTGGGTCTGGAGGGCTTTGGCGGCGGTACGCGGGGGATCGTCGCCCCAAAGAAGCTCGATCAGTGTTTCGGCGGGCACTACCGAGCCGCCGTGGAGCCCGAGCATCGTGAGGATGGCGCGCGGCTTCGCGCCCGGGATTGGGACGGGCGCACCGTCCTGCCGGACCTGAAGAGGTCCCAAAACCCCCAGTTCCACGGCTTGAAGCGTAGTCACGTAAGTGATCGTCGGTGGGGCGATTCAACACGCGGTCAAGGTCGAGTAAAGCCGTCGCGTCTTCAAAGCAGTCGCACCTTGAGCCGCGGCTTCAGCGGTCGATCAGCTGTCCTCGTCGGCGTACAACAGTGCTTGGGTGACCTGACTGTCCTCGAAACGGAATTCGTGCGCCGGACGTCGCAGCGGCTCGATAGTGGCATCCGGATGCACAATGACTCCGCCGCCGGAGGGGATTCCGAGTCCAGCGGCGGCTCCCCCCAGCAGATGAACTGTCCGCGACAGACGCGCCCATTCGGCTCGCTCGTCGTGTGTGTCAATGATCAGGGGGACGAGCTTGAAGAACTCACGCAGCTCGATGGTGGGGGATTCTGGAGTCTCGACGACTCCATAGCGACCGAGCTGGACGGCGCCCGCTGAAACACCAACTAGGACTGCGCCTTTGGCGTAGCGGTCCAGGACCGCGTCCTTCATTCCGGTTCTCTCGAACGTGTCCCAGCCGAGACGCACGTCGCCGCCCGCGAGGACGATCAACTGGGCACGCTGCAGGAAGGCGTGGTCCTCTGGGCCGAACGACGACATGATCATCCGACGGTCGGTGATTCCGACCGCATCCACCGCCTCCTCGAAGATGCCGTAGAAGTCGGGATTGTCCCCATTGGAGGCGCCGATGTACGCGGCGCTGAGCGGCGTATCCCGAGCCAGTCCATCGACGGCGGCTTCGAGGAGCAGACGGTCCTGCGACTCCCAGAACAGCAGTTGACTGTCCGCGAGCAGGTAGAGCGGTTGGAGTTGCGGCACAGGTTCAGCTTCTCAAACCGCGAGTCCGAGAAATACCAGTAGCGCACGGTTGAGCCGAACGAGATCTCCATCCGAGAGGCGACCGACCTGGCGGGTCAGCCCGGTGGTGATCGGGACCGTTGCGTCGAACCGGTCGTCGCCTATGACCACTACGGGACGTGGCTTTCCGCGATAGGCGCCGCGTGCTGCGGCCGGTTAGATGTCGCCTCGCCGCATGGTTAGGTGGCGTCGTCCCAGTCGGCCGAGACCGCGTCGATGAAGGCTTGATCATCGAGGTCCTGTTCGCTGGCGGCGACAAGAGTCGATTGGCGGTGCGCTTCGCGGGCAGGTGCCATATGGCAATTGTTACGTGTAACAGCGTCCTGGCGCGAAAACCCGATGTCCGGAGCAGGTAGCACAATATGTGCTACCGTAAGGTCATGGATGCGATCGGGGTCCGAGAACTGCGACAGCACGCGTCGCGATACCTCGCCCGGGTTGAGGCCGGCGAGGAACTCGGCGTCACCAATAACGGCCGGTTGGTGGCGCGGCTTGTCCCCGTGCGGGCCGCCGAACGGTCTCGTGCGGCTCTGATTGAGTCAGGCGCTCTGATTCCGGCCCGTCGTCCACAGAACCTTCTCGATGTCGCCGCCGCACCGGGGCGAGACCCCAAGCACAATCTGTCCGATGTCCTCCACGAGATGCGCGAGGAGCAGTGATCTATCTGGACACCTCGGCGCTGACCAAGCTGCTTGTCGCAGAGCCTGAGACGTCCGAATTGCAGATATGGCTATCCGCGCAAAGCGGCCAGGGGGAGTATGCGGCGACGAGTTCGATCGGCCGGGTCGAGTTGATGAGAGTCGTTGCCCGATATGGGGAACCGGGCCAAGCCGAGCGTGCACGTTACCTACTCGATGGCCTCGATATTCTCCCGCTCACCGAACCCGTGATCGCTCTGGCAGAAACTATCGGCCCGGCCACCTTGCGTTCGCTCGACGCAATTCATCTCGCGGCTGCCGCTCAGATCAAGCGGGAACTAACCGCTTTCGTCACATATGACCACCGTTTGTTGAACGGATGCCGCGACGTTGGGCTCGCGACGGTGTCACCCGGCGCACCCCACTGAGTAGCCCGATGGAAGCTGCGGCGGGCTGGCGCGCGGCGACAAACGCGAAGTTCTGTCGTGAGCTGTGCCAGCGCTAACTGAGGCCATCAAGCCGCCGATAGCATCACTTAAGTGCGTACCTGATGCGATCGATGGGACGTCGGCGTTTCCGCCTTGCCGTCTAACCCCCGTACGTGGGACCTTGCACGCCGTCGCGGTATGTGGTGCATTGCTTCCCGGTGCAACACGTCTCGATGAGAGTGGGGGCGGCGCCCCAATGGGGTTGTACCTCCTGCGACGTATAGTCGCCGCCGGAACCCCGGCAGTTACTTTCGATATCCGTTTGCGCATGGGCAAGCGGTGCCGTGAGCATCACCGCGCCCGCGATGGCAAAAGTGGCCACGGGCATGGCGCTGAATACGCGACGTTTCATGTTCTCTCCATAGCTTCGCCTAGTTAGCGAGGTCATTCGCTCAAGCCGTCAGCCGTGCGGTATTGACGCCGCCAGTTTAGCGGTTCTGCGCTCGACCCAAGCTGCGAACCGTGGAGTTCGCCGCGTTACAGGTTGCTCAGTTTGTTGATGGTTTGGATTTCGCTGTCCCGGAAGGGCCGTGCATCAGGTTGGACCAGGTCGTGAAACCAGACCTTCGGAACTGTCTTGTATGGGTGGTCCCAGGAGTCCCATGGGTAGTACGTCTGGGTCTTGCCGGCGAACAAACCCCAATTGAGTGCACCGACGTTGTAGCGCTTCGCAATTGGCAAGACGCCCTCGACGGTGCTGCCAAGTGACCGAGCCAGGTACTCGGTGCAAAGGATCGGCCGGCCCAGCGGCGACAGTTCGGCGATCCGGGCCTCAAAGCCCGCCGGCTTGTCGTAGCAGTGGAAGGTGACCACGTCGGAGTTGTCCAGTTGGATGTTGACGATTTCGCTGCGGCGCTGCGGATCTCCCCACTCACCGTCCCACACGCCGCTGGTTAGCGGCTGGCTTGGATCAACCGATCGTGCCCATCCGAACGCCAGGGAAAGCAGATCGGCGACTCGCTCCTGCTTGTCTTTCCGTTCGACCTTGCGATACACCCGCGCGGGATTGTCGGGCTCATTCCACAGGTCCCAACCCAGAACACGATCGTCGGTTCGGAACTGGGTCAGCACTCCGGTGACGTAGTCGCGCAGCGTCCGGCGATAGTCGAGGTCATCGAGGTGCTCAGCGCCCGGGCTTTGCACCCAACCGGAGTTGTGCACGCCCGGACGTGGCGCGCGCTGGCGACCCGGTTTGGGGAACGGATCCCAACAGGAGTCGAAGAAGACAAAGAGAGGCTTGATGCGTCGACGCGCCGCGATGCCTACAAACTGCGCCAGACGTCGTTGGAAGCCTCGGGCGTCCTGGGCCCAGAGCTGATCATGCAAAAAGACCCGGACCGTGTTGAGCCCGTGCGCCTGAGCCCAACCCAGCTCGGCTTCGATGCGCCGCGGGTCGAAAGTGTCGGCCTGAAACATCTCGAGTTGGTTGATCGCGTTGGAGGTGATGTAGTTGACGCCGACGCGCCAGCCCTGTGCCTGATACCAGCGGTTGGCTCGGTCCGGTGACCACGGAGTTGCCTCTGCGACGGCGCGCGGCATCTGGGTCAGCGTCGGGCCTGCTGCCATCAGCAGCGGCAGCTTCAACACCGTTCGACGCCTCACAAAATGACCATAGTTGCCCGGGTGAGGTGGGCCGGCCGTGTTGCTCGATCTGGGCCGTGGGCTGACCTCCAACGGCAAAGCGCATCGTCACACCGTCTTTTGGCCGACAGACTTGGGTCAGCTAATCTTGCGCGCGTCACCACCGGGAATGAAACGGAAGTCAGCATGATTCGCGCATTGTTAGCCGCCGCAGGCGTTGTCGCGGCCGCTGCCATTGGTATCGCACCAGCAGCCAACGCAGGTCCGCCGTACAAGAACTGCACCGAAGCGCATAACGATGGCCGATACAACATCCCGGAGGGCGACGAGGCCTATTCGTCGAAGCTTGATCGTGATGGCGACGGCCTCGCCTGCGAGCCGAAACGCTAACCGCTGAGCATCTGTAGAGCCTTACAAGTCACCCAGGTCGTCGGGCACATCCACGGCATACTCGCGGAGCACCTCTAACGGGACCACGTCCAGGGTGCGTTCATGGGTAGCGGCGAGCACCACCGGGGCCGCGTAGCCGTCCTGGTGAGCCCGAAGCCAGTTCAGCGCGGTGACGCACCAGCGGTCGCCGGCGAGGAGCCCGGGGAAGCGGTACTCAGGTCGTGGCGTCAGCAGGTCATTGCCGATGGAGCGCTGATGCTTGAGGAACTCGGCGGTCACGACCGCGCAGATGGTGTGGATGCCGATGTCCTCGGCGCCAGTCGAACAACAGCCGTCACGGTAGAAGCCGGTCACAGGATCGGTGCCGCACTGTTCCAACGGGCCGCCCAGCACGTTGCGATCGGGCATTGATTCTCAGCGCCCGAGTTTTTCGCAGACTGTGCCCGTGAGAAACCCGATCCGACTGACCCGGCCGATTCCGTCGACGTCCAGATATTTCATGCGCCCCACGGTACTGGGCTGCCCTATTCCGCCCAACGCAATACCGGGTTCTTCACGACCGGTGGCAGATACGCTGTGCCTGCATCAGGGTCGTTACAAGAAAGGGCGAATATGTCAAGGACAGTGGTGATCGGCGCATCGAGCGGGCTCGGGCGCTGCATTGGTGTCGGCCTGGCGCAACGCGGCAACCATGTCGCGTTGCTCGCCCGGCGTCGTGAGCGTCTGGAGGCTGCTGCGAAGGACGCCGGGTCGGACGCGATCGCCATTGAATGCGATGTCGCCGACGAGGCGTCCTGCCGTTCGGCCATCAATGGTGCCGCCGACGCATTGGGCGGCATCGACAGCCTTGTCTATACCCCGGCGGTGGGGCCGCTCGTGCGCATGGTCGACACCGATGCCGAAACCTGGCGGCGAGTCTTCGACACCAATGTCATCGGCGCCGCGCTGGCGACCGCGGCTGCGGTGCCACACTTGACGGCCTCCGCAGGCAAAGCGGTCTATCTGTCCTCCGACGCAGGCACTTTCGGCCCGCCTTGGCCGGGCCTTGGCGCGTATGGCGTCAGCAAGGCGGCGCTCGAACGACTCGTCGACGCCTGGCGCGCCGAACACCCCGACATCGGCTTCACCACGTTGATCGTCGGCGAGTGCGCGGGCGGCGAGGGCGACGCGCAAACGGGAATGAACATCGGCTGGGACGCTGAGCTCGCGACGCAGGCCGTCCCGCTTTGGTTGTCGCGCGGTTGCATGCCCGGCAAGTTGATGCCCGTCGAAGACCTCATCAACGTCGTGCACACGATCCTGTGCGCCGACGCGTCGACATCGATGCCGGTTGTGGTGGCCAGGGGTGCGCCCGCCGGAGCCGCAGCGTTTCCCGACGCCGGTTAGCCGCAAAGCGGGCGTCTACCATGACGTGGGCAACGCCGTCAGGCAGGAGTACTCATGGTCGAACTACGAATCGAGCGCACGATCGCGGCGCCTCCGGAACGGGTCTTCGACTGGCTGGCCGACCCGGCCAGCTTGACCGCCGCCCCGCCAGTCCTTAAGGCGCGGTGGGAGAAAGGCCTGTCGGGACCGGCCGAGGGCGCGGTACGACGGGTGATCGGGGTGGGCACCTGGTTTCGCGAAGAGATCACCGCTTATGACCGGCCGCGCACCTACTCATATCTCATCCTCCGCTCCGTCCCGCCGTTCGATCACGAGGGCGGCACACTGACGTTCACTCCGGAGGGCGGCGGCACCAAGGTCGTCTGGCTGACCCGCTACAGCCATCCGGCTTACGTGGGCGGCAAGTTGCTGGAGCCGGTCAGCCGTCGGCTGCTGCACTCAAGCTTCTCGGCAATTCTCGCGGGCTGCGCCAAAGCGCTGGAAACGTAACCGGTTATCGGTAGAACAGTCATGACGACGACAGCAAGCCAGGTCGTGGCGTTGGCCAAAGGGATGTGCGAACTCGTTCGTGCCGAGGCGGCCGAATCCGAGCGAAACCGCACCCTGACCGCGCCGATCGTCGACGAGATGTGGGCCAGCGGCCTGATGTCGGCGTTCGGTCCTGTCGCGGCCGGCGGTGTCGAACCGTCGTTTGCCGACATGATCGAGACGTGGATCGAAATGGCTTGGCAGGACGGCTCGTTCGGCTGGGTAGGCATCGCCAACCTGCCGTCCACGTTCGCGGCCGCCGCCTATCTCCCCGACGACGGGTTCGCCGAGGTTTTCACCGCTCACGACAACCGGGTCACGATGGGCGGTCAGTTCTTTCCCAACGGGCAGGGCGTCGCCGTCGACGGCGGGTACCGGGTAACCGGATCGTGGAATTTCGGCTCCGGCATTGGGCATTCGCAGTATGTTGCCGCGGGCTTTCTCCCGATGGACAACGGTGAGATGCGCTGGGTCAGCGACGGCGTACCCGACATGCAGGTGGCTGTCATTCCGCGCGAAGACATCACGTTCAACGATGGCTGGCATGTGCAGGGGCTCAAGGGAACTGGATCCTATGACTACAGCACGCAGGACGTGTTCGTGCCGCACAGGCGGACCTTTCCGCTGTTTCGCCGCGAGCCGTACCGCGGTTCCTCGCCGGCCACGCGAATGGGGTTGATGTCGGTGACGGCTGCCGGTCACGCGTCGTGGGCGCTCGGGGTGGCCAAAAGCATGCTCGACGATGTCGCCGAATTGGCGGCGACGAAATACCGGATGAGCGACATGGGCCAGTCGTTGGCTAGTCGCCCCACCTTCCAGAAGGGCCTCGCCCACCACGTCGCGGCGTGGCGCGCCGCGCGTCTGTTGGTACTCGACGCGTTCACCACCGCCGAGGCTTCGGTTGCCTCCGGCCAAGACCTGTCGCCGGCCCTGCGAGCCGACATGCGGGTAGCCGCCGTTTACGCCACCGATACGGCCCGAAGCTGTGCGGAGTGGGCCCATTTGGTCGCCGGCACCACTGCGATCCGTGAGGGCAGTCGCCTCGAACGGGCCTTTCGCGACATGTACACGGGCACTCAGCACGCCTTCATCAGCGAAAAGGTGGCCATCGATGCCGCGCAGATCTGGCTCGGCATCATCGAGGACCAGTTCGGGCTCTGAGCAGCCGTGGTAGACGACCCGGGAAGTGGGTAAACAGTACGACCATGCGAGCCTCCGACGACCATCCCGAGGCGATCACGCTCGGCTTGCACGACACTGCGCCGTCGCACCTGATGGACAAGATGGCCGAGAATGTCGAGCTCGAATTGGGTTGGGGCCGACTCATATTCGGTCAGACCTTTGCTGACTTGGACAAGCTGACCGAGGCGCTGCGATGGGAAGGGCCCGGCCGGCGCGACATTTGCATCTACCCGCGCGAGCCGCATGTGGTGGTCGCCGCGTCGCCGAGCGAGTTCTTCATCGATCCCAGCCACACATATCGGCTGCGCTTCAACGATTTTGATCCCGACGACATGCCTGCGCCGCCAACCGGACTGACGGTGCGCACCCTGAAGAAATCCGCCGACGCCGATGCGATGAACCGGGTTTATGTGCGCTGCGGAATGGTCCCCGCCCCGGTCGACGCGATCTGGAACAACCATCGTCACGCTCCCGCAGTCACTTACTTGATTGCGGTGCGTGACGACGACGGCGCGGTGGTGGGCACCGTAACCGGAGTCGACCACGAGCTGCTGTTCTCTGATCCGGAGCGGGGATCCAGTATCTGGGCCCTGGCGGTGGATCCAGCTGCCGCGCTGCCCGGCGTCGGCGCAGCGCTGACTCAGGCGATGGCCGAGCGCTTCCGCAGCGAGGGCCGCGCCTACCTGGACCTGTCCGTCGCGCACGACAACGCCGCGGCCATCGCCCTTTACGAGAAACTGGGTTTTCGCCGCATCCCCGTGATGGCGATCAAGCGCAAGAACGCGATCAACGAGCCGCTGTTCACTCCGTCGCCAGAGACGCTCGACGACCTCAACCCGTATGCCCGGATCATCGCCGACGAGGCGCTGCGCCGCGGCATCCGGGTGGAGATCCTGGACGCGGAGGTCGGCGAGATGCGGCTTACCCACGGCGGCCGCACCGTGATCACCCGCGAGTCCTTGTCCGAATTCACCTCGGCGGTGGCCATGTGCCGCTGCGACGACAAGCGGCTGACCCGTCGCCTCGTCTCGCAGGCGGGCATCACGGTGCCGCGCGGCCGCTTGGCCACCTTCGACGACGCCGACTACGCCTTCCTGACCGAAGTCAACGAGGTCGTCGTCAAACCCACCCGAGGAGAGCAGGGCAAAGGCATCACGGTCGGCATCACCGTCGACGACGGCCCCGACGAGCTTGCCGCTGCCTTGACCCGGGCGCGGGAACAATATCCCGAAGTGCTGATCGAGGAGCGAGTGCCCGGCGACGACCTGCGCTTGGTGGTCATCGACGGCAAAGTGGTGGCCGCCGCGCTGCGGCTGCCCGCAGAGGTGATCGGCACGGGCAACCACAACGTGCGGGACTTGATCCAGGCCGAGAGCCGGCGACGCTCTCAGGCCAGCGACGGCGAGGCCAGCATCCCGCTCGACGAGGTCACCGAGGCGACGGTCGTCGATGCCGGCTGGACGCTGGATGATGTGCTGCCCGAAGGAACTCGGCTCCGGGTTCGCCGCACCGCCAACGTGCATCAGGGCGGCACCATCCACGACGTCACCGCAAAGGTGCATCCGGAACTTTGTCGGGTGGCCGTCGCCGCGGCCGAGGCGATCGGCATTCCGGTGACGGGCATCGACCTCGTCGTTCCCGACGTCACCGGCGATGACTACGTCTTCATCGAAGCCAACGAGCGGCCAGGGTTGGCCAACCACGAGCCACAGCCGACCGCCGCGACGTTCGTCGACTTTCTGTTTCCCGGTCAGCCGGCCCCGCCGCAGGCCTGGACGCCGGAAGAGTCGCAACCTGACCGTGACTGACACCGCGGTTCGGCCTACGCCCTGCTCCCCACAAATGGCGTTAGGCTGGCGAGACGCGGGTTCTGACCGGCAACGCAGGAGAGCGACCGCGACGCGGTGACCGGGAATGGGGAAGAGCAGATGCGTCATCTGACGGCCGCATTTGTAGTGGGCCTTGGCCTTCTGACCGCCGGGTGCGGCGGCAACGACCACGGCGACGCCAAAGCGACGACAACCACCACCACATCGCGCATTCCTCGTCCCGTCGTCGAGCGTGAACTGGCCCCGTTGCTGCTCACCCCCGAGCAAATCAACCCCGTGATGGGGGCGACCGAAATGAAGATCACCCGGAAGCACGACACGATGTCCGACGACAGCGCGATCATGGAGCCCCGGGAGTGCCTGGCCGTCGACAGCGCGGCGCAGGCCCAGGTCTACGCCGACAGCGGCTTCACGGCGATGCTCGACCAGGCCTTCAACGACGGCGACAACTTCACTCACTACGCCGAGCAGGCGGTGGTGTTGTTCCCGATCGCCAAACAAGCCAACGCCTTCTTCGCCGCGTCCGCCAAGCAGTGGCCGGAATGCCACCAATACCGCCACATTCAGTCCGGGACGAAATGGACTGCCGGGCCGATATCCAACGCCAACGGGGTCCTGAGCCTGGTCGCCAGTCAGCAGGACCCCAGGGCCGGCGGCTGGGCCTGCGGGCGGGCGCTGGCGGTGCGCAACAACGTCATCGTCGACGTCAACACCTGCAGCCCCGACCCGAAGAACACCGCCGTCGATATCGCCAACCAGATCGCCGCCAGAGTTCCGAACCAGTAGGCCGCTGATCAGTCGGTGTCGGCGGGGTCGAGCAGTCGGACTTCCTCGAGGTCCATCGCCGACTGCAACTCGCGCAAGACGATGTCGTCGATCCGGTTTTGATCCCGAAGCTCGGTGACGGCTCGGCGTTTGTGCTCGAGCACGCCAAGCCGCACGCGTCGTATCAGGTCGTTCTGCTCGGCCGCGCCGCTGATGGCCGGGTCGTCGGCGCTGGCCGCGACGAGCGCGGCGCTTTCTTCGTATTCCGTTTGCAGGCGGTCCAGTAGTTCGCTGCCGATGCCGACCTCATCGGCGACCACCGGCAAAGCCTCGATCGCCGCCTCGGCGCTGCGAGAGCGGGCCAGTTGCAATTCCTCAGCGTGCGTAGCGTCTTCGGGCATTCGCGCCCACCGGACCACGAGTGGCAGCGTGCTGCCCTGAACCAGAACGGTCACCAGAATCACGACGGTCACCACGAAGATGATCAGGTTGCGGTCCGGGAATGCGGCGCCGCTGTGCGTAGTCAGCGGGACGGCCAGCGCCGCGGCAAGCGACACGGCGCCACGGAATCCCGCCCAGCTGGACACCACGCGCTGACGCCAGCCGGTCCGTCGGGCGCGCTGCACCGCACGCCGGTCGACGGTGCGTATCAACGCCGTAGTGGCTTCGACCCACACAATTCGGGTGGCGATCACGACGCCGGTCACGGCGAGGGCCAGTAACGCCGCGTGGCCCAGTCCCGCACCGACATTGACGATGCCGTGGACCGCGCCCGGAATCTGAACGCCGACGAACACCCACAGCGAGCCGTTGATCAGAAACGTCGCAATATCCCAGAACGCGAACGACTGCAGGCGTGATCGGGCCCGGATCACCCGCGGCCCAACATAAGTGAGCACCAGCGCGGCCACCAGCACGGCGACCACACCGCTGCAGTGCATCGTTTCGGCGAGCAGGAACGCCGCGAACGGCGTCAGCACACTCAACGCGCCCTCCTCGAGCGGAGCGTCGATTCTGCGGCGCAGCAAGGTCACCGCTGCGCCGACCGCCAGTCCGGCGGCGATGCCGCCGAGATAGGAGCCGGCAAAACGGCCGACCAGCGCGGCCGGGCCGATCGCGGGGCTGCCGGTCGCGACGGCCACGGTCACGGCGAACAGCACCAGCGCGGTGCCGTCGTTGATGATGCTCTCGGCGCGCAGCACGGTCAGAGGCCGCCGGGGCAAATGCTTCGCCAGCCCGGCCACGGCCGCGGCATCCGTTGGCGAGAGCACCGCACCCAGAACCGCCGCCGCGTGCGACTCCATCCCCAATGCTCGCGCCGTCCACGACACTGCGACCGCGGTGGCAATCACCAGGCCGACGCTGAACAAGACGATGACGCGCAGATTCGCCCGGATCTCGCGGAAGCTGGTGTTCATGCTCTCCCAGTAGAGGATCGCGGGCAGGAACAACAGCAGCACGATCTCCCCGTCGAGCCGGGTCTCGCCGAACCGCGGGATCAGGCCCAGCGAAGCGCCGAGCAGGATGAGCAGAACTGGCGGTCCAACGCGATAACGCTTGCCCAAAACCGTTCCCGCCACCACGGTGGCGACCAGCGCGACGACGACGACAAGTCCGAACACGAGGACATCTTCCGGCACGCGGCCGCCACCGAGCCGAGCACCCCGGCGTACTTACTTCTGCTGCAGCGACATCACTTTGTTGCTGTGGCCGGCAACGTAGACGGTGCCGTTGCTGTCGACGGCCAAACCCCACGGAAAATCGAGGCCGGTGAACGGCAGTTCGACTTGCGCCGTCGAGCCGACGGGAAGTTTGAGGGTGCGGTTGTTTTGGCTGTCGGTGACATACACGGCGCCCTGGTTGTCCACCGTCACGCCGCCGGGTTCGTTGAGGCCCCGGAAGGGCAGCGTGGATTGACTGCTGGAACCGGCGGCCAGCGCCAGGATTTGGTCATTGCCGCCGTCGGCGACGTAGATCGTTCCGTTGCTGTTCACCACCACGCCAGTCGGAGCGTTGAGACCGGTGAACGGAAGCTCGGTTTGCCTGTTCGACCCGGCGGGTAGCGCCACCACCCGGTTTTTCGCGGTGTCGGTGACATAGACGGTTCGGCTGTTGTCCACGGTCACACCGGTGGGATTGCCGAGATCGTTGAACGGAAGCTGGGTTTGGGTTGTCGAGCCCGCCGGTAGTACCACCACGCGCTTGTTGCCGGCGTCCGTGACATAGACCGTTCCGCTGTTGTCTGCCGTGACACCGGTTGGGTAGTTGAGTCCGTCGAACGGCAGTACGGCCGGGCTGGTGGAGCCCGCCGCCAACGCCAGCACCCGGTTGTGCAGAGTATCGGCGACGTACACCGTCCCGCCGCTGTCGACCGACACCCCTTGCGGCTCCCGCAGACCGGTGAAGGGCAGTGCTACCTGCTGTGTGTCGCCGGCGTTGGAGCCGCCACCGCCCAGCACGACCATGCCCGCGATAACCACGATGACGCCAAGTACCGCGGCGGTCGAGATGAGCACGGATTTTCGGCGCCACCACGGCTGCGACGGTGATGGTGTGGTTTCGGGCAATTGCGCCGGGACGGGTTGCGGCCGCGGCGTCGCGACGGCGTTCGGCAACCGGTGCTGGATCGTCGCCGGGCTGGGAGCTTGCTGCGGTTGCGGGGCGGGCGGGCGGCCGCGGCCGTTCGGGCGGGGCTGCCGGTTCCCCCGAGGGGGAGTCGCCGACCGGGCGCGGGCAGGCGCCGGCGGCGTGGTGACGGCGTCGTAGGCGGCCCGCGCCAACTGCACCGCGGTGCCGTATCGGTCGTCGGGATTTTTGGCCATGCCCGTCGCGATGACCGCATCGAATCCGCCCGGCAGCCCGGGGTCGGTGATCGAAGGCCGTGGCGGCGGCGCTGTCAGGTGGTTGGTGAGTTGTTGCTCCAGGCTGTCACCGGGGAACGGATGTGCTGCGGTCAAGCACTCGTACAGCACACAGGTCAACGCGTAGATGTCCGAGCGCGCGTCGACGGGGCGGGCGTCGAGTTGCCCGGCGCTGAACCGCTCCGGGGCCATGTAGTGGAATGTCCCGATCACGTCGCCGGCGGTTGTCAAGCCCAGTTCGCCTGCCGCGCGGGCAATTCCGAAATCGATCAGATAGGCAAAATCATCGTCGTCGAGCAATATGTTGGACGGCTTGACATCTCGATGCAGTAGCCCGACCTTGTGCGCGGCATGCAGTGCCTTGGCGATCTGGTCGACGATGTACACCGCTCGCTCCGGTGCCATCGGACCCCGGCCCAAAATCGACTGCAGATCGCGACCCTCGATCAGCCGCATGTCCACGAACAGCCGCCCGTCGATTTCCCCATGGGTGTGGATCGGTATGACGTGCGGGCTGCTCAGTCGTGCGGCCGCATGGGCTTCCCGACGGAACCGCTGTTGGAACACCTCGTCCCGGGAAAATTCGGGAGGCAGAATCTTGATCGCGACGACCCGGTCGATCACCGTGTCGTGGGCCCGCCAAACCTCGCCCTGGCCGCCTCGGCCCAGCAACTCGATCAGCCGGTACTTCCCGAACGAAGTCCCCTGCAACGGGCCCTCCCACAGCAACTTGTCAGCAACTTGGCAGCACCATAACGTGCCAGCAAGAACAGGCGCAGGTTTTTTGGTAGCTAAGCCCCAGCCGCTACCACCGGGTCAGCGTGAAGGGATAGCTGTCGGTTCCGCCCGGCCCGCCGCCGCAGCCCGTTTCGTAGCTCGACTGCACCGAACCGCTGAGCGTTACCGCGTCCCAGGAGTAGGTGTCATGCGACGGATAGAAGGCGACCACACAGCGCACACCGTCGGGCACGTCGACGCTCATTGTGTAGCGGCCGTCGACGAGTTGGGCGTCCCCGTCGTAGGGCGCGGCCTGACCGTTGGGCTGTGGGATCGCCTGCACATGTACGCAGTCGGCGGTAGGGCATGGCCGGACGGCCCAAATCCAGGCATGGCCCGGATCTCGCGCCGTCTCGAGTGCATAGTTGCCGATGTGCATCTCGGCTCGAGAAACCGGCGCGAGTGTCACCGCGATTGCGGTGAGCACCGCGCTGAGCGCCAACGTCTTCACGGACCACACTCCGTTCGTCTCGCACGCAGGTCGCCTGAATATTAGGCGTTGTCGGCAGCGGACTGTGCGGAACCAGCGAAAAGTCCATGTCCGCGAGTGCGGGGCGAGATGCGCGCGATCAGTGCGAGCAGGCGGTGCGGGCGGGCTGGCCGGTGGCGGTCATGTTGGTCACCACGTCGCCATCCACCAGGATCGCGCAGGTGATCGAGCCGGGCCCTTCGGCGCTGAGCACGAACACCTGGGTACTGAACGCGGTGAACTGCGTCGTCCACGGCAATGTCACATTTGCCTGCTGCTGCTGCCCTGTGTCCGTTTGATACGAGATGTATTCGGCCACAGGAGAACTGCCACTTACGACGTAGCGGATTTTCTGCGGCTGCGGTGTTGCGTTAGCCACGCCGACAGCACACGTGGCCGTGGCTACGGTGAACGCGGCAAAGGCAGCGAACACGTTGCGGCCCGTGAAACGCGTCATCTGGATGCCTCCGGTTCAGGGACGGTTACCGGCCTTATGGTGGCACTCGGGCGCCGGTTATCCAGCGTTTTCGCATCTTTTGCCGTCGCGGTGCAGCGGCCCAGCAAGGGATTTCGCGTGGCCGCCGCTTAGGGTGAGCCGGACACGAGCGAAGAGGTGACAGATGCCAGAACGCAGTCCGAAAAGGGTTGTGGTGTGGGGTACCGGATTCATCGGCAAGATGGTGATCGCCGAGATCGTCAAACATCCACAGTTCGAACTGGTGGGCGTGGGTGTCAGCAGTTCCGACAAGGTGGGCCGCGACGTCGGCGACATCTGCGGGTTGGCCGAGCCCATCGGCATCACCGCCACCGACGACGTCGACGCGCTGATTGCGCTGCAGCCGGACGCGCTGGTGCACTACGGGCCGACCGCCGCGCACGCCGAGGCCAACATCGCCTTGATGACTCGGTTTCTGCGCGCCGGCATCGACGTCTGCTCCACTGCGATGACGCCGTGGGTCTGGCCGACCATGCACCTCAATCCGCCGACGTGGATTCAGCCCATCACCGAAGCCTGCGAGTTGGGGGAGTCGTCGTGTTTCACCACGGGCATCGACCCGGGCTTCGCCAACGATCTGTTCCCGATGACGCTGATGGGTCTGTGCTCGGAGGTGCACACCGTGCGGGCCTCGGAGTTGCTCGACTACACCAACTACACCGGCGACTACGAAAACGAGATGGGCATCGGCCGTGGGCCTGAGTTTCGCCCGGTGCTGGAGAACCGCGATGTGCTGATCTTCGCCTGGGGTGCCACCGTCCCGATGATCGCGCACGCTGCGGGCATCATGCTCGACGAGATCACCACCACCTGGGACAAGTGGGTGACTCCCACGGAGCGCAAGACCGCCAAAGGCATCATCGCGCCGGGCCACGTCGCGGCGGTCCGGTTCACGATCAACGGCATCTACCAGGGCAGGACGCGGATTCAACTCGAACACGTCAACCGCATCGGGCACGACGCCGCCCCGGACTGGCCGTCGGGCACCAAGGACGACGTCTACCGGGTCGACATCGAAGGAACACCGAGTGTCTTCCAGGAGACCGCGTTCCGATTCACCGACGGTTCCGGACGTGACGCGGCAACGGCAGGGTGTCTGGCGACGGGGATGCGGGCGCTAAACGCGGTGCCGGCCGTCAACGAACTCTCCCCGGGCTGGGTCACCGCGCTCGACCTTCCGCTGATCGCCGGAGCCGGCACGATTCGCTGATCCGGGCTGTCGATAGATTGGGGGGCGGTGTGCGCAGGCACGCCAGCGGGTATTGAGGGTGGGCATGGCAAACGGACAACGACCGGCGGTAGGTCTGTCAGTGGGCGCCACCAACCTTGCGGCCGTGACCGCCAACCGCGCGGTGACCCGTAAGCCGGTGCTGACTCGGTATCGGCAGCGCCCGCCCGAAGTGGGTGTGCCATCGGAGAACCCGAACCTGACCGAGCGCGGCCTGGTCATCACCGACTTCGTCGACCGGGTGGGCGATTCGGCAGCGATCGTGGCAGCTGACGGCTCCACACATCGCAGCGAGACCGTACTCGCCGACAGTCTGCGGGCACTGGGGTACACCGCGACCGAGGGTCGCGCCTTGCCCGAAGCGATTGCCGTCACCCATCCGGCGCATTGGCCGCCGATGGCCGTGGACGCGTTGCGGGCCGCGCTGAGCCGGGTGCCAGAGTGGGCGGGCGGACTGACGCTGCTTCCGGATTACCTGGCCGCGCTGACTGCCCTGCAGTCGGACCCGGGCTTGCCCGGCCGCGGAATCATCGCGGTGTGCGATTTCGGTGGCAGCGGCACCAGTCTCACGTTGGTCGATGCCGCAAACGGCTACCAGCCGGTCGCGCCCACGATGCGGCACACCGAGTTTTCCGGCGATGTGATCGACGAGGCGCTGCTCAGCCACGTGTTGGCCGAGCTGTCGGCAGCAGGCCCGCTCGACACCTCGGAAACCTCCGAGATCGGGTCGATGACCCGGCTGCGAGTTGCGTGTCGACTCGCCAAAGAAGACCTGTCGTCGGCCACGGCCACCACGCTGACCGCGGATCTGCCCGGATATCGCGGCGATATCCAGGTCACCCGAACCGAACTCGACGACGCGATCCGCCGGCCGTTGGACATGTTCGTCGCTGCGGCCCAGCAAGCCTTACACCGCAACGGAATTCGTGATGTGGCGGCGATCGCCACCGTAGGTGGTGGTGCGAGCATTCCAGCCATCACGACGGCGCTGTCCGAACACTTGCGGGCCCGGGTCATCACGGCGGCGCGGCCACAGTTGGCCGCTGCCGTCGGGGCCGCGCTTCAGGCCATCCGAGGCACTGGCGACACCGGCGCGACGGCGTTGGCGCCGGCTGTCACCGAGGCCGGACCGATCGCCGACGCCACCACGATGGCCGAAGCCGCGCCGGGCCCAGACCCCGAGCCGGCGCTGGCCTGGTCTGAGGCCGACGACGCCTCCGCGATCATGCCGCTTCTCACCGGCGAGTACCCCGTAGCGGGCAGCAGCGCCCCCGCGACTTCTGCCCGGCCGCAGCCGGCCGTCGACCATGGGGTCCGGCCCAGCGGCGCCGCCACGGTGCCCTGGTATCGGCGGCCGGCGGTGGTGATCATCGGCACCGCGTTGGTGGTATTGGCGATCGGTCCGGCCTCGGTGACAGCCGGCGCCAACGCCGTCGCGCCGGTGTCGCCAGTGCCTCGGATG
>NZ_LZKJ01000200.1 GCF_001672775.1 Mycobacterium kyorinense | reverse complement strand
CATGGCGGGCACCCATGAGGCCAACACCATGGCCATGCTGGCCCGCGACCAAGCCGAAGCCGCCAAATGGGGCGGCTAGACATCGAGACTGCGGCCACCGCAGGCTAAACAGGCGCCGAAGGGCCGCGGCGATAGGCTCGCCCGGTGTTGATCGCAATCGAAGGCGTCGACGGCGCCGGCAAGCGGACCCTGTCGGGCGGTCTGCGCACCGCCTTCGAGGCCGCCGGTAAGTCGGTGGCCACGTGTGCGTTTCCCCGCTACGGGCAATCGGTGGCCGCCGACGTCGCGCACGAAGCTCTGCACGGCCAGCACGGCGACCTCGCGTCGTCGGTGTATGCGATGGCCATGCTGTTTGCGCTGGATCGTGCCGGCGCGGCCGGGCAGATCCGCGAACTGTGCGGTGAGCACGACGTGGTGATCCTGGATCGCTACGTGGCGTCCAACGCCGCCTACAGCGCCGCGCGCCTTAATCAGCATGCCGACGGAGACGTGGCGGCGTGGGTGCAGCAGATCGAATTCCAGCGGCTGCAGCTTCCTGTCCCGGATTGGCAAGTGCTGCTTGGGGTTTCGGCTGAGCTGGCCGGTGAGCGCGCCCGCCTGCGAGCGCGCCAGGAGGTAGGCCGGGCGCGTGACGCCTACGAGCGTGACGCCGCATTGCAGCAACGAACCGGCGCGGTGTACGCCGGCCTGGCCGCCGCGCAGTGGGGCGGGCGATGGCTGGTGGTCGACGCCGACGTGGACCCCGAAGAGCTGGCGGCTACCCTCGTCGGCCGCTGAACTGAAAGAAACGCGCGTGTGGTAGCCCAGTTTTGTCCCGTTCTGGTGACACCATGGACACCATGAGGCAAAGGATTCTCGTCGTCGACGACGACGCTTCGCTGGCCGAGATGCTCACCATCGTGCTGCGGGGGGAAGGTTTCGACACCGCGGTCATCGGCGACGGCACTCAGGCGCTCACCGCCGTGCGTGAACTGCGGCCCGATCTGGTGCTGCTGGACCTGATGTTGCCCGGCATGAACGGCATCGACGTGTGCCGGGTGCTGCGCGCGGACTCCGGTGTGCCCATCGTCATGCTCACCGCCAAGACCGACACCGTCGACGTCGTGCTGGGCTTGGAGTCGGGCGCCGACGACTACATCATGAAGCCGTTCAAGCCCAAGGAGCTGGTGGCGCGGGTGCGGGCACGGCTGCGGCGCAACGAAGACGAGCCCGCCGAGATGCTGTCCATCGCCGACGTCGACATCGACGTCCCGGCGCACAAGGTCACCCGCAACGGCGAACAGATCTCTTTGACACCGCTGGAATTCGACCTGCTGGTGGCGCTGGCACGCAAACCACGCCAGGTGTTTACTCGTGATGTGCTGCTCGAACAGGTGTGGGGATACCGTCACCCCGCGGACACCCGCTTGGTGAACGTGCATGTCCAACGTCTGCGGGCCAAGGTCGAAAAAGACCCGGAAAACCCGACCGTCGTCCTGACCGTTCGAGGAGTGGGATACAAGGCCGGACCTCCGTGATTTGGGGCGGACCTCTGTGATCTTCGGGTCTCGGCGGCGCATTCGCCGGCGGTCCCCGCCATTGCTCGGCATGAGTGCGTTGAGTCGGGCCGTGGCCGTTGCCTGGCGCCGCTCGCTGCAGCTACGCGTGGTCGCACTGACGCTGGGGATGTCACTTGCGGTGATTTTGGTCCTCGGGTTCGTGTTGACCAGCCAGGTCACCAACCGAGTGCTGGACGTCAAAGTCCGCGCGGCTACCGAGCAGATCGAGCGGGCCCGCACCACGGTCAGCGGAATTGTCAGCGGCGAGGAGGCGCGCTCACTGGAGAGCAGCCTGCAGCTGGCCCGCAACACGCTGACGTCGAAAACCGACCCGACCTCCGGCGCCGGACTGGCCGGTGCGTTCGACGCGGTGCTGGTGGTACCGGGCTACGGACCCAGGCCCGCGGCGGCGGCCGGGCCCGTCGACCAGTTGCCCGGCGCATTGCGGGAATTCGTCAAGGCCGGTCAGGTGGCTTACCAGTATGCGACGGTGCACACCGACGGCTTTTCCGGGCCGGCGCTGGTGATCGGCACGCCGACGTCGTCGCGGGTGACCAACCTCGAGCTGTATTTGATCTTCCCGCTGGGCAACGAGCAGAGCACGATCTCACTGGTCCGCGGCACCATGGCCACCGGCGGGTTGGTCTTGCTCGTCCTGTTGGCCGGCATCGCGCTGCTGGTGTCGCGGCAGGTGGTGGTGCCGGTGCGGTCGGCGTCGCGCATTGCCGAACGGTTCGCCGAAGGCCATCTCTCCGAGCGGATGCCGGTGCGCGGCGAAGACGATATGGCTCGGCTGGCGGTGTCGTTCAACGACATGGCGGAGAGCCTGTCGCGGCAGATCGCCCAACTCGAGGAGTTCGGTAATCTGCAGCGCCGGTTCACCTCCGATGTCAGCCACGAGTTGCGCACGCCGCTGACGACGGTGCGGATGGCCGCCGACCTGATCTACGACCACAGCGCCGACCTCGACCCGGCGCTGCAACGCTCAACCGAACTCATGGTGAATGAGCTGGACCGGTTCGAGACGCTGCTCAACGATCTGCTGGAGATCTCCCGGCACGACGCGGGTGTGGCCGAATTGTCGGTTGAGGCGGTCGATTTGCGATCGACGGTCAACAGCGCGCTGGGCAATGTGGGGCATCTGGCCGAAGACGCCGGGGTCAAGCTGATTGTCGACATGCCGTCGGAGGATGTGATCGCCGAAGTGGACGCCCGCCGCGTGGAGCGCATTTTGCGCAACCTGATTGCCAATGCGATCGATCACGCCGAGCACAAACCGGTTCGGATCCGGATGGCCGCCGACGAAGACACTGTGGCGGTTACGGTGCGCGACTACGGCGTTGGGCTGCGCCCGGGTGAGGAGAAACTGGTGTTCAGCCGGTTCTGGCGCTCGGACCCGTCGCGGGTGCGCCGGTCGGGCGGGACCGGGCTGGGCCTGGCGATCAGTGTCGAGGATGCGCGTCTGCACCAGGGCCGGCTGGAGGCGTGGGGCGAACCGGGCAAGGGTGCCTGCTTCCGGTTGACGCTTCCGTTGGTGCGCGGCCACAAGGTGACCACCAGCCCGCTGCCGATGAAACCGGTTGCCGGGGAGCGGAAAGAGCGCCAGTCTCATCAGCGCGAACACGCCGAGAGAGGTGCGTGATGCGGCGATTGGCCGCGCTACTGTTCGCCGTTGCGGTAGTGCTGACTGGTTGTGCAGGGGTACCCAGCTCGTCGGCGCCGCAGGCCATCGGCACTGTTGAGCGCACGGCGCCGTCGAACCTGCCGAAACCGGCCCCCGGCATGGACCCCGACGTGCTGCTGCGTGAATTCCTCAAGGCCACAGCCGATCCGGCCAACCGGCATCTGGCGGCGCGGCAGTTCCTCACCCAGTCGGCATCTAACGCCTGGGATGACGCCGGTAGTGCGCTGCTGATCGACCATGTCGTGTTCGTCGAAACACGCAGCGCCGAACGGGTTTCGGTGACGATGCACGCAGACATCCTGGGTTCGCTCTCGGACATGGGTGTGTTCGAAACCGGTGAGGGTCAGCTGCCGGATCCAGGTCCCATCGAGCTGGTAAAAACGTCGGGCGGGTGGCGCATCGATCGTCTGCCCAACGGAGTGTTCTTGGACTGGCAGCAATTTCAAGCCACCTACAAACGCCACACGCTGTACTTTGCCGATCCGACCGGCAGGACCGTCGTGCCGGATCCACGCTATGTCGCGGTGTCTGACCCCGACCAGTTGGCCACCGAGCTGATGTCCAAGCTGATCGCGGGTCCGCGTCCGGAGATGAGCAAAAGTGTGCACAACATGCTTGGACCGCCGGTGCGGCTGCGCGGACCAGTCACCCGGGCCGACGGTGGTAAATCCGGCATCGGCCGCGGCTACAGTGGGGCCCGGATCGACTTGGAGACGTTGACGATCGCCGATCCGCGCAGTCGCCAATTGCTTGCCGCGCAAATCATTTGGACACTGGCGCGTGCCGATATCCGGGGCCCGTACGTGATCAACGCCGACGGCGCCGCCTTGGATGACCGCTTCGCCGAGGGATGGAACACCTCCGACGTGGCCGCGACGGACCCCGGAGTGGACGAAGGCGCCGCGGCCGGTGTGCACGCGCTGATCGGTGGCGCGATGGTGGCGCTGGACGGGCAACATTCGACGCCGGTAGGGGGCGCGTTCGGCCGGCCGACGAATCAGACTGCTGCCGCGTTGTCGCGCAGCGGTCACCGGGCGGCGTCGGTGGTGACGTTGCGGCCGGGCGCGCCGGACCTGGCCGCGTCGCTGTGGATCGGCGACCTAGGCGGCGAGGCGGTGGAAGCTGCTGACGGACATAGCCTTTCGCGCCCGACCTGGTCGCTGGACGACGCGGTGTGGGTGGTGGCCGACGGCAACAACGTGCTGCGCGCGATTCAGGAGACGGCATCTGGGCAGCCGGCGCGGCTTCCGGTGGATTCGGCCGCAGTGTCGAACCGCTTCCCGGGGGCGATCACCGAGTTGCAGTTGTCGCGGGATGGAACGCGGGCGGCGATGGTCATCGAGGGTCAGGTGATCCTCGCCAGCGTCGAGCAGACTCAGGCCGGTCAGTTCGCGCTGACCTATCCGCGCCGCCTCGGGTTCGGGCTGGGCTCGTCGGTGGTGTCGCTGTCGTGGCGCACCGGCGACGACCTTGCGGTGAGCCGCACCAACGCCCAGCATCCGGTGTCATATGTGAACCTCGACGGGGTGAACTCCGATGCGCCCGGCAGCAACCTGCAGCTTCCGGTGACGACGATCGCGGCCAACCCGTCGACGGTGTACGTGGCCGATCCGCGCGGGGTGTTGCAACTGTCGAGTTCGGGTGCCGAAGGAACCCCGAGCTGGCTTGATGTCCGGGCGTTCATGGTCGGGGGCGCGGTGCCCGTGTTGCCTGGATAGCGATCTGCTTGCTGTTAACGGCTAGGTTGCTTGCATTTTGCTAGCATATTTGGATGAAGACGCTCTACCTGCGAAATGTGCCTGACGAAGTCGTCGAGCGGCTAGAGCGCTTGGCCGCCCGAGACAACACCTCGGTGTCGGCCGTGGCCGTCCGCGAACTCGCCGAAGCTTCTCGCCGGGTAGACAATCCCGCACTGCTGGGGGCATTGCCGGATTTGGATGTGGACACCACATCGCTGATCGACGATCTGGATGCTGAGCGCGCCGGACGATGATCGTCCTTGACGCGTCGGCAGCACTTGCGGCTCTGCTCAACGACGGCCGATCTCGGCGATTAGTCGCTGCCGAGCGTTTACATGCACCGCACCTGATTGACTCTGAGATCGCTAGCGCGCTACGGCGCCGGGCGCAGGCGCAGCAATTGAGTACAGCCCAGGGCTGGCGTGCTTTGGATACCTGGCGCCATTTGGCGGTAACTCGCCACGCCATACACACGCTGCTCGATCGCATCTGGGATCTGCGCGACAGTCTCTCGGCGTACGACGCCGGCTACGTCGCGCTCGCCGAAGCGCTCGATTGCCCGTTGGTAACCGCAGACCGGCGGTTAAGCGGCGTGAGCCGAATCCGCTGCGCCATCACTGTCGTTCCCGGCTAGAGCGCATTTGCATTGGTCCGCGCGTTTCCGTGGTTGCGACACGGTCACGGATGCATACCTATCCGTGAATCACTGGTCACAGCTGGCACATCGATCACTACTGTCACATAGGCCAACTGCGGGCGTCAACGGCGCCCTGCCCCTGGAAAGGTGTGACATGTCGGCCGTTGTCCGAATCGTCTCCGTATCCGTGGCGTCGGCGGCCGTCCTGGGACTCGTGATCCCGGTGGGTCTTGCGCCGACGGCGTCTGCGCTGCCGTGCAGTGCGCCCGAGGCCAACGTCGAACCGCCCGCGGCGGCACCAGCGATGCCACCGCCGTCGCCGGTTGTCCACCCACCGACGGGGCGGCGACCGCGAGGTGCCAATGAGAAGGCGCCGCTACCCAAACTGGGTCCGCTGATATCTTCGTTGCTTCGTCCCGGCAGTTCTCGCTACTCCGCACCGGTGCAGCAGGAGGCGGCGATAGTTCCGCCCGGGCCGACTCCGCCCGGCGCGGCCAACCAACAACTGCCGAATGCCACTCAGGCGGCTCCGAACGCAGCCCCGGTTCCACCACCGGCGCCCGAACCGGCGCCTCCTGCCTCGATTGCTGGGGCTCCCACATCGGTTGTCGACTGGGTGACCGGGCCGAACGGCCCCAACAGCACGCTGCAACGTTTCGGGATCTCCGGCACTGACCTCGGAATCCTTTGGGACAACGGCGATCCCGTGAACCGTCAGGTGCTGATGGCCTTTGGTGACACCTTCGGCTATTGCCGCGTCCACGGCCAGCAATGGCGGCACAATGTGCTGTTTCGCAGCCAGGACAACAACCTCGCCGACGGCATCAGCGTGCCGCCGGGTTCGCCGACCGATAAATACTCCGGCTCACCGGTGCTGGCGTCGGGCATTAGCCGACCGATCCTCCCCGGCGTCAGGTGGGCGCCGAATGAGACCGGAATGATCCCGACCGCCGGCATCTCCGTCGGCAATACCCAATACATCAACTTCATGTCCATCCGGGAATGGGGCCGCGACGGCGAGTGGTCGACGAACTACTCGGCGATCGCGACTTCTCCTGACAATGGCCAGCATTGGGGGATCTACCCCGGTAGCGTCCGGACGCCCGGACCCGACAGCATCCCGGGGGCCCGCCACATTCCGGGGAATGAGAACTTCCAAATGGGCGCGTTCATGAAGCCGGGCGACGGTTACGTTTACTCGTTCGGCACCCCGTCCGGGCGCGGCGGTTCGGCGTATCTGGCGCGAGTTCCGCAGAACGCCGTGCCGGATGTCACCAAATACCAGTACTGGAACGGTGAGGGTAACGGGTGGGTCCCGAACAACCCGGGCGCCGCCACGCCGGTCATCCCGGGGCCGGTGGGCGAGATGTCAGCGCAATACAACAACCACCTCAAGCAATACCTCGCCCTCTACACCAACGGCGCCAACGATGTCGTGGCAAGAACCGCGCCGGCGCCACAAGGACCATGGAGCCCCGAGCAAATGCTGGTGTCGTCCTTCCAGATTCCCGGCGGCATCTACGCGCCGATGATCCATCCCTGGTCGTCCGGCAAGGACCTGTATTTCAACTTGTCGTCCTGGTCGGCCTACGACGTGATGCTGATGCACACCGAGCTGCCGTAGCTGCTGGAGTTCGGCGCCGGGAAAACTTCGCCCTCGGAAGCGCCGACCGCCGGTCTTGGCGTGCTTAGCTGCGAACTTGTGCCATGGGCATGTAGTTCTGGGCAAGTGGGACGGACAGGACGGCGGATACATTGGCGAAGCCAGACACAACGGCGGAATCTACTTCGACACAGGAGACGCGACCTGGGAAGCGATGATACGTGGCCTAGACAATGCGCAAGCGGTGGTCTGGGGTGGCAAGTGAACGAGCAGTTCCTCCGCCCAACCAGTCGAAGAGATGGTCCTACCTGCTAATGCTGAGCGATGTACATGATGACTTAAAGACGCCGGAGTTGGACGCAGAAGACGGTGAAGTGATGTCGTGGCTGAAGGCGCTCTTCGACATACACTTTGAAGCCGCGCGTAATACATTGCTCCGAAAAGCTAACTAGAACTGTCTTCCTTCTTCCAATACGCGCGGCGCATCGCCCAGCTTGTCACCCCTGCCCGCCACACTGCACCCATGCTCGACCTCGTCCTGCCGCTGGAATGCGGTGGCTGCGGCGCACCGTCGACCCGCTGGTGTGACACCTGTGCGCAGGAACTGACAGTCGCGCCTGATGCACCGCACGTCGCCAGCCCGCGCGTCGACCCGCAGGTCCCGGTGCTCGCGCTCGGCCGCTACGCCGGCGCGCGCCGCAACGCCATCGTGGCGATGAAGGACCACGGCCGCACCGACCTGATCACACCACTGGCTCACGCGCTGGCGGTCGGCGTGCATCGCCTCGTCACATGGGGACTGCTCGACATTCCGCTGACGGTCGTGCCGGCGCCAACTCGCCGCGCGGCGGCGCGCAGACGCGGCGGTGACCCGGTCACCCGGATCGCGGTCGCAGCGGTCAAAGGCCATCCGCACATCGCCGTCGTCCCAGCACTACGCATGAAAGCGTTGGCCCGGGATTCGGCCGGGCTGGGCACCGCCGAGCGCGAGCGCAACATCACCGGACGGGTGGTGCTGCGAAGGCCGGTCGACGGTGAGGTGCTGTTGGTCGATGACATCGTCACCACCGGAGCGACCGCGCGTGAGTCGGTCCGTGTGCTGCTGTCAGCCGGCGTCCACGTGGCCGCGGTGCTGACGATCGCCGCCGCGTAATGATCGTGAAGAACTCGCAACACAAAAGTACTGGCACTTCCACTTGCCCGCGGCTACCGTCGGGATCAAGCACCCGTGAACGCCTCACGGCGGCGCCTTTTTACTAGGCGCCATGTCACCGACGTCGGTAGGGGGTGAATTTTCGACACCTCGCATCGGCGGGCGGCCTCCGTCATCGACACCATCCCCGTCGGCGCATTCATCTTGAAAGCCAGTCACGTCAAACAGTGCGTGCGTCGCGAGAGGGAAACGAGTTGTCAAGTATCTCAAGGCAAACCGCGGATTCCAACCAGCTTCTGGCCGACCCCGACGAGCGAGACGAACCCACGCTGCAGGCTGAAGTCGTCGTCAAAGGCCGCAACGTCGAGGTCCCCGACCACTACCGCGTCTACGTCTCGCAGAAACTCGCCCGCTTAGAGCGGTTCGACCGAACCATCTACTTGTTCGACGTCGAACTCAAACACGCCCGGAACCGGCGGCAGCGCAAGTCTTGCCAACAGGTGGAAATCACCGCCCGGGGCCGCGGGCCGGTGGTGCGCGGCGAGGCCCGCGCAGACAGCTTTTACGCCGCCTTCGAGGCCGCCGTCGACCGGCTGGAAAGCCGGCTGCGTCGTGGCAACGATCGGCGCAAAGTCCACTACGGCGACAAGACCCCGGTGTCGGTGGCCGAAGCGACCGCGGTGGCGGCTCCGCTACCGACCACCGACAACACCGAAGCGCCGCCTGAACACGACGGCGCCGACGGATACCGCGAGCCGGGACGGGTGGTGCGCACCAAGGAGCATCCCGCCAAGCCGATGTCCGTCGACGACGCCCTCTATGAGATGGAACTCGTCGGACACGACTTCTTTCTCTTCTATGACAAGCACACCGAATGCCCATCGGTGGTCTACCGTCGGCACGCCTACGACTACGGGCTGATACGGCTGTCCTGACGCGCTCACGGCGCCGAACGTCGACTTGTCGGGCGTTTCGAGGCAGATCGCCGCAACAAGTCGACGTTCGGCGTGGGGAACGGCACGTCACCTAGGATGGTGAGCGCCGAAAAACTCCAATTCTCCCGGCAAGCGGGAGGTACCCCCAAGGGGATTTAACTGTGCTGTCGAAGTTGCTGCGCCTTGGCGAAGGTCGCATGGTCAAGCGCCTCAAGCGCGTCGCCGACTACGTCAATACCTTGTCCGAGGACGTCGAGAAGCTCACCGACGCCCAGCTGCGGGCCAAGACCGACGAGTTCAAGAAGCGCCACGCCGACGGCGAAAGCCTCGATGACCTGCTGCCCGAAGCGTTCGCGGTAGCCCGCGAGGCGGCCTGGCGGGTGCTCGACCAGCGTCCGTTCGACGTGCAGGTGATGGGCGCCGCGGCGCTGCACTTCGGCAACGTCGCCGAGATGAAGACCGGCGAGGGCAAGACCCTGACCTGTGTGCTGCCGGCCTACCTCAACGCGTTAGCTGGCAAGGGCGTGCACATCGTCACCGTCAACGACTACCTGGCCAAACGCGACAGCGAATGGATGGGGCGGGTGCACCGCTTCCTGGGGCTGCAGGTCGGCGTGATCCTGGCCGGTCTGAATCCCGACGAACGCCGCGACGCCTACTACGCGGACATCACCTACGGCACCAACAACGAGTTCGGGTTCGACTACCTGCGCGACAACATGGCCCATTCGCTGGAGGACCTCGTGCAGCGCGGGCACCACTACGCCATCGTCGACGAGGTCGACTCGATCCTGATCGACGAAGCCCGCACGCCGCTGATCATCTCCGGCCCCGCCGACGGCGCCTCCAACTGGTACACCGAGTTCGCCCGGATCGCGCCGCTGATGGAAAAGGACACGCACTACGAGGTCGACCTGCGTAAACGCACCGTCGGCGTGCACGAGCTGGGAGTGGAGTTCGTCGAAGACCAACTCGGCATCGACAACCTCTACGAGGCCGCCAACTCTCCGCTGGTCAGCTACCTCAACAACGCGCTGAAGGCCAAGGAGCTCTTCCAGCGCGACAAGGACTACATCGTCCGCGACGGCGAGGTGCTGATCGTCGACGAGTTCACCGGCCGGGTGCTGATCGGCCGGCGCTACAACGAGGGCATGCACCAGGCCATCGAGGCCAAGGAGCACGTCGAGATCAAGGCCGAAAACCAGACGCTGGCCACCATCACGCTGCAGAACTATTTCCGGCTCTACGACAAGCTCGCCGGCATGACCGGCACCGCCCAGACCGAGGCGGCCGAGCTGCACGAGATCTACAAGCTCGGGGTGGTGTCGATACCGACCAACAAACCGATGATCCGCAGCGACCAGTCCGACCTCATCTACAAGACCGAGGAAGCCAAGTACATCGCCGTCGTCGACGACGTCTCCGAGCGCTACGAAAAAGGGCAGCCGGTGCTGATCGGTACCACCAGCGTGGAGCGCTCGGAGTATCTGTCCCGGCAGTTCCAGAAGCGGCGCATCCCGCACAACGTGCTCAACGCCAAATACCACGAGCAAGAGGCCGGCATCATCGCCGAGGCCGGTCGGCGCGGCGCGATCACCGTGGCCACCAACATGGCCGGCCGCGGCACCGACATCGTGTTGGGCGGCAACCCGGACTTCCTGGCCGATAAGCAGCTGCGCGAACAGGGCCTGGACCCGGTGGAAACACCCGACGAGTACGAGGCCGCCTGGGATGAGCTGCTTCCCCGGATCAAGGCCGAAGCCTCCAGCGAGGCCGAGGAAGTGATCGAGGCCGGCGGCCTCTACGTGCTGGGCACCGAACGGCACGAGTCCCGCCGCATCGACAACCAGCTGCGCGGTCGGTCCGGTCGCCAGGGTGACCCAGGCGAGTCACGGTTCTATCTGTCGCTGGGTGACGAGCTGATGCGCCGCTTCAACGGCGCTGCCCTGGAATCGCTGCTGACCCGGCTCAACCTGCCCGACGACGTGCCCATCGAGGCCAAGATGGTGACCCGCGCGATCAAAAGCGCGCAAACCCAGGTCGAGCAGCAGAACTTCGAGGTCAGAAAGAACGTCCTCAAATACGACGAGGTGATGAATCAGCAGCGCAAGGTCATCTACGAGGAGCGCCGTCGCATCCTGGAAGGCGAGAACCTCAAGCAGCAGGCGCTCGACATGGTGCACGACGTGATCACCGCCTACGTCGACGGGGCCACCGCCGAGGGGTACGCCGAAGACTGGGATCTCGACAAGCTCTGGGAGGCGCTCAAGACGCTGTATCCGGTCGGCATCGACCACAAAGATCTGTTCGATCCCGACGCGATCGGCGAACCCGGTGAACTGACCCGCGAGGAGCTGCTCGACGCGTTGATCAAAGACGCCGAACGCGCCTACGCCGCCCGCGAAGCCCAACTCGAGGAGCTCGCCGGCGACGGCGCGATGCGCCAGCTGGAACGCAACGTGCTGCTCAATGTCATCGACCGCAAGTGGCGTGAGCATCTCTACGAGATGGACTACCTCAAAGAGGGCATCGGGTTGCGCGCGATGGCGCAGCGCGACCCGCTGGTCGAGTACCAGCGCGAGGGCTACGACATGTTCACCGGCATGCTCGAGGGGCTGAAAGAGGAGTCGGTCGGCTTCTTGTTCAACGTGGCCGTCGAGGCGGTCCCGTCCCCGGAGGTGGCTCCGGTGGCTGAGCCGGAGGATTTGGCCGAGTTCGCCACCGCCGCCGCGGCCACCGCCCAGCAACGAGCCGCCACGTCCGGTTCAGGACGCGCCGCTGCACCGAGTGCGTTGCGCGCCAAAGGAATTGAGAACGAGTCACCGGCATTGACCTATTCCGGGCCGGCCGAGGACGGCTCGGCGCAGGTGCAGGGCAACGGCGGCGGAGCGCAGAAGGCGGCGGCCGGTGGCACGCGGCGGGAGCGGCGGGAAGCCGCACGCCGCCAGGCCCGCGGCGCCAAATCGTCGAAATCGAATAAGCGGCGATAGCGCCTGCGATACCGATGATTTGAGGCATCCGCCTCATCCGCCTCGTGCGTCGTAACTGCCCAACCTCGGAAATGCTCGCTATCGCCATGACTTTCCGTTAAGGATGGACGGTATGGACGTCAAGGAGGTGCTGCTGCCCGGTATCGGTCTGCGCTACGAGTTCACCAGCCACGGCGGCGACCGGATCGGCATCATCGCACGGCGAGGCGGCGACTTCGAGGTCGTGCTGTATGCCGGTGACGACCCCGACCAGGCGACACCGGTCTTCCGCCTCAACGACGACGAGGCCGACGCGGTGGCACAGATTTTGGGCGCACCACGCATCGCCGAACGCTTCACCGAACTGACCCGGGAAGTGCCCGGCATCGACACCAGTCAGGTTCAAATCCGGCCGGGCAGTCCGTTTGTGGACCATCCGCTCGGCGAGACCCGCGCCCGGACCCGCACCGGCGCCTCGATCGTGGCGATCGTGCGCAACGAGGAGGTACTCGCCTCCCCGGGCCCGGCCGAAATGCTGCACGCGCAAGACGTTCTCATCGTCATCGGAACCGAGGACGGCATCGCCGGCGTAGAACAGATCGTCGACAAGGGCTGAGCCGGTGCAAGTCTCGGTGGCGCTGCTGTTCGAAGTCGGCGCCATCTTGACCGTGCTGGCGTTGTTCGGCGCCGTTGCGCGCCGGTTCGCGTTGTCGCCGATTCCGGTGTACCTGCTTGCCGGCCTGGCCTTGGGCAATGGCGGCATCAATCCGGTGCCCGCCGCCGGGGAGTTCATCACCACCGGCGCGCCGATCGGGGTCGTGCTGCTACTGCTCACTTTGGGCGTGGAATTCTCTGCCACCGAGTTCGCCAGCAGCTTGCGCCACCATCTGCCCTCGGCGGCGGTCGACATCCTGCTGAACGCCACACCCGGCGCGCTGGCGGGGTGGCTGCTCGGGTTGGACGGCGTGGGCATCCTCGCGCTGGCCGGCGTCACCTACATTTCGTCGTCGGGTGTCATCGCCCGCCTGCTCGAGGACCTTCACCGCGTCGCCAACCGGGAGACGCCCGCGGTGCTTGCGGTATTGGTGCTCGAAGACTTCGCGATGGCGGCCTACCTGCCGTTGTTCGCGGTGCTGGCATCGCGCGGCAGTTGGTCGCACGCGATCGTCGGGATGGCCGGCGCGGTGGCCGCGCTGTGTATCGCGCTGGCCGCGTCGTACCGCTGGGGCCATCACGTCGCCCGCCTGGTGGGGCACTCCGATTCCGAGCAGCTGATGTTGCGGGTCCTCGGCATCACCTTGATCGTGGCGGCGCTGGCCGAATTTGTGCACGTGTCCGCGGCAGTCGGCGCTTTCCTGGTGGGGCTGACGTTGACCGGTGAGACCGCCGACCGGGCCCGCAAGGTGCTCGGGCCGCTGCGCGACTTGTTCGCCGCAATCTTTTTTCTGGCGATCGGTTTGTCGGTCGATCCCGAACGTCTGCTTCCGATGCTGCCGGTGGCGCTGGCGCTGGCCGGGGTCACCGCCGTGACGAAGGTGGCCACTGGAGCATTCGCGGCGCGACGCGAGGGCGTGGCATGGCGTGGGCAGCTACGGGCCGGCACCGCGCTCATCGCCAGGGGCGAGTTTTCGCTGATCATCATCGGGCTGGCCGGTACGTCGATCAGCGGCATGGCCGCGCTGGCGACGTCGTACGTGTTCGTGATGGCGATCATCGGCCCGGTGGTGACGCGGTTCGCCGGCGGCCCGGCGCCGGCGGCGGCGCGCACCGCGAGCTAGCCGATGTGCAGGGCGACGACCTGCCAGCCGACGTCCGTCACCGGCTCGACGCGGCAGGCGATGGCGTGCACGCGGCAGCCGCGGGTGTAGGTCGCGAACACCTCGGCGGCGGTGAGCCGGTCGGGCGGCCCGACAGCCTGTAGTCGCAAACGGCGCAACACCGCGGCCTCCTGGCGGTGGCCCGTGACCCGGTTGGCTGCGAGCACCGAGTCGGCGAGGCCGCCGGCCAGCAGACCGTGCAGTTGCGCCACGGGTCGGCGGCGGTCGATCACTTCCAGCACTCGGCGCAATGCCGCGTCGGCGAAGACCGCTGCCTGCCGCATCCGCGGCGACATGCTCGTCGTCGGCTGCTGGTGACCGGAGAACCGTTGGGGCGCATGCGCGTTGATCCGGCGCAGCGCGGCGGCCGACGGCGGTCGGCAGTGCCGGACGTCGCGGGGTGGTGGTTCATAGTCTGCGACGGGCCTGACAGCGAACACGGCGCGGCCGGGGACTGGGCTGACGATCGACATGGCACTCTCCAGTGTTGGCTCTCGGCTAGCCGCTGCGCCCGGCTGCGCCGCGCTTGCGATCGCCGAGGTTATCTCGGGACGGTCTCGAAAAGATGGGCCTGCTGGAGAGTGGCAGACGGTGTGATCATCATCGCACAAGCGGCGCCTGCGTGTACCCACGCTGCGCAGCGGCGCCCGCGGCGGTTACCGTGAGCGAAAGATCGGCCTGATCGGCGAATTGCCAAGGCATTAAAAGGGGGTCGGGACGTGACGCGGTTGTCCACATCGGACGCGTCCTTCTATCGGCTGGAGAACACCGCCACCCCGATGTACGTGGGATCGCTGTCGATCCTGCGCCGCCCGCGGGCCGGGCTGAGCTACGAGATGCTGCTGGCCACCATCGAGCAGCGGTTACCGCAGGTTCCGAGGTATCGGCAGAAGGTCCGGGAAGTGACCATGGGCTTGGCCCGGCCAGTGTGGATCGATGACCGCGACTTCGACATCACCTATCACGTTCGGCGGTCGGCGCTGCCGTCGCCGGGCAGCGACGAGCAGCTACACGAGTTGATCGCCAGGCTGGCGGCCCGACCGCTGGACAAGTCGCGGCCGTTGTGGGAGATGTATCTCGTCGAGGGCCTGGCCAAGAATCGCATCGCGCTCTACACCAAGTCACATCAAGCGCTGATCAACGGGATGAGCGCACTAGAGATCGGCCACGTCATCGCCGATCGGGCCCGGCGGCCGCCCCCGTTCCCCGAGGACATCTGGGTGCCGGCCCGCGAGCCTGGCACCACCCGGCTGCTGCTGGGCGCCATCGGCGACTGGGCCACCCGCCCGGGCGCCCAGCTGCAAGCCGTCGGATCCGGAATCACCGGGCTGGCAACCAATTCCGGCCAGTTGGTCAACGTCGGGCGGCGGCTGTTCGACGTGGCCCGCACGTTGGCGCGGGGGAACGCCCCCAGCAGCCCGCTCAATACCACGGTGTCCCGCAACCGCCGGTTCTCGGTGGCCCGGGGGCGCCTGGAGGACTACCGGATGTTGCGGACCCGCTATAACTGCGACGTCAACGACATCGTGCTGGCAGTGATCGCCGGCGCGCTGCGTAACTGGTTGTTGTCCCGTGGGGAGGCGGTGTCCTCGACGACGACCGTGCGGGCGATGGCGCCGCTGCCGGTGTACGTCGACGAATCTTTCGATTCGGCCGGGGTAGGCCAGGCGATCAGCCAGGTGGCGCCGTTTTTGATCGACCTTCCGGTGGGTGAGGGCAACGCCGTCGTTCGGCTGTCCCAGATCGCGCATGCCACCGAATCGAACCCGGTCGCGGCCAGCCTGGTCGATGCGCGCAGCATCGTGACACTGTCGGGTTTCGCCCCGCCCACTTTGCATGCGATGGCCATCCGGGTTGCCACCAGCTTGTCGGCCCGACTGTTCAACCTGCTGGTGACCAACGCGCCGGGCGCGCAGTCGCAGATGTACATCGCCGGCGCCAAATTGTTGGAGACGTATGCAGTGCCGCCGCTGTTGAACAAGCAGGTGCTGGCCATTTCGGTGACCTCGTACAACGGCATGCTGTATTTCGGGATCAACGCCGACCGCGACGCGATGAGCGATGTCGAGGTGTTGCCGGGGCTGCTCACCGAAGCGCTCGACGAACTCCTGGAAGCCGCGCAATGAGTCGCGGCGCTCGCAAGCGCGGCGAAGCCGGGGGCAGTGGGTCGCCGCAAATGATTACAGTCGCCTGATGCGGGTCTACATCCCGACGACTCTGGCCATGCTGCAGCAACTGGTCGCCGATGGATCGCTGGCGCCGGTCAACGGGACGGCGTTCGCGGTGACGCCCACACTGCGCGAGGCCTACGCCGAGGGCGACGACGACGAACTCGGTGAGGTCGCGCTGCGCGACGCCGCGTTGGCCTCGCTGCGGCTGCTGTCCACGGCCAGTGCCGACTTGCCGCCCCGGCGCGCGGTGCTGATCGCCGACGTCGACGATGTGACGTTGCGCCCCGACCTCGACGATGCCGTCGTGCGGCTGGGTACAGCGGTGACGATCGACCGGGTCGTGGCGGCCTATGTCGACAACGCCGCCGCCGAAGCGGACGTGGTCAAAGCGATCGCGGCCGTCGACGCGGCCGACCTGGGCGATGAGGACGCCGAGTTGATTGTCGGTGACGCGCAGGATCACGATCTGGCCTGGTACGCCACCCAGGAGCTGCCGTTCCTGCTCGAACTGCTGTGACGTGCGCATTCTCGAGTGGATACGAGTTCCTAAGTTACGGTACCGTAGGTTGCATCGGGCGGGTTGGATCCGCTGACCGTCTGGTGAGCAGGAGTCCCATGGCTAGGAAAATCTCGAGGCCGACTGCTGACGTCGTCGAAACCCCGCGTCCGGCCGTCGTCCGCACCTACCGGCACCCGGCCCGGCATGCGCTGCGCAAGCTGGCGGCCCGGATCACCACACCGTTGCTGCCCGACGACTACCTGCAGCTGGCCAATCCGCTGTGGTCGGCCCGTGAGCTGCGGGGCCGCATCCTTGATGTGCGCCGCGAGACCGAGGACTCCGCAACGCTGGTCATCAAGCCCGGCTGGGGTTTCAGCTTCGACTACCAGCCCGGCCAGTACATCGGGATCGGGCTGCTGGTCGACGGACGCTGGCGGTGGCGGTCGTATTCGCTGACATCGAGCCCTGTCGCCGCCGCGCGCACGGTGACGATCACCGTGAAGGCGATGCCCGAGGGGTTTTTGTCGACTCACCTGGTGGCCGGGGTGGCACCGGGGACGATCGTGCGACTGGCCGCGCCACAGGGCAACTTTGTGCTGCCCGACCCCGCACCGCGGGCCATTCTGTTCATCACCGCAGGGTCGGGCATCACCCCGGTGATGTCGATGCTGCGCACGCTGGTGCGCCGCGACCAAATCGGCGACGTGATCCACCTGCATTCCGCGCCTACCGAGGCCGACGTGATGTTCGGCGCGGAGTTGAATCAGCTGTCGCGTGACCACACCGGATACCGGCTGCGGGTGCGTACCACGCGTGATCAGGGCCGGCTGGACCTGAGTCGGCTCGACACCGAGGTGCCCGATTGGCAGGAGCGGCAGACCTGGGCCTGCGGGCCCGAAGCCCTGCTGAACGACGCCGAACGCGCCTGGGCGGCCGCCGGCGTGGCCGAGCAATTGCACCTCGAGCGGTTCGCGGTGTCGCGCGCTGCGCCCGCCGGGGCCGGCGGGACGGTCACGTTCGCACGCAGCGGCAAACGCGTCGTCGCCGACGCCGCGACGTCGCTGATGGACGCGGGGGAGCAGGCCGGGGTGCAGATGCCGTTCGGCTGCCGGATGGGCATCTGCCAGTCGTGTGTCGTTCCGCTGGCGGGCGGTCATGTGCGTGACCTGCGAACCGGCGTGGAACACGAGCCTGGCACCCGGATTCAGACGTGTATTTCGGCGGCGTCGGGCGACTGCGTGCTAGAGATTTAGTGGGCTACTGGCTGGTAACCTACGCAAACGTAGCTTACGATGGCGTAGGTAAGCGACGAAGGACTGCAGGAAGGCAACACGGTGGCCGTCACTGACGTCGACGTATTCGCACACCTCACCGACACGGACATCGAAAGCCTGGCGGTGGAGTTGGATGCCATCCGCCAGGACATCGAAGACTCTCGCGGCGAGCGGGACGCCCGCTACATCCACCGCAGCATCGCCGCCCAGCGCGCGCTGGAAGTCACCGGCCGGGTGCTGCTGGCGGCCAGCTCACGGCGCTCGGGCTGGTGGGCCGGTGTCGCCTCGCTGAGCGTGGCCAAGATCGTCGAGAACATGGAACTCGGCCACAACATCATGCACGGCCAGTGGGACTGGATGAACGACCCCGAAATCCATTCCTCGACCTGGGAGTGGGACATGAGCGGCGCGTCCAAGCACTGGCGCTACACCCACAACTTCGTCCATCACAAGTACACCAACATCCTCGGGATGGACGACGACGTCGGGTACGGCTTGCTCCGGGTCACCCGAGACGACCGCTGGAAGCGCTTCAACATCTTCAACCTCCTCTACAACGCCATGCTTGCGCTGCTCTTTGAATGGGGCGTCGGCTTGCAGCACGTGGAGATCGGCAAGATCGTCAAGAAGCGGATGGATCACGACGAGGCCCGGCAGAAGATCGACGAGTTTTTGGCCAAGGCCGGCCGCCAGGTATTCAAGGACTACGTCGCGTTCCCGGCGCTGTCAGCGCTGTCGCCGGGCGCGACGTTCATGTCCACGCTGAAGGCCAACGCGGTGGCCAACGTGATCCGCAATGTGTGGGCCAACGCCGTGATCTTCTGCGGTCACTTCCCCGACGGTGCCGAGAAATTCACCAAAACCGACATGATCGGCGAGACGAAGGGCCAGTGGTATCTGCGGCAGATGCTGGGCAGCGCCAACTTCAATGCCGGGCCGGCGATGCGGTTCATGAGCGGCAACCTGTGCCACCAGATCGAACACCACCTCTACCCCGATCTGCCCAGCAACCGGCTCGCCGAGATCTCCGTGCGGGTGCGCGAAGTGTGCGACAAGTACGACTTGCCCTATACGACGGGTCCTTTCCTGGTGCAGTACGCCAAGACGTGGCGGACCATCGCCAAGCTGTCGCTGCCGGACCGCTACCTGACCGACACCGCCGACGACGCCCCGGAGACCCGCAGCGAGCGGATGTTTGCGGGACTGGAGTTGGGTGTCGACCCGGCGACTGGCCGGCGGCGTGGCCTGAAGACCGCAATCGCGGCGGTTCGGCAACGGCGACGGGACAAGCGAGCCCGGGCCCGCGACAACGACCTGGCGGCCTAAGCGCGCCTCGCCGCGAGCGTGCGTGTCCCCGCACGAAACGCGGAGTGTCGGTACGTAAACACGCACGCTCGGCCTAGCTCTCGCGCAGTACGGCCAGCAGCCGTCGGGCGGCGGCGACGCGCCGCGCTGCCGGTCCGGTCAGCTTGTCGAGCGCGCATTCGGGATCGGCGGGTGGGCCCAGGTGCCCGCAGCCACGCGGGCAGTCGTCGATCGCCTCGGCCAGATCGGAAAACGCCATCATCACGTCGTCGGGCTCGATGTGGGCCAGCCCGAAGGAGCGGATTCCCGGCGTATCGATCACCCAGCCGCTGCTGTTGAGCGGCAACGCCACCGACTGCGTCGAGGTATGACGGCCCCGCCCGATTTCGGTGACCTCGCCGACAGCTCGATCAGCTTCTGGCACAAGCCGATTCACCAGAGTCGACTTGCCCACACCGGAGTGGCCCAACAGCACGGTGATCTTGCCCACCAGCAGCGGGGCGACCACGTCCAGCGGATCGTCGCGGCCCGCACTGACCACCGCGAGGTCCAGGTCGGCGAACTGCGCTGCGAACGGGGCCGCGGGCGCCAGGTCGGTCTTGGTCAGGCACAGGATCGGGGTCAGCCCGCCGGCAAAGGCGGCGATCAGGGCGCGGTCCACCAGTCCGCTGCGCGGCGGCGGGTCGGCCAACGCCACCACGATCAACAGCTGATCAGCGTTGGCGACTACCACCCGTTCGGTCGGGTCGGTGTCATCGGCGGTGCGGCGCAACACCGTTCGCCGCGGCCCCCGCCGGACGATGCGGGCCAGGGTGTCCGGCGTACCTGACAGGTCGCCGACCACGTCGACGTCGTCGCCGACGACGATCGGAGTGCGGCCCAGTTCGCGGGCCCGCATGGCGGTGACACGACGCGCAGGGTCACCGCCGAGCACACAGCCCCAGCGGCCGCGGTCAACGCTGACCACCATCGCTGGCCGGGCATCGGCATGCTGAGGACGGGTCTTGGTCCGGGGCCGCGAACCCCGGCCGGAGCGGACCTTGACGTCGGACTCGTCGTAGTCGCCGGGCCTCAACCGCGCGGCCCCTGCAGCATTCGCATCCACAGCTGCGGAAATTCCGGCAGTGTCTTGGCGGTGGTGGCGATGTCGTCCACCTCGACGCCGGCCACCCGTAGACCCACGATTGCTCCGGCCATCGCCATGCGGTGATCGGCATAGGAGCGCCAGGTCCCCGACCGCAGTGGCGTCGCGGTGATGACCAGGCCATCGGAAGTCTCCCGGCAGTCACCGCCCAACCGGTTGATCTCGGTGCTCAGCGCTGCGAGCCGATCGGTTTCGTGACCACGCAGATGCGCGATGCCAGTCAACTGCGACACCGATCCGGGGGCGGCCAGCGCCGCCAGCACCGCCACCGCGGGCGTGAGCTCACCGACGTCGCGCAAATCGACGTCCAACCCGCCGTATGTCGCCGGCCCTCGTACTTCGAGGTACGAATCAGCCAGGCGGACAACGGCATTCACCCTTCGCAGGATGTCCAGAATGGTGTCGGCAGGCTGGATGCTGGTGGTCGGCCAGTCGGTGATGCGCACGGTGCCGCCGCTGACCACCGCCGCCGCCAGAAACGGGACGGCGTTGGACAGGTCCGGTTCGATGTCCCATTGGCGGGCGGTCACCGGGGCGGGTCGCACCGCCCAGCGGTTGGGTGCCGAATCGTCGACCTCGACGCCGGCTTGGCGCAGCATCGCCACCGTCATCGCGATGTGCGGAGCCGACGGTAGCGCGGCGCCGGTGTGCTGCACGGTCAACCCGTTGACGAACGACGCCCCGGACAGCAGCAGCCCGGACACGAACTGCGACGACGCCGAGGCGTCGATGTCGACGGTGCCGCCGGTGATCGACCCCGTGCCGCGCACCCGAAACGGCAGGGCCGCGCCGTCGACGTCGACGCCCAAGCCGCGGAGGGCGTCCAGCAGCGGCGCGATCGGCCGGTCACGGGCCTGTTCGTCGCCGTCGAAGACGACCGTGGCAACGCTCAGCGCGGCAAGCGGCGGAACGAAGCGCAGCACGGTGCCGGCCAGCCCACACTCCACCCGGGCGTTCGGTCCGGGGGCGATCTGGCCGCTGACCTTCAGCTCGGACTCGCCGCCCTCGACTCGCAGGCCCAGTGCGCCCAGCGCGCCGATCATCAGGTCGGTATCGCGGCTACGTAGGGCGCCGCGGATCGTGGAGACGCCGCCACCCGCGGCGGCCAGCGCGGAGAGCACCAAGGCCCGGTTGGTTTGCGACTTCGAGCCGGGGACGCTGACTGTCGCCATGACAGGCGACGTCAGGCTGGGTGCTGACCAGGTGCTCACGCGTCCATCATTGCGTGTCTGCCCGTACCCGGCACCATGGAAGGTATGTGCGGACGATTCGCGGTCACCACCGACCCGGCAGTGCTGGCCGAGAAGATCCAGGCGATCGATGAAAGGAGGGCGGCCCAGTCCTCAGACGCGCCGAACTACAACGTCGCGCCCACCACCACCATCGCAACGGTGGTTCGTCGACACGACGAGCCCGACGACGAGCCCACCCGGCGGGTGCGGCTGATGCGCTGGGGGTTGGTGCCTCCATGGGCCAAGGCCCGCGCCGACGGCGCGCCGGAGTCCAAAGGTCCGCAGCTGATCAACGCCCGCGCCGACAAGGCCACCACGTCGCCGGCGTTCCGCTCGAGCGCGAAGTCCAAGCGCTGCCTGATCCCGATGGACGGCTACTACGAATGGCGCGCCACCCCCGGCGCCGGCAAGAATGCCCGCAAGACGCCGTTCTACATGTATCGCGAGGATGGCGAGCCGCTTTTCATGGCCGGCTTGTGGTCGGTATGGAAGCCCGCCAACGACGCCAACCCGCTGCTCAGTTGCACGATCATCACCACCGACGCGGTCGGCGAGCTCGCCGAGATCCACGATCGAATGCCGTTGGTGGTGGCCGAACGCGATTGGGACCGTTGGCTGGATCCCGACGAGCCGCCGGATCTCGAGCTGCTAGCGGGCCCGCCCGACGTGCGCGGCATCCGGATGCGAGAGATTTCGACCCTGGTCAACAACGTGCGCAACAACGGGCCCGAGTTGCTCGAGCCGGCCGAGCAGCAGCCAGAACAGGTGACGCTGCTCTAACGCTGACCCAGCGCAAGTGGGGTAGCCGGCTACTCTAGGTGGCTGGTTTGAGCTGGCGAGATGATCGCGCCATGACCGCGATTCAGCCCAAAACCGACACCACCGCCATCGTCGTACGCAATCCCGCCGACGGTCGCGTGGTCGGCACCGTACCGATCGAGACCTCCGAGGCCGTCGCCGCGAAAGCCCGTGAGCTGCGGCTGTTCCAACCCGAGTGGGCGGCGCTCGGCCCGCGTGGCCGCAAGCGGTGGCTGCTCAAGTACCAGGACTGGGTGCTCGACAACGCCGAACACATCATCGACGTGGTGCAGTCCGAAACCGGCAAGACCCGGGCGGATGCCAGCGGCGAGCCCGCCAACACGGCATCCCTGCTGGACTACTGGGCCGGTCACGCGGAGCAGTTCCTCACCGACGAGCATCCGCGCTCGTTCAACCCGCTGGCGATGACCAAGAAGCTCACCACCACTTACCGGCCCTATCCGGTGGTCGGCGTCATCACGCCGTGGAACTTCCCGTTCCTGATGCCCGGGTTGGACCTGGTGCCCGCCCTGGCTGCCGGCGCGGCGGTACTGCTCAAGCCGTCTGAAGTGACGCCGCTGTCCGCCGTGGAATTCGTCCGCGGCTGGACCGAGATCGGGGCGCCGCCGGTGCTCGCATTGGCAACTGGCTACGGTGCCACCGGCGCGGCCGTCATCGCCAACGCCGATTTCGTGCAATTCACCGGATCGACCGCCACCGGCAGAAAAGTGGCCGTCGCCTGCGCGGAGCGGCTGCTGCCCTACAGCCTCGAACTCGGCGGCAAGGACCCGGCGCTGGTGCTGGCCGATGCCGACCTCGACCGGGCCGCCAATGGCATCGCCTGGGGCGGCATGTTCAACTCTGGTCAGGTGTGCGTGTCGGTGGAGCGGGTGTACGTCGAGGCACCGGTCTACGACGAGTTCGTGGCCAAGCTCACCGCCAACGTCCGGCGGCTGCGCCAGGGCCAGGACGACCGCACGTTCGCCTTCGACGTCGGAGCGCTGGCCACCAGCGCTCAGCGCGATATCGTGCAGCGCCATGTCGACGGGGCGGTTGCCGCCGGTGCCCGAGTAGTGACCGGCGGCAAGCCGACCGGAACGGGAACGTTCTTTGAGCCAACGGTTCTCGTTGACGTCGACCACTCCATGGCGTGCATGACCGAGGAAACGTTCGGACCTACCCTGCCGGTGGTCAAAGTCGCAGACGAAGCCGAGGCGATCCGGCTGGCCAACGACTCGGTATACGGGCTGTCGGCCACCGTGTGGACCGGCGATAAAGAACGCGGTGAGCGGATCGCTCGCCAACTTGATGTCGGCGCGGTCAACATCAACGACGTTCTCTCCAACGCATTCGCGTGTGACGTTCCGATGGGTGGCTGGAAGCAATCGGGGGTAGGCGCCCGGTGGGGCGGTGCGGCCGGAGTGCTCAAATACTGTCGGCCGCAAGCTATCACGTCGCCGCGGGTGCCGACCCAATCCAAGGAGTTGCTCTGGTATCCGACGGCGCGGCGTCGGGTCAAATTCGCGTTAGGCCTGTTGCGCGCGTCCGCCGCTCGAGGGGTGCGGCGGTTCGGTGTCGCGCCGAGGGCCGCCCGGTGAAGTGCCGGGCGGCGGTGCTGCGCGGCATCGGCAAGGACTGGGAGATCTGCGAGATCACGTTGGATCCGCCGCATGCCGGCGAAGTGCTGGTGAAGATGTCGGTGGCGGGGTTGTGTCATTCTGACGACCACTTCGCCACCGGTGACTTGGTTCCGGGACCGGAGATCGCGGAGTTGTTGCGCGCCAGCGGGATCGAGGTTCCCGAGACCTTTCCGCTGCTGGGCGGTCACGAGGGTGCCGGCGTGGTGGCGGAAGTCGGTCCCGAGGTGCACTCTGTGCGGCCCGGTGACCGGGTGGCGATGTCGTTCATTCCCGCCTGCGGCAGTTGCCGATTCTGTGTGTCGGGCATGACCTACCTGTGTGATCTCGGTGCCGGTGCCTACGTCAGGGAGATGACGACGGACGGCACGGTGCGCCGCCACGTCGACGACGAGGACCTGTTGGCGTTGATGCAACTCGGCACCTTCGCGGAATATGTTGTGGCATCGGAGTATTCGGTGATCAGAATCGCCGACACCGTTCCGATGCACGCCGCCGCGCTGGTGTCGTGTGGCGTCACGACCGGGTGGGGGTCGGCCACGGTGACCGCTGGCACGGAGCAGGGCGATACCGTCGTCGTAGTCGGCACCGGCGGCGTGGGAATGAATGCTCTGCAGGGTGCCCGCGCGGCCGGTGCCAAATACGTAGTCGGTGTGGACCCTGTCGCATTCAAACGCGATTCTGCTGCATCATTCGGCGCCACCCATACCGTGGAATCGGTCGAGGCGGCGTTGCCACTGGTGCGGAGCCTCACCCAAGGGGTGATGGCCGACCGGGTGATCATCACTGCCGGCGTGGTCCACACCGATCTGCTTGCCCCGGCGATGATGTTGACGCGCAAGGGTGGAACGTGCGTGCTGACCGGGATAACGCCGTACAGCGAAATGCTGGTGCCGCTCATGCTCACCGACATGATCGTGTCGCACAAGCGACTGCAGGGAGCGTTGTTCGGCGGGATGAATCCGCGGGCGAGCACCCCCATGCTGCTGTCGATGTATCAGCACGGCAGGCTCAAACTCGACGAACTGGTGACGCAGCGCTACCGGCTCGAGGACATCAACGACGCCGTCGCCGATATGCGCGAAGGGCGAAACATTCGCGGGATCATCGAATTCGACTAGCACCGATCTAACGCTCGGACTACCGAGATAATCTCGGTTCGTATAGAGTCATTCTCGTGACAGTGAGCGGACGCCCTGACGCGCGGGCGCGGCTGCTCGAAGTGGCCCGGCGCCGGTTCGCGGTCGACGGGGCGCTGGCAGCGACGCTGGACGAGGTTCGCCGCGAAGCCAAAGTGAGTGTCGGGGCGCTGTATCACCACTTTCCGGACAAGTCGGCGCTGGCAGCGGCTGTGTACGCCCAGGTGATGGGGGAGTACCAGGGCGGGTTCGTGTCGATGCTGAGGGGGAATGCCACCGCCGAGGGCGGGATCCGCGGCGGCGTCGAGCATCACCTGAAATGGGTGGCCGCCAATCGCACCGAGGCGACGCTGCTGCTCGGTGATCGGCTGGACAGCCCCGCGCTGCGCGAGTCCAACCACCGGTTCTTCGCCGCCATCCGGGACTGGTGGCGGCCGCACCACAGCTACGGCGTCCTGCAGCCGATCCGGCCGGGCATCACCGCCGCGCTGTGGTTTGGCCCGGCGCAGGAATTCAGCCGGCACTGGATCGCCGACGGCGAAACGAGGATGCCACGGGCAGCCGTCCGGGCATTCGCCGATGCCGCATGGGCGGCATTGCGCGCCAACGATAGTGAGGAGGACGAGTGTTGAACGAATCCCTGTACCAGCGCATGCTCGCCGAGGGGGACGGCCGGGAAGCGCCGCTGCGGGTCCGCGTCGAGCATCGCGGCGACCGCGCAGTGGTGACCCTCGACGAACCCGACCGGCTCAACGTGCTTTCCGCGCCGATGGTGCGACAACTGCGGCGAGCGTTGGAGAACCTCGCTGCCGACACAGATATCCGCGCGGTCGTGGTGACCGGCGAGGGCCCCGGCTTCAGCGCCGGCGGTGATCTGAAGATGATGCGCACCGCCACCGAGCAGCTGAGCCAGCCCGAAGGAGTCGCCGACGTATGGCGGTGGATTCGTCGGGAATTCGGCGGCGTCGCAAGGCTGATCGCAGGATCGGACACCGTCTTCGTGGCGGCGCTCAACGGTCCCGCGGCCGGAGTCGGGCTGGCTTGGGCGCTGACCTGTGACCTCACCATCGCCAGCGAACGCGCGGTGATCGTCCCGGCGTTCGGCCATCTCGGCCTGATTCCCGAGGTCGGCACCAGCTGGGCGCTGACCCGGCGTCTTGGCTACCAGGGCGCGCTGGCGTACTACCTGCGGGGCGAGCACATCGACGCCCATGCCGCGCAACGACTCGGCCTGGTGCACGAGGTCGTCGACCATGACCAGCTTCTTGCGGTGGCCGACGACTGGTGCTCACGGGTCGCCTCGATGCCCGCACACGCGGTGGCGATGACGAAGCCGCTGCTCCGCGCCGCGGCCGACGCCAGCTGGAACGACGCGCTCACGCTGGAGGAATTCGCCGAACCCATCTGCTTCACCACCGCCGCGTTCGCCGACAGCGTGCACGCGATGCTGACCCGACATTGACTCGATACGACTCAGCCGGACAAACGTATTCGGTTACCCGACAACCCGACCCACGGATCGGCACGGTTGTCGACCATGCTTTGCAGGGCATGGCGACAGTCGCGAACATCGGCGCAGGAACCGGCTCCTACGAACCCTCGAACACCGTCGTCGCGGTGGAACCCAGCCGCGTGATGATTGCGCAACGTCCGGTCGGTGCAGCACCGGTGATCCAGGCTGTTGCAGAACGCCTACCTCTTCGCACCGATGCCGTCGATGCCGCACTGGCGATACTGACCGTGCACCACTGGTCCGATGTCGCCGCGGGCGTCGCCGAAATGACCCGTATCGCGCGACGACGTATCGTGATCCTCACTTGGGACGACGCCGTCTTTCGTGAGTTCTGGCTGCTGCGCGAATACCTGCCCGCTGCCGCAGACACAGACGCGCGGCTGGCTGTGCCGATCACCAAACTCGCGTCGTTACTCGGCAACGCGTCGATCCAGCCGGTCCCGATTCCGCACGACTGCGTTGACGGAGTCGGTGGAGCCTACTGGCGTCGCCCATACGCCTACCTCGAGGCGCAAGTCCGAGCCGGGATGTCAATGCTCGCCCTGACGCCGGAACCTCTACTCCGCGAGGGGTTGTCACGGCTGCAGTCCGATCTCGCCACTGGGGCGTGGACACGCCACCACGCCGACCTTTTGGACAAGCCCCAGCTGGACCTTGGATATCGTCTTGTTGTCGCGGATCTGTCGGCGCAGCTGCCCGCAACTCAGGCTTGAAGGTCAGCCGTCACCGCGGCAGTGAGCCGGATCAGATCCGCCGGAGCGACCGCAACGTCCCAGCCGCGCCGGCCGGCGCTGCAATACACCCGATCCCAACCCAGCGCGGCGGCGTCCACGACAGTGGGCAGCGGTTTGCGTTGCCCGAAGGGTGACACCGCGCCCACAACATAACCCGTCGCCCGCTGCGCCGTCGTACGGTCAGCCATCGTCGCGCGCGAGAGCCCTAGTGCCGCGGCGGCGGCCTTCAGCGACAGTCGGGACGGCGCCGGCAGCACGGCCACGGCAAGACCGTCGGGTCCCGCGATGACCAGTGTTTTGTAGATCTGTTCGGGCGCAATGCGATACGCGTCGGTCAGCAGGCGAACCGCCTCGTCACCGAACGAGCCTTCGCGCGGGTCATGGGCGAACTTGACGACTTCGTGCGCCACACCCGCAGCCGATAGCGCCGCAAGCGCGGGAGTCGCCGCAGCCGGCATCGACTAGGGCGCGTGGTATCCGGGCGGGTTCGGGCTTTCCACCCACAGGTCAACCCCGAGCTCACCGCCCGGCGTGCAGTCGTACACCGACAAGTCACTGACCCCGGATTCGACCAAGACGTCCTCGCACAGCACCGAGTTACCGGTGTACTCGGCGGCGGGCTTGTTGAGGATGACGTAGGCGGCGTCGGCGTACACCTCGGGCTTGCGGGCTCGTGCCATCGCCTGGTCGCCGCCCAGCAGGTTCTGCACGGCAGCGGTGGCCACCAGGGTGCGTGGCCACAGGGTGTTGGATGCGATGCCCTCGGCACGCATCTCCTCGGCAATACCCAAGGCGCACAACGTCATTCCGAATTTAGCCATCATGTACGCGGTCGGCTTGAGCCACTTGGACTCGAGCAGTACAGGCGGCGAGAGCGTCAAGATGTGCGGGTTGTCCCGGCCTTTCATGTGTGGAATACAGGCCGCCGACACCGCATAGGTGCCGCGCACCTGGATGCCGTTCATCAGGTCGAAACGCTTCAGCGGCACGTCGGTGATGGACCCCAGGTTGATGGCCGACGCGTTATTCACGCAGATGTCGATGCCACCGAACTGCTCCACGGTTTGGGTGACCGCTGCCTCGACCGAGTCGCCGTCGCGAATGTCACCGACGATCGGCAGCGCCTGCCCGCCGGCCTCCTCGAGTTCTTTGGCGGCGGTGTACACCGTGCCGGGCAATTTGGGGTGCGGTTCGGCGGTCTTGGCGATCAGCGCAATGTTCGCCCCGTCGCGCGCAGCCCGCTTGGCGATCGCCAGGCCGATACCGCGGCTGGCGCCGGAAATGAACATGGTCTTGCCGTTCAGAGACATGGCGTCACAGTAGCCCGCGAACGCCCGGTCGGGGATCAGCGGTCCAAAACAGGAACGACGGCTGACCTGGCCGGGAAATAGCCGACTGCCCGAAGCTGTTGACCAACACAGTTCGATGGCCGCCGTGACGGCCATACAAGACACTGTCGGATACAGCCTTTAGATTGGGGAGAAGGGGAGTCTGGTGTCGACGGCGATGAGCCTGCTGGAGCGTCCGGTATTGGTGCCCGGGCTGTCCGGTGATACCGCGACCGAAGGGATTGTGACAACCAAGATGGCCGACAGTGATGGCTCGACCGGGCCCGAAGTGGCCGCGCCCGATCCCATGGAGGAGACGGACGAGCAGCTCACGGCACGCTTCGAACGCGACGCGATCCCGCTGCTAGATCAGCTCTACGGCGGCGCCCTGCGCATGACGCGCAATCCCGCCGATGCCGAGGACCTGCTGCAGGAGACCATGGTGAAGGCGTATGCGGGCTTCCGCTCGTTCACGCCGGGCACCAATCTCAAGGCATGGCTGTACCGCATTCTGACCAACACCTACATCAACAGCTACCGCAAAAAGCAGCGCCAGCCGGCCCAATACCCGACCGACGAAATCACCGACTGGCAGCTGGCCGCCAGCGCTGAGCACTCCTCGACGGGGTTGCGCTCCGCCGAGGTGGAGGCGCTCGAGGCGCTGCCGGATACCGAGATCAAAGAAGCGCTTCAGGCGTTGCCCGAGGACTTCCGGATGGCGGTGTACTACGCGGATGTAGAGGGTTTCCCGTACAAGGAGATCGCCGAGATCATGGATACGCCGATCGGCACGGTGATGTCGCGTCTTCACCGCGGCAGACGCCAATTGCGTGGGTTGTTGGCCGACGTGGCCAAGGAACGGGGCTTCCTTCGGGGCGGCCAGGCACCTGAGGAGGTGTCGTCGTGACCGAGTTTTCTTGCGGATCGGGTAGTTCTGAGGACGCTCGCGCCAAGGCTGACTGCGCTGAAGTGATCGCCGAGGTATGGACCCTGCTCGACGGTGAGTGCACCGCCGAAACCCGACAGAAGCTGCGTCAGCACCTCGAGGAATGTCCCGGATGCTTGCGGCACTACGGGCTCGAAGAGCGGATCAAGTCGTTGATCGCGATGAAATGCCGCGGCGAGAAGGCCCCGGAGGGCCTTCGCGAACGGCTACGCCTGGAGATCAGCCGGACCACCATCATCCGCCGTCAGGACACCTGGCCACGCTGAGACTGGATTGCCCAGTCGGCCCGCAACGATGCGGAATTAGGAATTCGGGCGCTTGCCGTGGTTGGCCTTGCTGTGCTTGCGGTCGCGCTTCTTCCGGCCTCGTTTGGCCATGACGGATCCTCCTTGCAGCTATACCGGCTGGTCAGTCTTTCATGCGGCCCAAGTTCGGCGGTGCTAGGGGCTAGACAACAGGGACGTTCTGGCCCGCGGCCGGAAGGCTGGTCGCCCCCGGCGTTTGGGCGGGGGAGGCCGGCGTCGCAGGCGTCTGGCCTGGCGTCAGGGCGCTGGGTTGGCCCGGCGGGGTGGGGGTTTGGCCCGGCGTCAGCGTGCCCGGTGTTGCCGGTGTCTGGCCGGGGGTCAGGGTGCCGGGTGTTGCCGGTGTCTGGCCCGGCGACAGCGTGCCGGGAACCTGGCCGGGGAGCGTGCTGGGAACCTGGCCGGGCAGCGTGCTGGGAAGCTGGCCGGGCAGCGTGCTGGGTGTTTGGCCCGGCGACAGCGTGCCAGGAAGCTGGCCGGGCAGCGTGCCGGGTAGCTGGCCAGGCAGCCCGCTGGGAACCTGGCCAGGCAGCGTGCTGGGAACTTGACCAGGCAGCGTGCCGGATAGCTGGCCGGGGAGCCCGCTGGGCACCTGGCCGGGCAACGTGCTGGGGTACCCCGGAGTCAACGAGCCTGCGCCGGAGTTGGCGGGCATGAACACCGAGCCGCTGCCTGGGAAAACAGCATTCAGCAGCGCGCCCAACTCAGTGAAGATCGCATTGCTGATGCCCACTCCACTGGTGGGATCGGCGGCGGGAACGGGCACGGGATCGTCGACGAGGACAGGTTGCTGGGGAGTCGCCCCGGCAACACCGCTACCGACGCCGATCGCAGCCATCGCGGCAAGTGCAACCCCCGCGCCGACAGTCGCGCGAACCACCGGCCGGCATGCCTTCGAAATCTCAAACATGTTCGTGAACAACGGAATTGCACCTCCACTCAATTCGTGCACCCAAAACTCTTCAGACACTCAAATCACTCTGGAAACAATGCTGCTCAATAGTCACAGAAGAAACACGACACGGTCACGGAACGAACTCTATAGATTTGCTTACCAATCTTGGAGTTTGCTTACTCTCTGAAAGGCGGCCCCGAGGGGACCCTCTCGGCGCACCGACGATGGTCGATTGTGGTTCGATGTGAGCGACGGGAATGGCGCAAACAGCGGCTGGGTGACGAACGGGGTAATGATGGCCGAGGACGTCCGCGCGGAGATCGTGGCCAGCGTGCTCGAAGTCGTGGTCAAAGAGGGCGACCAGATCGGCGAAGGCGACACAGTCGTGCTGTTGGAGTCGATGAAGATGGAAATTCCGGTCCTGGCCGAGGTCGCCGGCACAGTCAGCAAGGTGAGCGTATCGGTGGGAGATGTCATCCAGGCCGGCGACCTTATCGCGGTCATCAGCTAGCCATTGGATTGCCGAATTCAGCACCGGGAGTGACTGATGTCGACTCTGGGTGATCTGCTCGCCGAACACACCATCCTGCCCGGCAACGCCGTCGATCACCTGCACGCGGTGGTCGGCGAGTGGCAATTGCTGGCTGATCTGTCCTTCGCCGATTACCTGATGTGGGTGCGACGCGACGACGGCGCGCTGGTGTGTGTGGCGCAATGCCGGCCCAATACCGCCCCCACGGTGCTACTTCGGGATGCGGTCGGCACTGTTTTTCCCGCCGACAAGGTGCCGCTGGTGGCCGCGGCGTTCGATTCCGGTGTTATCGGCCGCGGAAACGTTGCGGCTCAAGAGGATCCGGGGTTGCAGACCGGTCTGAACGTCGAAGCGGTGCCGGTCAGGTACGGCGACCGGGTGGTCGCGGTGCTGACCCATCAGACCGCGGAAGCGGCCGCGGTCCGCAAATCCAGCCCGCTGGAGACCGCCTACGTCGACTGCGCGGCAGATCTGGTGCACATGCTGTCGGAAGGCACCTTCCCCAATGTTGGCGACGTGGCCATGTCGCGCTCCAGCCCGCGGGCCGGTGACGGCTTCATCCGCCTCGACGTCAACGGTGTGGTGTCCTACGCCAGCCCGAACGCGCTGTCGGCTTACCACCGGATGGGCCTGACCTCGGAACTGGAGGGCCACAATCTGGTCGAAGTGACTCGACCGTTGATCTCCGATCCGTTCGAAGCACAGGAACTGGCCGACCATGTGCAGGACTCGCTGGCCGGCGGGTCGAGCATGCGGATGGAGGTCGACGCCGGCGGCGCAGCAGTGCTGCTGCGCACGCTGCCGCTGGTGGTGCACGGCGCGGCGGCCGGCGCGGCAGTGCTGGTTCGCGACGTGACCGAGGTCAAGCGCCGCGATCGTGCGCTGATGTCCAAAGACGCCACGATCCGAGAAATCCATCACCGGGTGAAGAACAACCTGCAGACCGTGGCAGCGCTGCTGCGCCTGCAGGCGCGCCGGACCACCAACTCCGAAGGCCGGGAGGCGCTGATCGAATCGGTGCGCCGCGTGTCGTCGATCGCGCTGGTCCATGACGCCTTGTCGATGTCAGTCAACGAGGAAGTCAACCTCGACGAGGTGATCGACCGGATCCTGCCGATCATGAACGACGTGGCGACGGTGGACACGCCGATCCGGATCAATCGCAGCGGCATGCTCGGCGTGCTGGACTCCGACCGGGCAACGGCGCTGATCATGGTGATCACCGAACTGGTGCAGAACGCCATCGAGCACGCCTTCGAACCAAACGGCGGCGGTTCCGGCGGCCGTGTCGGCGGGAGCGGGTCGGTGACCATTCGCTCCGAGAGGTCGGCGCGCTGGCTCGACGTGGTGGTTCATGACAACGGCCGCGGGCTGCCCGACGGATTCAGCGTGGAGAAGTCTGACCGACTCGGCCTGCAGATCGTGCGGACCCTGGTATCCGCAGAACTCGACGGATCGCTACGCATGCACGACGCCGCCGAGGGCGGCACCGATGTGGTGTTACGTGTCCCAATTGGGCGTCGAGCCAGGCTCGTGCAATAGCCGCCTGCCTTCACACAATGTCGCGGCCCCGACAATTGCCGGGGCCGCGACAGTAAATGTTTTCGTCAGACTCCGCTACGAGCCTTGGTCCGAGCGTTGCGGCGCTTGAGCGCACGTCGTTCGTCTTCACTCATTCCGCCCCACACGCCGGAGTCCTGGCCGGTGTTCAGCGCCCAGGACAGGCATTCAGTGGTCACCGGGCAGCGGTTACAGACCAGTTTCGCGTCAGCGATCTGGGCGAGCGCCGGCCCGCTGTTCCCCACCGGGAAGAACAGCTCCGGGTCTTCGTCGCGACAGACCGCCTTGTGGCGCCAATCCATACGTCGTTACTCCTCACTATGTGCGCAGCAGGGCGCACGGGCGTTTTTTCTTCGGCTGTTAACGCGGGCACAAGAAAGTCTCGGTACCGTTGCACGCGATCTTTCGATCGTTTCACAGGCTCAACGGATGTCAATAGCGCGCGCTGACAGGTGGGCAATCTCACTTTGAGGGTCTGGTTCTAAAACCCTTAATCGTTTGTACTACGATCCCGGCGAAGTTGCGCCCTCGATTAGCCGGCAATTGCCACTAGCGCAGGTCAGGCTGGGTTTTTTGCCGGTGGAGCGACGACGGACAAGGCGTCGGGAACCGCTCGGAAGGTCATCTGCTCGCGTACGCCGAGATAATCACCGTCAAATTGGCTGGCAATCGGCGGACCGTCGCAGGTGACCCGCACGCAGGCTGCGTTGTCGTCGCGGACGAGCTGCTTGGCCTGCATTTTCGGTTGCTTGGCGAACATCTGCCGGACGACCTTCAGTGTCGGGATCACCTTCAGGCTGGTGACCCCGAACACTCCCAGCCCGGATTCGAAGCTGCTGTCGGGGTTTGTCCAGATCGGCCGATGATTAGCGAAGGTCCAGGGGCTGGAGTTGGACACAAAGACGAAGTGGACGCCGGAAACCGGCTCGCGACCGGGCAGGTGCACCGTCAGCCGCGGTTCGCGACGTGTGCTGGCCAGCACCGCCGGCACCGCCGTGCGAATGTAGCGCGACGGCGTCACCTTGCGGCCTTTTTCCCGTTGCGCCTCGACAGCGGCCACCACCTCGGCGTCGACGCCCATCCCGGCGTTGAGCACCGCCCAGCGCTCGCCACAGTCGATCACCCCGATCCGGCGCCAGTTTGGCTGGTGCCCGTATTGGTCGAGCAGTCCGATCAGCTGGTTGGTGGCGTCGATCGGGTCGGGATAGATGCCCAACGAGCGTGCCAGCACATTGGCTGAGCCGCCTGGCACAATCGCCACCGCCGGGACATGGCCGGTAGGCAACTGGCCTGGCGCTCCCAGCAGGCCGTTGACAATGTTGCTGACGGTGCCGTCACCGCCATGCACCACCAGCAGGTCCACACCGTCGTCGGCGGCCGCCTGTGCGATTTCACCACCATGACCGCGGTGGGTGGTGTGTTCGACGGTCAGTTGAAGGCGGCTTTGCAGCGCGTGTGTCAACAGGTCGCGGCCTGCGGCGGTGGTGGAGGTCGCGGTCGGATTGACGATGAGCACGGCGCGCATGACGCCAAAGCCTACGGGACCGGCGGCAATGCGAGCCCTGCAGCGGCGCGGGACGGAGCGGTCCATTGGGCTTACTCGGTGGCTACGCTGACGCCATGAGTGTCCCGGCTCCGACCAGTCTGCGCGTCGCGGGTCTCATCGTTGCTGTGCAAGGCACCGCCGGCTTGGTGGTGGCCGCCGTGCTCCTGTTACGGGGATTGGGCGGCGCCGATCAACGCGCAGTCAACGGTTTTGGGACCGCCGTTTGGTTCGTCCTCATCGGCGGCGCGCTGCTGGCGGCTGGCTGTGCTTTGCTGGCCGGCAAGCGGTGGGGGCGGGGTCCCGCGGTGTTCGCCCAACTGCTGTTATTGCCCGTCGCGTGGTACCTCGCGGCGGGATCTCACCGGCTGCCGGCCGGGATTCTGCTGGGCATCGTGGCGGTGACCGTGCTGGCGTTGCTGTTCAGTTCCCCTGTGCTGCGCTGGCTGTCCGACTGGTCAGCGTGAACTAGCCGGCTTAGCCGGAGTTCCGCCGTTACGGCTGGACTCCCAGCGCGGTCAGGATTGTGACGAATTTCGTTGTGGTTTCGTCGACTTCGTCGTCGGGATCGCTTTCGGCGACGATACCGCCGCCAGAGTGCGCGAGCGCCGTGCGTCGATCGGCGGATAGCTGCGCACACCGGATGGACACCACCCAGCGGCCGTCGCCGCGCGCGTCGCACCAGCCAACTGCGCCGGCGTAGAATCCGCGGTCGCCTTCCAGCTGGCCGATGAGCTGCGCCGCGGCGCCGGCGGGGGAGCCGCCGACCGCCGGGGTGGGGTGCAGTGCCAGTGCCAAATCCATTGCCGTAATCGATGTTTGGCGTAGCCGCCCGCTGATCGGCGTGCTGAGATGCCACAGTGCCGCGGTATGACTCAACTGCGGTGTGGGGGCGATCGTCAACTCACTGCACAGCGGCTCAAGTGCCTCGGTCATTGCGTCGATGACCAATTGGTGCTCATGGCGGTTCTTGGCCGACTCGGCTAGGGCGGCACCGGTGGCGGCGTCGAGGTCGGCGTCGGCGGCGCGCGGTGCCGAACCCGCGAAGGGCTGACATGTCACCCGGTCGCCGACGCGAGCAACCAGCAGCTCTGGGCTGGCGCCCACCAGCGTCATCCCCTCATACGGGTCGCCCGCCGCCGTGAGGTCGACGAGATAGCCATACGCGCCAGGGTCTTTGGCGATCAGCCGGCGCAACACCACGCGGGCATCCAGCGGCGTCTCGGCAACCAACCGCAATGCGCGTGCCAGCACGACCTTCTGCAGAGCGCTGCCCGGCGTGGCCAGCTGATCGCATGCCCGCCGTACCCGGGCGCGGTGTTGCGCGAGTGCGGGAACCATCTCGGCGATGTGCACCGGCGGCAGCGGACCGGTCGGCCACTCGGGCAACGTGTGTTCGTGCCGCACCACGTGCGTCGACATCAGCGCAGCCGGCTTGGACATATCAAAAGGCAACGCGCCCAAGATGATTGGCGTCGCTCCGGAACGCAGCGCGGCCTGCGCGTCGGCTGCGTCGCAATAGCGGTCCCGAACGTCGTCAGCAAAAAGAACCCCGCCCGGTCCGCTCAGAACGAACGGGGGCTCGGACGTCATCGCCCGGTCGTGCGCGGTTGCCCGAGCACGCCGAGCTGGCGGATCCCGTGCTCGAAGCCGCAGACCGCGATCGAACCGGCGACCATGCCGAAGCGGCTCCCCTCGAATAGCGGCAGTTCGAGCCACCGGGCAATCACGGCCCGGGAAAAGTGGCCGTGGCCGACAAACAACACGTCACGGGTCGCTAGGTGCTCGAGTGCGAGCATGACAGCCCGATCTGCTCGGTCGCTGACCTGTCTGACGGTCTCACCGTCCGGACAACCGTGCGTCCAAACCAGCCAGTCCGGTCGGGACTGCTGAATCTGCGCGGTCGTCAAACCCTCGTAGGATCCGTAATCCCATTCGGCGATCAGCGGGGACTCCTCGTTGATGGCCAGTCCGGCGAGCTCGGCGGTGGACACCGCGCGCCGCCGTGGGCTGGCGACCACCAGCGGGTGGTCCAACTGCAGCTCGCCCAGGACAGCCCCCGCAGCAGCCGCTTGGCTCCGACCATGCTCGGTGAGATCGAGTTCGGTGCAACCGGTATGCCGCCCCGACTTGGACCACTCGGTCTCACCGTGGCGAAGCAGCACCAGCCGGTGGCTTTCGACACCCATGGCGACCGATTGTGCCTGACACGCATCGCGATCGCCGCGCGGGCAGCAGGGGGGAGATGCCAGGATGGCAGTGATGGCCCATCGGGCGACGACGCAGAAGGGAGAACGCGATGAGGTGGGGGCAGCTCCCAATTGCGGGGGAGAGCGGCGCTTAATGACTCGGGTATTGGCGGTAGCCAACCAGAAGGGCGGGGTCGCCAAGACGACCACGGTGGCCTCGCTGGGAGCCGCGCTGGCGGACAGTGGACAGCGAGTGCTGCTGGTCGATCTCGACCCGCAGGGCTGTCTGACCTTTTCACTCGGCCAAGATCCGGACAAGCTGCCGGTCTCCGTGCATGAGGTGCTGCTCGGCGAGGTGGAACCCAGCGCCGCGCTGGTCGCCACCGCCGAAGGCATGACGCTGCTGCCGGCCAACATCGATCTGGCCGGTGCCGAGGCGATGCTGCTGATGCGGGCCGGCCGCGAGTACGCGCTCAAACGCGCGCTCGACAAGCTCAGCGACGAGTTCGACGTGGTCGTCATCGACTGCCCGCCCTCGTTGGGGGTGCTCACGCTGAACGGACTGACGGCCGCCGACGAGGTCATGGTTCCGCTGCAGTGCGAGACGCTGGCTCATCGCGGCGTCGGCCAGTTCCTGCGGACGGTCGCCGACGTCCAGCAGATCACCAACCCGAAGCTCCGGTTACTGGGCGCGCTGCCGACGCTGTATGACCCGCGCACCACCCACACCCGCGACGTGCTGCTCGACGTCGCCGACCGCTACGACCTGCCGGTACTGGCGCCGCCCATCCCACGCACGGTTCGTTTCGCCGAGGCCAGCGCGTCGGGGTCGTCGGTGATGGCCGCTCGCAAAAACAAGGGCGCCACCGCTTACCGTGACCTGGCGCAGGCGCTGCTCAAGCACTGGAAGTCGGGCAAGCCGCTGCCAAGTTTCAGCGTGGAAATGTAGCGCTAGCCCCCTAGCGCCACGACCGTATCGCCGCGCTGCTCGACAATCTGCGAACCCAGCACAGCGGGGATCACCGGCGACGGAATCGGCGTCCGGTTCACCGGCAGCACGCGGTCGCCGGCGCCGGTGGCCGGGTCGTAGACACCGATCCCACCGGTAACCGGGACCAGCAACCGGCCCGCCATGATCGTCGCCGGCCCGAGCGGCACAGCCGGCCCCGCCGCCTCGATGGTGTAGCGGTAGCTCAACGTGGCCGCGTCGAACACCAGCACCGCATCGCCGGTCCACCAGGTGACCAGGTTGCCGGGCTTTGAGACTGCACTTGCCGGCCACGGCTGCTTGGGCAGCAGCGTGCTGGAAACCGTCGTGCCGGTTTCGTCGACCACCTCGACTCTGGGTTGCGGGGTGGGCAGATATACCAGGGTGCTGGTCTCCGACACCGCCAGCACCCGCGCACCGGAGCCAGCGCCGACGCCCGGCTCGGGGACATACCGTTGCTCGGGTTCGTCCTCTTCCTTGCTGGGACGCAACAACGTCAGCCGCAGATCAGCCTGACCCGGGCACGCCTCGAGCACCGACGCCGCCGACGAACTGGCCGCCGCCGAGGTCAACGTGCAGCCGGTGTGCAGCCCTTGTGACGACGGTTTGACGCGAGCATCGATCTCGCCGTAGGACAGCATCCGGACCAGGTCCGAGCGCCAAAGTTCAAGCCGAGTGTCACCGACCGACAACACCGTCGTCCCGTCCGACGACACGTGCACCTGCTTGTCGGCGTAGCTGCTGCGGGCGGGGCCGCGCTGGCCGGTCGATCCGTCGATGGCACTGACCTGGCCGCAGCCCCGGCCGTCGCGATAAACCGCGACCGCATAGCGGTAGACCCAGGACACTGCGCACAAATCGGTGCCTCGGGCATAACTCCAGCGCACCTCACCGCTGGCTGGATCGTGGCCGGTGACTGCGCGGGCATCACCGGTGACGACCGTTCCGCCGACCACCACCGGTGCGGTGGTTGCCGCACTGGGGGCGGTCCACAGCTGCGTAAGGGTTGCGGGCACCTCGGTAGCCGAACGGGGAGTGGGCGCCGGCACCGCCGCGGGTTTGCTGTTGGTTGCCCGGGCGTCGCTGGTCCACCAGATCAGCGCCGCGACGACGGCGATCACCACCACGATCACCGCTGCGGCCACCATGTCGGCCCTGGTACGTCGTTCGGGTTTGACCATGGCGTGGCCGGTGGCGCCGACTCAGTTGGTATTCGCGGCGACCTCCGCCGCTTTACGAGGCCGTCTGCGGCGACGGCGGCGACCGTTATGCGTGCTCTCGCCGGCCGAGGCGCCGGCCGGCGTTTCGGCCGGGGCGTCGCCGTTGGTGGCGGCACCACCGTCGGGATGCCCCGTCGCCGGCTTGCCGCCGCGCGTGCGTCGCCGCGACCGTGTGCTCTTGCGTGGTCGTTGGGCGTCGCCGTCGCTCGAGGGAGCGCGTTTGACCGGGGACTTCCGCGGCGCGCCGACCTTGCCGCGGGCCTCGGTCGGGATGCCCAGTTCGGTGTAGAGGTGCGGCGAGCTGGAGTAGGTCTCCGCCGGATCCGGGCAGCCCAGCCCCAGCGCTTTGTCGATCATCGTCCAGCGGGCCAACTCGTCCCAGTCGACCAGGGTGACGGCTACGCCGGTGCGGCCGGCCCGGCCGGTCCGGCCGATGCGGTGCACGTAGGTCTTCTCGTCGTCGGGACATTGGTAATTGATGACGTGGGTGACGTCGTCGATGTCGATGCCGCGGGCAGCGACGTCGGTGGCGACCAACACGTCGATATCCCCGGCCCGAAACGACTTGAGCGCTTTCTCGCGGGCCACTTGACCAAGATCGCCGTGCACCGCGCCGACCGCGAAACCACGTTCGGCCAGCTCGTCGGACACCTTCTGGGCGGTGCGCTTGGTGCGAGTGAAGATCATCGTGGCGCCGCGGTCGCGGGCCTGCAGGATCCGGCTGACCAGTTCGACCTTGTCCAGCGCGTGGGCGCGGTAGACGAACTGCTCGGTGGCGTCGTGCACCGCTGACGAGTGCGGCGCCTCGGCCCGGATGTGGGTCGGCTGGTTCATGAAGGTGCGGGCCAGCGTGATGATGGGATCGGGCATGGTCGCCGAGAACAGCATGGCCTGCCGCTCGTCGGGGATCTGCCGCAGGATGCGCTCGATGTCCGGCAGAAAGCCCAGGTCCAGCATCTCGTCGGCTTCGTCGAGCACCAACACGGCCAGGCCACCCAGTTGCAGGTGGCCCTGCTGGGCCAGGTCCAGTAACCGGCCGGGGGTGCCCACCACGACGTCGGCGCCGGCGCGCAGCGCCTCAATCTGTGGTTCGTAGGGCCGTCCGCCGTAGATCGACACCACCGACAACGGCCGGTCATTGTCGGCGTGTAAGTGCTTGGCCGCGGTGGCCAGGTCGCCCGATACCTGCAGACACAGCTCGCGGGTGGGCACCACGACCAGCGCGCGGGGGATGCCGGTCAGCGCCGGCTCGCTGGTCGTGATCCGCTGCAACAGCGGCACGCCGAATGCGAAGGTCTTGCCCATGCCGGTGCGGGCCTGGCCGATCAGGTCATCTCCGGCAAGCGCCAGGGGAAGCGTGAGCTCCTGGATGGCAAACGGACGCTCGATGCCCTGTTCGGTCAGTGCGCGCACGATTTCGTCGCGGACGCCGAGTTCGGCAAATGTGGATGGGGGCGGGGTTCGGGTTGGGGTGATAAGCGGAGTCATGCGTGCGCGCATATGCCTTTCAATGTTGCATTTTCGGTCAGTTCGTCGCGGTCCACGCGCGCACGATCCAAACTGCCGAATACGTTGCCGATTCGCGGAGCCCTGCGCTCAACTAGGCGGGCTAACGGCGTGCACGCACATTTCGCCGGCAATAGCGGTAAGGGTCTACAGCCACCACCTTCCTCGATCATACCTGGTCGGCGGTTGCGCCATGAGATCTTGGCCCGGCCGCGCGACGAGGCCGGGCATCGCGGGTCGCCACCGGCTGCATTCGTGGTGATCGCTGGCGCGCATAGAGTGTTGCCATGACTTCGCCTTCGCGCGCCGATGAGTTGGACGATCCGCCCACCCCACGGCTGCCCGCGGACCACCCCGGCGTCAACGAGTTGTTTGCGCTGTTGGCCTACGGCGAGGTTGCGGCGTTTTACCGGCTCACCGACGAAGCACGGATGGCGCCTGATCTGCGCGGCCGCATTTCGATGGCGCGCATGGCCGCCGCGGAGATGGGGCACTACGAGCTACTGCGCGACGCTCTGGAGAGCCGTGGTGTCGACGTAGTGCCGGCGATGTCGAAATACGCTTCGGCGCTTGATGATTACCACCGGCTGACCACGCCGAGTACCTGGCTGGAAGCGCTGGTGAAGACCTACGTCGGCGATGCCCTGGCCGCCGACCTGTATCTGGAGATCGCGGGCGGGCTGCCCGACGAGGTGGCCGACGTCGTGCGCGCGACGCTGTCAGAGACCGGGCACTCCCAGTTCGTGGTCGCCGAGGTGCGCGCCGCGGTGACGACCAGCGCCAGACAGCGCAGCCGGCTGGCGCTATGGTCACGCCGGCTGCTCGGTGAAGCCATCACCCAGGCCCAGTACGTGCTGGCCGACCACGACGAGCTGGTCGATCTGGTGGTCTCCGGAACCGACGGCCTCACCCAGCTGACCGGGTTTTTCGACCGGCTGCAGCAAACCCACGACCAACGGATGCGCGAACTGGGCCTGGCCTAAGGGCTGTTTAGCGGGTGCAGGTCGCGATGATCGTGCTGGTGGTCGACGCCATGATGGTTTGACCGTCGGCGTTGGTGATCGCGCAGCTGAGCCGGCCGGTGAGGCTGGTCGCCACGACGGACTTAGTCTGCACGCCCGGGGCCAGCACCACCGTCTTCGACCAGGGCAGCGATACGTTCACGTCGGTTTGGGGCGCGCCTTGGCCGTCGGTGTAGACGACAGTCACCAGGTCCAGGAACCCCTTGGTCCCGTTCACCCGGTACACGACGGTGTTCGGATCCAGCTGCGGGGCCGGCGGGGCCGCTTCGGGCGGTGGCGGTGCTGCCGTCGGCGATTCCGCCGGGCTGGATTGCCGCGGGGCCGGCGTCACCGTCGTCACGGTTTCCGGCGGTAGCGACGCGGTGGGCGGCGGCGCTGGGCGCGGGGTGGCGATCACCGTGCGGGTCGGCGGCACGACCGTGGCCGTCGTCGAGGCGCTGTCGCCGCCGTTGAGGATGATCACGGTGGCGATCACGGCAAGCACGAACACGATGCCGGCGACGGCCGCGATCGGCCGCCAGCGTTCGTCGACCGGCCCGACCCAGTCGTCGTCCGGGTAGGTCGCGTAGACCTCGTCATCTGGGTAATCCTGGATGTCGCTGTCCAGGTGTTGCATGGTGCTGATGTTGCAGATGTTATCGATGTGACCTGATGTGGATCGCTCCGCGGGTGGGCGTGTTGGTCACGATTTGGCGACGACGACCCGTTGTCGCCGTGCGCGCGAAGGCTTGGCGCGGACCGGCTTTCACGGCCGCGGCGGTACGTCTACTAGCCTGCTGGAGAACGCTTACAACGGAAGGGGCCAGCGTGGAGGTCAAGATCGGTGTCACGGACAGCCCGCGCGAGCTGGTCTTCACCAGCGCACAGGCGCCCGGCGAAGTCGAAGAACTGGTCACCGCCGCGCTCGGGCAGAACTCGCAAGTGCTGAGCCTGACGGACGACAAGGGGCGTCGCTTCCTGATCCAGGCGGCCAAGATCGCCTATGTCGAAATCGGGGTTGCCGACGCGCGCCGCGTGGGCTTCGGAATCGGATCGGCTTCGGCTACGAGCGGGTAAGCGGCACGTGCGAGAGGCCGCCCCAGGCGAACTGCACGGTGCCGTCCACCGCGTCCTCCTTGGAGATCGGCCGATCGGTGTCCAGCCAGTACCTGGCGCAGTCGACGCTGATCCCGACCAGGCCGACGGCGATCATCCGGGCCCGGTGCGGGTCCAACCCCGAGTCGGCGCTGATGAGGTCGAACACGGCGTCGATGCACGATTCGGTGGCCACCCGTACCTGCGCGGCCACCTGCGGCTCGGTGACGTTGTCGTTCTCGAAGATCAGCCGGTAGCCCTGGCCATCGTGCTCGATGAAGTCGAAGAACGCCTGCACCGCCGAACGCAACCGTTGCCGGTTGTCGGTCGTGGTCCGCAGCGCTTGGCGCACGCCTGAGACCAAATTCTCGACGTGCCGATTCAACACCGCCAAATACAGCTCGAGCTTGCTGGAAAAGTGTTGGTACAGAACAGGTTTGCTGACTCCCGCCCGGTCGGCGATCTCGTCCATGCCGGCGGCGTGATAGCCGCGGTACACGAAAACATCACTGGCAGCGATGAGCAGTTGACCGCGCCGCTCGTCGCGAGGCAGCCGGTTACCGCGCCGCGCGGGGGCGACGGTGTCCGTCGACCGCCTTCCGGCCGCGTTGGCGAGATCGCTCATCAAGTCCTCATCTGATCGTTTAGGACACGCGCCGTCGGCGTGGCCGCGCGCTGCTGATCGCAAAGACACTACTACCCGGGTGGCCGCGTGTTTGTTATTGACTATTCCAAGCCCCGCGGAAGCCGTCGTACCAAGCCTGCGGGCGCGCCAAGAGCCCAGCTAGCGGCGTCCTTAGCAGCGAATGTGCGATCCTGGGGCGGTGAGTTTCGACCCAGAGCCACGCGGAACCGGCCAGGTGCCGGTGCTCCGCGACGACTGGCGAGAACCGCTGCGTGCTCAGCGGGATCCGCTCGCCTGGGGCTCGGGCCGAACCCGGTCCAATCGAGACCGGCCGCGCCGCTGGCGCAAACAGACTTGGCTGGGCCGGTTCGTGTCCACCTACGGTTGGCGCGCCTATGCGCTGCCGGTGCTGGCGGCGCTCACCGCGGTGGTGCTCTACCAGACGGCCACCGGGACCAGCGCGCCGGCGCCCGCTTCGGAGGAGCCGGTTCAAGGACCGCCGACAATCGGATCGGTGGGCACGGCCATCATCGGTGCGCCGCCACGCGGGCTGACCGAATTCGACGCCAGCCTGCCCACCGGCGTACTGCCGGACGGCGGCCCGTTCACTCCGGCCGGTGACAAGACCTGGCGCGTCGTTCCCGGGGTGATGCCTCAGGTCGGACAGGGCACCGCGAAGGTGTTCCGGTACACCGTCGAGGTCGAAAACGGGATCGATCCGACCACGTTCGGCGGCGACGATGCGTTCGCGCGGATGGTCGACCAGACGTTGGCCAATCCCAAGAGCTGGACCCACAATCCGCAGATCGCCTTCATCCGGATCGACGGATCCGACGGCACCAACCCTGACTTCCGGATCTCGCTGAGCTCGCCGATGACCGTACGCGAGGGCTGCGGCTATGAGATTCCGTTGGAGGCCTCTTGCTACAACCCGTCGTTCAGTCCCGCTGGGCAGCAGCGGGTGTTCATCAACGAGGCCCGCTGGGTGCGCGGAGCGGTTCCGTTCCAAGGTGATGTCGGCTCCTACCGGCAGTATGTGATCAACCACGAGGTAGGTCACGCCATCGGCTATTTGCGTCACGAGCCGTGCGACAAGCAGGGTGGGTTGGCGCCGGTGATGATGCAACAAACGTTTTCCACCGCCAACGACGACGACGCCAAGTTCGACCCGGACTGGGTCAAGGCTGACGGGAAGACGTGCCAGTTCAATCCCTGGCCGTACCCGATCGCCTGACTGGTCGTCGGGAAGGTTCCCCGGCTGTTTGCCGTTGATCCGGGCAACTGCTGTGATGGGTAGAGCTGACAAAGTTGAGGAGATATTCGGTGTCGACGTCGTTGCCACCGCTGGTTGAACCGGCCGCCGGACTGACGCGCGATGAAGTTGCGCGCTACAGCCGTCATCTGATCATTCCCGACGTAGGCGTCGACGGGCAGAAGCGGCTCAAGAACGCGCGGGTGTTGGTGATCGGGGCCGGCGGGCTCGGCGCACCCGCGTTGCTGTACCTGGCCGCCGCCGGCGTGGGCACCATCGGCATTGTCGACTTCGACATCGTCGACGAGTCCAACCTGCAGCGCCAAATCATCCACGGCGTGTCCGACATCGGCCGCCCGAAGGCGCAGTCGGCGCGCGACTCGATCACCGAAATCAACCCGCTGGTCGACGTGCGCTTGCACGAAGAGCGATTGGAACCGGACAACGCCGTCGGCCTGTTCGAGCAATACGACCTGATTCTCGACGGCACCGACAACTTCGCCACCCGTTATCTGGTCAACGACGCCGCCGTGCTGGCGCACAAGCCGTATGTCTGGGGCTCGATCTACCGCTTCGAAGGCCAAGTCTCGGTGTTTTGGGAGGATGCGCCCGACGGACGCGGCCTCAACTACCGCGATTTGTATCCCGAGCCGCCGCCTCCCGGCATGGTGCCGTCGTGTGCCGAGGGCGGTGTACTAGGCATTCTGTGCGCGTCGATCGCTTCGGTGATGGGCACCGAGGCGATCAAACTGATCACCGGCATCGGCGAACCGTTGCTGGGCCGATTGATGGTCTACGACGCGTTGGAGATGAGCTACCGCACGATCTCGATCCGCAAGGATCCCACGACGCCGAAGATCACCGAGTTGATCGACTACGACACGTTCTGTGGTGTGGTTTCCGACGAGGCGGCCGACGCAGCGGCAGACGCCACGATCACGCCGCGCGAACTGCGCGAGTTGATGGATTCCGGCAAAAAGGTTGCCTTGATCGATGTGCGCGAGCCGGTGGAGTGGGACATCAACCACATCGACGGCGCGCAGTTGATCCCGCAGTCGTCGATCAACTCGGGCGAGGGGCTGGCCAAGGTGCCCCAGGACCGGCTACCGGTGCTGTATTGCAAGACCGGTGTGCGGTCCGCGGAGGCGCTGGCCGCGGTGAAAAAGGCGGGTTTCGCCGACGCGGTCCATCTGCAGGGCGGCATCGTTGCCTGGGCGCAGCAAATGCAGCCCGACATGGTCATGTACTAACGCGTCTGCCCAGCTGACGGCCATTAGGCTGAGCGTGTGAGTGTCGACCCGCCGCCCGAGCATGTATTGGCGGCGTTTGGTCTGACCGGAGTGCGGCCCGCGCCGTTGGGTGGCAGTTGGGAAGGTGGCTGGCGGTGCGGTGAAGTGGTGCTGTCGCTGGTTGCCGATCATGCCCGCGCCGCTTGGTCGGCCAAGGTGCGCGAGACACTGTTCGTCGACGGCGTGCGACTGGCCCGACCGGTCCGTTCGACCGATGGTCGCTACGTGGTCTCCGGCTGGCGGGCAGACACTTTCGTCGCTGGCAAACCTGAGCCTCGTCATGACGAAGTCGTCTCGGCGGCGGTGCGACTGCACGAGGCCACCGGGAAACTGGAACGCCCTCGATTTCTCACTCAGGGTCCCACCGCGCCGTGGGCGGATGTCGACGTCTTCATCGCGGCCGACCGGGCGGCGTGGGAAGAACAGCCGCTAGCCTCGGTGCCGCAGGCCGCACGGGTTGCTCCCGCGGCCGCCGACCGGCCACGCTCAGTCGAGCTGATCCAACAGCTCGCCGGGCTGCGGCGGCGGACCAAAAGCCCCAGCCAGCTCGTACACGGGGACCTTTACGGGACAGTGCTTTTCGCGGGTGCCGCCGCGCCCGGCATCACCGACATCACGCCGTACTGGCGGCCGGCGTCGTGGGCCGCCGGTGTCGTCGTCGTCGACGCGTTGTCGTGGGGGGAGGCCGACGACGGGCTCATCGAGCGCTGGAACGCCCTGCCGGAATGGCCGCAGATGCTGTTGCGCGCGTTGATGTTCCGGCTCGCCGTTCATGCATTGCATCCTCGCTCCACGTCGGCGGCCTTCCCGGGCCTGGCGCGCACCGCAGCCCTGGTCCGCTTGGTGCTCTAAGCGCGAAAGTGCAAGTAGCAACGCATTTCCCGAGAAGGGCCGTCGCTAGTTGCACTCTCGCGGAAACACGTGACGCACTTCGGCCAGCGCGACCCTGCCGTCGTCTGCCAGCACCCCTTCGGCGCGCAGCAGTTCCAACTGGCGGGTGGCCAGATGCCTTGCGGGCCGGCCGGACGCGGTGATCACCCGATGCCACGGCAAATCCGAGGAATCGGTTCGCATGATCCAGCCGACGATCCTCGGACTGGAAAGCCCTGCGGCGGCTGCGATATCGCCGTAGGTCGCCACCCGGCCGGCAGGGATGGCGGCCACCAGCGCACGCACCCGCTCGACCTGCTCGTCGGTCACCGTCGCCATTGTCAGCGCATCCGCTCGCGGATCAGCGCGGCCACCTCGGCGGGCTTGGCTTGGGCCACCATGTGGTCGCATTCGAATTCCAGCAGCTGAAAATCGGATCCCAGCCGCTCACGCATGCCGGCGACCAGACCGTCGTCGACATACGGCGGCGACGTCCACAGCGCCCGAACCACCGTCGTGGCAATTCCTTTCGGCGGCAACACCACATCGCGGGCCAACTCGCTCCAGTACGACATCATCGCCGGCACGCTGATCCGCCAGCCGTAGCGCCCGCCGGGCAGCGCCACCAGATGTTCGTCGAGTTCGGCGTCGAGCACGGCGGGGTCGACGTCGGCCCATGCGCCGGTAGCCTTCTCGGCGCGGGCTTCCACGGCGTCCGGGTAGTCGGGGGAGGCCAGCATCGCGTCGGCGATCTCACGCATCCAGGCGCCGTCCAGCCCAATCGCGGGATCAAGCAGCACCAGCGCGGCCACTCGATCGGGATGGGTGGCAGCCAGGTGCAGCGCGACAGCGCCGCCGAACGAATGCCCGACCACGACCGCTGGACCTTCGAGCAGCGCGGCCAGCGCCGCGACATTGGCGTCGATCGTCCACGGCGCGGACCACGACGACCTGCCGTGGCCGAGCAGATCGGGGGCGGCCACACTGACCTCGGGCAGGTAGTCGGTTGCCAACCGTTGCCAGCGCTGCCCATGCCCGGTCAAACCGTGGATAGCCAACAACCGCACCGGCCCCGGGGGGCCGTAGCGGTGCACATGAAGCTTGCTCACGCGTCGTATGGTGCCAGCCGCCTGCAACGCCGCCGGTGCCGCTGCTGCCGAAAATGTGTCAATAGCCGGGCTAGCTGCGCAGTAAGGTTTGACGGTATATCCGGGCACGCTGGGGAAGGGATCGTGTCATGGGGATCGAGGCCGACAACAGCCCCTACGGGTCGCAGACGTTGCTGGGCCCGGGCTGGCCGAACATCGACGAGGACGTGCTGGCGGCGGCCGCCGCGGAGTTCGAACAGCTGGCGATGCACCTGACCGGGGTGGTGGTGCCCCAGCAGCAGGGACAGATGATGCAGATCCAGGGCATTTGGACGGGTGCCGCGGCCACTGCGGCGCTTGGTGAGGCCAGCACGATCATCAACGGTCATGAAATCAACGCCGCCGAGGCGTCGGCCATCGCGCTCAAGCTACGGGCCATGGAGGCGTCGGTCGTCAAAGCAAAAGGGCTGGCCAACGCCACCGCACAGCTGACCCAACGCACCTGCGAGATGATCGAAGGACTGCCGCTGCCGGGGGAGGACAAAGAAGCTCTGCTGCAAAGCCAGATCAGGCTGGGCCAGTCGCAGAACATGGCCGACGTGATGACGGGCACGACCGAACTCGCGGGCAACCTGGGTACGCCGGCGGTGAACCCCGCGGCGATACCCATCCCGCCCGGCGGGGCGACCGGTGCAGGACAGGCCGGCAAGGAATCGCAAGACGGCGCGCAGATGGTGAGCCAAATGGTCTCCCAGGTCGGCCAGCTTCCCCAGCAGCTGGGCAAGATGACTGGCGGCGGTCAAGGGCTGCAGCAGTTGACCCAGCCTTTGCAGCAGATTTCGTCGATGTTCGGTCAACTCGGCAAAGGCGGTGCCGGCGGGGCAGATACGTCACCGTTTGCCGCGTTTTCCAACCATCCGGCTGCCGGCGGCTCCGGTGCGACCTCGGGTGCCGGGCTGATGCGGGGCGGCGGAGTACCCGGCTCCGGCGGTAGCCCGCCGCGCACCCCGCTGATGGCCAAACTGGTCGACAAGCACACCACCACCGTGGCTCCCACCGCAGTGGAGGAGGGCGCTGCCGCAGGCAGCACCGTCGTCAGCGGCGCGGCACCGGTGGGCGCCGGCGGCGGCATGGGCGGCATGGGTGGCATGGGCATGATGGGCCACCGCGGGGAAAGCGGCGGCACCCGGGCGGGGATGGCGGTTCCCACGCCCCTCGATCACGACCTCACCGAAGGCGAGGACGACGATGATTGGTGATCGTTCGCGCCGCGGCAACCGACAACAGGAGATAACGACTGATGAGTGAGGGCGTAGAACACCACGGACGGCCCACCTGGCAGCCAGGCCAGGTCCAACTGCCGCAGATGCCGATGGTGACGCCTGGCGAAGACCCGATGAGCGCGACGATCGCCTCGGTCTTGCCGACGCTGTCCGTTCCGCTACACGCGAATGTTGCGGCGCTGCAAGGCAAAGAGGCCATGTTCGACGGCAAACTCGGCGCCTCGAGCGCGGCATATCAGGGCGCTGACGAGTCGGGTCAGCAGGGCGTGATGCAGATCGTCCAAACGCTGGGCCAAATGGGCAGCCAGGCCGGCGAGATGGCCGGGGCGCCCGGTCAGATGGCGGGTCAGTTCGGCGGCAGCTTCACGTCACTGATGCAACCGATGATGCAGGCATTTCAGGGCGCTGGCCACGGCGGACAGGGTCACGGCGGGCAAGGGCAGCCCGCGGGCGGACCGGGATCTCAAGGCGCCGCCGGAGGCGTCGGCCAAGGCCCCGCTGGGATGGGCAGCGCGCAGCAGCAGCGAGACGACCAACCTCCCCCCCAGCCTCAGCCGGAAACCCAGCAGAGCACCGAGCGCGAGGACACGGGAGCTGCGGCCGGGCCGCAAGCCGGCAGCGACACCCGGCACGACGCGGGCTCACCACCGGTGCTGCCCGAATACCCCCGCCACAGCGGCGATGAGGATCTCGGCCGCCGGATGTGATGCCGGTGCGCGCTATGCAGCGGCGCTAGCCAAGCAGCGGTAATCGGCTCGCACCGACTTGTCGGACCTTCGTGATGTCATGCCGCTATGGCACATCGATGGGGTCCCGAGGCTCAGTCCGTGCTGGATCCCGGCCTGCGCGGTCAGCTGCGGATCGTCGGCGGTCCGGGAACCGGTAAGAGCAGCTTGCTGATCGACGCGGCGGCAGCCCGTATCGCTGCGGGCGCCGACCCGGAATCGGTTCTGTTGCTGACGGGTTCGGGGCGGATCGCGACGCAGACACGCAGCGCGTTGATGACCCGGTTGTTGCGTGCGCGGGCCGACGGCGCGGGCCGCACGGTAATCCGCGAGCCGCTGGTACGCACCGTGCACAGCTACGCCTTCGCGGTGCTGCGGCTGGCCGCGCAGCGCGCCGGCGCTCCGCCACCGCGACTGGTCACCAGCGCCGAACAGGACAGCATCATCGCCGAACTGCTGGCCGGTGACCTCCACGACGGTCCGGCGGCAGCGGTGGCCTGGCCCACGCAACTGCAACCGGCGTTGGCTACCGCCGGATTCGCCGCGGAGTTGCGGGATCTGTTGGCGCGCTGCGCGGAACGCGGCGTGGACACTCGGGAACTGGAGCGGCTCGGCCGGCTGCACGGCCATCCCGAATGGGTGGCGGCAGGACAGTTCGCGCGTCAGTACGAGCAGGTGATGCTGCTGCGTGGGGCGGTCGGCACGGCAGCCCCTCAGGCGACGACGCCGGCCGTGGGAGCCGCCGAACTGGTCGGGGCGGCTTTGGAGGCATTTGCCGTCGATCCGGAGTTGTTGGCCGCAGAGCGCGCAAGGATTCAGATCCTGCTGGTGGACGACGCCCAGCAACTCGACCCGCAGGCCGCTCGCATGGTGCGCGTGCTGGCGGCCGGCGCTGAGGTGGCGCTGATTGCCGGTGATCCCAGCCAGGCCGTGTTCGGTTTCCGCGGCGCCGAGCCGACCCTGCTGTTGGGCGGCGATCGCGCACCCGAGCGCGGCGCCGCTGCGTCGACGGTGACGCTCACGGCGTCACACCGCTGCCCGCCGGCCGTGGCGCGCGCAGTCTCGGGTATCTCGCGCCGGCTCGTCGGAGGCAACGAAATCACCGGGGCCGGAAGCGGTTCCGGTTCGGTGGCGGCACGTCTGGCGGCCTCACCACACGCGGAAGCAGAGGTGATCGCCGATGCCATACGGCGCGCGCACCTCATCGACGGGGTGCCGTGGTCGCAGATGGCGGTCATTGTCAGGTCAGTGCCGCGTGCCGGTGCCGGGTTGTCGCAGGCCCTGATGCGGGCCGGCGTCCCGGTGGCCATGCCCAGCGCCGGCGGATCGCTGTGGCAGCAGCCCGCGACGCGAGCGCTGCTGACCGTACTGGCCGCAACAGCCGACGGCCTGGACGGCGAGCGGGCGCTGGCCTTGCTGACCGGTCCCGTCGGCAGGGTGGACCCGGTGACTCTGCGCCAACTGCGCCGTACATTGCGCCGCACCGCAGGTGACCAGGAGTTCGCCGACGTGTTGGTAGCAGCGTTGAGCGGCGAGCCGATTCGGCTGCCCACCGCGCAGGCCCGCCCGGTACGACGGATGCGGGCGGTGCTAGACGCTGCCGCGCGCTGCCAGCGGGACGGGCAGGATCCCCGTTACACGCTGTGGGCGGCGTGGCAGCGCTCGGGTCTGCAGCGCCGCTGGCTTACGGCGTGCGAACGCGGTGGCCCGGGCGGCGCTCAGGCAAATCGCGACCTGGACGCCGTCACAGCGCTTTTCGACATCACCGAGCAATACGTGTCACGTACCGTGGGCGCCTCACTGCGCGGCCTGCTCGACCACGTCGGCGCGCTGCAACTGCCTCCGGTCAGCCCCGAGCCGGGCATGACCGAAGCCGTCAGCGTGCTCAGCGCACACGCCGCGCTCGGGCACCAGTGGGACCTCGTGGTCATCGCCGGTCTGCAGGAAGGACTGTGGCCCAACACCATTCCCCGCGGCGGGGTGCTGAGCACCCAGCGGCTGCTCGATGTCCTCGATGGCGTCAGCGAAAACACGTCGATGCGGGCCCCGCTGCTGGCCGACGAGCGGCGGCTGCTGATCGCAGCCATGGGCCGGGCCAGCCGACAACTCCTGGTGACCGCCGTCGACGGCGAGGCCGACGGCGGCGGCGAGACCACGCTGCCGTCGCCGTTCTTTTTCGAAATCGCGTCATGGGCCAGCGACGGACCCGACCCCGATACCGCGCTGCCGCCGGTGGCCGCCCCGCGGACGCTGTCGGCCACGGCGGTAGTAGGCCGGCTGCGGGCTGTCGTCTGCGCTCCGCACGGCGCGGTGAGTGACGAGAAACGCGCCGGGGCGGCAACGCAATTGGCCCGCCTGGCCAACGCCGGGGTGCCCGGTGCGGACCCGGCCAGCTGGTATGGGATCGCGCCGGTCAGCACCGCCGAGCCGCTGTGGAGCGGTGACGATCACGTCGTCACACTGACCCCGTCGAGCTTGCAGACGCTGACCGACTGTCCGCTGCGCTGGCTGGCCGAACGCCATGGCGGCACCGATCCGCGAGATCTGCGCTCCACCATCGGGTCCTTAGTGCATGCGCTGATCGCCGACGCGGAGAGCAACGAGACGCAGCTGCTGGCCGCGCTGGACCGGGCCTGGGAGCAGCTGCCGTTCGACTCACGGTGGTACGGCGCCAACGAGCTGGCCCGCCACCGCGCGATGCTGGAGGCTTTTCTCCAGTGGCGGGCTCAGACACGACGCGAGCTGACCGAGGTCGGCCGCGAGGTCGAGGTCGACGGGATGCTTGCCGGCACCGGTGTCCGGCTGCGGGGACGGGTCGACCGGGTCGAGCGCGACGGCGCCGGCCGGCTGGTGATCGTCGACGTCAAAACCGGCAAGACGCCGGCCAGCAAGGACGATGCGCAGCGGCACGCCCAGCTGGCCATGTACCAGCTGGCCGTCGCCGAAGGCCTACTACCTGACGGCGACGAGCCCGGCGGCGCCCGGTTGGTGTATCCGGGCAGGGCCGGCGCGGGGGGCGCCGCCGAACGCGAGCAGGACCCGTTGACGCCGGCTGCTCGTGACGACTGGCGCAACCTGGTTCAGCAGGCGGCCGCGGCCACCGCCGGACCGCAGTTCGTCGCCCGCGTCAACGACGGCTGCACCCATTGCCCCATCCGGCCGAGTTGCCCGGCCCACACCGGCGGCGCGGGGGAGGGCCGGTCATGACGCCGCGCTACACCCCCGCTGAATTAGCCAGCGCCTTAGGGCTTTTCGAACCGACTGCCGAGCAGGCCGCGGTGATCGCCGCCCCGCCGGGGCCGCTGGTGGTCATCGCGGGCGCCGGTGCCGGAAAAACCGAGACGATGGCCGCCCGGGTGGTGTGGCTGGTCGCCAACGGCTACGCCGACCCCAGCCAGGTGCTGGGGTTGACGTTCACCCGCAAGGCCGCCGGACAGCTGCTGCGCCGGGTGCGTTCCCGGGTGACCCGGCTGGCCGGCACCGGCCTGATCGCCCACACCGCCGAACCGGTCGGCACCGCCGCCGTCAGCACCTACCACGCCTTCGCCGGCCAGTTGCTGCGCGATCACGGTCTGTTGCTGGGCATCGAGCCGCAGACCCGGCTGCTCGGCGAGACCGAACTTTGGCAGCTGGCCTTCGACGTGGTCAACGGCTACCGCGGCGAGCTGCACACCGATAAGAGTCCTACTGCGGTGACCTCGATGGTGCTGCGGCTGTCCGGCCAGCTTGCCGAACACCTCGTCGACACCGCACAACTCCGCGACACCCACGTCGAACTGGAGCGGTTGGTGCACACGTTGCCGGCTGGCCCCTACCAGCGTGACCGCGGCCCCAGCCAATGGCTGTTGCGGATGTTGGCCACCCAGACCGAGCGCGCCGAGTTGGTACCGCTGATCGAGGCTCTGCATCAACGGATGCGGGCGGAGAAGGTGATCGACTTCGGGATGCAGATGGCGTTGGCCGCGCGGCTGGTGTCCGCCTTCGGCGAAGTCGGCGAGCAGCTGCGGAGCCGCTATCGGGTGGTGTTGCTCGACGAATACCAGGACACCGGCCACGCGCAACGCGTCGTGCTGTCGTCGTTGTTCGGCGGCGGGGTCGACGGCGAGTTGGCGCTGACCGCAGTCGGTGATCCCATCCAGTCGATCTACGGCTGGCGCGGCGCCTCGGCCACCAACCTGCCCCGGTTCACCACCGACTTCCCGCGTCCCGACGGCACCGCGGCGCCGGTGCTGGAGCTGCGAACCAGCTGGCGCAATCCGCCACGCGCGCTGCGGGTGGCGAACGCGATATCGGCAGAAGCACGGCGACGGTCGGTGGCGGTGCACGCACTGCGTTCGCGGCCGAACGCCGAGCCCGGCACCGTCCGCTGCGCACTACTGGCTGATGTGTGCGCCGAACGCGAATGGGTCGCCGATCACCTGCAGCAGCACTTCCAACGCGCCCACGCCGCGGGCGTCGCACCGCCCACCACCGCAGTGCTCGTGCGCCGTAATGCCGACGCCGCGCCAATGGCTGATGTGTTGCGGGCCCGCGGAATACCGGTGGAGGTGGTCGGGCTGGCCGGGCTGCTGTCCATCCCTGAGGTCGCCGACGTGGTGGCGATGCTGCGGCTGGCCGCCGACCCGACTGCGGGGACGGCCGCGCTGCGGGTGCTGACCGGTCCGCGCTGGCGGCTTGGTGCCCGTGACGTCGCGGCGTTGTGGCGGCGCGCTGTCGCTCTCGAAGACGGTGCAGGCCAAATGGTTTCAGCCCGGCAGATCGCCGCTGCCGCCGCAGCTGACACCGATAGCGCGGGTCTGGCCGACGCCATCGACGACCCGGGACCCGCGGTGGCGTATTCGACGGCCGGGTATCGGCGTATCGGGGCGCTCGCCGAGGAGCTGTCCACGCTGCGCGGACATCTCGATCACCCACTGCCTGACCTGGTGGCCGAGGTGCGCCGGATGCTGGGGGTCGATTGTGAGGTCCGCGCCGCTGCGCCGGCAGGCTGGACGGGCACCGAGCACCTCGACGCCTTCGCTGACGAGGTCGCCGCCTACGCCGAGCGGGCCGGCACCGCCGCCAAGGCATCGGTCCTGGGCCTGCTGGCTTATCTGGATGCGGCTGCCGTCGTCGAAAGCGGGTTGCCGCCGGCGCAAATCACCGTCGCTCAGAACCGGGTTCAGATACTGACAGTGCACGCGGCAAAAGGCCTGGAATGGCAGGTGGTGGCTGTGCCGCACCTGTCGGCAGGCGTGTTCCCGTCCACCGGCTCCGCCCGCACCTGGCTTACCGACGCTGCCGATCTGCCCCCGCTGCTGCGCGGCGACAGTGCCTCGACGTGCCCGCACGGCGTGCCGGTGCTGGACACCTCTGATATCACCAACCGCAAACAGCTGTCCGACAAGATCTCTGCGCATCGCCGCCAGCTCGACCAGCGGCGTCTCGACGAGGATCGTCGGCTGCTGTACGTGGCCGTCACCCGCGCCGAGGAGACCCTGCTGCTGTCGGGCCACCATTGGGGCGCCACCGGGATCAAGCCGCGCGGCCCGTCGGATTTCCTCTGCGAGGTCAAAGATGTCATCGAGCGGTCGGCCCGCGACGGCGAGCCGTGCGGTGTCGTCGAACACTGGGCGCCGTCACCGGCTGATGGAGAACGAAACCCTTTGCGCGACAACGTTGTCGAGGAGATCTGGCCGGTCGATCCGCTGGGCGCCCGCCGCGCCGACGTCGAGCGTGGCGCAGCGTTGGTGGCTGCGGCGATGTCGGCAGAGGCGCCGCCCGCCAACGCCGGAGACGAGTGGGCCGCCGATGTGGATGCGCTGTTGGCCGAGCGGGACCGCGCCGCAGCACCAGCTCAACCGCCCAACCTGCCCAGCCAGCTGTCGGTTAGCGGGTTGGTGGATCTTGCCCGTGATCCCGACGGCGCGGCGCAGCGCCTGACGCGCCGGCTGCCTACCCGTCCGGAACCGCATGCCCTGCTGGGCAATGCGTTTCATGACTGGGTGCAGCGGTTCTACGGTGCCGAGCGGTTGTTCGACCTCGGCGATTTGCCCGGCGCGGCTGACGCCGACACCGCCCGGGGTGACGCCGAGGAATTGGCCGCCCTACAGGCGTCCTTCCTCGCCTCACCGTGGGCGGCCCGCACACCGGTTGCCGCCGAGGTGCCGTTCGAGATGGCTATCGGCGACACCGTGGTGCGCGGCCGCATCGACGCGGTGTTCGCCGATCCGGACGGCGGAACCACGGTGGTGGACTGGAAGACCGGTGAGGCGCCGGACAGTCCGGAGGCCGCTCGGCAAGCCGCTGTTCAACTCGGTGTCTACCGATTGGCCTGGGCGGCATTGACCGGTTGCCCGGAATCGTTGGTGCGCACCGCTTTTCACTACGTGCGCACCGGGGCCACCGTTACGCCCGAGGTGCTGCCAGAACCCGAAGAGCTGGCCGCACTGGTGGCCGGTTAAGCCGTGCGCCTGATTTTGAGCGCCATGGTGACCATCGGGATCTGCAGTGGCAGCCGCGCTAGGGCCACCAGCCGCATCGGCCAGGGCTTGTCCCACCACAGCCGGACCATGTTCAGGTTGCCTGGGAAGACCCCGAGGAAAAGCGCGACCGCGGCCAGCGCGCCGAGTCGGCGGGTGCTGCGGACCAGCAGCAGTGCGCCGGTGACCACTTCGGCAACGCCGGATGCGTAGGTGTAGAAGCGCTGACTTCCCGGCAGTTCCACGGGAACAATGTCGTCGAACGGCTTCGGAACGACAAAGTGGGTGATGCCCATGCCGATCAGCAGCGTTCCCATCCGGTATGCGGGTGCCTGGCTGGCTATTGGTGTGGTGGGTGCCATGGTTACATTGTGTCGTGCGCCAGCCGATGACAGCTAGCCGTGGCCAGAGGTAGCTGGCGGCGGCACGGCAGTCTCGACGAGACGCTGACCGCCCAGCGAGGCTATGACCTGGTCCGCGTGCTGCGCATCCCCGAGGGGCGCTCCAACCCCGCGCGGACCGTGTACCGCCGGGTGCTTATCGCGCTGGCTGCGTTGTTGGCTGGGGCCTTTTTCGTCTACATCGATCGCGGCGGCTACCAGGACGTGCGGGGTGAGCCGCTGACGTTCCTGGACTGCCTCTACTACTCCGCGGTGACGTTGTCGACCACTGGGTACGGCGACATCACCCCGATCTCCGAATACGCGCGCCTGATCAATGTTTTGGTGATCACCCCGCTGCGGATCGCGTTCCTGATCCTTTTGGTCGGGACGACGATCGAGGCGTTCACCGAAACGTCGCGACAGGTGCTGAAGATCCAGCGGTGGAGGAAACGAGTGCGCAACCACACCATCGTCACCGGCTACGGCACCAAGGGCAAAACGGCGGTGGCCGCGATGCGCGGCGACGGGATCGCTGCGGGCGACATCGTGGTCGTCGACCCCGACCAGGCCGCGCTCGACCGCGCGGCGGGTGAGGGCCTGGTGACCGTGCGCGGCGATGCCACCAAATCCGATTTTCTGCGGCTCGCCGGCGCTCAGCACGCTGCCTCGATCGTGGTGGCCACCGGCCGCGACGACACCGCGGTGCTGGTCACGCTGACTGCCCGGGAAATCGCGCCGACGGCCAAGATCGTGGCGTCGATCCAGGAAGCCGAAAACCAGCACCTGCTGCGGCAGTCGGGCGCCGACTCGGTGGTGGTGTCTTCGGAGACCGCGGGCCGGCTGCTTGGCATCGCCACCACCACGCCCAGCGTGGTGGAGATGATCGAGGACCTGCTGACCCCCGAGGCCGGGTTCGCGATCGCCGAACGGGAGGTGGAGCAGGGCGAGGTCGGTGGTGCGCCCCGGCATTTGCGCGACATCGTGCTGGGCGTGGTCCGCGACGGCCAGCTGTTACGGGTGGGCACACCCGAGGTCGACGCGGTCGAGGCCAGCGACCGGCTGCTCTATGTCCGCAGCGTGGGGAAATAGCCTAAGTGGACTTTCAGCTGCAGAGTGTTCCGTTGCTGTCGCGGATCGGCGCCGACCGCGCCGACCAGTTGCGCACCGACGTCGAGGCGGCCGCCGCGGGATGGCCCGACGCGGCGCTGCTGCGGGTGGATTCCCGCAACCAGGTGTTGGTCGCCGACGGTCGGGTGGTGCTGGGAACTGCGGGCACGCTGGCCGACAAACCGCCGCCGGACGCGGTGTTTCTGGGCCGGATCGACGGCGGACGCCACGTATGGGCTGTGCGCGGCCCACTGGAAGCCCCCGATGATCCCGAGACACAAGCCGAGGTGGCGGATCTACGCCGCGCGGGCGAACTGTTCGACGACATCAGCGCGCAGCTGGTGTCCTCGGCCCTGGCGCTGCTGAATTGGCATGACGGCGCCCGGTATTCCGCCGTGGACGGCTCGCCGACGCGGCCGGCGAGGGCTGGTTGGGCACGGGTCAACCCGCTAACCGGCCACGAGGAATTCCCGCGAATCGACCCGGCGGTGATTTGCCTGGTCCACGACGGTGGCGACCGCGCCGTGCTGGCCCGCCAAACGGTGTGGCCTCAGCGGCTGTTCTCGCTGCTGGCCGGCTTCGTCGAGGCCGGCGAGTCGTTCGAAGTTTGCGTGGCCCGGGAGATCCGGGAGGAAATCGGTCTGACCGTGCGCGATGTGCGGTATCTGGGCAGCCAGCCTTGGCCGTTCCCACGCTCGCTGATGGTCGGCTTTCACGCGCTCGCCGATCCGGATCAGCCGTTCTCGTTCAACGACGGAGAAATCGCCGAGGCGGCCTGGTTCACCCGCGACGAAGTGCGCGCAGCGCTGGCGGTCGGCGACTGGAGCAGCCGATCGGACGCCAAACTTCTTCTGCCCGGCTCGGTTTCCATCGCCCGGGTGATCATCGAATCCTGGGCCGCGGCGGGCTGAGTTACCCGGCCAGCTCGGCGAGCTTCGCCTTGACCTCGTTTGCGCCCGGGTTGGTCAGTGTCGACCCGTCGGCGAAGCGCAGCGTGGGCACGGTCCGGTTGCCGCCGTTGACCGAGCCGACGAACTCCGCGGCCGCGGCGTCCTGCTCGATGTCGATCTCGTCGTAACCGATCCCGGCGGCCTTCAACACCGTCTTGAGCCGATGGCAATAGCCGCACCAGGGCGTCGTGTACATGGTTAGCGAAGCGTTGGTCATAAGTCGTTAAACATAATCGGCGCCCGCCGTATTGCCTCGGCGTGGCGATCCGCGGGGTTTGTCGGCCGGCGCTGCCAAGATGGACGCCATGCCGGTGATCGCAGACGCTTTGCTTGCCGATCTCGACGACGAGCAGCGCGAGGCTGTGTTGGCGCCGCGTGGCCCGGTCTGCGTGCTGGCCGGCGCCGGAACCGGCAAAACCCGCACCATCACCCACCGCATCGCCCAACTCGTCGCCGCCGAACACGTCTCTGCCGGACAGGTGCTGGCGGTGACGTTCACCCAGCGCGCGGCCGGCGAGATGCGCGGCCGGCTCCGCGGGCTTGCCGCCGCCGCCCAGAGTGGGCCCGGCGTGAGCGCAGTGCAGGCGCTGACCTTCCACGCGGCCGCGCACCGCCAGCTGCGCTACTTCTGGCCGCGGGTGGTCGGCGATACCGGCTGGCAGCTGCTGGACAGCAAATTCGCCATCGTCGCGCGCGCGGCGACCAGCGCCGGGCTGCAGGTGAGCACCGACGACGTGCGGGACCTGGCCGGCGAAATCGAGTGGGCCAAGGCGTCGCTGATCTCCCCGGAGCAGTATCCGGAGGTGGTGGGCGCGGAAGGCCGCGACATACCGCTGGACGCGGCGCGGGTCGCCGCCGTGTACGCCGGCTACGAGGCGCTCAAGGCCCGCGGTGACGGCGTGGCCCTGCTCGATTTTGACGACTTGTTGCTGCACACCGCGGCCGCGATCGAAAACGACGCCGCAGTGGCCGAGGAGTTCCGCGAACGGTACCGCTGCTTTGTCGTCGACGAATACCAGGACGTCACGCCGTTGCAGCAGCGGGTGCTTTCGGCGTGGCTGGGCGAGCGCGATGACCTGACCGTCGTCGGCGACGCCAACCAGACCATCTACTCGTTCACCGGGGCCTCCCCGCGATACCTGCTGGACTTCTCCCGACGGTTCCCCGACGCCACGGTGGTGCGCCTGGAACGCGACTACCGGTCCACCCCGCAGGTGGTGTCGCTGGCCAACCGGGTGATCGCCGCCGCCCGCGGCCGGGTCGCCGGCAGCAAGCTGCACCTGGTCGGCCAGCGTGACCCGGGCCCGGAGCCGTCGTTTGCCGAATATTCCGACGAAGTCGCCGAGGCCGCTGCAGTGGCCAAGTCGATCACCCGGCTCATCGCCGCCGGCACCGCGCCGGCCGAGATCGCGGTGCTCTACCGGATCAACGCCCAGTCCGAGGTCTACGAGGAGGCGCTGACCGAAGCCAACATTCCCTACCAGGTGCGCGGCGGCGAGGGATTCTTCAGCCGCCAAGAGATCCGGCAAGCCCTGCTGGTGATCCAGCGAGCGGCCGCCCGCGGTGCTGACGGGTCACAACCCGATGTGCTGCTGCCCGATGGCGGCGACCCGCTGCGCCCGGCTCCGCCGCGCTTGCGATCGCCGCTGCCCGACGTGGTGCGGGAGCTGCTCGAGCCGCTCGGACTGACCGCGCAACCACCGACCGGTACCCGGGCGCGGGAACGCTGGGAGGCGCTGACGGCGTTGGCCGAGTTGGTCGATGAGGAGGCGGCGCACCGGCCGCAGCTGGACCTGCCCGGTCTGGTGGCCGAGCTTCGACTACGCGCCGACGCCCGCCACCCGCCGGTGGTCCAAGGCGTCACGTTGGCGTCGCTGCATGCTGCCAAGGGCCTGGAGTGGGACGCGGTCTTTCTGGTCGGGCTGGCCGATGGCACGCTGCCAATCTCACACGCGCTGGCGCACGGCCCCGACAGCGAACCCGTGGAGGAGGAACGCCGACTGTTCTACGTCGGCGTCACCCGAGCGCGGATCCATTTGGCGCTCAGCTGGGCCTTGTCCCGAACGCCGGGTGGGCGGGGTGGCCGTAAGCCGTCGCGGTTCCTCAGCGGCATCGCCCCGCAGACCCGGCCGGATTCCGCGCCCAGTAAGCCGCGGCGCAACCGGGGGACCGCGTCGCGCTGCCGAGTCTGCAACAACCTGCTCACTACGCCTGCGGCCATCATGTTGCGCCGCTGCGAAACCTGCGCCGCCGATATCGACGACGCGCTGTTGCTGCGGCTCAAGGACTGGCGGCTGCGCACGGCCAAGGAGCTCAACGTGCCTGCCTATGTCGTGTTCACCGACAACACGCTGATCGCCATTGCCGAGATGCTGCCGAGCGACGACGCGGCGCTGGTCGCGATACCGGGTATCGGTGCCCGCAAGTTGGAACAGTTCGGGCCCGACGTGCTGGAACTGGTGCGCAGTCGCCACTAAAACCCGAGGTCAGAAAATCGGTTGCCCCGTTCAGCTGCTACGATTTAACCTCTCAGCCGCAGTTTCCGATGCGCATGCAGCACGAAAGGAGGGAGCCCCGATGATCACCATGAACGCGTTCGGCGTACGCCTGACCGGCGCTGGCTCCCGCCATGCTGCCGCGGCGGCCGTATTGGCTGCGCTGCGTCATCGCGCCGCCGCCGCCGCGTCCGTGGATCGGGGCTCTACCTAGGTTTCTAGGAACCCCGACGGCCACGGACTGAAACCAGATCCGTGGCCATCTTTTTCGGGGCGCCCACCCGCCACCTGGTCCGGATCTCGCAAAGACCGCTATCAGACCAGGAAGCAGGTGACCAGGACATGTCGACCCAGACAGTCTGCGACGAGAAGCTGCCGGAGTTGCCGTGTCATGTCGGCGATCCCGACTTGTGGTTCGCCGACAGCCCGGCCGACCTGGAGCGCGCCAAGGCGCTCTGCGTCGATTGCCCGATCCGCAACGAGTGCCTGGCCGCGGCGTTGCAGCGGGCCGAGCCGTGGGGTGTGTGGGGCGGTGAAATCCTCGACCGCGGCAGCGTCGTCAACCGTAAGCGTCCGCGCGGGCGGCCACGCAAGGACGCCGTCGCGGCCGCCTAGGTCCGCGAGAGTGCAGCTACCGACGCATCGGTCGAGAGGCAGTGTCGGTGGTTGCACTCTCGCGGATGCGTCAGACCATCGCGGCGTCGGGCTCGGTGAAGCCCGGGACCAACTCTTCGGTCAGCGCCTTCATCGGCACATGCGCGTCCAACTGGCACAGGATCGCGCCGACCGAGGCGATCACCCGCATCGGGATCGCCAACTTGGCCGGCAGGTCGAGCTGGCGCGCGGTCCTGATCTGCGCCACCGACCGGTCGATCTGGCCGACGGTCATCCTCTGCAGCCATTTGCGATTGTAGTGAAAGACGTCGACCTCGACGGGCTCGACGTATTGGCGAAGCATGTCGTCGATGTCGCGCACCGACACCTGCTGACCCTTCTGGATGAAGCCGGCCTTCTCCATCGTCGGCAACAGCAGGTCGTAGTTCTTTTCGCGGGCCAGCCGAATCGTCATCCCCAGCTCGATGGGAAAGCCGCCAGGAAGCGGCGCCACCGCGCCGAAATCGATGACGCCCATCCGGTTGTCGGGCAGCAGCATGAAGTTGCCGGGGTGGGCGTCGCCGTGGATGACCTCGAGGCGGCGTGGCGCCTCGAAGGTGAACGCGGCCAGCCGGGTACCCATCAGGTCGCGCTGCTCGACGGTGCCGTTGCGGATGATTTCCCCCATCGGGATGCCGTTGATCCACTCCTGGATCACCACCTTGGGCGCACTGGCCACCACGTGCGGCACCACGAAATGCGGGTCATCCTGGTAGGCCTTGGCGAACAGCCGTTGATTGTCGGCCTCGAGCCGATAGTCGAGTTCCATCTCGGTGCGCTCGATCAACTCGTCGACGATGCCCTGCACATCAACGCCGGGCGCGAGCTGTTTGACCACCCCGACCATGCGTTGCATGGTCTTGAGGTCGGCGCGCAGCGCCTCGTCGGCACCGGGGTACTGGATTTTGACGGCCACCTCGCGACCGTCGGCCCATACCGCCTTGTGCACCTGACCGATGCTGGCCGAGGCCATCGGCTTGTCGTCGAAAGAGCTGAACCGAGAGCGCCACTTGGTGCCGAGTTGCGCGTCGAGCACCCGGTGCACCTTGTTGGCGGGCAGCGGCGGTGCGTCTTTCTGCAGCTTGGCCAGGGCTTCGCGGTAGGGCTCGCCGAACTGCTCGGGGATGGCGGCTTCCATCACCGACAGCGCCTGGCCGACCTTCATCGCGCCGCCTTTGAGCTCACCGAGCACGGTGAACAGCTGGTGGGCGGCTTTTTCCATCAGCTCGGCGTTGACTTCGTCTCTCGACTTGCCGGTGAGGCGCTTCCCGAAGCCGAGCGCGGTCCGGCCGGCGATGTTGACCGACAGGCCGGCCAGCTTGGCGTTACGCGCCGCGCGGCCGCGTTTGATGTCTGTCACACACCCATCATCCATGACGGTCCGGGGTCCGCCCGCATCGATCTGGCAACAACCGATGTCAGCATGAACACAGTGGGTGCCGGGGCCAGTGCCGCGCCACTATCGAGCCGACATGGACGTCGAACTCCAGCGTGGCGTTGAATGCCGGCGGCGGCCCCGGATCTGAGCCGCGCACCGCCCCGATCACCCGGTTGACCTGGCTGAGCGCCAGCGCCGCCGTCGCGAGCAGCGTCGCGCGGTCGGCCGTGCCGACGGTGTCGCGCAGTTGCACGGCGACGGCGGGCCACGCCGCGTCGCGGTCTCTGCGGTGCAGATCGGCGCAGGCCAAACAGCTCGTAACGCCGGGAACGACCAGCGGACCGACCAGCCCGGCGCCGTCGCGCACCCGCACGGCGAGGTGCGGGACACGCTGGCTGTGCAACTCGCGCACCAGCCGGGGGTCGGCGATCAGGTAATCCGACAGCACGACCAAGTCGGCTCCGGCCGAGGTCACCACCGCATGCGGTTGGCTGCTGTGCTTGATCCGGGCCCCCGAACAGCGCAGCGCCTCGAGCAGCAGATCCGACAACGGCCCGCGCCCATGCACCCGGATCGATGCGGACCGCCCGGGCTGCGGGCGCGGGCTGCGGCTGACCACGCCGGCCTCGACCAGTTGCGCGACGAGGTCGGCAAGGTGCTCGGCCCCCACCGCGGGTGCCTGATCGTGCAGCGCGCTCATCGGCGTCGGGGTGTGCATGGACCGCAGCAGCGTCGCCAGCTGGGCAGCGGTCAGGCCGGCGGGGGGCTGCACAAGCACGGCGCGGCGCGGGTCCCACCCCACCTGCACGGCGCCGTCCGGGCGCACCACGACGGGCATCGCCGGGTCCAATGCGTACAACGGCGACGCGACCGGCGCAGGTCGGCCCTGGGGCATGCTTGGCAGGGTGTCACGGCGAGGGCGCCGCGCCGACTCAGCTATCCACAGGTCCGTCGGGACCGGGATCGCCGCCACGCTCGAATTCGGTAATCGCCCGATTGATCGCAGTGTCGATACCGGACGTATCGCCGCCGATGATTCGGTCGATGAATCCGGCCGGCTCGTCGAGGTCTTCCGACGCGGGCAGCAGATCGGGGTGTTGCCAAACCCCGTCGCGGGCGTCCACGCCGGCGGCCTGAGTCAGGCGTTCCCACAGCACGGCGGCTTCCCGTAGCTTGCGGGGACGCAGTTCCAAGCCGACCAGCGTCGCGAAGGTTTGCTCGGCGGGGCCGCCGGTGGCCCGGCGCCGGCGCAGCGTCTCGGCCAGCGCGTCAGCGCCGGGAAGGCGGTCACCGAGCGCAGCCATCACCACGGTCTGCACCCAACCCTCGATCAAGGCGAGCAGCGTCTCCAGCCGTTCGAGTGCCTGCGTCTGCTCCGGTGTTGCCTTGGGCTCGAACACGCCCTGCGTCAGTAGCTCTTCCACGGCGGTCGGGTCAGTCAACGACGCAGGGTTGAAATCCCTTGCCAGCTCTTCGATTCCGGCCATATCAATTTTCATGCCCTTGGCATAAGCCTCCACGGCGCCAAGCAGCTGACTGGGCAGCCACGGGACGTGACTGAACAGCCGATGATGGGCGGCTTCGCGGGCCGCCAAAAACGTCATGATCTCACTACGCGGCTGCTCGAGCCCGGCGGCAAAAGATTCCACAGCGTTCGGCATTACGGCTGCAATTCCCTTGGGGCCCAACGGTAAACCGATGTCGGTGGAGGTCAGAACCTCGCGGGACAACCGACCCAGCGCCTGGCCCAGCTGTGAGCCGAACGCCATACCGCCCATCTGCGACATCATCGACAGCAGAGGGCCGGCCATGCTTTTGGCCTCTTCGGGCAGCGCCGCCTCCCATACCGTGGCGATCTGCTGGGCCATCGGATCGCACAACCGTTTCCACGTCTCCAGGGTGTTGTCGACCCAGTCGTTGGGGCTCCAGGCGACGGCTTTGGCGGTGCCGGCCGGCAACGCGGTCACCCCGTCCAACCAGGTCTCGGCGAGGTGCACCGCGTCGCTGATCGCCGAGTTGGTCGAGGCCGGGATCGGCGCCACGAAACCGATCGAGTTCGACGCCAGTTGTCGGGCCAGCTCGTAGTTCACCGGGCCGGCGGACTTGCCGGAGGCCATGGCCGAGCCGGCGCCGCTGAACATCTGCCCCAACCGGGTAAAGATCTGGCCCAGGTCGGCCATGTCGAAATCGCCGCCGAAACCAGACGGGTCAGCCGAGCCGGCGTCGTCTTTTCCCCGCTTGTCGCGGTCAGGGTCATCTCCGGCGGAAAACCCGAAAGGCAGGTCAGCCATGACCCCAACGGTACCCATCGGTGAATCGCGGCGGGCCTTCGGACGTCACGCTCTCAGTGAACTGGCCGCGACGCCGGGGCGGCCCGGCTTGCGCGGGTCGGACAGCCTGGTCAGATTAGGGTAGGCGGCGTGAACAGGCGGATTCTGACCCTGGTCGTCGCGTTGGTGCCGATCGTGGCGTTCGGTGTGCTGCTGGCGGTGGTGACGGTGCCGTACGTGTCATTGGGGCCAGGGCCCACGTTCGACACGCTCGGCGAGGTCGACGGCAAGCAGGTGGTCGACATCCAGGGGACCCAGACGCATCCGACGTCGGGTCATCTCAACATGACGACGGTGTCGCAGCGCGACGGCCTGAGCTTGGGTGAGGCGCTGACATTGTGGCTTTCCGGTCAAGAACAACTGGTGCCGCGCGACCTGGTGTATCCGCCCGGCAAGTCCCGAGACGAGATCGACAAGGACAACAACGCCGATTTCAAGCGATCCGAAGACAGCGCCGCCTACGCAGCCCTGGGCTATCTGAAGTATCCGGAAGCGGTCACGGTGGCGGCCGTCAGTGATCCGGGCCCGTCGATGGGCAAGCTGCAGACCGGCGATGCGCTCGACGCGGTCAACGGCACCCCGGTCGCCACGGTCGAGCAGTTCACGTCGCTGCTGAAGAACACCAAAGCCGGTCAAGAGGTCACCATTGACTTCCGTCGTAAAAACGCGCCGCCCGGGACCGCGCGGATCACGCTGGGCAGCAACCCCGATCGCGGCTACGGCTTTCTGGGCGTCTCGGTCCTGGACGCGCCGTGGGCACCGTTCGCGGTTGATTTCAACCTGGCCAACGTGGGTGGGCCCTCGGCGGGACTGATGTTCAGCCTGGCGGTCGTCGACAAGCTCACTACCGGTGAGCTGGCCGGCTCGAAGTTCATCGCGGGCACCGGCACCATCACCGCCGAAGGCAAAGTGGGGCCCATCGGTGGGATCGTCCACAAGATGATCGCCGCCCGCGCGGCCGGCGCGACGGTGTTTTTGGTGCCGGCCAAAAACTGCTACGAGGCACGATCGGACCAGCTGCCCGGAATGGAGTTGGTGAAGGTCGACAACCTCGGGCAAGCGGTGGATGCGCTGCACGCGGTGACGTCTGGCCGGCAGCCGCCGACCTGCTAGCCCGGCGACGACGCGGCCGGAATGGCTGCAGACGAGCCGATGCGTACAGTTGTGATCGCCACAGTCAACGGTGACCAGGGAGCGTAACTAGTGGGGATGCGGCCCACCGCGAGAATGCCGAAGCTTACTCGGCGCAGCCGGATTCTGATTGCCATCGCGCTGGCAGTCATCGTGCTGCTGTTGGTCGGTCCACGACTGATCGACGCCTACGTCGACTGGTTGTGGTTCGGCGAATTGGGCTACCGGTCGGTATTCACGACCGTGCTGGTGACCCGCCTGGTGGTGTTCGTGGTGGTGGGGCTACTGGTCGGCGGGATCGTGTTCGGTGGACTGGCCGCGGCCTACCGCACCCGACCGGTGTTCGTACCCAGCAACGGCAACGACCCGGTGGCGCGGTATCGCACCGTGGTCATGTCGCGGTTGCGGGTGATCGGCATCGGGCTCCCCGCGATGATCGGCCTGCTGGCCGGCGTCATCGCACAGACGTATTGGGTACGCATCCAGCTGTTCTTGCACGGCGGCGACTTTGGAATCGAGGACCCGCAATTCGGCAAGGACCTTGGCTTCTACGCCTTCGACCTGCCGTTCTACCGGCTGCTGGTCGGCTATCTGTTTGTGGCGCTGTTCCTGGCGTTCTTGGCGAACCTGGTGGCGCACTACATCTTCGGCGGTATCCGGCTGTCTGGGCGCACCGGCGCGCTGAGCCGCTCGGCGCGAATCCAATTGGTCAGCCTGGTCGGTGTGCTGGTGCTGCTCAAGGCGGTCGCCTACTGGCTGGACCGCTACGAACTCCTGTCGCACACCCGCGCGGGTAAGCCGTTCACCGGCGCCGGGTACACCGACATCAACGCGGTGCTGCCCGCCAAGCTGATTCTGCTGGCGATCGCGTTGATCTGCGCTGCTGCGGTGTTCTCCGCCATCGTGTTGCGAGATTTGCGAATTCCGGCGATCGGGCTGGTGCTGTTGCTGTTGTCGTCGCTGATCGTCGGGGCCGGCTGGCCGCTGATCATCGAGCAGATCAGCGTCAAACCCAATGCTGCGCAAAAGGAAAGCGAATACATCAGCCGGAGTATCACCGCGACCCGGCATGCGTACGGCCTGACCGACGACGTGGTGAGCTACCGCAACTACAGCGGCGACGCCCGGGCGACCGCCGAGCAGGTGGCCTCCGATCGCGCCACCACATCCAACATCCGGCTGCTCGACCCGACCATCGTCAGCCCGGCGTTCACTCAATTCCAACAGGGCAAGAACTTCTACTTCTTTCCCGACCAACTGTCCATCGACCGATACGTCGACCACGACGGCAATCTGCGCGACTATGTGGTCGCCGCACGCGAACTCAACCCGGACCGGCTGATCGACAACCAGCGCGACTGGATCAACCGGCACACCGTCTACACCCACGGCAACGGGTTCATCGCCTCCCCGGCGAACACTGTTCGCGGTATCGCCAACGACCCCAACCAAAACGGCGGCTATCCGGAATTTCTGGTCAACGTCGTCGGCGCCAACGGCAGTGTGGTCTCCGACGGCCCGGCGCAATTGGACCAACCGCGTGTGTACTTCGGCCCGGTCATCTCCAACACGCCCGCCGACTACGCGATCGTCGGACGCAGCGGCGCTGACCGGGAATACGATTACGAAACCAACACCGAAACCAAGAACTACACCTACACCGGCAGTGGTGGTGTGCCGATCGGTAGTTGGCTGTCCCGCAGCGTGTTTGCCGCGAAGTTCGCTGAGCGAAACTTCTTGTTCTCCAACGTGATCGGCTCCAACAGCAAGATCCTGTTCAACCGCGACCCCGCGGAGCGGGTAGAGGCCGTCGCGCCGTGGCTGACCACCGACAGTGCGGTATACCCCGCGATCGTCAACAAGCGGCTGGTGTGGATCATCGACGGCTACACCACATTGGACAACTACCCGTATTCCGAGCTGACGTCGCTGTCGTCGGCCACCGCCGACTCCAACGAGGTTGCATTTAACCGGCTGCTGCCCGACAAACGGGTTTCCTACATCCGTAACTCGGTGAAGGCCACCGTCGATGCCTACGACGGAACCGTCACGCTGTATCAGCAGGACGAGCAGGACCCGGTGCTCAAAGCGTGGATGAAAGTCTTCCCCGGCACGGTCAAGCCCAAGGGCGACATCACCCCGGAGTTGGCCGACCATTTGCGCTACCCCGAGGATCTGTTCAAGGTGCAGCGGATGCTGCTGGCCAAGTACCACGTCAACGACCCGGTGACGTTCTTCTCCACGTCCGATTTCTGGGACGTGCCGCTGGATCCGAACCCGACGGCCAGCAGCTATCAGCCGCCGTACTACATCGTCGCCAAAAACCTTGCCAAGGGCGATAATTCAGCTTCCTATCAGCTGACCAGCGCGATGAACAGGTTCAAGCGCGACTATCTGGCCGCCTACATCAGCGCCAGCTCCGATCCGGCGACCTACGGCAAGATCACCGTGCTGACCATCCCCGGCCAGGTCAACGGACCCAAGCTGGCTAACAACGCGATCACCACCGACACCGCGGTGTCCCAAGACCTCGGGGTCATCGGGCGCGACAACCAGAACCGCATCCGCTGGGGCAATCTGCTGACACTGCCGGTGGCCCAGGGTGGGTTGCTTTACGTCGAGCCGGTTTACGCCTCGCCGGGCGCCAGCGATGCCGCCTCGTCGTATCCGCGGCTGATCCGGGTGGCGATGATGTACAACGACAAAATCGGGTACGGCCCGACCGTCAGCGACGCACTGACGGGGTTGTTCGGGCCTGGCGCCGGTGCCACCGCGACCGAGATCGCGCCCACCGACGGCGGCGCCCCTGCCAGCTCGTCACCGGGAACGGAGCCGCCGGCAGACTCTCTGCCGGCCGCGTCGGAGCCGCCGGCCGCCGCGGCTCCGCCGGCGCCGAACGCGGCCGCGCCGCTGTCGCCGGCAAAGTCGGCCGCGCTGAAGGAGATTCAAGCGGCGATCGGCGCGGCGCGTGACGCGCAGAAGAAGGGCGACTTCGCCGCCTACGGCGCTGCGCTGCAACGAGTCGACGACGCGATCACCAAGTTCAACAACGCCAAGTAGCTTTTCCGCGAGCTTCACATCGCGCAACAAGCAACCCGCTCGACTGGCCGCAGCACATGTCAGATTCTGTGGGAAAGACGGCTGGAACGGCGCCGTCGGATAACCGTGTACCGCCGCACAATGAGCCACGACGAATTGTGGAAAGGAGTAGACAAATGGATATCTACGAAGCGCTATACACCACCAGGATGATGCGGCGGATGCGGCCTGATCCGGTTCCGCTGGACACGCAGGCCCGCATCCTCGATGCAGCCGTTCGCGCCCCCAATGGGGCTAACACCCAACGCTGGCACTTTGTCGCCGTTGACGATCCGGAACTCAAACAGGAATTCGCCCAACTGTTCCGGCGGGCCCGCGCCCTCGAATACGAGAAGTTCGGAACAGGGACGGGACCGATGGTAGCGCCGGCGCCGGGTGCCGACCCAGCCGGTCACGCCGAGACGATGCGCCGAATTAAAGGCTCGGGAGATTACTTGGCCGACCATTTCGAAGAAATTCCCCTGCTGGTTTTCGTCTTCGCCATCGACGACCTCGGCGGGGCCAACATCTACCCGGCGATCTGGAGTGCGTTGCTCGCTGCCCGTGCCGAAGGCGTCGGCGGCGTCATGACGATGGTGCTCCGCAATTTCGAGGACAAGGTGAACGAGCTACTGGGCGTGCCCGTGGAGGAAGGCTGGACGATGTCGGCCATGCTGGCCCTCGGCTACCCGCGCGGCAAATGGGGCGTCGCCAAACGGCATCCCGTGCACGAGGTTTCATCCCGAAACGGTTGGACCAAGCCGTTCGGTGTCGAAGTTCCGCAGCCGCTCTGGCCCCCTCAGCACGACATGGCGACCGAACTGCCCGCAGTTGGGTTCTGAAGAAGGAGGAACACCAGATGGCCGACGCGAACGAAATCGGAGTCACCGTTGTCCAGCCTGGGGAAGGCGATTACGTCGCCCTGCCTGGCTTTGGAGCGGTCTTCAAGCTGTCCGGCAAGACCAACGGCGGCGAGGTGTCGATTGTCGAGCACCCGTTTGAAGTCGGCTTGCTCACCGCGGCGCACCGGCACACGCGCGAGGATGAGCATTCGATCGTGCTGGCAGGCGAGATCGGCTTCCGCTCCGACGACAGTGAAGTCGTCCTCGGGCCTGGCGGCTACATCACCAAGCCGCGGGGTCAGATGCACGCCATGTGGAACGCCGGCAGCGAACCGGGCCGCATCGTCGAGATCATCACCCCGGGCGGGTTCGAGAATTACTTCCGCGAACTCGGTGAGTTGCTCCTTGACCACGCCAACGACCCGGTCAGCAAGGTGCTGCACGAGTTGCCCGAGTTCGGCGAACTCGCCGACAAATACGGACTGACCTACGGGTCGCCCGCCTGGATGGACGACATTGCACAGCGATACGGGCTGAAGCCGCCGTCACACTGACCAGATCCGGCCGCGCGCTCACGCCCCGCGATTTGGCTGGCCCCACAGGGTTCGGTAACCTGGTATTCACCCGTCGCGGGGTGGAGCAGCTCGGTAGCTCGCTGGGCTCATAACCCAGAGGTCGCAGGTTCGAATCCTGTCCCCGCTACCAGGTAAAACGGCCCTCGGAGAACTCTCCGGGGGCCGTTTTCATGCTTGATGGGAACACGTTGGGAACATTCGCAACATTAAGTATTCGCCGGGAACGCTCTGTATCGAAGTGCTGCTGATGCGCCACGGCTGCAACTGGGAAATACGCATCCTGATCCCAGGATGCAGCGGGTCAGCGCAGCAGGCGCCCGGTGAACGCGGCGGCCGCGAGCTGACTGTCGGCAGCCACGATCTCAGCGTCTTCGGCGGGGTGGTTCTCGAGAAACTGCTTGACGTACGCCAGAGACCCCTGCGCGGACGAATCGGCGAAATTTGCCTGTAGATCGAGCAGTTGGGTCCGCATCTCGCCTGTGGGCGGACCGAAAACCTCTAAGACGCGCTCAGCTGCGGCAGTGGCGTCACCGTGGTCGTTGTGCAACAACACAAACGCGACGTCGTACCAGTCCTTTTCCTTGCGACGGCCGTGAGCCGCGGCCACCTTCGCGAGCAGGAACCCGGCCAGTCCGGTGACGTTGATTTCGGCCTCTCGGCGCGTGCCGTGGTCGTTTGCGCGGATCGTCTGAATCACGATGTCTCGGGCGGCATATCCGGTTCCGCGCAGGTTCGCCGCGCCGAGATGTTTGCAGCCGGTGAACTCGACCGTAGCATTGTTCCGCTCGTCGTCGAGGTCAGCCAGCAGCTCGAACTTGACTGTGGCGCGTACACCCTCAGCGTCGTTTAGCTCCCATCGCCAGACCCGTTCGTCATCGGGCTCGAACCCGGTGTTGAGCAACGCCTCTTCCAAGCGCGCCGCTTGAACTGAGCCACCGGCGATCTCTAGGTTGACCTGAACGTCTACGTCGGACGTTCCCGCGTGCCGCTTTGTCGAGTTCGAGCAGAGCAGTGCAGGTACCAATCCCCCAAGAAGCACAAACTCTGGGCGTCCCCCGTAGTGATGCACCACGCGTACGAGGGCCACTTCAGCGGCTCTCCTGGCCGCGGCGGTCCGGAGAGGTTGTACGTCGTCATTCATAGCGTCATCTCCTCACGTAAGTGTTCAGCCGCGTCTTCGCCGCGCACCCCGCTGATTCGCAGGTCGGCATACGCGCGAGGCCACAGCACGGAACGGAACCCGTCGGCGACCGTCTCGGAGAGTTTTGCCCCGGCCGGTGTGGGGAACGGGCGGAGCACCAGGCGGCCGCCGTCCATCTCTTGCAGGCCAGCCGCGAGCGCGGCTCGGCGAACATCACTCCATGTCTTGCCCGCCACGTAGATCTCCAAAGGAGCCACCTCGGTCTGCACCGGCGCGAGCACACTCGCCGAAAGTGCGCTTGTGGCAGCCCAATCGATACCGGTCGCCTCTAAATACTGACCGGTCTCGATGGTGCCGACGGTCGTGTCTCGCCATAGAACACCGACTCGGATGGAGATCGGTGACCGTAGCCGCGCTGCCGCCGCCGCGTACGCGTCGAGGAACTCGTCGCGATCAGCGACGCGCCGCGCGGCGCTGGGACCGCGGGCAGCAGAGCTGACCAGATGGCCGTCCTTCTCGAGGAATTTCAGCGCCGTCACCGCGCTGCCCATCGATATCCCGGTGGCCTCGATAACCGAGTTGGCGGTCGGGGTTGCCCGTTCCGAGAGGATTGCCTCGCAAACGGCGAGCGTGGCTGGCTTCCATCCGACGCGTGAGTCGAGTGGGACCGGCGGCTTGCCCTTGGTCTCGATGATGATCGTCGTCCCCGAGGCGTCTCTGATGACGATGTCGGCTGCTCCGGATTCGTCCACCCAGCCGACGCCGGCTTTCTTGGCAGCGGTGCGCGCTCCCGGTGACATCCGCGGCGCGGCGATCACGTCGGGTCTGGGCGTATCGTGCAGGGCCGCTTCGACCTGCTGCGGCCAGCCGACCGTTAGCCAGCGGACCAGAAGATCCTTATTGTCCAAAGTCACGATCAGATCGCGGTTTGGGCCGTCAGCGCTGCGCGCGCGCAGCGCGGTACGAAGCACGGTTTCCAGCGCGCTGACGACCCTCTCCTGGTGCGCCATGATTACCCACTATACCTCAATTAAAAGCCGTACCTCACTAATCTAGTGAGGTACGGCGTCCAGCTGAGGTATATTGAGGAGGCTAGCATCTAGCTGTACAAGAGCTTGAGCTCGGCGATCGGCAGTGCGTGGCTTCTATGACTCGCGTGCCACGATCACGGGTACGCGTGCCGAGTGCACGACCGCGCCAGCGACGGAACCAAGCAGCATGCCTGCGAAACCACCGCGACCATGACTTCCGACTACCACCAGTTGGGCATCCGCTGACTGCTCGACGAGCTGATGTGCAGGCTGATCGCAGACTACAACGCGACGAACATTGACATCGGGGTAGCGTTCCTGCCAGCCTGCAAGTCGCTCGGCCAGACTCAGCTCTTCCTGCTGTTTGACGATCGCCCAGTCCAGGCCGGGCAGCTCGATGATTTCCCGGTCGCTCCAGGCGTGCAGCGCTATCAACTCGACGCCTCGCCTGGACGCCTCGTCGAAGGCGATCGCCGTCGCCAATTCCGAGGCCGGAGACCCGTCGATGCCGACCAGTATTGGCGCATCTAGCGACGGTGGGTGTTCGTCATGAACGACGACGACCGGGCAGTGGGCGTGATAAACCAATCCGGAGCTGACTGACCCCAGCAGGTTCCCGGCCAGACCGCCGCCTCGTCGGCATCCCACCACCATCATCTCGGCCTCTTTGGAAAGGTCGACGAGCGTCACGACTGCGCCCGCAAACAGCATGAGCCGTTGGACCTCTGCGCGCCCGGCTGACCGAAGAGTGTCCTCGACGATGCCCGTCGCCTCATCCAAGTATTGCCGCCCGCGCTGTACTAGCCATTCCTCAAAATTCGGTACTGGACCGTGCGGCCACGTCGATAGGGCGGCGTCTACCGCATGAACGAGCGTCAACGGCGCGTCGTGCATCGAAGCCTCGGACGCCGCCCAACGGGCGGCAGCCTGAGAGGCGGCTGAGCCGTCGACCCCGACGACTATTCCCGGACGCTGCATTGGAGATGGCATGATTCGTTCCTTCGCGTCGGCAGGGTAGAAGCATTCATTCACGACGCTAGGGCGATCACCAGCATGAGGCAGGAGCCTTTCGTCACCTACCGTACGGCCATAAGGCCCCGAGAGCTGGGTGTTGCTGCGCCCATCAATCCGCGGGGTTCCGAAGTCCCTTCATCCATGGGTCTTTGGCCCCTAACGCGGCAGCCTTCGCTTCGACAGGGTTAAGGAAAGCCGATCTGAGAAGGGGAAACAGGAATGAGTGCGGCGTTCCCGAGTGCGGAGACCATTCGGACGGCCCTGACGTTGGCGACCCAGGCACCGTCGGTGCACAACACGCAGCCATGGCGGTGGCGGGTCGGTGATCACAGTATCCACCTGTACGCCAATCATGACTTGCAACTGCGCAGCACCGATCCAGACGGACGCGACCTGATGATCAGCTGCGGGCTATCTTTGCATCATTGCGTTATTGCTTTCGCCGCACTGGGCTGGCTCGCCAGAGTGCACCGATTTCCCAACCCTGACTACATCGACCATCTCGCGGTAATCGAGCTTGCACCGTACCCGTCGACCGATGCCAATATCGAGCTGGCTGCAGCGATTCCGCGTCGGCGTACCGATCGCCGGAACTACAGTTCACGGCCGGTCTCCGTAGAAGATGTCGCATTGATGGGCGCTCGCGCTGCACGCGCCGGTGTGATGCTGCGCAAGGTGGAAGCACTGACTCATCTAAGTGAGCTGGTAGCTCAGGCAGCTGCGCGGCATGCCGAGAGCTTGGACTACCTGAACGAATTATCCACGTGGAGCGGTCGCTACGCCTCTCGGGCCGGCGTACCGGCCCGCAACACACCGCACTCGGATCCAGCAGCGGTGATCCCGCGACGCGTGTTCGTCGGTCCGGCTTTACATGAAACATCCACTGCGCCAACTGTCTTCGACAATGCGGTGGTTCTGGCGCTAGGCACCCGTGATGACGACGCCCTGGCGCGACTACGCGCTGGAGAGGCCACCAGTCTGGTGTTGCTGGCCGCCACCGCGTCGGGGCTGGCAAGTTGCCCGATCACAGAACCGCTGGAAATTGCCGAGATTCGCGAGGAGGTGCGCGCCGACGTCTTCGGCACCAGCGGATTCCCACAGATGCTGCTGAGGATCGGTTGGCCGCTGGCCGACGCCGATCCGATACCGGCCACGCCGCGTCGCCCGCTATCGGATGTCGTCACTCGGCTGGACGGCAGGCCGTTCGAATAGCTCGACACGGACTCGGTGCACCGAAGGGAAGTTTTTGCAGCGCAGCGGAACGAGCATCCCGGGTCGGGGAGTGTTATTCGTCGACGTGCCGCGGGCGGTCAAGCTTAGATGCGAACACCGCTGCCTGGGTTCTACGTTGCATTCCGAGCTTCGCCAGCAACCGAGACACGTAGTTCTTTACGGTCTTCTCGGCGAGGAACATCCGGTCGGCGATCTGTTTGTTGGTCGACCCTTCGGCCAAGAGACCTAGCAGCACACGTTCCTGCTGGGTGAGACCCGACAGCGGATCGGGCTGTGCTTCGCCGCGAAGCCTAGCCATCACCGCCGCCGCTGCACGGTTGTCGAGTAGCGAGTTTCCGGCGCCGACGTCTTTGACGGCCTTCGCCAACTCCATGCCCTTGATGTCTTTGATGACGTATCCGCTGGCACCAGCCAGGATGGCATCGAGCATTGCCTCGTCTGAACTGCACGAGGTCAGCATCAGACAGCGCAGGTCCGGTATTCCAGACAACAGATCGCGGCAAAGTTCGATGCCGCTGCCGTCGGGCAACCGCACATCCAGCACGGCGACATCCGGCCGCACGGCGGGAATCCGCGCCAGTGCCTCACGTACCGACCCGGCTTCGCCCACAACCTCCAGCTGGTGATCGGCGTTCAGCAGATCGATCAGACCGCGCCGCACAACTTCGTGGTCGTCAACCAGGAACACCTTGACCGGGCCGACAGTCGCGGACAAACCGGAGTCATCGAGGTTCATAACCACCACTGTCGGTCGCAAATCATCAGAGCGCAATGGGCGGCTTCCAGCGCAGCGCGTCCCGACGGGCTCCAAAGGACGTCTAGTGGACCAGGCCGCACGGGACCTACCACAACCAGTTGGACCGGTGTGGCCTTCCTTTGCAGATGCTCCAAATAGTTGAGCAGACTGCTGTGCTCATCCACTGGCTCGATGTCGAGGTTCGGATGGTTTCTTCGCCAGTGCGTAAATCGGTGCTCAAGCTCTGCTTTCACCCGCTGGCTGCGATCGGCTACACCATCACTCGTGTCGGCGCTCCGAGGCTGCCGCATACTGAAAACACGCAGCGGCGAGGCTCGAAGTAGCGCTTCTGCGACACTTCGCTCAACAACGGTGTTGCTGGCCGGCGATCCGTCCACGACCGCGAGCACCAAACCAGGTCCAGCGGGGTTTGCCGGCACGATGGCCACCGGACAGTGCGCACCAGCCGCCACCGCCGACGCGGTAGATCCGATGTGGCCCGCAACGGCATGTGCAAGGCCGGCAGAGCCAAGACAGACCATGGCTGCCGACCTCGAGGCCTCCAGCAACGCGGTCCGCGGATGGGCATGCACGATTTCGGACTCCAGCTTGACCGGCTTGCCCATCGATTCGATGGTGGTGAAGACGTTGTGAACCGCACGCTCGGCGGAGGCGACTTCGGCCGCGGTGTCGTCGGGATCGTTGCTGACGGATTCGATTGCATATAACAACTGCAGGGGAACATCGCGGTCGATGGCCTCGTCGACGGCCCATATCGCGGCTTGTACCGCCGAGCGTGAACCGTCGATGCCGACAACAACGCATGGGCACGAGGAGTATGGATCACGCATTTCAGTTCCTATCGCTCGCTATCTGAAAGACATCTGCGAGGGGTCGCCGCGGTGTCGGCGGTGGAGCTTGCTCCACGGTGGGGGCCAGCCCGACGCGGACCAGGATTTGGGGCACTATGTCGTCGTCGCCCACGAGCCTCCCGACGATTTCACGGGTAACCCGCAGCTCGGTGAAGTGCGTGAGCGGGCAGGTGGCGAAGCCGGCCATCGTGGATTCCAGCAAAACGGTGGATAGCACTTCGCCGGTTGCCAACGCGTCGCGGCGAGTGTCGGTATCTGTGGATAGCACCAGCACCGTCGCGTGGTCTTCCGGAATTTCGGTGCGCCGTTCGTGGTGATGAGCGGCAGGGAATACCCGTCCGACGTCGACCCGGTCGCGTTCGGCCACCGAGACCAGAGAACTGTACGGAATGCCTTCGGAGAACTCGAACGGTGCTGTCCACCGGGCTAATTCAGAGTGATAGTTCGAGTCGTAGAGCCGCAGCGACTCGGTGAACTGCGAGGCCTGCGCCAATCGTGAACGCACATCGTCGGACAGCACGTCGAGACGCACGTCGTCGCGGTCGATTGCGTTGCGCAGGACCGGTTCGAACGACTCCCAGTTGGCTGGCGGCGCGAACGGCAGCCGGTCACTGCGGCGCTCACCGATCGCACCCGCGCGACGATGATGCCCGTCGGTCACAAAGTCCATCGGGACAAAGTGGACGGATGCCAGATGGTAGGGATTGTTGGGGTTAGGGAATCGCTCGACGATGGCTTGCCAACCGGTCGCCGCCATCGCCACCCGAAGGTGGCCTAATGCCGCGCCGCAACTGATGACCGCCTCCCGGCCGGACCGGTCGGATGGCAACACACGGCTGGAGTCGAGGAACAGCTGAAGTTCACCGATGCTGGTCAGCGTCCACTGCCACGGCTGACTGTTGTGCAGCGACGGGGCGCGACAGGCTGTCCGCACGGCGCCTTTGATGATTTCGGTTTCCACCATGGTGGCAGGCATCTCGACCTCCGCTCTTTATCAATCACCAATCGTTCTCTGTGAAAGCAGGCGGCGGCAGGGCCATTGGTCCATTGCGCGGCGCCATTGGGCCCTGACGAGAAGTTGGAATCGGGACGGTCAGCGGTGTTCGAGCGCGTTGGGGACTTTGGTCCTCAGCTGACTTGGATGGGTCAGCAGCCTTTGCGGCGGTCGAGCACGGCGAGTATCGAGTCGATCACCTTGGGTACCGCGGCCGCGACCGCCGGAGTCAGTCCGACACCGTGCCCGGTATCGGCGACGTCAATGGTGAACACCACCAATTCGCCCGGCATCCGGCCGAGGGCGCGACCCAGCGCAGCGGTCTGCGCCAATCCCAGCGTGTGTGAGCTGACTGCCGCTTCGACGCGAAGATCGGCCGCCGACCAACGCCGGATACGGCCGGGCGTTGCATCCTGGCCGGCCGCCGCATCTACCACCACGGCATGCGCGGCGCCGCTCCAGGCATCCAGCACTGCCGCCGGTTCGCCGGTTGCGGTCATCACGCGCACACCTGGCATGCCGCATTGCGCGATTCGTTCGGCAACCGCGAGGCCCACGCCGTCATCGCGGCGGAAGCTATTGCCGATCCCGATGACTACGGCGGTATCGATCAATGCCGCTCGACCGTCAACGTCAGGAAATGCGCTGAACACGAGATGCAGGGGTCGTAGTTGCGAATCGCCCGCTCGCACAACGATGTCAGCGTGTCATCGTCCAACGCCATGTTGGCGGCTACCAGCGCAGCCATGTCGTGTTCGATGGCGGCCTGGTTCTGGGACGTGGGCGGGATGATCGTCACCGCCCGGATCAGACCGTCGTCTTCGATCTCATAGCGGTGATACAGCAACCCGCGTGGCGCCTCGCTGACGCCATGCCCTACGCCGGCCCGGGCGGGCACCTCGACGAATGGTCGGGGCGGTCGTTGGTACTCGGCGATGATGCGCAGCGCCTCCTCGAGTGCGTATACCACCTCGACCGCTCGAGCGATGATGCTGCGGAACGGGTTTCGACATTCGTCACCCAACCCGGCGTCGTCCGCGGCTTGTCGGGCGATCGGTGACAGTGCAGTCGAATTCAGCGAGTAGCGTGCCATCGGGCCGGTCAGGTAGCGCCCACCGTCCAAGGTGGCATGCAGGGCGGTGGAGTGCGGCACCTGCGACTCAGCCACGTGATCGAGGAATTGGTCAACGGGGAAGGCTGGTCCAGCACTGCGCGCGATAGTCCCGTTCTCGATGGCGTAGTGGTTCGGGTCCGTCAACGCGAGCACTTCGTGGTCGAATTCGAGTTCAGGGAAGTCGAATTCGGCGACGGCGTGCACGGTGTAGAGCGCATTGTCCATCGCGTGGCGCAATATCTCACTCAGTGGTTTGAGCTCGTCGCGTGAAGGAACCGAATAGAACCCGCCCAACCGTACGTTGATCGGGTGGATGGCCCGCCCGCCGAGCTGCTCCATCAGTCGGTTACCAGCCTTCTTCAGTGCCAGTCCGCGTTCGACGAACTCGCGGCGCTCCTTGGATAGGCTGATCGCATCCGGATAGCCCAGAAAGTCCGGCGCATGCAGCAAATAGATGTGCAGGACGTGGCTGTGGATCCATTCGCCGCAGTACAGTAGCCGCCGCAGCGCCACCAGCTCTGGGTCGACCGTCACCCCGCACGCCGACTCGATGGCGTTGCAAGCGCTGACCTGGTAGGCGACCGGGCAGATACCGCATACCCGAGCGGTGATGTCCGGCGGCTCAGTGTAGGCGCGCCCACGAAGGAACGCCTCGAAAAACCGGGGCGGCTCATAGATGTTGAGCTCGGCGCAGTCGACGGCGCCGCCAGTCAACCTGACTCGCAGGGCGCCTTCCCCTTCGACGCGGGTCAGCGCGCCGACATTGAGTGTGCGAGTGCTCACTGGTCGTTTCGCTTCGCCGCGAAGTTGGTGACATTGAACGTCGAGAACACCTGCTCGACGTCGTCGTTGGACATTCCATCGCGGTGCAGCAGCGGGATCAGCGCCGCGGAGTTGTGTGTGGCGGCGGGGCCGAAGCAGCCGTAGCAGCCGCGGTGATACGACGGGCACAACGCCCCGCATCCGGCGTGCGTCACCGGACCCAGGCAGGGAATGCCATCGGCGACAAGCACACAGGTCACCCCACGCATCTTGCATTCGGTGCATACCGTCTTGGCGGGCAGCCGTGGTTTGCGGCCGACCAGCAGCGCGCAAAGGGTGTCGAGCAGCTGGCCCCGGTCGATCGGGCAGCCCTGCAACTGGTAGTCGACCGTAACGTGCGCCGACGCCGGAGTCGAGGTGGCCAGCGTGGCGATGTAGTCGGGGTGCGCGTAGACGACGGAGGCGAATTCCTTGACATCGGCGAAGTTGCGCAGCGCCTGCACACCACCGGCCGTGGCGCAGGCCCCGATGGTGACCAGCACCTTGGACTGTTCGCGAATCTCTCTGATGCGCCGCTCGTCGGCAGGGGTGGTGATTGAACCCTCCACCAGCGACACGTCGTAGGGTCCGCCGATGACCGCGCTGGAGGCTTCCAGAAAGGTGCTTATCTGCACCTGCTCGGCGATCGTGAGCAGTTCGTCTTCGCAGTCCAGGAAGGTCAGCTGACAACCGTCGCAGGAAGCGAACTTCCAAACGGCCAATGTCGGTGGGCTCATCTACAGTTCCTTGATCCGCAGCAGCGGTTCGGCGATGTCGTAGGTCACGACCGGCCCGTCGCGACACAGCAGCAGCGGGCCCAGCTGGCAGTGGCCACACCAGCCGATCCCGCACTGCATGTTGCGTTCCAGCGAGACCCGGATATCGCGGGCCGCCATGCCGTTGTCGAGCAACGCTTGGGCACTGAACCTCATCATCGCCTCCGGCCCGCAGATCAACGCGGTGGTACGCCCCGGATCCAATGTCAGCCGACGCAGCGGTTCGGTGACCAAGCCAACCTGCCAGGGCCACTCGGGTCCCGCGGTGTCGACGGTCAATTCAGCTTCCAGCAGCGGGTTTTGCGCCCACTCGGCTGCCGCGTCACGAAACAGGAAATGCTGCGGTGTTCGCGCCCCGGCGACCAGCACGGCTCGCCCATACCGGTGCCGCTGGGCTAGCACCTGCACAATCACCGGCCGCAGCGGTGCCAGTCCGCAGCCGCCTGCGACGATCACCAGGTCGCGACCGGTGCACGATTCCAGACCCCAGTCGGTGCCGAACGGCCCGCGCACCCCGACGACCGTGCCTACCTCGGCGTCGTGGAGGGCGCGGCTAACCGCTCCGACCAATCGGATGGTGTGCCCGAGGGTGTCGTCGGCATGGGACGGAACACTGCTCACGGACATCGCGATCTCGCCGACCCCGAACGCGTACAACATCATGAACTGGCCTGGCGTCGGTGGCGCCAAGCGTTGTTCGAGCGGCTCCAGGTGGATCGTTGCCGACTCGAAATTCTCGACGACCCGGCTGCGCACGGAATGGGGGACCGGCGCCATCGGCGAAGACGCCGACGGCCAAGCCGCGACCTCAGTCATCGCCCATCATCGGGTCTTTCCTGCCAGCGATCATCGGCCAGCCCCGCGAGTGCGTTCATTTCCTCGGTGATATCAATTCCAGTGGGACACCACGCGATACAGCGGCCGCAGCCCACACAGCCGGTGCTGCCGAACTGGTCGTGCCAGGTTCCGAGCTTGTGGGTGATCCAGTGTCGATACCGCGATTCACCCGATTGCCGCACGCTGTCGGGATGGGTGTAGGTGAAGTCGAATTCGTAGCACGACGCCCACTGCATCCAGCGTTCGGCGTGCTGGTCGGTCAGGTCGGTGACGTCCTCGGTGCTGGTGCAAAAGCAGGTGGGACACACCATGGTGCAGTTGCCACAGGTCAGGCAACGGCCCGCGACGTTCTCCCAGCGGGATGATTCGCGGGAGACGATCAACAGCTCGCGCAGGTCGCCCTCGGGCATCTGACGGCCCATATGTTCCGCTGCCTGGCTGACATCGCATCGCGCCGAATCGATTTCGGCTTGCTCGGCGCCGCGATGGGAGAGGGCGGCCAACACCTCGGCGCCATCGTCGGTGCCGACGTCGACCACATAGTGGCAGCCATCGTCCTCGATGCGCTCGGTGAGCGCGAGATCATAACCAGGCCCCGCCTCGGGTCCGGTTCCCATCGATGCGCAGAAGCACAGCCCGCCCGGCTCGGTGCAGTTGACGGCCACCACGAAGATCCGCCGCACCCGGCCGACAAAGCCTTGGTCGGGATGTGTGCCCACCCCGAGCACACCGTTGAGGATCTTGATCGCGGACAGGTCGCACGCCCGCACCCCAATGAACGCATACCGGGGCTGCTCGTCGGGTTCGGTGCCATCCGACGACCACAACAGCTGCCTGGGCGGGTGCAGGAACTGCTTCCAGGACTGCGGGCCGGCCGAGTGCCCGAACAGCGCGGCATCGTCGCGACGGCGGAGCCGGTAATACCCCGGTGCTACGTCGACTCCCCAACCTTTTGGCAGATCGTCTGCCGAAGTCAGCTCTGCCAGCACGATCGCGTTGTCCGAGAGCGTCGGACCTACCACTCGGTATCCGCGCTCGATCAAGACGGACACCAGTTGCTGCAGCCCGGCGGTATCGATTACCGCGCTGTCCATGCGCTCCATGGTGCGCGCAGCCGGTCCAAAATACGTGGTTTTCGTGCAGCGACAAGGCTGCGGGGACTATTTTTGCGGTCATGGAGCGTGGCGCGGGCGAATCCGCGTTCGCACAGCTGGGCCAACGCGACTTGGTACGCCGAATGCACGAGCAACTCGACGAGTTGCTGGCTGCCCGCGACCAGATGGAATCTTTGCTGCGAACCATTAGCGAGCTTGGTTCTGATCTGGATCTCGAAGTGACATTGCATCGGATTGTCCGCGCGGCGATGGAGCTCACCGGCGCGCCTTGCGGGGCGCTTGGCAGGTATGGGTCCGAAGGCACCGTGACCTCGTTCATCCTCGAGGGTCTTGGTGCTGACACCGCACGATGGCTCGGAGATCTGCAGTTGGGCCAGGCCCTTCGGATCGACGATCTAGTGACGCATCCCCATGCGGCCGGACTCGTCGCGGACGGCCCGACGATACGGGCGTTCCTCGGCGTGCCGATCAGCGTGCGCGAAATCGTCTTCGGGAATCTCTACTTGGGCGACGATCAACCGGGCCGCGTTTTCTCGGAGTCTGAAGAAATGGCGGCGCGAGCATTGGCCTCGGCAGCTGGCGTCGCCATCGACAATGCGCGGCTGTTCGAGCGAGAACGCACAGCCGCGAAGTGGATGAAGGCCAGCCGCGAGATCATGACCGCGTTGCTGTCCGCGGAACCACAAACCCAGTCGCTGCAGCTGATCGTGGACCGAGCCATGGAATTGTCCGATGCCGAGCACGCAATACTGGTGGTTCCGACCGAGCCGGATCTTCCGCCAGACGAAGTCGACACCCTCATGGTCGCCGCTATAGCAGGGCAGTACAACCCGCAGGCGATTGGCCAGCCGATACCGGTGGAAAGGTCCACCATGGGCGGGGTCGTTCGGAGCGGCACACCTTTGATTACAACCTCATTCCGATACCCCATCAAAGGATTCACCGACCTCGGTGAACGCTCGGCGATAGTAATACCGCTTTGTGGGGACGACACGGTGCTCGGAGTGATCGCCGTCGCCCGCAAAGCGGAGAAGCCGCCATTCGAGCACGAATATCTCGAACTCGTCAGTGATTTCGCCAGACATGCCGCAATTGCGCTGACGCTGGCGAGGAGCCGCGAAGACTCCCGCGAACTGGAGATTCTCGCCGACCGCGAGCGGATCGCGCACGACCTACACGATCATGTCATCCAGAAGCTATTCGCCGCGGGATTGGATTTGCAGGGCACCATCGCGCGTGCGCGCTCCCCGGAGGTTGTGGACCGGCTGACGGGTACGGTCGACGACTTGCAAGCCACCATCGAGGACATCCGAGCGACGATCTTCAAGTTGCATACGGCCGGCGCGGCGGGCGCAGATTTTCGGGACCGAATCCAGAACACAGTCGCCGAGCTGACCGACGACCGCGACCTCACCACCACAGTGGAGATGTCCGGAGCGCTGAGGGCGGTCACCGGCGATCTGGCCGACCACGCCGACGCCGTCGTGACCGAAGCTGTCAGCAACGCCGTTCGCCATGCCCAGGCCCGTCGGTTGACTGTGCGCATCCTGGTAAATCATCAGTTGCGCATCGAGGTCCTCGACAACGGCTGCGGCATCCCGCCGGACAATCAGCGCCGCAGCGGGCTGACGAACATGCAGCGGCGGGCGGAGCAGATTGGCGGCGAGTGTCGGATCACTTCGACACCCGGTGGCGGCACCAGCGTGTTCTGGTCGGCGCCGCTGTCCTGATTGGGCGGCGCGCGTCATCAGTCTTATTTAGCTTGCCACGATGACCGGCGTCCGCGCGGCGTGCGCGACGGCCGCACCCACCTGGTCCCAGCCGCCGACAATAGCCAGTTGTGCGGAGTCCGACTGCTCGATGAGCCGAGAGACCGTGTCGTCGGAGATGACGAGTTCGACGCCTCGGCGCGATGCCTCTTCGCGCGCGAGTAACGCAGCCGCTACTGAGCCGCCATACCGGACGAGGACGGGCGCGTTCTCCGGATGCTGCACCGGTCGGGCTTCATGGTGGACGATCGCGACCGGGCACTGGGATCGACGCAGAACGCCGGAACTAACCGAGCGGTGTAGACCGCGCCACCACGCGCGCTGGCGGCGCGAACCCACCACGATCATTTCGGCGTGTGCGGACATGCGAACCAGGGTCGCAACCGGACTTGCGGACGTCACCATTGTGTTGATGCTGAGTGGATCATCGCGTGGGCTAATGCCATCGACGATGGCGAGTGCGTCCTCCATGATCCGACGGACCCGCTGATTTGGGCGTTCGCGCGTGAGCTTATGACAACTCGGCGCCCGAGCGGCCATATGCACAAGGGTCAGCGCAAGTCTACGCAGCTGCGCGTCGCGCGCGGCCCACTCAACAGCGGCTCTCGACGCCGGTGATCCGTCCACACCGACGACGATCCCGAGATTCTTTCTGTGCGATCGCATCTGATCACCTCCGGTCGGGAGTCTTCGTCGTCAACCCTCGATGACACTTAATCGCAGTGCCAACTGCAGGTACTAGAGCCCATAGCCCTTAGCGCCAAGGGCTATGGGTCATATACCTGCACTTGTAACTTCGCCATCAAAAGGGGTTCAACGCCGCGTGGGACTGCAGCCTCACCGGTTCTCGGGCGCCCCGTGCTCCTCGACATAGCGAACGACGTCTGTGAGGGTCCGCAACGACGCATAATCCGCCTCGGGGATGTCGACATGTAAGCGCTTGTGAATGCCGACCAAGAAGTTGAGCCAATCCATCGAATCCAGGTCCACCTGGTCGCGCAGCAACAGATCGTCGTCAAGCTCGGCCGGATCCACCTCCGGGGCGATGTCCGTTAGCACCGATAAGACTTCTGCACGAAGGCTTTTCGTAGTTGTCATGGTGTCATGTCTCCAGGGATTCGGGGTGTTGGAGTAGCTCGTCGATCGCCGCGAGGAACAATGCACCGCGGTGGCCGTCGGTGGCGCGGTGATCCGCTGAGAGTGTGGTTTGCACCGTGGTGACGACATGGATTCCGCCCTCGATGACACACACTCGCTGCGCCGGTTTGCCGAAGCCCACCAGCGCCACCTGGGGCGGGTAGATCACTCCGAAAACCGCATCCACTCCACGGTCCCCGAGGTTGGTCACCGTAATAGTGGGATCCGACATTTCCGAGCTGCGCAGCGAGCCGGCCCGCGCGCGGGCAACCAGATCGGTCAGGTCACCCATCAAGTCGTCGAGCTTTTTGTCGGGCACATCGTGGATGGCTGGCGCGACGAGACCGCCGCCGCGCAAGTTGATGGCCACCCCCGCGTGCACTCCCTGCGCCGGCTGAAATGCGTCGCCTTGCCAGAATCCGTTGAACTCACCGTACTCACGGACCGCCAAGCCGACGGCCTTCAACTGCAATACGGTCGGCAGCACGCGCTCCGTGATGGGTCGCTGGGCATTGCGTTCGGTCAGCCACGTCAGCGCTTTCTCCAGCCGAATTTCGTGGGCCAGATAGTAGTGCGGGATTTCGCGCTTGGACCGGCTCATCGCGGCCGCAATCGAGCGCCGCATTGCCGCAGCCCGATCTGCCGCTGCGGTCTTGGGCTGCTCAGGTTTTGCCGATGCGGCAGCGAGCTCGACGTCGTGGATTGTCACCGCACCTTGCGGTCCGGTGCCGCTGACGGCGGTGATGTTGATACCGAGCGAGTTGGCAAGCCGGCGTGCGGCGGGAGATATCCAGCGGCGGTGAAGCGGTTCGGATTTCCCGCCGACCGGTGTAGGTTTTCGTGCTGGCGGTGCTGTGCCCGGTTGCGCTGCCTTGGCTTTGCGGGCGGTCTTCGTTGGCCGGGCCGGTGCGGATTCGCCGGCTTCCATCAGCGTCGCCAATACCGTGCCCACTTCCACGGTTTGGCCGACGGGAACCATCAGCTCACCGACCACGCCCTCATGCCAGCATTCGATTTCGACTGCGGCTTTCGTGGTTTCGACGACAGCGACGACTTGGCCTTTCGACACTGTGTCGCCTGGCTTGATCAACCACTCATTTAGGGTGCCCTCGTCCATGTCCGCGCCAAGTGCGGGCATCTTGAACTCGATCATGTGCCATCCCCGAACAGGGCTTGCGCGGCCGCGACGATCTTGTCCGGCTGAGGCAGCGCGGCCTGCTCGAGGTGCTTGGCGTACGGCATTGGCACCTCGGCGCTACAGACCCGGCCAATTGGAGCGTCCAGGTCGAAAAACGCATTTTCCACGATTCGCGCGCTGATTTCGGCGGCCAGACTGCCGGTCCGCCAGGCTTCGTCGACCACTAGGGCACGATGGGTTTTGCGCACCGACTCCAGAATCGCATCGGTGTCAAGCGGTCGCAGCACCCGCAGGTCGATGACGTCGCAGTCGATTCCGGCAAGTGATAACTCGTTTGCGGCATCCAACGCTTTGGGTAGCGATCCGCCGTAAGTAATCACGGTGGCGTCCGATCCTTCGCGGCGCACTGCCGCCCGCGAGATGTCGGTGCTGGTCAGGCCGTCGACATCAGCGGAGGTGTTGTAGAGCTGCACGTGTTCGAAGATCACCACCGGATCGGGATCGGCCAGCGCAGCGCCGAGCATGCCGTAGGCATCGGCCACCGTGGCCGGCGCGATCACCTTGATGCCCGGGATATGCGCATACCAGGGTTCCAGGCTGTGTGAGTGTTGGGCGGCCAGCTGCCGGCCCGCCCCGGTGGCCATGCGGATCACCAGCGGCACCGAGAACTGGCCGCCGGACATGTGCCGCAATGCCGCAGCGGTGTTGACCACCTGATCGAGTGCCAACAGGCTGAAGTTGACGGTCATCACCTCGACGATCGGGCGCAGCCCGCCCAACGCAGCGCCGATTCCGATGCCGACGAAACCCAACTCGGACAGCGGTGTATCGCGCACCCGGTCCGGCCCAAACTCGTCGAGCAAACCTTTCGATGCGGCGTAGGTTCCGCCGTACCGGCCGACATCTTCACCCATCAGCACCACCCGGGGGTCGGCGCGTAATGCGTCACGCAAGGCGTCGTGCACGGCGGTTCGGTAGCTGGTTTTCATCGCGCCGGCTCTACGACGGGGGTCAATACATCACGTTCGAGATCTTCAACGTTCTCCCATGTTCCGGCTTCGGCGAAGGCCACCGCTTCTTCGACTTCGCGGCTGGCGGCTTGCTCGATCGTGACGATGTCGTCGGCTACCAAAGTGCCGTCCCGCAGCCACCGCTCGGTGAATGCGGGAATCGGGTCGCGTTTGCGCCACAGCTCGACTTCGGCCTTGTCCCGGTATAACTCGGGATCGAACATCGAATGGGCACGGAACCGGTAGGTGCGAAATTCGATAAAAAACGGCCCCCCGCTGCCGCGGATGTGATCGACGCCGTGCTGGGCGGCATCGCGGCAGGCGATGACGTCCATCCCGTCGGCTGCGATGCTGGGCACCTGGTACGAGGACGCCTTGGCGGTGAGATCGGTTTGTGACTGGGCGCGATTCAGCGCGGTGCCCATTGCGTAGAAGTTGTTCTCGCACAAGAACAATACGGGTAATTTCCACAGCGCTGCCATGTTCAGTGATTCGTGGAAAGCACCTTCGGCGACCGCTCCGTCACCGAAGTAGCATGCCGTCACCCGGTTTCGGTGCAGCATCGAATCTGCCAGCGCCAAGCCAACCGCCAGCGGTAACCCGCCGGCCACGATGGCGTTCCCGCCGTAGAACCGGGTGGCTGCGTCAAACAGGTGCATGGACCCACCGCGGCCGCGCGAACAGCCCTGCTGCTTACCGAACATCTCGGCCATGATCGAGTCCATCGGAATGCCGCGCAACAGCGCGTGCCCATGTTCGCGATAGGTGGCCACCACCGCGTCATCGGGACCCAGCACGCTCAGGGAGCCGGCGGCGACGGCTTCCTCTCCGACGTAGAGATGCAAAAACCCGCGAATCTTGGCTTCGCCGTAGAGCTTGGCGCACTCTTCTTCCATCCGGCGCACCCGCACCATCGACGACAGCAGTGCTCGGGCCAACTCACGGTCGGTCATAGCGACACCTCCTGACCGGTGTGCTCGGCCGGGGATTCGATCGTGGAAGTGTCACCCTCGGGCAGCCCGAGTTCGCGTGCCTTCAGCAAGCGACGCATGATCTTGCCGCTTCGAGTGTGCGGCAAGGTTTCGACGAACTCGATTTCCTTCGGTGCGACCGCCGCCCCGAGGCGCTTTCGGGCCTGCCCCAACAGTTCGCGGCGCAGTTTATCGTCGGCGGTGTAGCCGGTCTTCAACAGCACGAAGGCCTTCACCACCTCGCCGACCGTGGGCTCAGGCTTACCGATCGCCGCCGCCTCGGCGACGGCCGGATGGCTGGTCAGCGCGTTCTCCACCTCGGTCGGCCCGATCAGGTGTCCAGCCGACTTGATCACGTCGTCGGCTCGTCCGACGAACCAGAAGTACCCGTCTGCGTCGCGCTTCACCAAGTCACCGGTCAGGTACAAACCGTCGGTGAAACATTTGCGGTACCGCTCGTCCTCATGCAGGTAGCCGCGAAACATCGATGGCCAACCGCGGGCCAGGGCGAGTTCACCCTCGGCTCCGGGCGCGTCGACGACGGTGACGGTGCCGTCGTCGTTGCGCTGCACTACATACGCGTCGACCCCGGGAAGGGGCCGGCCCATGGACCCGGGTTTGATGTCGAACGCTGGCGTGTTCGCGATCATGATGCCGCCGGTCTCGGTCTGCCACCAGTTGTCGTGAATTGGCAAGCCCAGCACGTCTTTTCCCCAGATGACCGCCTCAGCGTTCAGCGGCTCACCGACACTGGCGATAAACCGCAGCCGCGGGAAGCTGTACTGATGGGCGAGTTCCGGCCCGGCCTGGATCAGCATGCGCACCGCGGTGGGGGCGGTGTACCAGACCGTTACACCTTGAGACTGCAGAATCCGGTACCAGCGCTTTGCGTCGAACTCCGCTTCGTCAACGATCGAGGTGACACTGTGCAGCAATGGGCTGATCACGCCGTAAGACATTCCGGTGACCCAGCCCGGATCAGCTGTACACCAGAAAATATCTTCGTGATGCAGATCGAGTGCGTACAAACCGGTGACGTAGTGCATCACCACCGCGCCATGCGCATGCAGCGCACCCTTGGGTGTTCCGGTGGTGCCGCTGGTGAAGTGAAGCAAGGCGGGATCGTCGGCGGTGGTGTGCTCGATTGGTGCTTCGTCGTCGGCGCCATCCATCCATTGCCAAAAGTCAAGCGAATCGGGTACGGCGTTAGGGCCTCCATAGCCGTCGACGATGAAGATATACCGCACCGAGGTAAGGCGGCTACGGATTCCCGCGATCTTGCGCTGGTAGATCGCCTTCGTCGTGACCAGCACTTGGGCCTCGCCGATACCGACCCGGGTAGCGATGGGTTCGGGGCCAAATGCTGAAAACAGCGGTGAGACAACACAGCCGTCGCGCAGCGCGCCCATGATCGTGATATACAGCTCGGGTGTGCGGCCCATGACGGTGAACACCCTGTCGCCCTTGCCGATACCGAGAGAACGCAGCACGTTGGTGAAGCGCCGGGACAGCCGGGTCAATTCGGCGTAACTAAGATCCCGGGTGGCGATGGCGCCCTCCCAGCTGCTCTCACCGATGAACCGCAACGCTGGTCGCGTCGCAGATGGGCCGTCCGCGTGTCGATCCACTGCGGCATAGGCGATGTTGCAACCATCACCGCCCATGCCTTTGCACAGCGCCGGAACCTGCGACCAGTCGAAAACTGCCCGTGTCTGTTCGTAATCCGACAGATGCGGCGTAATCGTCCAATCGGCAGGTGTCTTGCGGATGATCTTCACGGTGCTCCTAGACAGGCTCTGGCCGAATTTTTTTGCTTCGTGCCGTAGCGATATTGGCCATCACCAGGTCCAAGAGTGTCGCGCAGAGCGTTCCGTCATCGGCGATATTGGTCAAGCCGCGGTGCACCAGGTACGCAGCCACACGCCGGTCAATCGGCCAGTCTGCAAAACCTGGTCCCGCATACCGAGAACCGAGGAACTCACATGCCAGCGCATCCAATTCGGCTTCGAGTGTTTCGGCGGCAGGCTGCGGCATGGCGATTCCTCTCTTTGCGACGACACGTCGATGGTCGTTGTTGATCAGCGCGAGGACCTAGTGCCGAAAGTCATCAAGTCAAAGGGCAGTCGTCCCCTGAACGCAGCAGTCTCAGGCGCTCGGCAGCAGCACGAAGTAGTTCTCCTCTTCTTGGACGAAGTGCAGGGATAGCAGCGCGTGCAGCCCGTAAAGACAGGCCAGCAGATCATCGATCTGGTCGTCGCGAATACGGCCCTCGGCTTGGGCGATCTGGACGTGGGAGTGCAACTTGCCTGCCAGGCGGTCGATCTCGGCGTGCATGCGGCTCATCGTCGCGGTGGCCTCGGGGCTGCCCAACGGTGTGGCCAGTGCGGGATAAAGGTTACGGTCCTCAGCGCGCTCGTGTGGCAGCAAGGTGTGGCGCAGAAACTCGTCGGCACGGCGCAGCGCGGGCAGCGCCGCGCGACGTCCTCCGCTGCTCACCCGCTGGGCGGCGTCGCGAAATATTTCGAGGCTGTCCCGCATCTGGTCGTGTTCGGCGGAAAACCTGCGGATCAGCTCCTCGGCCTCGGAACCTAGGGCCGTTATAGCCTCTGCGCCTCGCAGCGCCCGCAACGCGTTGAGGATCACCGCGACGTCGATGGCCTCTTGCAACAGGGCGCCGAGGACCGGTGCCAGTACGCCGGCCGCCGCGAATGCCATCGCCAGTAGCGACAATCCCATCCCTGCGATGGCGCTTTGCAGCGCGATCCCCCGCGAGCGGCGGGCGATCACCATCGCATCGGCCAGCCGCTCAAGCCGGTCGGTGGTCAAGACGATGTCGGCGGCTGCCGAGCTCGCCGTCGCGCCGTGTGCTCCCATCGCAATGCCGACGGTGGCTGCAGCCAGCGCCGGTGCGTCGTTCACCCCGTCGCCAACCATCACGGTGACAGCTCGCTGTGCCTCCGATCGCACGGCGGCCACTTTGTCAGCGGGGGATTGGCGCGCCCGTACCTCGTCGAGTCCGAGTACCACGCCGACTTGCTCTGCGGGAGCAGGGCGGTCACCGGTAAGCATGATGACCCGGCTCATACCGGCAGCCCGTAGCCGCCGGACGGTGCGGCACGCGTCCGGCCGCAGCGGGTCGGTCAGCAAGATCGCGCCGACGAGTTGGGCATCGACAAAGACCCACGCCACCACAGCGCCATCCAAGCTCGCGCGTGACAGCGCCGCGGCGGCCCATGGCGGCGGCTCGCAAGGAAGTTCGTGGCCGCCCACGCTGACCACGTGTCCGTCGACGGTTGCGGTGACTCCTATACCCGCTTCCTCGGCGACGTCTATCGGCATGCTCAGTGACAACTTCCGTAATGCCGCTTCGTCGGCGATCGCACGAGCGAGCACGTGCGGTGAGAACTGGTCGGCGGATGCGGCCAGTCGAAGCACCTCGGTGACCGTCCAACCGGGAGCTACAACAACATCGGTGCCGCGCGGATGGCCGGCTGTCACGGTTCCGGTCTTGTCCAGCACCAGGGTGGTGGCGCGGCCCAGGCTTTCCAGCGCTCCGCCGCCGCGGATCACCAGCCCGAGACGCAATGCCCGTGACATCCCGGACACGATCGCCACCGGCGCGGCCAAGATCAGCGGGCACGGTGTCGCGACGACGAGCACCGCCACTGCACGGGTGGGTATACCGCTGAACAGCCATGCTGCGCCGGCCACTAACAGCGTCGCCGGTACGAACCACGCGGCGATGCGGTCGGCAAGGCGCACCACGGGTGCGCTTTCCGCAGCTGCCTGCTGGGCCAGGCGCACGATGCCCGCATAGGTGCTGTCTGCGGCGGTCGCCATTGCCGTGATTTCGATGACAGCTCCGGTGTTAATGGCGCCGCTGCGTACCCGCTGTCCGGCGTGACGCTGAACGGGAACTGACTCACCGGTGAGTGTTGACTCGTCGAAAACCGCTGATTCGGAAACGATTTGCGCATCTACCGGCACCATCTCACCCGGGCCGATTACCAGCAGGTCACCGGCCACCAGGTCGTCAAGCGGCACGTTTGTGACACCGTCGGCGGTGCGGCGCCACGCGAACTGTGGTACCCGATCGAGCAGCGCATGGAGGTCTTTGGCCGCCCGGCGCTCTGCTCCGGCTTCCAGCGACCGGCCAGTGGCGAGCATGACGCCGATCAGCGCGCCGGCCAAGTATTCGCCGACGGCCAGCGTGCCGGCCAGTGAGAGCACCGCGATCACGTCCACACCCAGCTTGCCGTGTCGCAGCGTTGCGGCCACCCACCATGCCGCCGGTATAATTGCAATGACTGTGCCCGCAGCCCAGCATATTTCAGCAGCGCTGCGGGCCTCGAGCAACCAGGCGACGCAGCCGCCGATCAGTGCGGCGAGTGTGACTGCCAGCGGAACGCGGATCGTCACCTGGAGTCGCCACCGCGTGCCGATTCCAGCAGCAGACGCTGCTCAGCCGCGGCGACCCCGCGCCGCGCCGCGGCTGCAGCGTCCGGGTTCACCGACACCGATGTGATGCCCAACCGAACCAGGTGTTCGGCGAACATCGGATTGGTAGATGGCGCCTGCCCACATAGCGATGACGAGATACCGAACTTGCGTGCGATGGCGATGATCTGGCCGATGGCATCCAGCACCGCTGGGTCGGACTCGTCGAACAGTTCGGCGCACACGTCGGAGTCCCGGTCGACACCCAGCATCAGCTGGGTCAGATCGTTGCTGCCAATCGACACGCCGTCGACACCCATCCCGATGTAGGTGGGTAGCCAGTACAACACCGACGGAACTTCAGCCATCACCCAGCGATGCAGACCGCGCTGGCGACCGAGTGGGCTGGCGTCGACCAGCGACAAGCATTCCTCGAGCTCCCAGCGGGTCCGCACGAATGGAATCATGAGGTGCACGTTGGGGTTTTGCTCGCGAACCCGGGCGATCGCCTGAAGCTCCAGCGCGAAGAGGTCCGGTTCTTTGACATAGCGGTAGCAGCCGCGGTAGCCGATCATCGGGTTGTGTTCGACGGGCTCGTACTGCTCACCGCCGACGAGACCACGGAATTCGTTGCTGCGGAAGTCCGTCGCACGATAGATCACCGGCCGGGGTTTGAACGCTGCCGCAATGCGGCCCACCGATTCCGCCAGCGCATCGACCAGGCCGGCCTGTTCACCGTGTGCGATGAGATGGCGTGGGTGTCGCCCGGAAAGCGCTTGGGTGAGCATGAATTCGGCACGTAACAGCCCCACCCCGTCCACGTCCTGCGATGCGACTGCCGCGGCGGTTTCCGGCATCGCCAGGTTGACGTAGACCTTTGTGGCGGTGACAGGTGCCGCAGCGACGGGCGGTGCGGTCCGGTCGGCGATCGAGACCTGTGGGGTGGCGGCGCGTCCGGCGACGATCTCTCCGCGCGTGCCATCGACGGTGACCACCGTTCCGCTGCGAAGGGTCGTGGTGGCGCGCCGCGCGCCGACCACACACGGCACACCCAGTTCGCGTGCCACGATCGCGGCGTGACAGGTCATTCCTCCGGTTTCGGTAACCAGTGCGGCGGCCCGGCGGATGGTCGGCAGCCAGTCAGGGTTGGTCATCGGCGCGACCAGCACCTCACCGTCGGTCAACCGAGTGCCCTCTTCCGGGCGGGTCAGTACCCGTACTGCGCCGGAGGCAGACCCTGGCGCGGCGGGAAGACCACGTACCAGAACCTCGCCGCGGCGCGAAGCGCCGGCGGCTGCGCCAGCCAGCACCGTGATTGGCCTGGCTTGCACCAGCCAGGTTTTACCCGACGAAATCGCCCATTCAACATCTTGCGGGCAACCGTTGTGCCGCTCAGTGGCGATCGCCAACTCGGCGATCCCGCGCAACGCGTCATCGTTGAGAACACGGGAGTTGGCTTGTGCCGGGCCAAGTTCGACGACGGCGTCGGTGCCGTCTGGACCGGAAACGATCTTGAAATCTTGGTATCCGACCTGAGAGTCGACGACTTGCAATGTCTGCCTGTCGATGACATAGGTGTCGGGCTGCACCTTGCCGGACACCACCACTTCGCCCTGTCCCAACGCAGCTTCGATGACGATGTGATCAGCGCCGGTGCTGGGGTCGTTGGTGAACGCGACCCCGGCTTGCTCGGGCGCGACCATCTGTTGGACCACCACCGCCATCGCCGGATCGGCGGTGAACCCGCGGGTGGCCCGGTAGGTGAGCACGCGCGGAGTGAACAGCGAGGCCCAGCAGCTCTGCACTGCATCGATGAGCGCATCGACGCCGGCCACGTTCGTGATCGTCCTATTCATACCTGCGAAAGACGCATCGCGGCCATCTTCTCCGGTGGCGGAGGACCGCACCGCAACCACGACGTCGGTGCCGAGCCGCTGGTATGCACTCACTACCTGGTCGCGAACGATGTCGTCCACGCCCGCCTTGGCCACTAGGGCCCGCATGCGCTGACAGAGTTCATCCAGACGGCCAGCGTCGCCGACCCGTGTCAACGCCTCGGTGTGCAGCGCAGCAAGGTCTGCGTCGACGCCGCCGGCCGTCATCGAATCCAAATAACCCACCCGCATCAGTACGAAGCCACCGGGGACCGGCAGCCCAGCTGCCACTAGCTCACCCAGGTTGGCGCCTTTGCCACCGGCGTCGTCGGCGTCGCCGATCCGTAGCGAGGCGATGTCCCGAACATATTGAGTTCCCATGGCTTCTCCCGGACGTGGCGATCAGTAGCAGGGATGACGCTAGTAACGCAGCGGGCTTTGAGCAGCGGCCAGTGGACACCAGCGCGTGTGACGAAAGTCCCTCATAGCGGTCAGTTTGCTGGGCGCACTAGCAGAGGCCACGCCACAGATCCTCGGCGGTGCGAACCGCCTCCGATGGGGCACGGTTGGTGTCGATGCGGTGCGCCTCGGGCCATCGCTGAGCATCGTCGGCCAAAGCGCACGCGATCTCGGGGGTGGCATCGGAAACGCTGCCCGCCTTCCTGGCACCCACCCGTCTTGCGGCGGTACGCACCGGTGTCTCGCATCGCAGCTCCAGGATGGCGGAATGTGTTTCAGCCGCGACCTGCCGCGCCTGGCTGCGGCGACGGGAATCTCGCCAGGTTCCATCGAGGATCACTGACCGGCCATTGGCCAGATGCAGGGCTGCGCGGCGCAGCACCTCCGCATAGACGGCGCCGACGTTCTCCTCCGTGTACAGTCCGGCGTCGAGCATGCGGGTCCCGCCGCTGATAGCCCCCGAACTTTGCATGTCTCGGCGCACTTCGTCGGTAGCGACTACGTACGCCCCGACCTGCTGCGCCAGCCCTTGCGCCAGGGTGCTCTTGCCGGTACCGGGCCCACCCCCGACGATGGCTAGCCGCACCGCGCCGGCGTGCAGATGCTGGAGCGCGATATTGATGTGGCGCAACGCATCTGCATTGGCATCCGGGTGACCCTGGCTAACTCGCACGCCGTCGACTTTGGCTCGTACTAGCGCTCGGTAGGCAATGTAAAAATCCGTCAGCGACTGCGGCGCTCGATCGGCGGCCAGCCGACTGTACTGATCCAGGAAAAACTTGGCGAGATCGTTGCACCCCAGGAATTCCAGGTCCATGGCCAGAAACGCCGCATCATCGATCATGTCGACGTATCGAAGGTGATCGTCGAACTCCAGGCAGTCCAATATCTCCGGGCCGTCGGGCAGGCAGAAGATATCGTCGGCGAGCAGGTCGCCGTGCCCGTCGACGATCCGTCCTTCTGCGATGCGTCCGGCGAACAGCGGGGCGCGGCCGGCCAGGAATTGCGCGGCCAGATGATCGGCCGTATCGAGACGCTGCGGTTCTACGACCGTGTCGGCGAATTGCTGCAACTCCGCGATGTTGGCCTTCCACCGGGCGTTGACAGCATCGACGGTGCCCTCCCCCGCGACGGCTCGGCCGCGTCCGGCGGTTTCATAGAATCGGGCCAGCACCTCCGCAATTGCAAGGAGCGCGTCGGTGACCGGTTGCCCGCGTCGCACCATGCTTGCCAGCCGAAACGCGTCGGGCCGGCGCCGCATGACGAGCACCGGTTCGGCTGCGTCGCCGCAGGGCATCGTCAGGTGCGCGACACCCAAATAGCTTGCGGGGGCTAGCCTCCGGTTGAGTTTCAGTTCACGCTGGCATGCTTGCTCACGGAGTTCCGGCGTACTGAAATCCAGGAAGTCGGTGCGTATCGGTTTTTTGCACTTGAAAGCCAAATCGCCGGCCAGCACCACCAGCCCGGTGTGGGTTTCGCGTACGGCGGCATAGGGCTCAGCCGGTGTCGGTGGCGGTCGGCCCGATCTGTCGGTTTGCCCCATGAGCGCAGTGTGCTCGTTAATGCGGCCTGGGCGAAGTGGTCCCAAGGCCCAGTTAGCCGGGTAGTTCGGCACGACATGAGGGACTAAGGACCCTGGCATCTGTTAACCGGGTCGGCGACGGTCGAGCACAGGAAGGACCGAAGTTTAGAGTTTCGTCCCTTGAAGGTCACGGCGGGAAGAGAAGTGAGCGAAGCAACTGCCAGCGGGGCGCCGGTAATGACGAAGAAGCGCAAGAAGCCGAAGCCGTCGACCCGTAGAATTCCCAACGATGTCTATGCGGCCGAATTGTTCCGACTGCAAACGGAGTTCGTCAAGTTGCAGGAGTGGGTCCGCCATTCCGGCGCTCGTATCGTAGTGATCTTTGAAGGCCGCGATGGTGCCGGCAAAGGCGGCACCATCAAGCGGGTCGTCGAGTACCTCAATCCGCGGATCGCGCGGATCGTAGCGTTGCCCGCACCGACTGACCGTGAACGCGGCCAATGGTATTACCAGCGTTATGTCGCCCATCTGCCCGCCAGGGGCGAGATCGTGCTTTTCGATCGGTCCTGGTACAACCGTGCAGGCGTCGAGAAAGTCATGGGTTTCTGTACACCGCAAGAACACGCGCTGTTTCTGCGGCAAACACCACTCTTTGAACAGATGCTGATCGAAGACGGGATGGTGCTGCGAAAGTATTGGTTTTCGGTGTCCGACGAGGAACAGCTGCGCCGCTTCAAAGCCCGGCTCAATGACCCGGTCCGCCAATGGAAACTAACGCCGATGGACCTGGAATCGGTCTACCGGTGGGAAGACTACTCGCGCGCCAAAGACGAGATGATGGTGCACACCGACCTCCCCGTGAGCCCGTGGTATGTGGTGGAAGCTCATGTCAAAAAGCACGCCAGGCTGAACATGATGGCCCATTTGCTGTCCACGATCGACTATCACGACGTGGCTAAGCCGATAGTCATGCTGCCCACCCGCCCGGTGATAAGCGGCAATTATCAGCGGCCGCCGCGTGAACTGTCGACCTATGTTGATGACCATGTGGCCACGTTGCTGGGCGACCGCGAATAGCTGCGTTGCAGTTCCGTTTAGGTAAGCGTGGCCCGCGCAGATGGGGGCTAACGACCCTTCCGGGACAAGATGAATGTAACTAGCCTCGCTTTTGCACGAGCCGAATGGAAGGAGGCGGGATGTCTGAAACAGAAACCAAATACGGAATTGTGGTCGGCGTCGACGGTTCGGCGGAGTCACGTGCCGCGGTGCGCTGGGCAGCCCGCGAAGCATCGATGCGCCACGAAGCCGTCACGTTGGTGCATGTCGTGCAAGCCGTAATTGTCAGCTGGCCGATCGGAGCACAACAGGCCGCTATCGCGAAATGGCAAGAAAGCAATGCGCGCGACGTTATCGTGCAGGCGCGCAATGATTTGACCGACGCCATGGATAAGCCGCAGCCACTGGAGGTGCGGACCGAGATCCTGTATGCAAATCCGGTACACGCGCTTGTCGACGCCTCGCAGGAGGCTCGGATGGTGGTCGTGGGAAGCCGCGGGAGGGGTGTGCTCGGGCGCCTTCTGTTGGGTTCGGTCAGCAGCGGAGTGCTCCATCATGCGTACTGTCCGGTAGCGGTTATCCACGCCGATGAAGTGTCAGCAAGTGCACCCGAAGGCCCGGTGTTGCTGGGTATCGACGGTTCACCCGCGTCCGAAGGTGCCACCGCCTATGCCTTCGAGGAGGCGTCGCTGCGGGGGTTGTCGCTCGTCGCATTGCATGCATGGAGCGATGTCGCGGTCTTCCCGATCCTCGGCATGGATTGGCGTACGTATCAGGACCAAGGGCAGGAGGCACTCAGCGAACGTCTGGCCGGCTGGCAGGAACGATACCCAGATGTCCGGATCGAACGGCGACTCGTCTGTGATACGCCGGCTCGCTGGCTGATCGAGGAATCTCAGCGGGCGCAACTGGTGGTGCTCGGTAGCCGCGGCCGCGGCGGTTTCGACGGTATGCTCCTCGGCTCGGCTAGCGCCACGGTGGCGCAGTCGGCGAGGGTTCCGGTAGTCGTGGTCCGTACCCGGTAGGGCTATCGCGATGGCAGATAAAACCAGCGCCACCCAAGGGCCGCCCTGGCAACTGGTGCATGGTCGGGTGTCGATCAAAACCGGCTTAGGTTCACGGGAGGCCGCGCGTCGGCTGCAGGTGTACGGTCCGAACGAACTGCCGACTACTGCCACTCGACACTGGTTGCGCAGTCTCATCCGGCAGTTCATCCACCCGCTGGCGCTATTGTTGTGGGTTGCGGCCGTCTTGGCGGCGGTGTCGAAATCCCCTGTACTCGCGGCTGCGATCGTCGGCGTGATCGTCCTCAATGCGGTGCTGGCATTCGTCCAAGAACAACATGCGGCGCGCGCCGTGGAGGCACTGAGCGCGTATCTGCCCCAACGAGCCTGGGTGTTACGTGGTGGACACCGAACCCAGGTGCTTGCCCGCGAGCTGGTACCCGGCGACGTCCTCTTCGTCGAAGAAGGCGACCGGATTCCCGCTGACGCTCGGCTAATCCGGGGCAGCCTTGAAATCGACATGTCAGCGCTGACCGGCGAATCCAACCCCGTCGAGCGGGAGACCGGCCGCGCTGTTTCTACCGAGCAACCCATCGATTCGCCGCTGTTGGTGTTCAGCGGGACGACCTGTGTGGCGGGCTCGGCGGTCGCAGTTGTGCACGGCACAGGTAGCCACACCGAGCTGGGTCGGATCGCGGCGTTATCGCGGACAGTCCGTACCGACATGAGCCCGTTGGAGCGGCAGGTCCGTCGAGTGGCATGGCTGATTGCCGGCGTCGCAATTGCCGTAGGTGTGTTGTTCCTGCCGTTGGGCTTGCTGGCGGGTCTGACTCTTAATGCAGCGCTGCTGTTCGCAATCGGGCTACTTGTGGCCAACGTCCCGGAAGGGCTGCTGCCCACGATTACGCTGGCGTTGGCCGCCGGGGCCCGCTCGTTGGCCCGGCAAGGTGCGGTGATCAAACGGCTGTCGTCGGTGGAGACCCTGGGGTCGGTCGCGACGATCTGTACTGACAAGACCGGAACCCTGACACAAAACCGGATGCAGGTCGTCGAAGTGGCTACGGTAGATGACGATCAAGCTCTGCTCGGTGCGGCAGCTCGGTGTACGACCGCCACGCTGGGCGCCGGCCAGACCGGGGACCCTACCGAGATCGCTTTGCTCGAATATGCGGCTCAAAATGGTATCAACGTTGACGCGCAGGCGCGGGATAGTCAGCGTCGCAAGCTTTTCCGCTTCGAATCCCAGCTAATGCGAATGTCTACTTTGGACAACGTAAATGGCCAATTGGCCCTGCATGCCAAGGGTGCGCCGGAGCGCATAGTGCCGCTCTGCACGCTCGATGGCGAGCAGCGGTCGTCGTGGGAGCGTCGGGTCGATGAAATGGCCGAACGTGGATTGCGGGTGCTGGCGGTCGCAACCCGCGATATGTCCCACGAGAAACCAGACGTCGATCGTGACACGGCTGAGCAGCGGCTGGTGTTTCTCGGCCTGATCGGTATCCTCGATCCGCCGCGGCCCGAAGTGGCTGCCGCCGTGCGGCAATGCCATACCGCCGGGATCCGGGTACATGTCGTCACCGGTGACAACGGGCGGACTGCTACCGAAATCGCACGCCGGATCGGGATCGGCGCGCACCGCGTGGTCGACGGCGTGGCACTGGACCAGATGAGCGAACCACAGCTTGACGAATTGCTCTCCAGCGGAGAAGAAATTGTCTTCGCTCGTGTCTTGCCGGAAGCGAAATTGCGCATCGCCGACGCGCTACACCACCTCGGCAATGTGGTGGCGATGACCGGCGACGGCGTCAACGATGCGCCCGCCCTGCGGCGCGCCGACATCGGGGTTGCCATGGGCCGCAGCGGTACCGACGTCGCCCGCGAGGCAGCCACCATGGTGATCACCGACGACAACTTCGCCACGATCACCGCGGGGATCCGCGAAGGACGCCGAGTCTTCGCCAACATCCGCAAGTTTGTGTTGTACATCTTTGCGCATGCGGTGCCTGAAGTGGTGCCATTCATGATCTTTGCGCTCTCTGGCGGTGGTATCCCGCTGCCGCTCACCGTGCTCCAAATACTGGCGATCGATCTCGGGACTGAAACCTTGCCGGCGTTGGCTCTCGGGCGTGAGCCTGCCGAGCCGGGTCTAATGCACCAACGACCGCGGAGTCAATCAGAAAATGTGATCACGCGTCAATTGCTTTGGCGCGGATGGGGATTGATGGGAAGTCTCTCAGCCGCGCTGGTTATGGCCGCGTTCTTTGCGGTGTTGTTGGACAGCGGTTGGCATTATGGCGACCCAATTGGAGATGGGACGCCGCTTCATCATGCATACCTACAGGCCACCACAATGTCATTCGCGGCGATCGTCGCATGCCAGGTTGGTACTGCGTTTGCCTCTCGAACCGCCTGGGCCTCGCTGCGCTCGGTGGGGCTTACCACCAATCGGTTTCTGCTGGGTGGCATTGCCTTCGAGTTGATCTTCGCCGCGGCGGTCGTCTATACACCGGCGCTGCAATACATATTCGGAACCACGGCGCTCAGTGGCTGGATGCTACTGATGCTCATCCCCATGCCCCTGGCGGTCTGGGGTGTCGACGAGCTCTATCGTTGGTGGTCGCGATTTCGGGACCAAAGACCCGCAGTTGGAGGCTAATGACCCTGCCAACCCACCGGTGGTAGCGCATACCGTCGAAACTGCGCAACGTAACCGAGCGGGAGCGATGAGATGGCGACTTATCCCACCGGACAGCCAAACCTGCCGGGCCGGCCACCGTATGAGCAGGGCGGTGCCCCGGCCGCAGCGGCGCCTGCGCCTGCTGCCACCACATCGCGCCGCCGGGCCAAGTGGATCATCGCAGCAGCAGGCGTTACCGCTCTCACCTGGTTTGCCGGTGGCGCGGCTGGCATCGTCGTGACCAGGGGCGCGGAGGAGCGCACCCCCCCGTCGCAGCCGACCCTGTCCAGTATTACCGCGATGCAGCAATGGTGGTCAGCGACACAGGACGACTTCAACGACATGCAGAAGTCAGCAGGCGACGTACAACAGGCGATGACCATATTCCGTCCGGGCGCGCTGGCGGCGGCCTGCCAGCAGGTGCATGATTCCGCCGAGGTTGGGCTGCAGAGCCACCTGCCGAGTCCGGATGCCGAACTCACTGCCGAAATCCACGCGGCCATCGAGGATTATCACTCCGCTGCACACATGTGTCTCGCCGTGGCAGCAGGGTCGCCGGTTGACTATGACGGCGAGTTCCTCTCATCGATGAGTCAGGCTGATAAGCACCTACGCGCGGCTCGAGACATCGTCAAAAGGACACTTAGCAGCATCTGACTGATGGCGGGTGCATCAGCCGGCGGCCCACTCCTTCGCGCGTTCGAGTTCGTCGAGACCGAAGACCGCGAGCTCGCCGGGGACTATCCATGCCAGCGCATGCAGCGTGTGGGCGACCCATTCCTTATCGGTCACGATCGCGATTCGCTTGAAGGCCGAATGATGGGGCAAGACAGTGCCGAAGCCCAATTTCAGGTCCTCGGTCAACCCGCCGGCCCCGAAGCCCTCGTAATCGGATGCGATGACCTCCACGATTCGCACGTCCCTGGCTTTCAGCAGGTCGTCTATGGCCGGTTTGAATTCGCGCAAGTCGTCACCACGTAGCCGGCCCGAAACGCGAATGCCGGTGACCCCGTTCGGCATATCTGGCAGCACTTCAATCATTTTCCACTGTCCTCCCTCGGTTGGCCGAAATGACGTGTTCGGATCTGCTTTCGGGCTGTGTCGTTTCGCTCGGTGAGTCTCTCATTGACGGACGATCAGCACCGAGGCTTCGCTGCGCCGGAAGACAGGATGCGGGTGCGACCCAATGATCTCGGCGAGTCGGCCGGCGTCGTCGCTGCCGATAACAGCAAGCGGAGCCCAGCTCTCGTCGTTGTCGTGCAGGAAGCGCGCAACGTCCGCGCCTGTGGCCACCGGGTACACATGGACGTCCGGATACCACCGTCGCCAGGGCTTCAAGCGGTTGTCGAGGTCGTCAGACGCGGTGTCGGTCATTCCCTGGCGAGTGGCGCCGATGGCCAACACCGGCAGCCTGCGCAGCTGTGCTTCGCTCATGGCTTGGTCGACGACGGTGTCGTTCGCGTTATTGGCAACGGCGACCACGACCCAGTTAATTTGCTTTCGCGACTGGTCGGGCTGTGAACGAATCACCGCCACCGGGCAATGCGCCTGTTCTGCGACATCTGTTGCCGTCGACCCCAGCAGCGCGCGCGAATAGCGGCCGATGCCAACGGAACCGACGCAGAGCAGGTCGGCGTCGCGAGATTCCGAAACGAGAATGGCGGCGGGCTGTCCACGGTGAATCTCGGTTTCGACCTTTACCGGCAATCCCGTCGCTTCAACCACGGCTTCTGCTGCTCGAAGCGACGCTTCAGCGTGTTTGAGGTCGCGGTAGTAGTCTTCGTTGGAGGGATGAGTGGCCTTGATGGCGGCCAGCAGTCGTAGCGGGATACCCCGGTCGAGGGCTTCATCGACTGCCCACTGCGCGGCGTGGATCGACGCTTGGGAGCCGTCTATACCCACGATGACAGCCGCTTGATTTTCACTGGCGTTCATGGCTCCTCCTGTTTTCCGAGCGCACTCGATGAGCGGTTAATACCCGTCGGCAGCGGAGGCGCGGGGCCGCGCCAACCGATACACGTCGACCAATCGCGTGAGATCACTCGCAGTGACGATGCCGACGACACGGCCTCCGTCGACGATCAGGGCGCGACTTTGTCCATCGGTGCTCAGGCGCTCCAGCAGCGCGGTGACCGGTTCGTTCGGCGCCGCTGTTGGCACGCGGTCCAGCGGTACGGCGATATCATTCACCAGGGTTTCGGACCGTCGACTCGGCAGAACCTGACGTATTTGAGCCAGCGTGATGAGGCCTGAGATCGACCCATCGGCAGCCTTCACCGGATACGCGGAGTGCCGATCACCAAGCAGATATCGTTCGATGAAATCTTCCACCGTAACCTCGGCGGGCGCCGTATGCGGGTGAGAAGTCATCGTATCGGCCACGCGCACCCCGGTGAGCGCGGTCCGGGCTAAGATCCCCGTTTCGTCGGTGTGAGCCGCGGTGAAGATGAACCATCCGATAAACGCCAACCAGATGCCCGCAACAAAGGCCCCCGCAAGAAATTCCAGGAATCCGAAGCCGATCAGGATCATCGCGACGGCGCGCCCGGCCCGCGCCGCGCCGAGGGCAGCGCGAACCGGATCGCCGTGCCGTCGCCACAGCCAAGCTCGCAGAACCTGGCCGCCGTCCAGCGGTGCACCCGGCAGCAGGTTGAACAGGCCCAGCACCAAGTTGATGCCGGCCAACCACCATAGGACGCCGGTCACGATGTGGGCGTTGCCGATGGTGCTCAATCCCGCGGCGGCAGAGGCGAATCCCGCTGCCAGTGCCAAACTGGTCACCGGGCCTGACACCGCGATGCGAAAAGCGGCTTGCGGAGTCTTCGCTTGACCGCCTAGCCGGGTGACACCTCCGAATAGCCACAGTGTCACGTCGATTACCCTGACGCCGGCGCGCCGGGCGACAATCGCATGGGCGAGCTCATGGGCCAGTAACGAAGCGAGCAGCACCACCGCACCGCATGCCCCAGCGATCCAGTAGGTCGCCGTCGAATACCCGGCAACCCTGGTGGGCAATGTCGAGGCCAGGCTCCAAGTAAATAGCCAGAGGATGACCAGTACGCTCCAGTTGGCGCTCACCGGGAACCCGGCGATTCTGCCAAGCGGAATACCGACCATATTCAAACCTCCGATAGTTCTGTGGCGCAGAGCTTGTCGATGGCCATGGTTTGCACTAGCGCTAGTGGGCTGGCTGTCATGACGTAGCGAGCGGCGCGCATGGTGCCCTTCCCGTTAGTTGGTCAAGCTCGAACGTAGGACGACGCGGGAGGCGCTTGTAGGGTCGTTGGTCCTCTGGTTTCGCAGGCCTTCGACCCGGTGACATCGGCTTTGGTGGTCTGCACGGTTTTGTCGGCTCAGTGGGGGCGGGCCACAATCACCGGTACCCGGGCCGCTTGCGCGACTGCCGTGCTCACCGATCCCAGCAGCATTCCTGCGAATCCACCGCGGCCATGGCTGCCGACGACGACGAGTTGGGCGGACTCGGCAGCATCGAGTAGGTGCCGGGTCGGACGATCCGCAACAATTCGGCGCTCCACACTTACGTCGGCGTAGCGCTCTTGCCAGCCGGCCAAGCGCTCGGCCAAGGCTTCGACCGCGCCAGCTTGCTGGGCCGACCATTCGGTGCTGCCGAGGTCGGACAAATCCGCGTCGCTCCAGGCATGCAGAGCGATCAGTTCCGCGCCGCGCCGGGAAGCTTCGTCGAATGCTGTCGCGGTCGCCAACTCTGATGCCGGCGATCCGTCGATGCCGACCACTACCGGCAGTTGATACGGCTGTAACGAGTGCGGAGCCTCGTCGTGAATCACTGCGACGCAGCTGTGAGCGTGGTGGATCAACCCGGTGCTGACCGAGCCGAGTAAGACCCGATCCAGCAGGCCCTGTTGGGTTCAGCCGCGACGGGAGCAGCGCGTTGGCCGAATAGCGCGGGCCCCCAGGGTTGGGCGAAGATGACATGGACGATTGTCAACGGGACATTGCGCATGATGGCCTCGCGTGCCGCCCACCGCGCGGCATTCCTCGATGTCGAAGAACTGTCGACGCCGACCACGATTCCCAGATGGGTTGGCTGATTGGGCATCTGGTTTTCCTATCGGAGATCTGGGCGGAGACTGCTTCGCCGTCTTGTGATCGTGGGTCAAACGACGTTCGCGGCGCCGGCCCCTGCAATCTTCAGCGACGCAGGATGTGTTTCGGCACGGCGCTTTATCCCGATCATCATGCCGCGCGTCAGCAGTGCCGTGACCGGGCCCGCGAATTCGGCGGCCAATATCTCACCGGGGTGCCGTAATCCCGACCGGAGGCGAATAATCAAGCGGCAGCGGTCTTTCCAGTGCGGCATGATGTGGAACGACCACACGACATCCCATGGAAGCTCAGGCGACGCCGCTCGTAGAACGATCCGCTGTTGCGGAACCAAGTCCACGACGCGCAGCGCCACACCGTCGCGTAGACCCATCCAACCCGAGGGTGCCAGTCGGACGGCGTCATCGATATCGAGTCGCTGCCATTTTGGGTGAATCCGGTCGGCGTTATGGAGCCGCAGTCCGATCAAATTTCCCAGCGTCTCGAAACTGTAAAGTCCCGCGCGATCTTGGCCAATCTGCACCAGCCAGGGCCAAACCTCGTCGATAGCCGCATCGATCGAAATCGCCCCAGTCGTCTGCGCCGCAGGGGCTCGCACCAGCTCATCGCCGGGCAGCGTCGTTTTGCACTCTTCTTTGGTGGCACCCCAATTGCGGTAGTAGCGGCGGGCACCGTATAGCCACGTTCCTAACAGCGCCAGGCGGATCAGATTGTGCTTCATGGCACAACGCTCGGAGATATGCCGGGGGAAACCTAGGGCCGGAAGTCCTTTGTTGCCCAGTAGTCCGCTGCTGGGCAACGTAGACTGTGGCGACATAGCTAGTCTTCCGCTTGACATGCAGGAACGCCGTGAGCTCTGTGATCTGCTCGACGAGCTCGGTCCTTTTGCTCCAACGCTGCTCCAAGGCTGGAGTGCCCACGATCTGGCTGCCCACATCGTGTTGCGAGAGCACGGCCTGGTGGCCGGCCCATGCATCGTTCTGCCGGGTCCTTTCCGACGGTTCGCCGAGTCGCGTAGGGCCGGTTTGGCCGCGCGCAGCGAGTTCACGTGGCTCATCGCGCGGATCCGGTCCGGCCCGCCCGTCGGAATTTTCCGCATTGGATGGGTCCGCGACTTGGCGAACCTCAACGAGTTCTTTGTTCACCATGAGGACGTTCGGAGGGCCAATGGGCAGGGGCCTCGCAGCCTTTCGCCAGAGTTGGATGCCGCCTTGTGGCGTAACGTTCGCCGCGGGAGCCGCTACCTGACTCGGCGGCTTGGGGAGTGCGGCCTCGAGATTGAGTGGCCTGGAGACGCCGAGCGGGTGACGGTTCGATCAGGAGAACTGATGGCTCGGCTGAGCGGGTCGCCGGGCGAACTCCTCTTATATATCTTTGGACGTCAAGCTGCAGCGCAGATCGAGGTGAGTGGGCCACCGCAGGCCGTTGCGGCGGTTCGCCGCACGCACTTCGGCATGTGAGTTCATTGCCGCGTCGCACCGTGGCCCGCTTTTCCGTAGTGGCGATGAAGTGCGGACGAAGGGCCCGCAAACCCGGGACTTCAGTCCCTACTGGGCCGTCGGTGCTGGTGGTCGAATCGGTGCGTACCTGGATCCGGCCTATCCATAGCACACGGCAGGTTTGTGAGCATGACCAAAGCAATGCGTATCGGCAACAACGCACCGGACCGCGTATTTCGCGACCGGCGCGAAGCGGGCCGGGTTCTGGGCAGCCTTCTGCAGGCCTACCGCGAGAGGCCCGATGTGGTGGTATTGGGCCTGGCTCGTGGCGGGGTACCGGTCGCGTGGGAGGTCGCAGCTGCGCTACGGGCGCCGCTCGATGCGTTCATCGTGCGTAAACTCGGTGTACCGGGTCACGAGGAATTCGCTGCGGGCGCACTGGCCAGCGGTGGTCGGGTGGTGATCAACGACGACGTCGTACGAGGCCTGCGGATCACCCCTCAGCAGTTACGCGATGTCGCCGAACGCGAGGCCCGCGAGCTGATCAGGCGCGAAACGGCCTATCGCGATGGCCGCCCACCAATCGACGTGACCGGAAAAACGGTGATCCTCGTTGACGACGGGCTGGCGACTGGCGCCAGCATGTTGGCCGCAGTTCAAGCCCTGCGCGATGCCGAACCGGCCCAAATCGTAATTGCGGTACCGGCGGCGCCTGAGTCCTCCTGCCGCGAATTCGCCGGCCTGGTCGACGACATGGTCTGCGCATCAATGCCTAGCCCGTTTCTGGCGGTAGGCGCGTCGTTTTGGGACTTCCGGCAAGTTAGCGACGACGAGGTCCGTACACTGCTGGCCACCCCGCCGGTGCGAGAGACGGTGCCGGTCGCAGAGACGGCGGCCGAGAACATCCGACGCTTCGCCGTTGACGCACCGGGTGGTGTTCCACCGCGAGAAGCGTTGTCGGAGTTGGTCGGTGACGCGCGCATCGTGCTGATAGGGGAGGGCTCGCACGGTACCCACGAGTTCTACGAGGCCCGAGCCGAAATCACCAAGTGGCTGATCGAGGATCAGGGGTTCTGCGCGGTGGCTGCTGAAGCCGACTGGCCAGATGCCTACCGCGTCAATCGTTATGCGCGCGGGCAAAGCGCGGACACCACCGCGGAGGAAGCATTGCGGGGTTTCGAACGCTTTCCCTCGTGGATGTGGCGCAACGCGGTGGTCCGCGACTTCGTCGAATGGCTGCGGGCCAATAACCAGCGGTGCGAAGCAGGCTGTGGCCGCCAAACCGGCTTCTACGGCCTGGATCTCTACAGCCTGCATCGGTCAATGCATGAGGTGGTCTGCTACCTCGACAAGATCGATCCGGTGGCCGCGGCCCGCGCCCGAGCGCGCTACGCGTGCTTCGACCACGTCTCGGCTGATGATGGTCAGGCGTACGGATTCGGGGCTGCTTTCGGAGCCGGGCCATCATGCGAGCGCCAGGCTATCGAGCAACTCGTCGATATCCAACGCAACGCGTTTGACTACGCACGCCGCGACGGGCTACTCGCCGAGGACGAGCTGTTCTACGCGGAGCAGAACGCACAGGTGGTGCGCAATGCGGAGCGCTACTACCGCGCGATGTTCAGCGGGCGCGTCACATCATGGAATTTGCGGGACAACCATATGGCCCAAACGCTGGAGGCGCTACTGGCGCACCTAGATCGCCACCAGGAGCCCGGGTCTGCGCGAATTGTCGTGTGGGCACACAATTCTCATGTCGGCGACGCGCGGGTGACCGAAGTGTCTGCGGACGGTCAGCTGACGCTGGGCCAACTCGTCCGCGAACGCTTTGGTGACGACTGCCGATTGATCGGGCTGAGCACTTACACCGGCACCGTGACTGCCGCCAGCGAATGGGGCGGCGCGGCCGAACGGAAAGCGGTTCGGCCGGCGCTGCCGGGCAGCGTGGAGGAACTGTTCCACGAATCTGGTAAAGGCGCGTTCATGGTGTCTTCAGCCGGCGGCGCGGCAACAGCCTTGGATGTGGTCAGGCTAGGCCGCGCCATCGGCGTGATCTACCTTCCCTCGACCGAAAGGCAAAGCCATTACTACCACGTCCGTCCGATGCATCAGTTCGACGCGATGATTCACATCGAGAACACGCACGCGCTCGAGCCGCTCGACGCGACAAGCCAATGGATCACCGGCGAGACGCCGGAAACCTACCCAAGTGGTTTGTAAAGCCAGTGGAGTACCGGAGGTACACGATGGATACAGTCGCGGCGCCCTATGGCCATCGGACCAAAATCGTGACCTTGACGATGAATCCTGCCCTCGACATCACGACCAGCGCAGAGCAGGTGCGGCCTACGGACAAGATCCGTTGCCAGGGTGCCCGCTATGACCCTGGCGGCGGCGGCATCAACGTGGCGCGGGTCGCGCGGGTGCTTGGCGCTCCGGCCGTAGCGGTTTTTCCCGTTGGCGGCCAAGCCGGCGATATGCTGACCAATCTGCTAGCCGAGGAAGGGGTTCCGTTTCACGGAGTCAACATCGCTGGTATCACCCGGGAGAGTTTCACTGTCAATGAAGAAAGCACCGGACAGCAGTACCGGTTCGTCCTGCCAGGACCACGGCTGAGCTTCGCCGAACGCGCTCAGTGCGTCCACGATCTGCGCTATATCGCGAAATCCGCGCAGTTCGTCGTGGCGAGCGGCAGCTTGCCGGTCGGTGTACCTAACGATTTTTATCAGTGCGTCGCAGACGTCTGCCGAGACATCGGAGCGCGGCTGATCCTGGATACGTCGGGTACCGGTCTGCAGCACGTTACGTCGGGCGTGTTCCTCCTCAAACCGAGCGTACGAGAACTACGCGAATGCGTGCGGCGCGAACTGACGGCGGAACAAGACCAGATCGACGCGGCGCGCGAACTGATCCAGCGTGGGTTCACCGAAAATGTCGTGGTATCAGTGGGCGCTGAGGGCGCATTGTTGGTCACGCGACAGGACAGCCAACGGTTTCCGGCGATTCATATGCGTTCGGGTAGTGGTGTGGGCGCCGGGGACGCGATGGTCGCTGCGATCACGGTTGGTTTAACGCGTGGATGGCCGCTCGCCAAATCCGTTCGCTATGGAATCGCAGCCGGCGCCGCCATGCTGATGACACCTGGGACCGCTGTCTGCAATCGCGGCGACGTCGAGCGCATTTTCGACCTCGTCGCCGCGCCTGCGGATCTCGACGCGACGTGCCCTTAGTTGCGACGGGCGCGAACTGATGGACCAGCCCGATACCGCCCGACAAGTCCGCGATCTGGCGGTGGACTTCTACCGGGTATCGGGTGTCAGTCTCATTGTGCTGGGCCACTGGCTCGCTGCCTGTGTGACCTATCGCGAAGGCGAGTTCGGTCGGCAGAACCCGCTGGTCGACCAGCCTTGGACACAATGGTTGACCTGGCCCTTCCAGGCAGTCCCGGTGTTTTTCCTCGTGGCCGGTTACGCGGGTGCCGTGTCGTGGATGCATCGGTGCGAACTCGACGGAATCCCGCGCCATACCTGGCTTCGGCATCGGCTGGCCAGGGTGCTAGGTCCGACTGCGGTTTACGCCGGACTGGTGTCGCTAGTTGTGATGATTCTCGCTGCTTGTGGCGTGGCCCGGCCCGCGCTCGACTACGCCGGTTGGGCGGTGGCGATGCACCTGTGGTTCCTCGCCGTCTACATGGTCGTGGTATCACTGACGCCCATGGCGATTGCCGCACATCGTCATTGGGGGCTGCGCGTGCCGATGACGCTCGCAGCGGTACTCGCGGTGACGGACGTCGTCTCGATACACGGAGGCGTGCCCTACATCGGCGCACTGAACTACCTGATGTGCTGGGGTCTGCTGTATCAGCTCGGAATCGCCTGGCACGGCGGAATGTTAGCGGGTACCAGATCGGTCGTGCTCGCCGCCGGGTCCGCGGCCGCGCTCGCATTGCTCATCGGGCTCGCGCACTATCCGGTCAGCATGATCGGTGTTCCCGGCCAAACGGTGGAGAACTCGTCGCCGCCCTCGGTGGCAATGCTGGCATTTGCATGCGCGCAGACCGGTGCGGCGATGGCGATCGCACCCTTGCTCAACCGTATGCTTCGCCCCGGTGTCGTGCAGCGTGTGCTGCACACCGCAAACGCCAATGTGATGGCCCTTTACCTCTGGCATATGGTGCCGGTCATCATCGTGGCACTTGTGGGCTACCCCTTCGGACTGTTGCCGCAACCGATTGAAGGGACTGCGGCGTGGTGGCTGACCCGGCTGGAATGGGTGATCATCCTGGCCATGCTGACAGCGGCCGAGATGTCGGTGTTATGGTGGCGGCGAAGCTTTTTCGCGGCGCCATTACCCATGGTGGGAGTGTCGCTCACAACCCGGTGGGGCGAACCGGTTATGCTGGCCGGCGCCGCCATGGCGGCCTATGGTATCTGGTTGTTCGCTGGTGCAGGCTTCGCTCCATCGGGCCGCTTTCCGTGGGTCACCGGGCTGATATTCGGTGTTGGCGTCGTCCTAGTGGCGTTGCGTCCTAGAGAGGTCAACCAGCGGCCGATCGGCGGGTAACCCGCTCCGAGGCAACGGCGAGCTTCGAGCGAACAGGGACCTGCGGCATATTTGAATCGTTCGCCCGCGGAATGGCGGCAAGGGCGAAATCGGCGATCACGCCTGGGCGAAAGACGAGGCAGTAGGTCGACCCTCCGAACTGGAAGTAGCCGAGTTCCTCTCCTTTTGCGACGTGGTAGCCGGGCACAATGTTCTGGTCGATGAGGCAGGACGAGACCTCGGCTATCCCGACGCCGACGAAAGCCAGCAGGCCGATGACCGGATCGTCGGCCCGGATGAGGATGATCGCGCGCGCCGCGACATGCGCAAGGTAGGGCTGTGAATCCGGGGGTAGCAGCACGTCCCAACTCTCCGAAACGGCCTCTGAATAATAGGTGCCCCCTTCGACAAACGCCCGGACAATCGTCCCGGCCACTGGGCTATTCCAACGGTGATAGTTCATCGCCGTTAGAAATGCCTGATAGACAGTTCCGTCTACGAACTCATCAACCGATTCATCGTTGGCAAGCATATTCTGGAGCGAGTACGGCTGACTTTTAATCCAGAAACGATCGTGTCGCTTGACCCCCGTGGCGATGCGGTAGGGCGTCGACTCGCAAGCGCTGATGATCACCTTTTCGTTCTCCGGCGAGGCGACCGGGCGCTTACCGTCCTTGAAGCGCCGTGTGAAGAAGTCGTTCCAGGAGCCAAAGCCCCAGTGCGCGTCCTGTGGATCGTGCTCGAATTGCTCGATGCTGATCGCGCGGCGGGCGGCAGGGCATTTCCAGCCGGATGGCGAATCGTTGAGCACATACAGCGAGGCGGCGCTGTCGAGGAATCCGCACCAAGCGGTCAAGATTTTTTTGAGCATCGCGTTGATCCGCGCGTCGCGGAAGGCCGCGAATCCCGCCGGTGTGCCCATCGTCCAGTCGAAAATTGCGCACAGCGGCAAGACCACCGCGCTCTCGCCATATTCCGGTGCCATTGTCAAGACCCCGTTGATCAGCCGTAGCATCTGCTCGAAGCTGTGCAGGTGGCGGTTGCGGTACGGCTTGGTGCGCGGCACCTGTTCGATCATCTGATGTACGTACATGTGCACGATCGGATCGGTGTCGACCAGTCGCTGAAATTCCGTGAGTACGGGATGCATCGCGACCCGCTCGCCTTGCGCCTGCACTCGCTCTCGGTGACCGGTAAGCCACGATTCCAAGTCGCCGTGATCGCGCGGCAGCCAACCGGCCCGGCGATGCACATCCGGCGAATCGTGCAGAGTCGTCACAAGTACCAAATCTAACGGCGATGGCCTGGATTGATCCTGAAACGTTCGAATGCCCGGCTCTCCGGTTCGCCCGATCATTGCCGTGAGTCAGTTGTCGGGCGAGTACTGCATCAGGCCGAACGGACCCGAAACGCGCTGTCGGCTATGACTCGCGAGCGATGATGATCGGCATTCGGCCCGAGTGGGCCAGCGCCGCGCTGACCGACCCCAGCAGCATGCCGGCAAACCCGCCCCATCCGTGACTACCGACAACCGTCAACTGTGCCGATTCCGACTGCTTTATCAGGTGATAAATGGGGTGGTCGCATTCGACCAGGCGTCGCACTCTCACCTCGGGGTAGCGGTCTTGCCAACCGGCCAGACGCTCGGCGAGGATCTCCTCCGCTTGGGGTTTCATCGCGGGCCAGTCGATAGGGGGAAAATCGTTCACTTCGACGTCGCTCCAGACGTGCAGAGCGACGAGCTCCACACCCCGCCACGAGGCCTCGTCGAAGGCGATCGCGGTCGCGAGATCCGACATCGGCGATCCGTCGATGCCCACGAGCACCGGTGCCTGGGCCGGATGCGTCATCAAGGGGTCTTCGTCGTGGATGATCGCAACCGGGCAGTGCGCGTGCTGTATCAAGTTTGAGCTCACCGAGCCGAGCAGCGTGCGGGCTAATGCCCCTCGCCCCCGGGAGCCCACGACGACCATCTGGGCCTCTTTAGACAAGTCGACCATGGTCGGAACGATGGGTGCGAACACCACCGCGCTTTCGATCTTGACCGGACCGCCGCTTGGGGTGCTCTGCTGTGCGATCTTGACCGCGTCGTCAATGATCGCCTGCCCCCGCTCTAACTGCCACCGCGCAAACGCCGTGGGCATCGGCGCTTTCGGTAGCGTCACTCCAAGGGGCTTGACGGCATGCACGATCGTGAGCCGGACATTACGCATCGCGGCGTCGCGGGCCGCCCAATCGACGGCGTAGTTCGAGGCAGGTGATCCGTCAACGCCGACCAAGATGCCCGGACTTGTCGGGGCAGACATTTTGCGTCTCCTCACAACTAGGACAACGGTCACTGCGGCCGTTACCGCCAACGTTAGGAGAATTCGATTCCTTGGTTCAGGAGGCTTAAGTCACTCGCGACCTCGCCATAAGCCCTCGATGTGGGCGCGGGCCAATGGTCTTTCCGTCGGGACCAAGGACTCTGCGGACCCTGCGCAGCGACGGCTAGGGTCGACGGCAGAGCGCAACCAAGGAGCCGACATGCCTCAAACGGTGCCCGACATCGCCGTCATTAAGACGGCGGTGCTGTTGGCATGCCGCGCTCCATCGGTGCATAACAGCCAGCCGTGGAGCTGGGATTTCAAAGGCCAAGTGTTGCAGCTTTTCCTCGATCAGCACCGGAGGGTGCCTAGCGCGGATCGTTCCGGTCGAGAGGCAATTATCAGTTGCGGCGCGGTCCTGGATCATCTTCGTGTCGCGATGATGGCGGCCGGTTGGCACGCGATTGTCGATCTGTTTCCCAACCCCAACGATTTGGACCATTTGGCGTCGATCGAATTCACACCACTCGATTTTGTCACCGACACTGCCCGCCAGCGCGCAGACGTGATCCTGCAGCGGCGAACGGATCGGCTTCCCCTAGGTCGTCCCACGTACTGGCTGTCGTTTGAACCAGTGTTGTGCAGCTGTGTCGACGAAGGCATTGCAATGGTCGATGTGCTCGCCGATGACGCGCGGCCGCAACTGGCCAGAGCCTCGCAGCTCACCGAAGCGCTGCGCCGCGACGATGCGTCATATCACGCCGAACTCCAATGGTGGACATCACGATTCGCGTTGTCTGAAGGCGTGCCGCCAGACGCGCTGGCTTCCGACTCGGAACGCCGACGCGTCGACGTGGCGCGCGACTTTCCCGGTCGTGGTGCGGCCGAGCGTCGCACCGACGTCGCCGTGGACTGGTCAAAGATCGTTGTGCTGTCCACTGCTGAGGACAGCCGCCGCGACGCACTAGGTTGCGGCGAAGCTCTGTCCACGGTGCTGCTTGAGTGCACGATGGCCGGTATGGCGACTTGCACACTGACCCATCTGATCGAAATAGACCAAAGCCGTGACATCGTGCGTGGGCTTATTGGCGGACGCGGGGAGCCGCAGGTGTTGATCCGCGCTGGGATAGCACCACCCATGGAAGACCTTCCTGCGGCGACACCGCGACGGCCGCTCGGCGAGGTATTGACAATCCATTAGCACCGGGTTCGAGGCGGTGGTTATGACGGTGACGGTCGATCCGCGCTACTACGACGCGGTGGTCTTCGATCTTGACGGCGTAGGGACGGATGCGGCAGTGGTTGCTTCCGTCGTCGCACTCGTACGTAAGTTGCGCGACGCCGGGGTGCGAACGGGCGTGCATTCGTCGCGCCCTGATTGCCAACAGGGCGTCACTACTGCCGGTGTTATTGACGACGTGTTTCCTGTTCAGGTTGAAGGCGCCGGGGCCCCGGAGGCGACCGTATTGCTCGAGACCGCAAGGCGCCTCGATGTGCCGGCCGGCCGATGCATCGCCATCGAAGGTTCCGCGGCCGGGGTGAGCGCAGGCCGTGAGGCGGGCTTCGGCCTTGTCATCGGTATCGACAGAACTGAGGGTGGCGACGAGCTGCGCCGAAACGGCGCTGATGCGGTGGTGGACGACCTCGCGGGTATCGCGGTGCGATCCGGTGATCGCCGGATTTCGACGCTTCCCGATGCGCTGGCATCGTATGGCCAAATCGCCGCGGCGGCCGCGGCTCGACGTGTCGCGGTACTGCTCGACTTCGATGGAACCATGTCGGCCATCGTCGACGATCCCGACGCCGCCACTTTGGTCGAAGGCGCCGCGGACGCGCTTGAGGCGTTGGTCGCCCAGTGCGACGTTGCTGTGATTTCCGGACGTGACCTGGCCGACGTAGCCTCGCGTGTCGGTCTGCCGGGCATCTGGTACGCGGGCAGTCACGGCTTTGAATTGACCGCACCTGACGGCACCCGGCAGCAATACGAAGCCGCTGCGTCGGCCGTCGATGCGCTCGGGCGGGCGGCAGCCGAATTGCGGGCACGGTTTGCCCAGTCCCACGGTGTTCGCGTGGAGCACAAGCGATTTGCGGTAGCCGTCCATTACCGCAATGCCGCACCGGATGCGGTCGGCGAGGTGACAGCCGCCGTACATGCAGTGGGCCAGCGCAGTGGCCTTCGGGTCACCGCCGGACGCAAGGTCGTCGAACTGCGGCCGGATATCGCGTGGGACAAGGGCACCATGCTGCAGTGGATCCTGCACAGGATCGCCCAGCCCGATCCGGTCTTGCCGGTCTACATCGGCGACGATCTCACCGACGAGGACGCGTTCGACGCGGTGCGAGACAATGGCGTCGGGATCGTCGTGCGCCACGACGAGGACGGCGACCGCCCCTCGGCCGCCCGGTTCGCGTTGGGCGGTCCCGACGCGGTTCGCGAATTCCTCGATCGGTTGGCACAAGAGCTAGCCGCTGCGCGCGACCAAAATCGTAATCCGTGGACAATCACCTTCGGGGGGTATGACCCTGGTGCCGAACTGCTGCGCGAAGCGTTGTGCACGGTGGGCAACGGGTATTTCGCCACGCGCGGCTGTGCACCGGAGTCAACGGCGGGAGACGTTCATTATCCGGGCACCTACGCTGCCGGCATCTACAACCGCCTCACTGACTGCATCGAGGGCCGGACGGTCAGCAACGAAAGCCTGGTGAACCTGCCAAACTGGCTGCCGTTGACATTCCGGATCGAGGCCGGGCCGTGGTTCGACACCGGCAATGTCGAGCTGTTGTCGTATGTGCAAACCTTGGACCTGCGGCGGGCGATATTGATCAGAGAGTTCCGCTTCCGTGACCCCCAGGGTCGTGTCAGCGCGGTGACCCAACGCAGATTCGTATCAATGCACCAACCCCACGTGGCCGCCTTGGAAACAACGGTGAGTGCCGAAAACTGGTCAGGAACAATCGAATTTCGGTCGACAATAGATGGGGACGTGCAGAACCGCCTGGTAAAGCGCTACCGAAATCTGTCCGGTAAGCACCTGGCAGTGACTGCAGTGGGCGAGTTGTCCGATGATTCCGTGCTTTTGGGGGCTATCACGGTGACATCGCGGATACCGGTCGCCGTCGCGGCTCGCACCACCGTGTGGTGTAGCGGCACGCTCGTGCGCGCCGACTATCGTCCGGTACAGGATTCAACCCGCATCGGTCACGAAATCGCAGTCGACCTGACGGTCGGCCAATCGGTGACTCTGGAGAAGGTCGCCACCATCGTCACCGGCCGCGACCGAGCGATATCCCAACCTGGCGACGAGGCTGAGCGAGACCTACGCCAACTCGGTCGGTTCGCTCAGCTCCTGCGAAATCACAAACTCATGTGGGGACAACTGTGGGAACGATTCAACATCGACATCGGTGACAACCCCGACGAACTCCGGATCGTGCGCCTGCATTTGTTACACCTGTTGCAAACCCTCTCACCACGCACTGCTGACCTCGATGTCGGGGCGCCGGCGCGGGGACTGCACGGCGAGGCCTACCGCGGGCACATCTTCTGGGACGAATTGTTGATTTTTCCGGTCCTGAACATGCATCTCCCGATGGTCACCCGATCCCTGTTGCAGTATCGCTATAGGCGGTTGCCTCAAGCCCGCCGCGCCGCCGCCGAAGCCGGCTACGCCGGTGCGATGTTTCCCTGGCAATCCGGCAGCGACGGTCGGGAAGAAAGTCCAGAGCTGCACCTGAACCCGCGATCGGGCCGATGGAACCCCGACCCCAGCGCCCGCGCCCACCACAGCGGCATCGCCGTCGCCTACAACGTCTGGCAGTACTACCAGGTGACCGGCGACATCGACTATCTGGTCGACTACGGTGCGGAATTGCTCGTCGAAATCGCCAGATTCTGGGTGAGTATGGCCAGCTTCGACAGCGCGCATGAACGCTATGTGATCCGCGGCGTCATCGGACCCGACGAGTTCCACTCGGGCTATCCCGGACGCTTCTACGAGGGCGTCGATAACAACGCCTACACCAACGTCATGGTGGTCTGGGTGATTTTGCGGGCGATGGAAGCGCTCGAGTTGCTGCCGTTGTCGGACCGGATCGATCTGTTGGAACGGCTCGGCATCGACAGCCCGGAAATCGGCCGATGGCAGGACGTGACCCACCGCATGTTCGTGCCGTTTCACGACGGCGTGATTAGCCAATTCGAGGGCTACGAGCAGCTGGCCGAGCTGAATTGGCCTGCGTACCGCCGGCGGTACGGCAACATCGGTCGTCTGGACCGGATTCTGGAGGCGGAGAACGACAACGTCAACCACTACAAGGCGTCGAAGCAGGCCGATGCGCTGATGCTGTTCTATCTGCTCTCCGCCGACGAGCTCCGTGAATTGTTAGCTCGACTCGGCTACCGATTCACGCCGGAACAGATCCCGAAAACCATTGACTACTACCGGTCCCGCACCTCACATGGATCGACCTTGAGTGCCGTCGTGCATTCCTGGGTGCTGACCCGCGGTAACCGGGACCAGGCGCTGAAATATTTCCGCCAGGTCCTGCTGTCTGACATCGCAGACATTCAAGGCGGTACTGCCGCCGAGGGCATTCACCTGGCTGCGATGGCCGGCAGCGTCGACCTGATCCAGCGATGTTTCACCGGCCTGGAATTTCGCTCCGATCGCATCGTGCTGAGTCCATTGTGGCCGAAAGCACTTGGAAAACTTGCATTTCCGTTGCGGTATCGCGGTCATCGTCTGCACCTGGAAGTCAACGGACGCCGGGCTAAGGTCAGCTCGGACTCGGAGCAGTCTTATGCGATCGACATCGAGTGTCGTGGCGAGGTACAGCGTCTGGTGCCTGGTCATACCGTCAAGTTCTCGTGAGGACGCACCCAACGCGATACCTCAAACCGTCAGGCGGGCTTTCGAGTGCCGGCACCTTTGCGCTGGCGTCGACGGGGCAGGCTGAGCTCCGTGAGTCGAGCAACAGCGTGTTCGATGCCGGTACTGAGCCGATCGACGTCGGGTGCGTTGTCGTGGTCAGCGGTGATACCGAAAACAAAACTGTCCGCGTAGCTCACCATCGCGATGCCGGTGCGCAGGCCCAGGGCAATCGGTGGCACCGGCAAAACCTCCAGCACCTCACGACCCATCAGCTTTTGCCGACTACGTGGCCCGGGAACATTGGTCGCCAAAGCGGCCACCGCACGCTGCGGCAACCGGGTCAGGAACCGAATGGTCCAGGCCGACAATGCAAATGGCATTGTATCGGCCATCAATAGAAAGGCGCTGGCGCCTTCCCGCTGGCCACTGTCCTTGGTTTTCATCATCCGGCAGTGCACGATTTGGAGTTGCCTGACCGGGTCTGGTTCGTCGATGGGCAATAGCGGTAGCATCGCCGAGGCACGGTTGTCGGTTCGGTGTAAGTCTTTCATCGACCGGACCGACACAGGGACCAAGGTGCGCAACGAATTATGGCGCGGCTCTTCTCCGCGACCCAATAACAGATTGCGGTAGCTGTCGGTGATTGCGGCCAGTGCCACATCATTGAGCGTGACATCGAAAGCCCGGCAAACCTTTTGCATCTCGCTGAGTTTGACTCGGGCCACGGTGTAGCGCCGCAGGGTTGTCACCGGCCCAGTCAGCGACGACCTGGGCGGTGAACTCAGCAGACTCGACGTCAGCTCGGTCACGCCGACCGCGGCGTGTTCTGCGGCAGCGGCCGCGGCGACCGCGACATGCCAAGTCCCCGACAACCAGGCCAGCAGGTTCATGCTCAGCGCGGGCACGTGCAGCGCTGGCCTTTCTGGCTCCTTGGCAGCGCGAATATTGCCCGCGAAAGTATCGCCCGGACCACCGTCGCTGAGCTGTGCCAGCATCTGGGTGGCGGCAATGCCGTCGGCGATGCAGTGATGAAGTTTCACCAGGACCGCCCACCGGTCGTCGGTGAGGCCTTCGATGATCCAGCACTCCCATAATGGACGCTCACGATCGAGGCGCTGTTGCATGACTGTCGCGATCATCCGGAACAGTTCGGCGTCGGCGCCGGGATCCGGTAGTGCGACACGATATACGTGATGCGAAATGTCGAACTGTGGGTCTTCCGCCCATTCGGGTGATCCGAGGTCGAGCGGATGAGTATGGAGTATTTGGGTGCAACGGGGGATCGCGCGTATGCGCTCGGCGAACGCCGAGACGAGTTCGTCGTATCGGGGAACTGGTCCCGCAATGATCGACACCCCACCGATCGCCAGACTCACGTGCGGGTCGGAGTCCTCAGCCGCCAAAAAGCTGGCATCCAGAGCTGTCAAGTGCTCCATGAGGCCACTGTCCACCCTGTCCGCTGCCACGAACAGGGTCGGAAGTCCTCCGCTTCGGGGACGAAGGGCGCTGTAAGAACCACCCGAGGCGGACATATGGTGACAAGGTGACTAACGAGCGGTCGGATTGCAAGCCGGTCACCCTCCTTTCGGTCAGCGAAAGCTGGGATCGGCTGGCAAGTGTGGCGTTAGGGCGTCTCGTCACAAGCGTCGACGGGCAGCCCGAGATCTTTCCGGTCAACTTCGTCGTCCAGCGCCGCACCGTGCTCTTCCGCACGGCGGAGGGCACCAAGCTGGTCAGCGCTGCCATCAACAATCGGGTTCTTTTCGAGGCCGACGACCACAACGTTGTTGAGGGCTGGAGCGTTGTCGTGAAGGGCACGGCCCGCATGCTGCGTACCGATGAGGAGATCGAAGAGGCGCAGCGGGCGCAGCTGCTACCTTGGACCGCTACGTTGAAACAGCACTACGTTCGGATTCTCCCGACTTCGCTGACGGGCCGTCTTTTCCGGTTCGGCCCCGAACCCCGCCCGGAAGGCCTATCGAGCTAATCCCGGAAGTCGGTCGCAACACGAGGTTGATCACCGGAACTGACCACCGCGGGTGCTGCGGTGGTCAGTTCCGGGGGTTCGATCATGCGGCACGCGGCAGATCCGGAACCGAGCCTGTCGCTTGCGCCGTGGACCGGGTAGGTGTCGGGGCCCAACCGACGTAGGTGAGGTACAGCCCTATCAGTCCCATGATCACAAAGCCGGTCCACCACCAACTCGTCGCATCAAGGGCAGAGTCGGCAACCGAGACGTAGGTCTTGGGAAAAGCCATCAGAAACACCCCCTTGAGGGCCGTCAACCATCCCATTGCTGAAACGAGGACAGGGGCCGCACCACGCCAGTACTGGTGAAGCGCGACGACGATCAAGCCGCTCAGCAGAACGAACGCGCCAGTGACCCAAGGCCATACGAAGTTCGCGTCGAACTCCGAGAGGAGGGTCCGCATATCCGACGTGCGGGCCACAGTTGTGGCAATCACGATGACAAGGAAGGGTCCAATCACCCGGGCGAACATGCGCGTCCTGGTCTGGGCCTGTTGCGAAGTACTCATTGCCATACCTCTTTCCGATATTTGTCATGCCGGGATATTTGAATCCCATTGGGATATCTCACTATTGGACGGCCGGCCGTGAAAGGGACCGAAGTCCCGGATTGTTGGGACATTCGTCCCCTCCGCGGACCGAAACCGGAGGCACGAAATGGCGTTTGTGCGACAACGACGGATGACGAAACCAGCGCCACAGCGCTGACACCACGATGTAGGCCTGCAGCCGAGCCAGCTGCCGATGTTCCGGGATGCGCGAGTGCGCCCAGCCGGATCCGGGCTGCCTCACCGTGACCGAATCGCGTACACCGACCTTCATCACTTATCCCTTTCGCGCCGATTGGTTCTAGCGTTGCCGCACCGTGAGCATTTGGGGTAGAGCAGTACGCCACCAGCGACTGGGCCGAAAGTCCATTGGGCGCTAATGTGCGAGAGGCTGGCGATACAGCGCAGCACCAGCAATGATCCCCGCGCCCGCCGCGACGAGCAGAACCCGCGCGCCGGCCGGCAGACGGCCGGTGGTGCGGTGCAGCGCTGCTACAAGTGAGGCGGTGTGGATCTTTTCGTCAGCTGCGACGGTGATCCGTTCCAGCGGAACGCCGAGTTGTGCCGCAAGCGCGGTGTGGTACCCGCGAAGAGCTGGTGCGGCGACGAGGGCGTCGATGTCTTCGAGTTCGAGCGACGATTTATCGAGACATCCTCGAGCCGCTTCGGCGCCGGCGGCGGCGAGCCGCTGACCGGTGGTGGCGGAACTGTCGAATCGAAGCACATTGCGTGCGTCGCCGAATCCGACCGTGGCGCGAAAGTTCTCGCCATCGTCGGGGCAGTTGGTCCAGTGAAATTGACCCAAGCCGTCGCCGTCCCCGCTCCAGCCGCATAACAGGGCTGCACCCGCCGGCGAGAAGGGGAAGTGCTCGCTCATACCGTGTCCGGGGTCGGCATCGCTGGTCACGATGAGAGCGCGGTCGATCGTATGCGACCGAAGGAATCCGTCGACGACCTGCAGTGCGGTGAGTACCCCGCAGGTACCGTTGGCAACGTCGAAGGAAAACGTGCCGTGCGCACCGGCGTGCGGATCCTCCACGTTCGCGCCGATGTCCTCCTGGATGAGGGCCGCAAGCGCCGGTTCCCCAAGGTTCCGGTCGCGATATATGCCAGCGTTAACCAGGAGGTTCACGTCGTCGGCGTCCCGCCCTGCCCGGCTCAGGCATTGCCTGGCCGCCAACACCGCCAAACGCAGCGCGCTGTGGCGGGTTCGCCAACCGCCGCCGGTGATGTTGAACTGCTCAATGACCGTGCCCATAGCGCTTCACCAAATCCTCGTCCAGGGTGAGCAGAACGACCCCGATTTCCAAGCCGGATGCCAACGCGATCAATGCGACGGTCTCTCCTGGTTGGATGTGCCCGGCTTCGAGTTCTTCAACCAGGGCCACGGTGTGGGTGGTGGAGGCCGTGTTTCCGTAGCGATCCACGGTGATCACCGCATCATGACGGGGAGACTCGCCGAACGAGGCTGACATCGCCGCCATACCTTTGCGGATTGCACGTGCGGAGGTTTGATGGGTGATCACGTGGTCGATGTCATGAATCGAAATACCGGCTGCGTCAAGGACTTCATGCAACAACAGCGGAGTGTTCGAGATCGCCGCACGATGAATGCCCCGAGAATCGGTGAACATCCGTGCGCCCGGGTCGCGGCCCTTGGGATAAGCCAGGCAGAGGCGGCTGTAGTCGGCAACGGTGGTGAAGCCGGCTAACAGCACCCCGGGCGACCCGGCGGGAGCACGTTCAAATAATAGTGCCGCGCCCGCGTCGCCCAACGTCAGCGAGGCCAGTTCTTTGCTCATGATGTTACGAATGTGCTTGGCGGCGTTCTGGCCGAGTTGGGAGATGTATTCGCCGCTGACCACCAGCCCTCGCTCGACGGCGCCCTGCCGGATCCAGTTGTTGAGCACCGTGACACCGGTCAGCATCCCCGCACATGCATTGGAGACGTCGAAGGTCATTGCCTTCTCGGCGCCGATCGCCCGGGCAACGGCGCTGCTCATCGACGGTTCCAGCCATTGGGTGAGGCCGCCGCGAAACTTCGTGATGCTGCAGTTGATCACCACGTCGATCGATGCTGGGTCCTGCTTTGCTTTGGCCAGACAGCCGAACGCGGCCGAGGTTGCCAGACTGTACGAGTCCTCGTCTCCGACGGAGATTCTACGCTCATGTATACCGGTCAGTCGTTCCAGGTCGATGTGCGTGTGATGCCTTGTGGTTGACATCAATTCGTCAGTTGTGAGATGTGTCGGCGGCAAGTGTCGGCCGGCAGCGGCCAGCCGGGTACTGAAGGGCGCTGTGATCCCGTCGTCGGAGACGTCCATCACTAGCCAATGGCTGTCCATCGGAGCAATCACCTCCCCTTACGCGCGGTCCGCCGAGCTCGAACTCGACGTTAGAGAATCTGTGGCGAGACACCAGGGCCATAGGTCCTCCACGAGGTGGGCCTTCGGACTTGACTGCCAAGCGGCACGGGAGAAACGGCGCCGACCCGGAGTCCAAGGTCCCTAGCGACGGCTCGATTTGAGCCATACGGTCAAGGCGCGTAATAACTGCAGCGCATCGGTGGGAGTGGTGGTTGAAAGGATGTGCCGATGAGTGACGACCGTGTGCCGCGGATCCCCCAGGTACTGGTCACCCCGAGCCTCAACCGAGGCGTCGGCTTTACCTACGAGCAGCGGCGACGGCTGGGGCTGAGCGGTCGGCTTCCGCCGGCGGTGCTCACACTTGACCAACAAGCAGAGCGGGTATGGCACCAATTGCAAAGCCTACCTACTGATTTGGGTCGCAATTTGCTGCTCGAACAACTTCATTACCGTCACGAGCTGCTCTACTTCAAGGTGCTGATCGATCACCTTCCCGACCTCGTGCCGGTGGTGTACACGCCCACGGTCGGAGAGGCCATCCAGCGCTTTTCCGATGAATATCGTGGACAGCGCGGACTGTATCTAGGTATCGACCGGCCGGGTGAGATCGCGGAATCTTTCGAAACATTCGGGCTCGGGCCCGAGGGCGTCGACTTGATCGTGTGCACCGACGCCGAATCGATCCTGGGCATCGGCGACTGGGGTGTGGGCGGTATCCAAATCGCCGTGGGAAAGTTGGCGCTCTACACCGCGGGGGCCGGTATCGACCCGCGCCGCTGCATCGCGGTGTCACTTGATGTCGGCACCGACAACGAACAATTGCTCCGCGACCCGTTCTATCTGGGCAACCGCCATGCCCGGCGCCGCGGGCCCGAATACGACCGGTTCATCAGACGCTATATCGAAACCGCTCACCGGCTATTCCCACATGCGATGCTGCATTTCGAAGATTTCGGGCCGGCGAACGCGCGAGCGATCCTGGGCAGATTCGGCGGGGATTACTGCGTGTTCAACGACGACATGCAGGGAACCGGTGTGGTGGTCATGGCCGCCGTGTACGGCGCACTGAAGGTGACCGGCGTCCCGATGCGTGACCAGAAGGTCGTTGTTTTTGGCGCCGGAACCGCCGGTATCGGGATCGCCGACCAGATCCGTGACGCGATAGTGGCCGATGGCGCCACCGTCGAAGAGGCCGCATCCCAGATGTGGCCGATCGACAAGCAGGGCCTGCTGTTTGACGACATGCACGATTTGCGTGATTTCCAGGTTCCATACGCCAAAAGCCGGGGGCGGCTCGGAGTGGCCGCCGAAAGCCACGTGGGTTTGGTTGATGCCATCAAGATGGCCGAGCCCACCATCCTGGTGGGCTGCTCGACGGTGTACGGCGCGTTCACTCGGGAGGTCATTGAGGCGATGGCGGCATTCTGCGAACGGCCGCTGATCTTGCCGCTGTCAAACCCGACCTCCCGCATGGAATGCACACCGGCCGAGGCGTTGGCATGGTCGGGTGGCAAGGCGCTGCTGGCCAGCGGTAGTCCGGCACCTCCGGTGAAATTCGCCGGGGTTACCTACGTGATTAGCCAAGCCAACAATATGCTGGCGTTTCCCGGTATAGGCCTGGGTGTGATTGTCGCCGGCGCCAAACGGGTGACGCAGAATATGCTGCACGCCGCCGCGAAGGCGATTGCGCGCGAGGCCGACCCAACAACTTCGGGCGCTTCACTATTACCGGGTATTCAAAACTTGCGAGCGGTGTCGGCGATGGTGGCCCAAGCTGTCTATCAGGCCGCCGTCGACGACCGGGTTGCCACCAGGGTGCACGACCACGTGTCCTTAGCGGTTCGGGAAGCGATGTGGCAGCCCGAATACGATTAGAGCCCCCATGGGGCGAACGTCAGGGAGGGGCCAGTGGAATGGTCAGCCGTGCAACAAGTTTAGATATCATCGTGGGCGTCGATGGTTCATCAACGTCCGACAGCGCTGTTCGGTGGGCCGCCCACGAGGCCAGGATGCGCAAGGTGCCGCTCGTTCTCGTTCATGTCGTCGTTACGCCGGCGTGGGGTCCGGCGCCTTGGCTCTTGTCGACCGCCCCGCTGCCTCTGCCCGCCGAGGAGGACCGCGCACTAGACGAGTCGGGCCGAAAGATCATCGCCGATGCCATCAAGATCGTCGAAGACAACAGCCATGGTGCGCTTCCGCAAATCAAGAGCGAGCTGTTCTACTCTGTGCCGGTATCGACGCTTGTCGACCTGTCCAAGAAAGCGCAATTGGCGGTGGTTGGATCGCGCGGGCAGCACGCTTTGCATCGTCTTTTGCTCGGATCGGTCAGCACCGGGTTGGTGCATCACGCACACTGCCCGGTGGCGGTGATACACGACGAGATTCCATCCGCACCGGACCGTTCCAAGCTGCCAGTCGTGGTCGGTGTCGACGGATCGCCGGCGTCGGAATTGGCAACCGAGATCGCGTTCGACGAGGCGTCACGGCGGGGTGTGGACTTGGTCGCCCTGCACGCCTGGAGTGACGCGGACGTATCAGGAGTTTCAAGTATCGAATGGTCGGCCCAACAAGCTATCCCGCAGGAGACTTTGGCGGAGCGGCTGGCTGGATGGCGGGAACGATACCCGGACGTCGTCGTTCATCCACGGATCGCATGGGACAAGCCTGCCCGGCATCTCCTCGATGAGTCCGAGTCGGCCCAGCTCGTCGTCGTCGGCAGCCATGGACGCGGCGGATTCACCGGAATGCTGTTGGGGTCCGTCAGCACGGCAGTGGTGCAAGCGGCCCGCGTTCCCGTAATCGTGGCTCGCCGCCACTAACGGAGCGGCTCCTGCTCACTTTGTCTGATGTGATGCGAATGTTGGTGCGCGGTACGTATTCCGTCGGAAAGTTGTGCCGAGCAATCATTGTGCCCAGTTGGTGCGTCCACCGTCGTCCTCCACGAGGTACCAGATATCCCTTTCCCACTGCGCGTCACGCGTGTAGTTGATGCGAGTGCGCACGGTATCTAGCGCCGACGCGGCGGCCAGCGCGAGGCTGAGCCAGGTTACGATTGCAATAACCATCGCGTCGGTTGCAGCGCGCGATATCGGCGATGGCGCAGTGGTCCGGTTGCCGTCGTCGTCCACCCAAATTGCCAGCGGGTCACCGGCTTTGACGAAGCTATCCCAGGTGATCTCGGCGGCGTGGTCAGTGTCGTTCAGATGCCATCGCGCGGATACGGTGTAGGGGATCTCCCGCGGAGCAATCGTCGTGTCAGCGTCTTCGATGGCAATCGCCACGACAGCATGTCTGGTGTGTGCCTGGTCGGCGTATTGCTGGGTGCGGGCATCGTGCACCACAGTGCCGAGTGCGCCCGCACATGCAGCGCCAACCAGAAGGACCAGGACGGCTAGTACGATCGCAATGGCCTCGATGCGATCACTTCTTCGGACCACTGGGTTGCGGCTGAACATCCGAAGAGGCGGCCATGCCGTAGGACGAAGCACGAAATTCTCCATGGCTGCTCCATAGCTCGTTACGAAATCCAGCATGGTTGACCGCCAAGCAAATCCGTAGAGTCCAACGTCCACCCCCGAAAGGGTCCTTCGGCTCCTGTTCGGGAGGCCAGCCCGCCGATAGCGTCGGCGGTGTCGGCTAACTGATCGGGAGCATGCAATGGACAACACGAAGTCACCCGGACCAATTGTCGTTGGCATCGACGGTTCAGCGGCAGCTAACCAAGCGGCCGAATGGGCTATCAAGGAAGCGATCCACCAAGATGTGCCGCTCCGGATGGTCCACGTCATTCAAGCCGTAGAGGCGGCCGATGTGCCGGCCAAGACTTTTGCGCTGGAACGCGAATATGCCGAGAGCGCGTTGCGTGCCGCGTGTGCGATGGTCGAGGGAACCGGCATGCCCGTGAAGATCGAAACCGCTGTACTTCGGGGAGACATCGCTTCAGCGCTGATCGCCGAGTCGAGCAACGCGTCGCTGGTCTGCGTCGGATCGGTCGGAATTGGTCGCATGGCGAGCAGACTGCTGGGTTCGACTGCGGCGACACTTGCCGAACAGGCACACTGCCCGGTGGCAATCATCCGGCACAACGAACATGCAGTGCCGCACCAGTGCGGCTTTATCGCTGTGGTGGTCACGAGTGGCGCCGGCAATGAGGAGGTCGTGCGCTGGGCCATGGAGGAGGCTCGCGTGCGCTCGGCCCCTGTTCTGGCACTGGGCCTTCGGCGTTGGACGCGTTTTGGGCTCGGCTACGCTGGCCTCTATCGGCGCCTCGATGGGTGGCTACGAAAATACCCTGACGTGCAGGTGGAAGTCGGTGTCACTCGTATGAGCCTGCGGCGATATCTCGAGGGCTACAGCGATGCAGTCCAACTCGTCGTCATCGGCAGCGGAAGCGCTGAGACGGCAGCGCAGCTCGTGGGCCCGCACGCTCCAGAGTTCGTTGCCCACGCCGATTGCTCCGTGCTCATCGTGCGCTAGTGGAAGATCACCACTGGCTCGTGCGTGACGTCGTTGATGTCGGATGCTGTTTCGGCGAATAGCTGGTCCGCCAGATCTGTGAGGGCTCGCGCGACCGCGAGTTCATCGCCGATCGGCGGGATATCGCGGTCGGCCGGATTCCGATGAGCCAGACCGGTTCCGATCAGCTCTTGATCGTGCCGACGAAGCCTGGCTGTGGCGCGAGTACTTTTCGGGTGCTTGTCTATCGCCACCTCAACCGTCCACTTCTTCGCCTGTCGAGGATCGCGCTTGCTCATGGTCGGTTCTCCTTGTTAGTCGTTGTTGTTCACTATTCGAATCTGTTCATCCCGCCAACTCATTCCTTGTAGAGAGCCGACAATTGCTCCGCGAACTTATCGACGACAACCTTGCGGCGTAGCTTCATGCTCGGTGTCAACTCGCCGGATTCGATAGAGAGTTCCCGATCGATGATCGTGAATCTTTTGATCTGCTCCCAGCGGTTCAATTCCTGGTTCAGCGCGTCGACGTATTCCGTGATCAGCGTCCGCGTCTGCTGATCATGTGCAATCTCGTTGAAGGCCTTATCCGCCAGCCCATGCTTGCCGGCCCACTGGGTGATCGCCTCGCTATCGAGGCCGACCAGCGCCACACAATATGGTTTGCCCTCTCCATAGATGATCAGCTCAGCCACATACGGGCAGAGACCCTTGAATCTCGCCGCAATCGCCGATGGCGCAACGTATTTGCCCTGCGAAGTCTTGAACATGTCCTTCTTGCGGTCGGTGACCCGCAGAAACCCGTCAACGTCGATTTCACCGATGTCGCCGGTATGCAGCCAACCGTCTTGGTCTAGCGCTGCGGCGGTGGCATCAGGCAGGTCGTGATAGCCGTGCATCACACCGGGGCCCCTCAGCATGATCTCGCCGTCGTCGGCGATCTCGACCTCGGTTGCCGGGAACGGCCAGCCAACCGTGCCGAACCGGTAGGCGTGCGGACGGTTGATAAACGACGCGGCCGCGGTCTCGGTAAGCCCATACCCTTCGAGCACGACGATCCCGACGGTATCGAACCACTGCGCGACGTCGCGATCCAAAGCTGCGGCCGCGGAGACGAAAAACCGCAGCCGGCCGCCGAACCGCTCCCGGATGGTGGAGAGCACCAGCCAGTCCGCCAACTTATAAGCCAGCGACGACGGTAACGACGGCTTACTGCCCGCTTGCCGCGCCGCCGACACCTTCAATCCGGCCCGGAGTGCCCAATCGTAGAGCCTTTTCGTGAGCCCGCCCTGCTCGGCGATCATCTGCTCGACGTGAGCATGCGCCTTTTCGAAGATGCGCGGCGCAGCCCCCATGATGGTGGGACGTTGGGTCGCGAGGTTGTCGACAATCCTCTCGACGCGACCGTCGATCGCGGTGGGAAACCCGATCTGGAGCGGCAGCGCCAGCATCACCTTGCCGAATGCGTGAGCCAAAGGTAGCCAAAGGAAATTCAGGTCGTCGGGACCGAGGATCCCGAGCGCGTCGATGGCGGCGGCGGTGTAGGTCCACGCGCTGTGCGTCAGCCGCACACCCTTAGGCCGTCCAGTGGTGCCCGACGTGTAAATGAGGCTCGCAAGGTGACCGGGACCTACGGTTGCGGTGCGCTGCTCCACCGCGTTGGGGGCGTTGGTGAGTAATTGCATACCCAGCTGCTCCAGTTCACCGAGAGTGATCACCCAGTCGCCGTCACCTTGACCGTCGATGATCACGACTTTGTCTACTTCCGGCAGATCGGCGCGGTGCTGGAGCAGCTTGTCCAGTTGCGTCTGGTCCTCGGCGGCCACGACCCGGCTGCCGGAGTTCGCGACGATGTATGCGACATCGGCGGGGATTGTCGTCGGATACACGGTGGTGGTCGCCGCGCCTGCGCACATCACGGCGAAGTCGACGAGAACCCACTCGTAGCGTGTCGATGATGCCAGCGCGACCCGGTCCTCGGGTGCGATCCCCAGCGAGATCAGCCCAGCGGCGAGGTGGCGAACCCGTTCGCCGACCTGCTGCCAGGTAACGCTTTCCCAGCCGTGGTTATGGGGATACCGGAAAGCTTCCGCCTCCGGGGTGGCGGCGATGCGGTCGAGGAACAACCGTGCTACCGACGGTGCCCGCTTTTCGATCTTGGCAACGTCGGGATTCTCAGCAGCGGCGAGCAGGGTCTTCATGCCCGGGTGGCAACAGTGACGTCGATGGACAAATGCGTGCCGATGGCGTGGGCGGTCGCCCAGTCGCCGGTTTGCACCGCGTATGCAAAGTCGTCAGCCAGCGGGCTGTGGACACCCAACTCCGCCAACCACCCCGACACGATGGTCGCGATCTGATCTCCTGACACCCGAGCTTTTCGGCCTTCATGCAGGCAATCGGTCAGCTGATAGATCGTCATGGCTCGCATCTCCTGCGGCGAGTTGTGATGTGGCCACCGCCATCCGAAGTAGTGAGCTTCAGTGACGAATGGACCTACCGAGGGGCACGGGGCGCCAGACGAGTGAGTTCCGATCAAGCGGGCCAGGTTGGTTGCCGAATTCATCATGGCCTCCTCAATGAGCCTTACCGCATGATCAGACCACTGCCACTGGTCAGGCTGTAGGGCCAAGAGCACCGACTCAAAAGGGCTTCCGCCGCGCGCCGAACGTGCCGAAGTGCTACCCCTCGGTAGGCCTTTCGTCCCTTAGAACTGCGGCGACATCTCCTCTTCACCTTTTGAAGTCGAACTCTGACACGGCTAGATTCAGCTCATGCTAGCCCTGAACCAGTGATGTCTGCTGTCGACGTTGAGTCGCCGGCTTTCGTGCAAAACTACTGGCGCACCGGTCGGTTCACTCCTTGCTCAGCGCCTGGCCGACGCTTCGCACCACGCTGCGGAAGAATTCGATCTGGTCGGTCGCCAGCTCTTCAGCCAAGTCGAGGCTTGCCTCGACAACAGTCTTCCGCCGCGACTGATCTTCGACTGCCGAAGTCACCTCATCGATGAACTTTCGCACGGCGTCGATGGCGTTCTTCCGTCCTGTCTCGATCGATTCGAGCACGTCGTCAGACAGCTCCGCCCACCGCGGTTCGGCCTTTTGTGATGTCGATGTCATGGAAACCTCCCGTGTACTTGCCGGTATGTTCTCGGCTTTGCGGCTCGAACGCATTTCCGGCGTTTGACCTGACTTGTTGACGCTATGGCTCCAAACGGTCGCCGTGCGAGTGACTAAAGTCCTTCGTCACCAAGTCATTTGACATCGTTTGAGCTACGTTGGGTTAAGCACACCGCCGGGTTTCCGGAGCCACTCCTGGGTGACACGCGAAGGCTTACTAGCCGCACTGTTTGACCGCCAGCACTCGCTTTCGCAGGCCTTCGGTCGCAGTCTTCATCAGGCTTTCTGCGCCTTTTCTGATGAGAAGCCCCGGCAGCGGCACCACCGGGTCAATGGTGAGCTCGAAGCGGACCCGGGTCGAATTCCCCTCGGGACTAAGCGTGTAGCGGCCTTCCTGCGCGCGTTGCTGTTTGGCGCTGACGAGTGTCCAGCTCACTCCGTTGTCTTGCACGGTGTAAGCCAGCACTTGCTCATCGCTGACACCCACGACTCGCACGACTTGCCGAGACATGCTCGGGCGGCCCTGATCGTCCCGCTCGAGTATTTGCACTTTCTTGTGAGCCGGGGACCACTCGGTGAGTGACTCGAGGTCGAACAACACGGCCATGATTTCGTCGGGCGTTGCCGCGATAAGCACCTCGCGTGTCTCAGTGATAGCCATACCGAGAACATACTTAACGCCGTACGTTCCGGAGGCTGCATTGTTCGTCGGGCGCCAGCTTGTTATACACCATCGCGATCCGAAAGTTGCACGCACTCAAGCGGCTACGTATCGAGGAGCATACGAGCGCGGGGACCAATGACGTATGAAACCGGGTCTAAAGCCCCTGCCGATCGAGTTAGACGGGCAATAGCGTGGGCCCAGGAGGGATAATGACTACTCAGGCGGTGGAATCTGGTACGGACGTCGAGTTGCTCGACGGCCGCCATGTGCGGTTGCGTCGTCTCTGTGCCAACGACGCCCAAGCCGTATTAGCGCTCCACCAAAACCTCACCGAGCGTGATCGTCTCTTCCGTTTCTTCACCCTTCATCCGGCTCATCTGGATGAGCTCGTCAGGCAACTGACCGAGCAAGGAGATAAACAAACCGCGATCGGCGCGTTTGAAGGTGGCCACCTGATCGGAGTGGCAAGCTATGCGGTCTCCGACGATCCCAACGCGGCTGATGTAGCGATAGCCGTAGCTCATGAAGATCACTTGCACGGCGTAGGTACAGCCCTACTCAAATACCTTGCCCATCTCGCTCGCTCCCACGGCATTCGACAGTTTCTCGCTGATGTCATGGCCGAGAACTACCGCATGCTTCAGGTTCTGTCCTACTTCGGCTGGCCGCGTCGGCGACTGGATGCGGGATCAGTCCTTCACCTGGAGATTGATTTGCCGGAGGACGTCTAATACGGCGGCCCCCGGGGCCGTTCTCATTGTCAAGAAATGCCGACGGCCGCTCGTGGTACAACCTTGAGCCATGACTGGCCTTGCTGACGAGACGCGATGGATGGACGCCACCGACCAGGCGGCGCTGGTGGCAAAAGGGGAAGTCACGCCGTCCGAGCTGCTGGAAGCGGCGATCGAGCGGATCGAGCAGTCCAACCCGGTGTTGAACGCCGTGGTCATCGAGTGGTTCGACCATGCCCGTTCGCTGGCCGCCGATCCCAACCTGCCCAATGGTCCATTTCGCGGCGTCCCATTTCTGCTCAAGGACCTCTACACCAGCTTCGCCGGCCAGACCCTGTCGAACGGAAGCGTCGCGCTCAAAGCCGCAGGCAGAATCGACACCGCCGACACGACTCTGGTCGCCCGGTTCAAGGCGGCCGGGCTTGTCATCGCCGGGCGGACGAATACCCCGGAGATGGGCAGCTTGCCGACCACGCAACCGCTGGCGTGGGGCGCGACCCGCAACCCGTGGGCGCTTGACCGCACCCCGGGCGGGTCGAGTGGCGGGGCGGCCGCGGCGGTGGCGGCCGGCATGGTTCCGTTCGCCAACGCCTCGGACGGCGGCGGCAGCATCCGCATCCCCGCGTCCTGCTGCGGGCTGGTGGGGCTGAAACCGAGCCAGGGACGGATCACGGTCGGGCCGCTGCGCGCCGAGGTGGGGCTGGGCGTCGAACTGTGCGTCAGCCGCACGGTGCGCGACACCGCGCGGCTGCTTGATGCGGTGCGCGGCCCCGGTGTCGGCGATACCGTGATCGCGCCGGCGCCGCAGCGGCCCTATGCCGACGAGCTCGGTGCCGACCCTGGCCGGCTGCGCATCGGACTGCTCGACGTCCATCCGCGCGGCGACTTCTTGCACGAGGACTGTGTTTCGGCGGTGCGCGCCGCGGCGTCGATGCTGGAGGGCATGGGGCACACCGTCGAGCCGGCCTGGCCGGGGTGTCTGGCAGATACTACGTTGGTCGACAAGTTCATGGCACTGTGGGCGACGCAAATGGCGATGGCCACGAGGGGTTTCGGCGAGATGCTCGGGCGCGAAATGACCAAAGACGACATCGAGCCGGTGAACTGGGTGCTCGTCGAGCAGGCTCAGCGGTTGACCGCCGTGGACTACGCGGCCGCGCAAGCCGCGGGCTGGGCGTTTCGGCGTGACCTGCAGCAGTGGTGGGCCGACGGCTGGGACTTGTTGCTCACCCCGACGTTAGCCGAGCCGCCGCTACCACTGACGGAATTCGAGGATGACCCCGAGCAGCCGACGGCGCCGATGCGCCGCGCCGGGCGGTTCGCGGCGTTCACGCCGCCGTTCAATATGAGCGGCCAGCCGGCGATCAGCCTCCCGCTGCACCGCAATGCCGAGGGTCTGCCGATCGGCGTCCAGCTCGCCGCCGCTTACGGTCGGGAGGACGTGCTGATTCGCGTTGCCTCCCAACTGGAGTCGGCCCACCCGTGGTTGTCTCAGCACCCGGCGGCGCATTGGCGATCCGACGGTCTTCGATGAAGTGCAGGCTGACCGCCGTCAATCGGCCTAGACTCGACGCATCGACGCATGCGGCTGGGAGGGCGCATCCGGAGGGGAGGCGGCGATGAGTTCTCAGCAAGCACACCGCAGATCTGCCCCGATACCACTTGAATTGCCGCCAAGCCGGATAGTGCCGGTGCGCGCCCCGGACGGCACCTGCCTGCATACCGAGGTCTTCGGACCCGAGGACGGCTATCCGATCGTGTTGGCGCACGGCATCACGTGCGCGATCCGGGTATGGGCCTACCAGATCGCGGATTTGGCCACCGATTACCGCGTCATTGCCTTCGACCACCGCGGCCACGGCCGCAGCGGTCTGCCCCCGCGCGGCAATTACCGGCTCCAGCACCTGGCCTCCGACGTCGACGCCGTACTCGAGGCCACCCTTGCCCCAGGGGAGCACGCCGTCATCGCCGGCCACTCGATGGGCGGAATTGCGATCGCCGCTTGGTCGGAGCGCTATCGCCACAAGGTCCCGCACCGCGCCGACGCCGTCGCGCTGATCAACACGACCACCGGAGATCTGCTGCGCGAGGTGAAGCTGCTGCCGGTGCCGGCGCCGTTCGCAGCGGTCCGGGTGTTGGGCGGGCGCGCACTGGTCAACATCTTCGGTTCGTTCACGGTGCCGCCCGCGGTACGGCGCGCAACCCGCGAAATGATTTCGCTGCTGGCAGTCGGCGCCGACGCCGACCCCGACATCGGGGACCTCATCTACGAGCTGTTCGACGCCACCTCACCGGCGGGACGCGGCGGCTGCGGCAGGGCGCTGGTCGACGCGCTGGGGTCGCGGCACATCAGCTTGTCCGGTCTGACGGTGCCCACGCTGGTCATCGGCAGCGAACGCGATCGGCTTACGCCGCTGAGCCAGTCCCGCCGGATCGCGGCGGCCGCGCCGAACCTGGTCGGGCTCGTCGTGCTGCCCGGTGGTCACTGCGCGATGCTCGAACGCCCCACCGAAGTCAACCGCCAGCTGCGCGAACTGGTGGAATCAGTCGCCGGCGCGCGGCGCATCAGCTCGTAGCCGGCCGGCAACCTCGGCGGCCGCACGCTGGCCGGATCGCACCGCCCCGTCCAGGAACCCGGTCCACTCATCGGAGGTCTCGGTGCCTGCCCAGTGAACCGGCCCGACCGGGCGGCGCAACCACGGCCCGTAACGGGTCCACGATCCCGGCGGCACCGCAGCCGTCGGCCCACCGGCCGCAAATTCTTCTGCGCCCCAACGGTGATCGACATAGTCGAGTGGCTTGAGGGCATCGTCACCGAACAGCGAGGCGAAGCAGTCCAACGCGCGCTGGCGACGCTGCTCTGCAGGTAACGCGTCGAAGCTGCGGGCGTCGACGAATCCCAGCAGGATGCCCGGCCCGTCTGGCTGCGGGCTCACGTCGAACGTGATGAACACCGGGCCCTCGTCGGACAGCGCTTCGCCTGAGCACCCGGCGTCCCGCCAGAACGGAGTGGGGTAGGCGGCGTAGGCCTTGGACAGTCGGCCCTGCGGCCAACAGGTAGCCAGCCGCTGGTATTCGGCCGGCAGCGCAGGAGTGAACTCGATGCTCGCCCGATGCTCCGGAGGGATCGCCACGACCACGAATCTGGCTTCGGCCCTTCCGTTTTCGCTGGCAATACGCGCCGCGCCGTCCCGGTGCTCGATACTGCGCACCGCGGCGCCCAGCACCACCCGGTCGCCGAGTTCGACGGCCATCGCGTCGGCGATCTGCTGAGTGCCGGCCAAGAAGCGGTCCTGCTGCGCACCGTCGTGCACGTCGAGCAGCCGATCCAGGCCACCGGCCGCCCGCACATATCGGGCGGCGTGCAGCATCGACACGTCGTCGGGTTCGCAGCCCCAGGTGACCCGGGCCATGATCGCCAGCAGGTCGCGGGCGGTGGCGCCGGCACGCACTGACTGCAGCCAGCCGCCCAGCGACTGTTCGTCCAACCGCGACGCTCGCCGCGCGGTCCACGGTTCGGCCAGCGGCACGCGCCGGGCAATGCGCTCGAATTGCCAACGCACCCGGCCGATGTCGAGCAGTCCGCCCAGCGACAACCTCGGGATCGTGCCGGAATACGAGCGGGTCTCGCCGCGCCACCGGATCAGGTTGGCGCCATCGGCAAAGGTCGGGATGGTGTCGATGCCGAGTTCGGCGGCCAGCTTCAACACCGCGTCCTGGGTCGGGCCGACGAACGTACCGCCCAGATCGACCGGGATGCCGGCGACATGCCCGGTGTAGGAGCGCCCGCCCACCCGGTCGCGGCCCTCGAGGACCACCACGTCGTGCCCGAGTTGCCTCAGCTCACGGGCTGCGGTGAGTCCGGCGAAACCGGCCCCGATTACGACAACGTCGGCGGTCCAGTCCATGCCTCTCAGTGAACCGTCCAACGTCGACTTGTTGCGCCCAAACGCCCGAAATATCCCAACAAGTCGACGTTCGCGCCGGTCAGGGCGCCGGTCAGGGCGCCACTGTCAGCCAGTCGGCGAACCCCGACGGGTCATGTCGACCCAGCGCGCCGTGCTCGTAGAGCCCCCAGCCCTCCACCGGCTCGGCGTCGCCGTCGCGGCACACCGCCCGGCCGACGTGGTCGATGACCCCGAATCCGGCGCGCGCGACGATGGCCGGGTCGGTCATGTCGTAGGTCAGCCGCTCGGTGAACTTCTCGCCCTTCCACATGCCGTGCAGCCAGTCCGAATCGCCGCCGTAGCCGCCGCCGACGTGGATGGGCACCGCCAGCTTGGACTCCACCTCGAAGCGCACCGGGGTGCCGTCCGGCCTGGACGCCTCGATCGTGGCGCCGGTCGGGATGCGGGTACCCGACCGGTAATGAATTTTGACCCGCGGCCAGCCCAACTGTTCGACGCGGCCGTCGCGCCAGACTCGCGTGCAGTCGTTGAGTGACCGGAACCCGTTGGGCTCCTCCTGAATGATCAGCACGATCGCGAAGTCGTCGAACGCGATCGGCACGTAGAGCCACCACATGCCCTCGAAGGGCGGATCGGCCGGACGTCCCGCTGGTTCGGCCTCACCGATCGGGCGGATACCCCACGAGCGGTCCCGGCTACCGATCCAGGTCGATGGGTCGACGGCGATTTCCTCCCCGTCGAGCACGATTCGCCCGCTCCACGAGCCCAGCTGGGCGAAGCGCTGCGCGTTCAGCGTCACCCGGTTACCCGATCGCAAAATGTGCGGCTGCTCCTGGACGGGGTCGAACAACCCCTCCCAGGCCAGGTCGACGGCAATACCCTCGGTTTCCTCCAGGATCACCCGGAGCTTGCGCAGCGGTTCGCTGACCTCGACTCGGTAGCGGCCCACGTGCTGGTTGAGCCGGTCCTGGTCGATGGCGTCCGACAGGTGCACCGCGGTTTGGGTGTCGCCGCGGCGGATCAGCACGAACGCGTCCTTGACTCCGAGGTTGGGGTAGTAGCCGATGCCGGTGATCAAAAAGATGTCGCCGGTGCGGTCGTGGGCGTTGAGGTAGGACCGGTCGTAGAAGTTGCGGTCCGACGAGCCCGGCCAGGCGATCGGCTGCGGGATCTGGTGTACCGGAAACTCGTCGAGCGGTCCGAGCATCAGTCTTCTCCTATAAGTCTTTTCATCAATCCGGCGTGGTAGAACAGCGACTCGACATCGTCGGGTTTCTCCACTTCGCCGAAATGCACCCGCCGCGCGCCGGTGCGCATGAACACACAGGCCCACATCACGCCCGAATACACGTAAAACCAGTGCAGGTCCCCGAGTTCGACACCGGCCAGGCGCCGATAGCAGGCGCTGACGTCATCCTCGCGCATCACCTCCGGCAGCCCGGGCAGCGTTGCCAGACCGGCGAGCTCTTCAAAGACCATGTGCGCGAAGATCATCCATGCCACGTCGAGTTCACGCGGCCCCAGCGTCACCATCTCCCAGTCCAGCACCGCCACCGGTGTGAAATCGCGGTAGAGCACGTTGCCGATCCGGGCGTCGCCCCAACACAGCACCGGCTCAGCGGCGGCCGCCTGCTGCGGCCAATGCGCCTCCAGCCAGTCGAAGCTGCGCTCCAGCAAGGGGGAGCGGCCGATATCCGGAACGGCGAAGTCGTACCAGGACCGCACCCACTCGAAGTGCCGGCGCAGTGCCGTGTCGCCGGATCGGCCCTCGTCGAGAAACCCGAAGACCTTCTGCGGGTTCGGAATTGAGTGCAACTTAGCCAGCACTTCGACGGTGGTGTCCTGCAGTTCGCGTCGGCGTTCAGCGGGAGCGTCAGCGAACCAGTTGTTGCCGAAGGTGTAGGGCATCAAGTCGGGCGGCACCACACCCTCGACATGGTCCATCAGGAAGAACGGCTTGCCCAGGACATCGCCGGTGGTCTCGATCCAGCGCACCAACGGGACCGGCACGTCGGTGAGTTCGCCGACCAGGCGCATCACCTCGAATTGATGATCCAGTCGGTACGACGGGAACACCGGCACGTCCTCGGCAGTGGGCGCCACCCGCGCTACCCAGCGCTGCTCGACCGCAGCTCCGTGGTCGTCCCAGCGTCCGGTCAGGATGAGAGTCTCGGAGGACATCCCGTTGGCGTCGATGCCGCTTTCCACGGTCACCTGCGGGGTGACGCCACCGGGCATCACCGTCGAGAGCCATTGCGACATCACCGCCGGCACGGTGGTGACGTCGCGGCTGGACCGTTGCAGACGGCCGATGTCGCTGACAGCGGGTTGGTTGGCCACAATCGCCTCCGGCAATTACGATACGGTGGGTAGCGTTATGAAAGCAGACCTGACTTCGGTTGACAAGTCGCCGGGCGCCGGGCGGCCCCGGGACCCGCGCATCGACGCTGCCATATTGGCGGCGACGGCGGAACTGCTTGTGCAAATCGGCTATTCGAACCTCACGTTGGCTGCCGTCGCCGACCGCGCCGGGACCACCAAGACCGCGCTGTACCGCCGTTGGTCGAGCAAGGCCGAGTTGGTGCACGAGGCGGCGTTTCCGGTGGCGCCCACCGCTTTGGTGAGCCCGGCCGGTGATATGGCCGCCGACGTGCGGGCGATGATCGCTGCCGCGCGCGACGTGTTCACCAGCCCAGTGGTGCGGGCGGCACTGCCCGGACTGGTGGCCGACATGACCGCCGACTCCGAACTCAACGCCAGGGTGATGTCGCGGTTCGCGAATCTGTTCAGCGCTGTGCGGGTGCGGTTGCGGGAGGCCGTCGAACGCGGCGAGGTCCACCCGGACGTGCACCCAGACCGGTTGGTCGAACTGATCGGGGGAGCGACGTTGTTGCGGTTGCTGTTGCGTCCCGACGAGGACCTCGACGACGCCTGGGTGGATCAGACCACTGCGATCGTCGTGCACGGCGTGATCGCATAACGATCGTGGCGGCACTGCAGGCATTCCCCAGTGACTGGCGCAGCGCGCTGGTCTTGGTTCCGCACCCCGACGACCCCGAATACGGCATCGCGGCTGCGGTGGCGAAGTGGACGGCCCAGGGTAAGTCGGTCCGCTACGCGTTGGCCTGTCGTGGCGAAGCCGGCATTGCGGGCATGCCCCCCGAGCAAGCCGGGCCGGTCCGGGAAGCCGAGCAGCGCCGGTCGGCGGCCATTGTCGGCGTCGACGATGTTGATTTTTGGGACTTCCCCGACGGCAACATCCGCGATACCGACGAGCTGCGGGCGAAGATCGCGTCAGCCATCAACGACACCAAACCCGACGTGGTGGTGACGATTTACGGTGGGCCGCAATGGGCGCCGGAAATGCCCAACCAACGCGACCACATCGAGTTCGCAGCCGCGGTCAGCGCAGCCTACGATGCCCTGCCCGATCCGCCGCGCTGGTTGTTTCAGAACGGGCCAGACGGTACTCACGTCGAGGTGGTGGACGGCTATATCGCCGTCGCCGTCGCCGCGCTCGCGGCCCACACGGCCTACCTCTCGGTGCTGGACCCGCAGACACCGGTTATCGAGCAGGCCCGCCGGCAGGTCGACTTGGCAGTACCGACGCGGCCAGACTGCGGCGGGCGGATGGTGCAATTCATCGTGGAGAGGGGCAGTCGATGACAGGACGACTCGACGGTCGCGCGGCGATTGTCACCGGCGCCAGCCGCGGATTGGGCCGCGCGATCGCGCTGGCGCTCGCGGCCGAAGGCGCCGCCGTGGCCGTTGTCGGTCGCACCGAACAGGTTTGGGACGACCGACTGCCCGGCACCATCGGACAGACCGTCGCCGACATCGAGTCAGCCGGCGGGCGCGCCATTGCGATCCGCGCCGACCTGCTCGACCGCGACGACATCGACCGGTTGGTCAGCGAGACACGAGACGCCTTGGGCCCCATCACCATACTGGTCAACAATGCGGCGTTCACCGCGCCCGGCCGCCCGCCTAAGCCCGACGCTCCGGCCAAGCCAGCCAAACCGGCTAGAACGCCGTCAGGCGCGGCCAAACCGGGCTGGCCGCCGCTGCTGGGCACGCCGCTGGCCGCATACCGGCGACACTTCGAGATTTCGGTGTTCGCTGCCTACGAGCTGATCCAACTGGTGTGCCCCGACATGGTCGCCGCCCGTTTCGGGTCGATCATCAACATCACCTCGGTAGCGGCGCGGCTACCCGGCGACGGGCCCTACGCCGACCGCAGCGGTGGCGTGCTGCCCGGCTACGGCGGATCCAAAGCGGCGCTCGAGCACCTGACGTGGTGTGCCGCGTTCGATCTGCAGAGCCACAACATCGCGGTGAACGCGCTCTCGCCGTCCAAAGCCATACTGACGCCAGGACTTTCGTACTACACCCGCGAGTTCGACGAGGTCGCGACGGCGGAAGAATTCGCGCGGGCCGCAGTGAAATTGGCGCTAGTGGACGCGAGCGCTGTCACCGGCCGCACGATCGGTCATCTGCAGGTGCTCGACGGCAGCTTCCGGGCGTACGGCTAATCGGGTTTGGCGGCGGTCACCGCGTTGATGATCACCGCGTGCAGCCGATGCCAGCGCGGAGAGCAAAACCCGGCCTGCAGTAAAAGTCGAGTGGCGCGGCCGCGGGTACGCGCTTTGCCGCGGCGGGTGGTGATCAGAGTCGGCGCCAGCCAGCGGGAGAACTGGTCGACGAGCACCAAGCGGCCGCCAGGGCGCAGCGCCCGGAAGCATTCGGTCAGCCCTGCTTGCTGATCGGACCAATGGTCAAACGACGTCGTGCTCACGATCAGGTCGAACGCTGCGTCAGGGTAGTCGAGGTGTTCGGCCACCCCGACCGAGAAAGACACTCGGTTTTCGCGTGCTAAAGCGGTTGCGGTACTGATCATTTGCGACGCGGCATCGATGCCGGCCAGCTGCTGTGCGCCGGGATAGCGGGCGGCGAGTACGCCAAGCAGATACCCTGTCCCGCATCCGACGTCGAGCACTTGGTTGGGGGCTGCGACGGTCGCGACCGCCAACTCTGCGGTGCGATCGGCGATCGCGTGATGCAGCCTGCCGCGCCACCCGCGGTCGTATCCGGACGCGCGGTTCTCGAATGCCTCGACGTCTCGGTGCGGCGGCACAGCGTCAGTGTGCCTCATCCGCGCGGACACTGCTGCGCAGCGCGACCGCGAGCAGGATGGTGCCGAGCGCCAGGCCGGCGAACTCGAGCCATCCGACCAGCCGGCCGTCGGCATGGCCGGTGTCGACGATGTGGCTCAGCGAATGCAGTACCCAATGCGCCACCGCGAACGCCAAAGCCGGGACTCGCCAACTCGGCCACCGCAGTGCGGCGAGTAGCAGCAGACCCAACGGCAGCTCGAACGATGCCGTGTCGAAGATGTAGTGGTTGTTGCGCGGCCCGAACGCGCCCAGAGTGTCGAAGAAGGTGCCCGGGGCGAACAGCATGAACAAGCCGAGAAGTGTCGAATACAGTCCGAATCCGATCAGAACGGCGGCAACGAAGCGTGAGCGTGTCGTCATAGTGCGACCCTAGACGCTGGCGCGTCCCAAAGCATGTACCGCCTCGGCGACGGCGTCGGCCAGCGGATCGATCTCGGCGGCAACAAGATTCGAGACAGTAATCCGTATCCCCGGCGGGGAGCCGATTCTGAATCTCGTTCCCGGGGCGGTCGCCCAGCCGGCAGCGAGTAGCCGGGTGATCGCGACGGTTTCGTCGGGCACCGGAATCCAGACGTTGAGGCCGGATTCACCGTGGGAATCCACGCCACGCTCGGCCAGCGCCGACTGCAGCGTCGCGCGGTTGCGGCGGTACATGTCTTGGGCCTTGTGTACCAGCTGAATTGCCGCCTTGTCGCGCCACAAGCTGACCGCGAGGTCTTGCAGAAGATAGCTGACCCAGCCGGGCCCCAGCCGCAACCGGCCGTGTACCCGTTCGACCGTCCGGCGGTCCCCGGCCAGAACTGCCAGCCGCAAGTCCGGTCCGTACGCCTTGGATGCCGACCGCACGAAGGCCCAATGGCGCGTCGACCCGGCCAGGGCATGCAGCGCGGCGCCGGCGATACCGGCGCAGTGGTCGTCTTCCACCAGCAACAAGTCGTCGGCACGGTCGGCAATCACCCGCCGCAACTCCGCGGCCCGCTGCGCAGAGATCGCCGCGCCGGTCGGATTCTGGGCCCGAGTGGTGACCACCACGGCCCGCACGCCGCGGCGCAGCGCGTCGGCAACATCGGAGACCAGCGGCCCGTCGTCGTCGACGCGCAGCGGCTCGACCGAAAATCCCATGACAGCAAGGAGATCCAATAGATTCGCCCAGCCCGGGTCTTCGACTGCCACTCGATCGCCGGGCCGCAGGTGTGCTGCGAGAACTCGTTCGATGCCGTCGAGCGCGCCGGCTGTCACCGCGACGTACTCGGCCGGCACGCCCTCGTCGCGCAACGACACCTGCACGTATTCGGTCAACTCGGGCGACATCGCGGGCTCGCCATACAGCAGCGGCGCGCGTCGTTGCCGTAGAGGCTGGGCATGGGCGATCGGCAGCAACGCAGGATCGGGGTTGCCCGTCGACAGATCGCGCACGCCTTCGGGGATCGCCAGCCCGCGCAGGGATCGCGGTGTGGTGGCGGGGCGTTCGCGCACTCGGGTGCCTCGCCGTCCCGCGGTCTCGACTGCACCGCGGTCACGCAGCAGGCGGTAGGCGGCCGCAACGGTGTTGGCGTTCACGCTGAGCTGTGCGGCGAGTTGCCGGATCGGTGGCAGCTCGGCGCCGGGGGACAGCGCGCCCGTGGAGATGGCTTCCTCGACGCTGGTCGCTATTGCCTCGGCGCCCGACCCGCGAATGGTGTATCGTACTGGCACATATAACAGTATGCACTAGTACAAACACCTGCGGAGCGAAATGGACTCGCCGTCGACCTACGCGCCCACTGCGCGGAGCACGCCCAGCCGGTATCGGGAACGCGCCCACTACGAGCGCGCCACCGTCCACCGCATCCTCGACGAGGCCCTGATCTGTCACGTCGGTTACCTCCGCGACGGCCGCCCGGTGGTCCTGCCGACGACGCACGCCCGGGTCGGCGAGGTGCTGTATTTGCATGGTTCCACCGGCAGCGGTCCGATGCTGGCGGCCTCATCGGAGGGTCTGCCGGTCTGCGTCACGACCACCCTGGTCGACGGCCTGGTGCTGGCCCGCTCCGCGTTGCACCACTCGATGAAGTACCGGTCGGTCATCGTGCACGGCACCGCGCGCCTTGTCCGGGACCGACAGGAAAAGCTGCGCGCGTTGGATGCCTTGCTTGACCACGTGGCGGCCGGTCGCGCCGCTGACAGTCGGCCGCCCAACGCACGCGAGCTGGCCGCAACCGCCGTCCTGGCGATGGACTTGCTCGAGGTTTCGGCCAAAATACGCGACGGCGGGCCGGTCGACGACCCCGAAGACCTGGCGCTGCCGCACTGGGCCGGCGTGTTGCCGCTGGCCGTGACCGCCGGGGCACCCGTCCCGGCCGAAGGCCTCGACCCGGCAATTCCGCTGCCGCCGTACCTGGCGTCCTACCGACGAGGCTGACCGGCTAGCCCGACTGGCGCGTTTGCTGGCGGCAGTAGCGGGCGCCGTGCCAGGATGAGGCCAGCCCATGCCGCAACAGCGGCAGGCAACCGGTCGAGTGGTGTGCCGATGCCCGTGATCGACAAGGCGACAGGCCGCGTCGTCGCCGTGATCGTGCTCTTGATCGTCGTGGCCGCGGCGTTGCACGGATATCTGCCCGGCGTCGAACGCGCGCCGCGGCACGAGCCGCCGCGCGGTTCGGCCTCGCTGCTGTATGTGCTGGCACTGCTGGCCATCTCGCTGGTGATCGTCGGTGCGGCCGTCATCGCCCGACTCCGTGATCCGCGCACGCCGGCCACCAGTGCCGGCAATCTGCCCGACCGATTCGGCGGCGGCGCCGGACGGCCCGGCTGGCGGATACTGCTGATCGGAGCCGCGGTGCTCGTCGGGTGGCTACTGCTGGTGTGGCTGTTGACGCGGTTTTTCGGGCCATCCGGTGTTGGGCAGCTTCCGGACACGACCGCGCCGAACACCCAGCTGCCGACCGGTGAGACCGTGCCACCGCCTGAACAGCCGCGGGAGCCGGACTCTGACGAAGACGTGCTGGGTTACCTCGTCGTGAGCACGGTGGCGCTCCTGGTGTTACTCGTCGGTGGCGGAGTCGTCGCCGCCCGACGACGGCGCGGCACCGCACCCCGCATTGCGCCTGTCGAAACGGCCGAGCCGCCTGTTTCCACCGCAGCCTCCGAAACGCTTGTCCGCGCAGCCGAAGTCGGCCTCAGCGAGGTCGGCGATCTGAGCCGCGAACCGCGAGAAGCGATCATCGCGTGTTACGCGGCGATGGAGCGCGAACTGGCCAAAGTACCCGACGCTGCGCCGCAGGAATTCGACACGCCCACCGAAGTGCTGGCCCGGGCCGTCGAACATCGTGCGCTGCATGCCGATAACGCCGCCCAGCTCGTCCAGCTGTTCGCCGAGGCGCGGTTCAGTCGGCATGTGATGAACGAGGGTCATCGCCAGACCGCGGCAGATGTGCTGCAGTTGGTTCTCGCCGAATTGCGGAGCCTGGTATGAAACGCCTGGCGGTCTTGAGTGTGTGCGTGGTCGTCGCGGTAGAGGCGGTGATGTTGGTGCTGCCCGATCGTCGACTCGTGTTGTGGGCGTCCGGGGTGGCGGTGGCGTTGGCGGTGGTCAATATTCGTCGGTTCATCGGTCACCAGGACGAGTCCACGCGTGTCGCTGCCGGCAATGAGCTGGGGGAGTCGTTGCGCAGCTGGCTAACTCGCACCGAGACGTTGATCCGGTGGTCGGAATCCAACCGGGCAGACTGGGATCGGCATCTGCGTCCGATTCTGGCCCGGCGGTTCGCGATCGCCACCGGGCAGAAGCAGTCCAAAGATCCGGCGGCGTTTTCTACCACCGGGCAAATGCTTTTGGGTCCGCGGCTGTGGGCATGGGTGGACCCCAACAACGTCGCGCAAACCGGCGGCAAGGAACCGGGCCCCGGCCGAGCGGCGCTCGAGGAAATTCTGCAACGGTTGGAGCAGGTATGACTGGAGGCACCGCGGGACCCACCGAGGTAACTACTGCCCGCTGCGAGGCGGTGCTCGACGAAATCGAGCGTGTGGTCGTCGGAAAGCGTTCCGCCCTCACGCTGATTCTCACCACGGTGCTGGCCCGCGGTCATGTGCTCATCGAGGATCTACCCGGCCTGGGGAAGACGCTGATCGCGCGATCGTTCGCCGCGGCGCTGGGGCTTGGCTTCACCCGCGTCCAGTTCACCCCCGATCTGCTGCCAGCCGATCTACTGGGCTCGACTGTCTACGACATGCAGTCGGGGCGCTTCGAATTCCGTTCGGGACCGATCTTTACCAATCTGCTGCTGGCCGACGAGATCAACCGGACGCCGCCCAAAACTCAAGCGGCGTTGTTGGAGGCGATGGCCGAATACCAGGTCAGCATCGACGGGCAAACGCACCGGCTCCCAACACCATTCATCGTGTTGGCCACCGACAACCCGATCGAGTACGAAGGCACCTACCCGTTGCCCGAGGCGCAGCTAGACCGGTTCGCGGTTCGCCTCGAGTTGCGTTACCTTTCCGAGCGCGACGAGGCCTCGATGCTGCGCCGTCGTCTGGACCGGGGTTCGGCCGAGCCGACGGTCAACCAGGTTGTCGACGCCCACGATCTGCTGGTGATGCGGGAATCGGTGGAACAGGTGAGCGTGCATGAAGACGTTCTGCACTATGTGGTCTCGTTGGCCGCCGCGACCCGCCACCATCCGCAGGTCGCCGTCGGCGCCAGCCCCCGCGCCGAACTCGACTTGGTGCAACTCGCGCGCGCCCGCGCGCTGTTGCTCGGACGGGATTACGTGATACCCGAAGACATCAAAGCGCTCGCCGTTCCGGCGGTGGCACACCGGATCACGCTGCGCCCCGAGATGTGGGTGCGACGGATCCAGGGTTCAGACGTCGTCGAAGAACTGTTGCGCCGCCTGCCGGTTCCGCGTGCGCGCGGTGCAACGACGTGACCCAAACCCGGCAGGTCACCTTACGGTGGCGGGCGTCGGCGCTGACGAAAGCCGTGGCCACCTGTGCCGGTGCGGCTTTGGTGGCGGCGCTGGTCGCGTCGCAGTGGCAGCTTTTGGCGTTCGCGGCGCCGCTGCTGGGCGTGCTGTGTTCGATCGGTTGGCAGCGGCAGCTGCCCAAGGTCAGGGTGCACGCCGAACCTGGCTCACTGCGCTGCTTCGAGTCCGAGCAGACCCAGCTGAGCGTGACGGCGACCACCGAAAGTCCCGGCGTCGCAGTCGATCTCACGGTGGCTGCGGTCGACGGCATGCAGCTGGCCGTGGTCGAGCGGCCCTCTGCTCAGCAACAAACCATCGCCGCCACCGCCGACCGGTGGGGCCGCTATCCGATCCGGGCCACCCTCGACGTCGTCGCGCACGGCGGGTTACTGGTCGGGTCCGCCACCGCAGATGCGGCCTACGTCAACGTCTTTCCGATAGCACCCCCGCAGCCCACGGCTCTCCCGCAGACCGAACTGCTCGACCGGCTGGGCACCCATCTCACCCGGCACATCGGCCGCGGCGTCGAATACGCCGATATCCGCGCCTACGTGCCCGGTGATCAGTTGCGCACGGTCAACTGGCCGGTGAGCGCGCGGCGCGGCAGCTTGCATGTGACCGAGCGGCTGACCGATCGGGCAGCCGACGTGGTGGTGCTCGTCGATACTTATCCACAGCCGCCAGGTCCGGCGACAGAAGCCACCGAGCGCACCGTTCGCGGCGCGGCTCAGGTGGTGCAGACCGCGTTGCGCAACGGTGATCGCACCGGCATCGTGGCGCTCGGTGGGCGGCGGCCGCGATGGCTGGGCGCCGACATCGGCCAGCGTCAGTTTTACCGGGTACTCGATACGGTGCTCGGCGAAGGCGATGAGTTCGAAACCACCACCGGCACTCTCGCACCACGCGCCGCTGTGCCGCCGGGCGCGATCGTCGTCGCATTCTCCACGTTGTTAGACACTGAATTTGCGTTGGCGCTGATCGACTTGCGCAAGCGTGGCCACGTCGTGGTGGCCGTCGACGTCCTGCAGGGCTCGCCGTTCGAGGATCGGCAGGACCCGCTGATTGGCCGACTGTGGAGTTTGCAGCGGTCGGCCATGTATCGCGACATGGCCACGATCGGTGTCGATGTGGTGGCGTGGCAGGCCGAGCACACCTTGGACCAGTCGATGCGTGCGGTTCCTGACCATCGACGCCCAGTGGCGGGGCGACGATGATCGCCCGCGCATTGTCGATCGCCTGCGGGCTGCTGATGGTGGCAGCTGTCGGGATCGGCTCGCAGGGCGCCACATTCGTCGTCACGCTCCTTGCTCTGGTTGCCGTGGCCATTGGAGCGCTGGTTCGACCGGCCGCAACACTTGCGGTGCTGCTGACGGTGATCGCCATTGTCTTGTCAAACCCCGCGCCTATGCTGGCCGCGGCGGCCGGGCTGGCGGCAGCGGCCTATCTGCTACTGCGGCACGCCGTCAGTACGGGCACCGGGCTCGAAACCTTCAGCGGGTCAGCTCTGATGGGGGCCGTTGGTTTCACGCTGGTCGGATTGGTCGCAACAGCGTTTCCCTTGCAACTGCCATGGCTGCCGTTGGCCGCGCCGTTGGCGATCTTGGCGATTTACCTGTTGGCGATCCGGCCGTTCACCGTTGATCCGGCGCCGGCGGGTGACGAGCATGGTTGATTTCGGGCGACCTGCTACCCACGGATCTGTCGGCGGTTGCGTTCGCTGATCTCGGCGTAGCGGGCACCGAGATCGGTGGTGTCCGACCGCGCACCGGAGATCGCCTGCTCGGCGGCTAACGCGGGATCGGTGAGCGCAGCCGATCCTTTGAGGTAGATCTCCTTGAGCCCGGCCATGATCGGCGCAGGAACCTCGGCGATCTGGCCGGCCAACTCGACCGCCCGGGGCAGCAGCCGCGCATGCGGGACGACCTCGGTCACCACTCCGATCTGTTCGGCCCGGGACGCGTCGACGACTTCGCCGGTCATCGACAGCCGCCGCGCCATCGCCGCGCCGACCAACTGCGGCAGCCGCGCCGTCATCCCGCCGCCGGGCAGAATACCCACTCGCGCATGGGTATCGGCGAACACCGCTCGCTCCGAGGCGATCAGGAAATCGCAGCCCAGCGCCATCTCCAGCCCACCGGTGAACACCGGGCCGTTGATCGCGCCGACAACTGGCGTGGCCATCTCGGCCACCCGGGTGATGCAGTTATGCGACTGGTACCGCTCGAAATACGCCGCGCCCTCGAGCTGCGCCTGCTTCAAGTCCACACCCGCGCAAAACGCCGGGTCAGCCCCAGTGAGGACAACCGCGCGCACCGATGCATCGGCATCGGCCTCGCATAACGCATCGTACAAAGCTTCGATCAACGCGCTGTTCAACGCGTTCCGCGCCTCGGCACGGTTCAGGGTCAGTATTCGTACCGGTCCGGCGTCGTCGCGAAGGACCGTCATTGCACAAGTTGCGCGGCCCGCTCCACCAGATCGAGCAGCGGCTGCGGGAAGACGCCGAGCCCAATGGTCACCGCAGCGCACACTGCGATCGCCGCCTTACTCCAGAAACTCGGCATCACGACCTGCAACTCTTCGGCAGGCGGCTCGGTGAAGAACATCAGCACAATCACCCGGACGTAGAAGTAGGCCGCCACCCCGCTCGCGACCACACCGATGATCACCAACGGCACCGCTCCGCCCTCGGCCGCCGCCTTGAACACCGCGAACTTGCTGACGAACCCACTGGTCAGCGGAATACCCGCGAACGCCAGCAAAAACATCGAAAACAGCAGGCCCACAACCGGATAACGCCGCCCCAGCCCGCCCCACCGGGACATGGCTGCGTTCTCTTCGCCGTTGGTGTTGCGGACCAGACCGACGACGGCGAATGCGCCGACAGTGCTGAAGCTGTAGGCGACCAGATAGAACATCGTCGAGGAGACACCCGCCGGGATGTCGGCGATCACACCGGTGAGGATGAAACCGACATGTGCCACCGACGAATACGCCAGCATGCGTTTGACGTCGGTCTGGTTGATCGCGGTGATGGTGGCGATCACCATGGTCAAAATCGAGATCGCCCACAGCACCGGCCGCCACTGGTCGTGCAGCGGCGGCATCGCGACGTAGATCACGCGCAGCAACGCGCCGAATGCCGCGACTTTGGTGGCTGCCGCCATGAACCCGGTGATCGGCGTCGGCGCGCCGTCGTACACGTCGGGGATCCAGGAGTGGAACGGTACCGCGCCGACTTTGAACAGCAAGCCCACAGCCAACAGCGCGATGCCCGTCAACGCCATCGAGTCGCCGGGCCGTGCCGCCAGCGCGTCCCGGATACCGGGAAGTGCCAGTGTGCCGGTCGCGCCATACAGCAGCGCCACGCCGTAGAGGAAGAACGCTGACGAGAATGCGCCCAGCAGAAAATATTTCAGTCCCGCCTCCTGCGACTGCAGTCGGCGGTAGCGAGCCAAGCCACACAGCAGGTACAACGGCAGCGACAGGACTTCCAGCGCGATGAACATCGTCAACAGGTCGTTGGCCGCCGGGAACACCATCATGCCGCCGACGGCCAGCATCGTCAGTGGGAAGACCTCGGTCTGGGCCACCCCGAGCCGCACCGCTTGGCGTTCGCCTGCGCTGTCGGGAATCGCGGACGCTTGCGGGGTAAACGAGTCCAGGCCGGGCGCAACCGCCGTCGCCGCGCCCGGACCCGTGGCGACATTGTTCCCGCCGCGGCGTTCAGCGATGAAGATGATGGCCATCACCGACACCAGCACGACCGTGGCCTGCAGTAACAGAGTGGGGCCGTCGATGGCCAGGGCCCGCAGCACCGCGGTATCGCCGGACGACGGAATTTTCCCGGCCACCACCACAATTGCGACGAACGCGGCGACCAGCCCACCAATCGCCAGCGTCACCTGGCCGGCGTAGCGGAACCGTCGCGGCAGGAACGCCTCGAACAGCACGCCGGTCACCGCGACGCCGAAGACGATCAGCATCGGAGAAATCAGTACGTATTCGACGCTGGGCGTGGGCATGCTCATCGATGCGGTCCTTCTGCTGTCCGCGGCTGGTGCGCAGTCCGAGCCGGCGCAGTGGGCGCCGGGTCCTGCTGTCCGATGGTGGCCATGGTGTTGCCGACCGCGGGATTGATGATGTCCAGCACCGGTTTCGGATAGAACCCGAGCACCAGCAGCAGCGCGATCAGCGGCGCGACGACGACCACTTCGCGCGGGACCAGGTCACGGATCTTTTCGTTACCTTCACGGACAGGTCCGGTCATCACGCGCTGGTAGAGCCACAGCATGTAGATCGACGACAACACCAAAGCAGTGGCACCGAACGCCGCCGCTAGCCAGTAGCGATTGAAAGTGCCGACCAGGACCAAGAATTCGCTGATGAACGGCGCCAATCCCGGTAGCGACAACGTTGCCATTGCCGCGACCAGGAAGGTTCCGGCCAATACCGGGGCCACCTTCTGCACGCCGCCGAAGGCGCTGATCGACCGGGTGCCGCGGCGCGAGATCAGGAATCCCGCGATCAGGAACACCGCGGCGGTGGACAGGCCGTGATTGACCATGTACAGCGTCGACCCGCTCTGGCCCTGACTGGTCATCACGAAGATGCCGAGGATGATGAAACCGAAGTGGGAGATCGATGTGTAGGCGATCAAGCGCATGATGTCGGTCTGGCCGATCGCCACGATCGCGCCGTAGACCACGCCGATCACCGCCAGTACGACGATCACTGGCCGGAAATAGGTTGACGCGTCGGGGAAGAGCTGCAGGCAGTAGCGCAGCATGCCGAACGTGCCGACCTTGTCCATCACCGCCATCATCAGCACCGCGGTCGCCGGGGTGGATTCCACCGCCGCATCGGGCAGCCACCGGTGGAACGGCCACAACGGCGCCTTGATCGCGAACGCGAACATGAAACCAAGGAACAGCGCCTTGAGCACGGCAGGGTCGACAACCGAGGAACCCGGTGAGAATGCGGCGACGATCTCCCGGAAATCGAACGTCCCGGCGCCGTGCTGGGCGGTCACCACATACACCCCGATGACGGCCGCCAACATGATCAGGCCGCCGAATAGGTTGTACAGCAAGAATTTCACCGCGGCGCGGGACCGGTGCGCCCCTTCCCCGAACCCGCCGATCATGAAGTACATCGGGATGAGCATGGCCTCGAAGAACACGTAGAACAGCAGCACGTCGAGGGAGACCAACGAGATCAGCACCATCGACTCGACGGTCAATGTCAGCGCGACGTAGCCGTGCGGTCCCCGGCTGCGCTCACCACCATCGTTCCAGCCGGCCAGCATCAGCAGCGGCACCAGCCCCGCGGTGAGCAGCACCAGCACCACCGCGATACCATCCACCCCGAGGGTGTAGCCGGCACCGAATGCCGGTATCCATTGGCGGGATTCGAGGAACTGATAGGGCGCACCACCGGTATCGAATCCGGCGGTGATCACAATCGCCACCGCCAACGCTGCCAGTGCCACCGCCAGCCCGAACCATTTGGCGAATTGCCGCCACCCGGGTGGCATGACGATGACCAGCACCGCGCCGGCCAACGGCAGCAGCCACAGCAGCGAAAGCCAGGGGAAGCTCATGCCCACAGTTGCACCGCCAGGATTCCGGCGGCAACCAGTGCCGCACCCACGAACATCGACAACGCGTAGGAGCGGGCGAACCCGGTCTGCAAGCCGCGCAGCCGATCTGAGGTCCGGCTGACCAGCGCGGCCAGCGCGTTGACCGAGCCGTCTACACCGGCGTTGTCGACTTCGACCAGCGCGCGGGTCAATTGCCCACCGGGCCGCATGAACACCTCCTCGTTGAACGCGTCGCCGTAGAGGTCGTTACGTGCGGCCGCCGTCAGCGCAGAGACATCGGCGGGCGCGGTCGCGGGGACAGGCCGCCTGCCGTACATCCGGTAGGCAACCCCGACACCGACGAGCACGATGATCAGGGTCACCGAGGTGGTCACCCACACCGGGGCGACATGAGCGCCCTCATGGACACCCACAACCGGTTCGAGCCAGTCCTGCAGGGTGCCGCCCACGGCCAGCAGGCCCCCGGAGAACACCGAGCCGACCGCCAGCAGGATCATCGGCCACACCATCACCGCCGGCGCCTCATGCGGATGCGCATCGTCGGCCCAACGCTTTTCGCCGGCGAACGTCATCAGCATCACCCGGGTCATGTAGAACGCGGTGATGCCGGCGCCCAACACCGCCGCCGCACCGAGGATCGCGCCGCGGACCCCGCCGGCGGCCAGGGCGGCCTCGATGATGGCGTCCTTGGAGAAGAAGCCCGCAAACGGAGGTATCCCGATGATCGCCAGATAGCCGAGTCCGAAGGTGGCGAAGGTGATCGGCAGCAGAGACCGCAGCGCGCCGTAGCGGCGCATGTCCTGCTCGTCGTCCATCGCGTGGATCACCGAGCCGGAGCCGAGGAACAGCCCGGCCTTGAAGAAGCCGTGGGTGAGCAGATGCAGGATCGCGAAGGCGTATCCGGCCGGCCCGAGTCCGGCGGCCAGCACCATGTAGCCGATCTGGCTGATCGTCGATGCCGCCAGCGCGCGCTTGATGTCGTCTTTGGCGCAGCCAACGATCGCGCCGAACAGCAGCGTCGCCGCGCCGACGATCACCACCGCCAATTGCGCGTCCGGAGAAAGGTTGTAAAGCGGATTGGACCGCACGATCAGATACACCCCGGCGGTCACCATCGTCGCGGCGTGGATCAGCGCGGAAACCGGGGTGGGCCCCTCCATGGCGTCGAACAACCAGGCCTGCACCGGGATCTGTGCGGACTTGGCGCAGGCGCCCAGCAGCAATAGCAGTCCGATCGCGGTCAGCATGCCGCGACTGGCGCCGTCAGCCGCAGCAAAAACCCCGTCGAATTGCAGCGTGCCGAAGGAGGCGAACATGGCGAACATGGCCAGCGACAGCCCGATGTCGCCGACCCGGTTCATCACGAACGCCTTCTTGCCCGCAGTGGCTGCGACCGGCCGCTGGTACCAGAAGCCGATCAGCAGGTAGGACGCCAGGCCCACGCCTTCCCAGCCGACGTAGAGGCCCAGATAGTTATCGGCCACCACCAACAGCAGCATCGCCGCCACGAACAGGTTGAGGTAAGCGAAAAACCTTCTGCGGTCAGGGTCTTCGGCCATGTAGCCGATCGAGTAGATGTGGATCAGCGAGCCGACCCCGCTGATCAGCAGCACGAAGCAGATCGACAACTGGTCGATCTGCAGTCCGAAGTCGACCTGCAACCCACCGACCGGCACCCAGCTGAACAGATTCGGGTGGATCGCCCGGTCGTGGCCGGGCCGGCCGAGCAACTCTGTCAGCAGCGCTACACCCATGCCGAACGAGGCGAGCACGGTCGCGCAGCCCAGCAGATGCCCCCACCGGTCGGTGCGCCGACCGCCGAGCAGCAGGAGCAATGCGCCGGCCGCCGGCAGGGCTACGAGCAGCCAGGTCAGATGTGTCATATCAACCCTTGAGCAGGTTGGCGTCGTCGACCGAAGCCGACCGGCGGGCACGGAAAATCGTCATGATGATGGCCAGGCCGACAACGACTTCGCAGGCGGCGACCACCATCGTGAAGAACGCGACCATCTGGCCGTCGAGGCGGCCGTGCATGCGCGCGAAGGTGACGAACGCCAGGTTGACGGCGTTGAGCATCAGTTCGACACACATGAACATCACGATCGCGTTGCGCCGCAACAAGACACCGGCGGCCCCGATGGTGAACAGCAGCGCCGAGAGATACAGGTAATTCTCGGGGTTCATTTGCGCCACTCCTCTCCCCCGCAAGCGGGAGGTGCCCCCACATCGCTCTTTTGCTCTGCATCGTCGTCGGCGCAGTTCATTGGCGGGCTCCGTTCCCAGAACCGTTAGGCGTGCGCTGCTCCAATATCGGCGGCACCGACAGCTTCGAGTAGGAGCCGTCGGGTAGCAGGGCGGCGACGTCGACGGCGTTGTGCCGGGCATAGACGCCGGGGCCGGGTAGCGGCGTGGGGTATCCGCCGCTGCGGAACCGTTCGATCGACAGTTCGCGCTGAGATTTACGGCGCTCGAACCGTTCACGATGCGCCAGCACCATTGCCCCGACGGCCGCGGTGATCAACAGTGCGCTGGTCAACTCGAACGCCCACAGGTAGCGCGAGAAGATCAGCGTCGCCAGGCCCTCGACGTTGCCGCCGGCGTTGGCCTGGGTCAGCCCGGCGAACCCGCCGGTGGCCACGCTGCCGATGCCCGCGATCAGCACGATCCCGAATCCAAGACCGGCCACCACCGCGGCAACCCGTTGCCCGCGCAGCGTTTCCACCAGCGACTCCGCCGAATCGACCCCGATCAGCATCAGCACGAACAAGAACAGCATCATCACCGCGCCGGTGTAGACCACCACCTGGACCACACCGAGGAACAACGCGTCCTGCGTCATGTAGAAGATCGCCAGGATGATCATGGTCAACGCCAAGAACATCGCCGAATACACCGCGTTGGCGGCCATCACCACGCCCAGCGCGCCGATCAGCGCCAGCGCTCCGAGCACCCAGAACATCACCGCCTCACCGGTGGAAGTGCGGGTGATCGCATCAGCCAGCAGCGTGGTCATTGGCTTGCCTCGGCGGCCGGTTTGACATTGCCGCGGTAGTAATCGAAATCGGTGGCACCGGGCGCCCGCGGATGCGGGGGCGGTTCCATGCCGGGCTGCAGCGGGGCCAGCAATCGGTCCTTCTCGTAGATCAGGTCGGCGCGGTTGTCGTCGGCCATCTCGTAGTCGTTGGTCATGGTCAGCGCGCGCGTCGGGCAGGCCTCCACGCACAGGCCGCAGCCGATGCACCGCAGGTAATTGATCTGGTAGACCCGGCCGTAGCGTTCACCGGGCGAATACCGTTCCTCCTCGGTGTTGTCGGCGCCCTCGACGTAGATCGCATCGGCGGGGCAGGCCCAGGCGCACAACTCGCAACCGATGCACTTCTCCAAGCCGTCTGGATACCGGTTGAGTTGGTGACGGCCGTGATACCGGGGCGCCACCGGGCCGGGGTTTTCCGGATACTCCTCGGTGATCGGCCGTTTGAACATCGTGCCGAATGTGACGCCGAACCCGGCGATGGCCTCCAAAAACTTAGGTGCCACGTGCATCCTCCTTGATCGCACCGGCGGTGACCTCGCCCGGCAGCGGCGGGGTCGGGAATCGTGGTTCCGCTTCGGCGATTTCGTGCAGCGGCTGGCGCTGCTTCCGCTCGACTTCACGGGTTTCCAAGCCGGACAGCGGTCTTCGCAGATACAGCAGCAAACCGAAGGCGACGACGACGCTGGCGATCACCAATACCGCAGTCCAGTGCTGGTAACCGTCATTGCGCAGAGTGCGGATGACCGCGGCGACCATCACCCAGAGCAGCGATACCGGAATCAGGCATTTCCAGCCCAGCGCCATGAACTGGTCGTAGCGCAGCCGCGGCAGCGTGGCCCGCAGCCAGAAGTAGACGAACAAGAAGGTCCACACTTTGGCGGTGAACCACAGCACCGGCCACCAGCCGCTGTTGGCGCCGGCCCACATGTTCAGCGGCCAGGGCGCATGCCAGCCGCCGAAGAACAGCGTCGCCGCCAACGCCGACACAGTGGTCATGTTGATGTACTCGGCCAGATAGAACATCGCGAACTTCAACGACGAGTACTCGGTGTGGAAGCCGGCAACCAATTCGCCCTCGGCCTCCGGCAAGTCGAAGGGCGCGCGGTTGGTTTCGCCGACCATCGACACCAGATAGACCAGGAACGACGGCAGCAGTAAAAACACGAACCAGACGCGGTCCTGCGCGGCCACGATCTGCGACGTCGACATGGTCCCGGCGTAGAGGAACACCGTCGCGAACGACAGGCCCATCGCGACTTCGTAGGAGATCACCTGGGCGGTGGAACGCACCCCGCCGAGCAGCGGGTAGGTCGAACCCGATGCCCAGCCGGCCAACACGATGCCGTACACCCCGATCGACGACAACGCCAGGATGAACAGCACGGCCACCGGAAGGTCGGTCAGCTGCAACATTGTTCGGTGACCGAACACCGACACTTGCGGGCCGAACGGGATGAAAGCAAACGCGGTGATCGCCGGGACGGTCGAGATGATCGGCGCCAGTAGAAACACCGCGCGGTCGATGCCGGCGGGCAGGATGGCTTCTTTGAGGGCCAGCTTGATCCCGTCGGCCAGGCTCTGCAGATAACCGCGCGGGCCGACCCGGTTGGGGCCCCACCGCAATTGCATGCGGCCCAACAACTTACGTTCGGCCAGGATCGCGATCAGCACGGTCAGCACCAGGAACGCGAAGACGGCGACGGCTTTGGCCGCGAGCAGCCACCAGGTGTCCTGTCCGAAGCCGGTCATGAGTCCACCCCAATGCCTACGAGACCGCCAACTGTTACGCCGAGCTGTCGGTGCACCGCCGAGCCTGCCGAATTCAGCGGCAGCCACACCACCCGGTCCGGCATATCGGTGACCGCCAGTGGCAAGCTGACCGAGCCACGCGGCGTGCTGACCGTGACCGGATCACCGTCGGCAGCACCGATTTCGGCTGCTGTGTCGGCCGAGAGCCGCACCACTGGCGCTCGCGCGGTCCCGGCCAGATGCGGCTCGCCGTCCTGCATGCGACCGTCGTCGAGCAGCATCCGCCAGCCCGCCAGCACCGCTTCGCCCCGACCCGGCTGCGCTGCCGCGCCCGCCGGGACATCCGGGGCCGCACCCCGGTCGCCGTCCCAGCTGCCCAACTGGCTCAGCTCCTCGCGGGCGGCAGCGACGTTCGGCAGACCGAGGTCCACCCCCATTTCGTCGGCCAGCGCGTCGAGCACGCGATGATCCGGGGTAGCGCCATCCTGCAGCGCCGCGCCGAAGCCGCGGTAGCGGCCTTCCCAGTTGACGTAGGTGCCGGACTTCTCGGCCGCCGGCGCGATCGGAAATACCACGTCGGCGCGCTCAGTCACTGCGCTGTGCCGCAGTTCCAGGCTCACGACGAAACCGGCGGCATCCAACGCGGTCAGCGCCGCATCCGGATCGGCCAGGTCGCCCGGCTCCACCCCGCCGACCAACAGCGCTCCGAGCGTCCCGTCAGCGGCAGCGGCCAGGATGCCGTCGGTGTCACGCCCTGGGTCAGAAGGCAGTTCGTCGACGTGCCAGGCGGCGCAGACCTGCGACCGGGCTTCCTGGTCGGCGACCGGCCGGCCACCGGGCAGCAGCGCGCCCAGCGCGCCGGCTTCCAGCGCACCGCGCTCACCGGCGCGGCGCGGCACCCAGGCCAGCTGCGCCCCTGTGGTGTCGGCCAGCCGCGCCGCGGCGGTCAAGCCTCCCGGCATACCGGCCAGCCGTTCCCCGACCATGATCACCGCGCCGGGCTGGCGCAGTAATTCACTGATCTCGTCGCTGATCTCGTCGAGAGCGGTCGCTTCGCCGCCGGGCACGGTCTTGACCAGTCGGCCGGACATTCGCTGCAGGCCCCGGGTGGCGAACGGTGCGACGGCGTAGACCGGCAGCTTGTGCTTGCGGGCGGCCTTGCGCAGCCGCAGGAAGACGATCGGTGATTCCTCTTCCGGCTCGAAGCCGACGAGCAGCACCACCGGTGCTGATTCCAGGTCTGCGTAGCTGACGGTGACCGGCCGGCCCGCGATCCGGGCTGCCAAGAACGCAGTCTCCTCTTGCGAGTGGGGTCGGGCGCGAAAGTCGATATCGTTGGTGCCCAACGCGATTCGGGCAAACTTGGTGTAGGCGTAGGCGTCTTCCCAGGTCATCCGGCCGCCCACCAGCACGCCCGTACGTGCTCCGGACAGCCCTTTGACCGCGGTGGCCAGCGCCTGCGTCCAGGATGCCGGCACCAGCGAGCCGTCGGCGTCGCGGACCAGGGGAGTGGTGATCCGGTCGCGCTGGGTGGCGTAGGTGAACGCCCACCGGCCTTTGTCGCAGTTCCACTCCTCGTTGACCTCGGGGTCGTCGCCGGCCAACCGGCGCAGCACCTTGCCGCGGCGGTGGTCGGTGCGCTGCGCGCATCCGGATGCGCAGTGCTCGCACACACTTGGGCTCGACACCAGGTCATACGGGCGGGCCCGGAACCGGTAGGCGGTGCCGGTCAGCGCGCCGACTGGGCAGATTTGCACGGTGTTGCCCGAGAAGTACGACTCGAACGGCTCGTTGGCATAGATGCCGACCTGCTGCAGCGCGCCGCGCTCGAGCATGTCGATGAAATTGTCACCGGCGATCTGGTTGGAGAACCGGGTGCAGCGCGCGCACAGGATGCAGCGCTCCCGGTCCAGCAGCACTTGTGAGGAGATGTTGATCGGCTTGGCGAAGGTGCGCTTGACATCGGTGAAGCGAGAGTCGGGCCGGCCGTTGGACATTGCCTGGTTCTGCAGCGGGCACTCGCCGCCCTTGTCACACATCGGGCAGTCCAGCGGATGGTTGATCAGCAGCAGCTCCATCACGCCGTGCTGGGCTTTGTCGGCGTCTTCCGAGGTGAGTTGGGTGCGCACCACCATGTCGTCGGTTGCCGCGATCGTGCACGACGCCATCGGCTTGCGCTGGCCCTCGATTTCGACCAGGCATTGCCGGCAGGCGCCGACGGGGTCCAGCAGCGGGTGATCGCAGAACCGCGGGATCTGGATGCCCATCAACTCGGCGGCGCGAATCACCAAGGTGCCCTTGGGGACACTGATCTCGGTGCCGTCGATCGTCAACGTCACCATCTCGGGCTCGGCGACGTCGCCGCCGGCTTCCGTGTCGGCCGGTTTAGTCATGCGTCCGCTCCGTTCGCCGTGAGCATGGACTTTCGCGGATCGAACGGGCAACCCCCACCCTCGACGTGGGCGATGTATTCGTCGCGGAAGTACTGGATCGACGACTTCACCGGCATCGCCGCACCATCGCCCAACGCGCAGAACGACTTTCCGAACAGAACGTCACCGATGTCGAGCAGCTTTTCCAAGTCGTCGTGAGTACCCTTTCCGGTTTCCAGCCGTTCGTAGATCTGATCCAGCCAGAACGTGCCCTCGCGGCAGGGTGTGCATTTGCCGCAGGATTCGTGTTTGTAGAACTGCGACCAGCGCCGGGCCGCGCGCACCACGCACGTCGTCTCGTCGAAGATTTCCAGGGCTTTGGTGCCCAGCATCGAGCCGGCTTCGCCCACACCCTCGTAATCCAGTGGCACGTCGAGGTGTTCGTCGGTGAGGATCGGCGTCGACGACCCGCCCGGCGTCCAGAACTTCAGCCGGTGCCCCTTGCGAACGCCACCGGCGTAGTCGAGTAGTTCGCGCAGGGTGATCCCCAGCGGCGCCTCGTACTGGCCGGGCCGGGTGACGTGCCCGGACAGCGAATACAGCGTGAAGCCAGGCGATTTCTCGCTGCCCATCGACCGGAACCAGTCGACACCGTTGAGGATGATCGGCGGCACACTGGCGATGGTTTCGACATTGTTGATCACCGTCGGGCAGGCGTAGAGCCCGGACACCGCCGGGAACGGTGGCCGCAGCCGGGGCTGGCCGCGGCGGCCCTCCAGCGAATCCAGCAACGCGGTCTCCTCGCCGCAGATGTAGGCGCCGGCGCCGGCATGCACCACCATTTCCAAGTCGTAGCCGGAACCCGCGATGTCGCTGCCGAGGAAGCCGGCCGCATAGGCCTCGGCGACCGCGTTCTGCAGGCGGCGCACCACCGGTAGCACTTCACCCCGCACGTAGATGAACGCATGGCTGGCCCGGATCGCGTAGGCGGCGATGATGCTGCCCTCGATCAACACGTGCGGGGTGGCCAGCATCAGCGGCATGTCCTTGCACGTGCCCGGTTCGGATTCGTCGGCGTTGACCACCAGATAGTGCGGCTTGGCCGCCGCGCCCTCGTCGCCCTGCGGGATGAACGACCACTTGGTGCCGGTCGAGAAACCCGCGCCGCCGCGTCCCCGCAACCCGGAGTCCTTGACGGTCTGCAAGACCTCGTCGGGCTGCGTGTCGAGCGCCTTTTGCAGCGCCTTGTACCCGTCGTGGCGGCGATAGGTGTCCAGCGTCCAAGACTCGGGGTCGTCCCAATAGCGGCTCAGCACCGGGGTCAACCGGGTTCGCGACATCATTCACCGTCCCCGGCGTTGTCGGTCGGCGGTGCTTGCATGTCGCGTTCCTGGGCGACCCGCAGACCCGCCAAAGTGGCTTCGCCCGCACCGCCCTGCCCGTCGTCGCCGCGCTGATCGGGGAAACCCGCCAGGATGCGCTCGGTCTGGCGGAACCGGCACAGTTCTGCGCCGCGGGTCGGCCGCGGCGGCTGTCCGGAGCGCAGCCCGTCGACCAGCCGGCGGGCCGACTCGGGGGTCTGGTTGTCGAAGAACTCCCAGTTGACCATCACCACCGGGGCGTAGTCGCACGCCGCGTTGCATTCCACGTGCTGCAGGGTGATCGCGCCGTCGTCGGTGGTCTGGTCGTTGTCGATGCCAAGATGCTCGGTCAGCGCGTCGAAGATGGCGTCACCGCCCATCACGGCGCACAGCGTGTTCGTGCACACCCCCACCAGGTAGTCGCCGGTGGGACCGCGGCGATACATGCTGTAGAAACTGGCCACCGCGGCGACTTCGGCGCCGGTCAGTCCGAGTTGTTCGCCGCAAAACTCCAAACCTGCTGGCGTCAAGTAAGAGTCCTCGGACTGGACCAGGTGCAGCAGCGGCAACAGCGCCGAGCGGCTGTTGGGGTAGCGGCCGATGATCTCCTTGGCGTCGACCTCCAACCGCGCGCGCACGTCCGGGGGATACGACTCGGGGGCGCCTTCGACGACGAACTGCCCGGGCTCCTCGGGCGGCGGGCCGAGTTCCAGAAAAACCCGCCCGGTCACCGGTCGACTCCGCCCATGACCGGATCGATGCTGGCGACGGCGGCGATCACGTCGGCGACCATGCCGCCCTCGCACATCGCCGCTACCGCTTGCAGATTGGTGAACGACGGGTCGCGGTAATGCACGCGGTAAGGGCGGGTACCGCCGTCGGACACCATGTGCACACCCAGCTCGCCGCGCGGGGACTCCACCGCGACGTAAACCTGGCCCGGCGGCACCCGAATGCCTTCGGTGACCAGCTTGAAATGGTGGATCAGCGCTTCCATCGAGCTGCCCATGATCTTGGCGATGTGCTCCGGTGAGTTGCCCAGCCCGTCGGGACCCACTTTCAGGTCGGCGGGCCAGGCGATCTTGCGGTCGGCCACCATGACCGGGCCGGGTTGCAGCTTGTCCAGACACTGCTCAACGATCTTCAGCGACTCTCTCATCTCTTTGACGCGAATGATGTAGCGGCCGTAGGCATCACAGGCGTCATCGGTGATCACGTCGAACTCGTAGTTCTCGTATCCGCAATACGGTTCGGCCCGGCGCAGATCGTGCGGCAATCCGGTCGAGCGCAGCACCGGACCGGTGATGCCCAGGGCCATGCAGCCGGTCAGGTCGAGGTAGCCGATGCCCTGGGTGCGGGCCTTCCAGATGTAGTTCTCGTTGAGCAGGTTCTCCAAGTCGTTGAGCCGATGACTCATCAGCGGAAGGAATTCCCGAATGTCATCGACGGCATTGGGTGGCAGATCCTGGGCCAGCCCGCCCGGGCGGATGTAGTTGTGGTTCATCCGCAATCCCGTGATCGACTCGAATAGGTTGAGCACAAGTTCGCGTTCGCGGAAGCCGAGGAACATCGCGGTCATCGCGCCCAGTTCCATGCCGCCGGTCGCCAACGCGACCAGGTGCGACGAAATTCGGTTGAGTTCCATCATCATCACGCGGATGACGTTGACCCGCTCGGGGATCTCGTCGGTGATGCCGAGCAGCTTCTCCACCCCAAGGCAGAAGGCGGTCTCGTTGAAAAACGGTGACAGGTAATCCATTCGGGTCACAAAGGTGACACCTTGGGTCCAGTAGCGGTATTCGAGATTCTTTTCGATTCCGGTGTGCAGGTAGCCGATTCCGCAGCGGGCCTCGGTGACCGTCTCGCCCTCGATCTCCAGGATCAGTCGCAGCACGCCATGAGTCGACGGATGCTGGGGACCCATGTTGACGACGATGCGGTCCCCGGGATCACCGGCGGCGCGGGCGGCTTCGACGATCTGTTCCCAGTCTTGGCCGCCGGCCATCAAGACCGTTTCGGTGGGTTCGCTCATCAGTTGTAGGCTCTCCGCTCGTCGGGCGGGGGTATTTGCGCACCCTTGTACTCGACCGGAATTCCGCCGAGTGGGTAGTCCTTGCGCTGCGGGTGACCGTGCCAGTCGTCGGGCATCTCGATGCGGGTCAGCGACGGGTGCCCGTCGAAGATGATGCCGAAGAAGTCGTAGGTCTCGCGTTCGTGCCAGTCGTTGGTGGGATAGATCGCAAACAACGACGGGATGTGCGGATCGCTGTCGGGCGCAGCCACTTCCAGCCGGACACGGCGGCCGTGGGTGATCGATTTCAACGGGTACACCGCGTGCAGTTCGCGGCCGGTCTCGTGCGGATAGTGCACACCATTGACGCCCAGGCACAGCTCGAAGCGCAGCCCCGGTTCGTCGCGAAGTCGCTGGGCGACCTTCGGCAGATGCTCGCGGCGCACGTGCAGCGTCAATTCGTCGCGGTAGACCACGACATCCTCGATCGCGTCGTCGAAGTCGACGTCGTCGTTCTTCAGCGCTTCGGCCAGCAGGTCGACGACCTCGTCGAAGTAACCACCATAGGGCCGCGGGCTGCTGCCGGGCAGCGTGACCCGGCGGACCAGTCGCCCGTAACCGGACGTGTCACCAGTGTCGGCCACGCCGAACATGCCGCGCCGCACATCGATGACCTCATCGCCGTCGGGCGGTCCGCCCACACCGGACGGCTCGCTTGTTTTGCGTGGGTCGTGCTCCGGTGAACTCATCGCAGCAGCCCGCGCATCTCGATCGTGGGCCGAGCCGCCAGCGCCGCTTCTTCGGCTTCGGCGATGGCACGTTCCCGGTTGACACCCAATGGCATTTCCTGAATCTTCTCGTGCAGCTTGAGGATTGCGTAGAGCAGCATCTCGGGGCGTGGCGGGCAGCCGGGGAGGTAGATGTCCACCGGGACGACATGATCCACGCCCTGCACGATCGCGTAGTTGTTGAACATCCCGCCCGACGATGCGCAGACCCCCATCGCCAGTACCCATTTCGGCTCGGCCATCTGGTCGTAGATCTGCCGCAAAACCGGCGCCATCTTCTGGCTGACCCGTCCGGCGACGATCATCAGATCGGCCTGCCGCGGTGTCGCCGAGAAGCGCTCCATGCCGAAGCGCGCGATGTCGAATCGCGGTGACGCCGTCGACATCATCTCGATCGCGCAGCATGCCAACCCGAAGGTCGCGGGCCACAACGAGTTCTTGCGGAAATACCCCGCCAGCGTTTCCACCGTGGTCAACAGGAAACCGCTGGGCAGCTTTTCTTCTATGCCCACGTCTTACCTCAATCCCACGTCAGGCCGCCTCGACGCCAGATATAGGCGTAGGCCACGAACACCGTGAGCATGAACACCACCATCTCGACGAGCGCAAACACGCCCAGCGCGTCGTAGGTGACCGCCCACGGGTACAGGAACACGATTTCGATGTCGAAGACGATGAACAGCATCGCGGTCAGGTAGTACTTCACCGGAAATCGCTGACCGCTGCCCGCGTGCGGGGCGTTCGCCGGCTGGTCGGTGGGTTCGATCCCGCACTCGTAAGCCTCCATCTTCGCGCGGTTGTATCGGGCCGGGCCGACGATCACCGCCACGAGCACCGAGAACACCGCAAAAGCGGTGGCAATCCCCCCGAGTACCAGGATCGGCGTGTAGAGATTCATCCCGTCGCGCTGCTCCCTCGATGGCTGTTTCGTGTGAGCTCAACCACAGCCTAGCGAGCCTGTGTGCGGCTTCGCTCAGGGGTTCAGATGTGAGCTAAGACACAACCGTTCGAGTTGGTGCAGATACGGCAGTAGCGCCGTGAAACCTCCACGGCGCTAGGCGTATTCGTTGCGGTTAGGAGACAGGTGCGCGCAGTAGACCGAGCACGGTGCGGCCCAGTCGGATGGGATCGACCGGATGCGGCACGGCGGCCTCGGCGCGCGACCAGCTGGCCAGCCAGGCATCGTCGGGGCGCCCGGTGAGCACCACGATCGGTGGGCACTGGACCACCTCGTCCTTGAGCTGCTTGGCGATGCCCATTCCGCCTTCCGGGGTTGCCTCCCCGTCGAGGATGGCCAAGTCGATCCCGCCGGCGTCGACCTGCTGGACCACCTTGGGTCCTGTCGCGACTTCCACGTAGCTCAATTCCGGCAGATCCGGGTGCAGCTGTTTGCCGAGTGCGAGCATCACGTCTTGGCGGGTTCTGGCGTTATTGCTGTACACAAGGATCCGAAGCGCGGCGGTGTCAGGCATGTGCAGATCGTATGCTGTCGTCATTTCGCCCGGACGAAGTACGCGTCGGCCGAGGCTTTCGCCGTCTGGCCGACCATGCCCATCCGATTCCAGTCCAGGTTGAACTGGGCTCGATCGACTTCCGTGTCGGCCGTGATCCGCACTGAGCCGTCGCCGAGCACGGTGACCTTGGCAGGCAGCGGCAGTGTGGCCGTGACTCCTTTGATGGTGAAGTCGGCCTGTAGGTCGGCGCCGTTGCCGGTGGTGGGTTGCACGGCGGTGATGACGACGCTGATCTCGGGGAAGCGCTCGACGTCGAAGAAATCGGCCGAGCGTAGGTGCTCGTCGCGTTTGCGGATGCCGGTGCGCAGCGAGGCGACGTCGATGTCGACGCGGCCGAAAACGGCGCCTTTGGCGGTCACCTGGCCGTCGCCGCTGGCCTCGGTGAACTGGCCTTTGACGTTGAGCAGGCCCCAGAAGTTCTTGATCTTGAAGGTGAAGGTCGAGCGGTCGGGAACCAGGTTCCACACCCCGGCGGTGTCCGGATCGCTCAGCAGTGTTTCCACGGTGGTCATCTGCGCCGCTCCTTTCCGCCGTTAGCTCAACAGCGGCGCGAGCTCGGCCGGGTCGAAGTACTCGTCGATACGGCTGATCAGGGCGTGAGAACCTGAGGAGCCACCCAACTTAATCACGATGCACACGCGCAAGGCGATCGATCCGCCGTTGTGACCGGTGGCGTGCAAGATGTGCTGCTGGACGAAGCCGTTGGGAAAAAGCTGGCGGTCGAGGATCTCGTAGCGGCGGTCGGCGGTGACGTCGATGAACCAGTGCAGCACTCGCAGCGCACGTTGTTTGTCGTTGTCGCGGCTCGCGCCGACCCGCCAGACGGCGATGTCGTCGTCGAAGATCTGCTCGAGCGTTGCCACGTCGCTCTGCTCGATCGCCGTGAAAAGCCGGTCGGCCACGTCGATGATGACTTCTGCGCTTTGGCCGGACTCGGTAGCGGGCATCGGTCGCCCTCCTATTCCTCGTGGTATCCGGGGTGTGCGACGGCCAGCCGTTGGCTGACCAGGACACGCAGAGCCTGCAGCACCTCGTCGCTGCGCTCGTCCAACTGGCCGGTGCGGATCGCGGCGGCCAGTCCGGCTTCGTCTTCGAAGCCCAGTCGGGCCAATGCGGCATGGGCCGGTTCGGCGCCGGGGTCCAGGAGTTCGCGTTCGACCATCCGCAACGCGTTGGCGGCCACGCGCGCATGAAAGTTGACCTGGCCGCTGGTGGCGGCCCGGACGTCGGTTTCCAAGAATTCGGCTACCGCCGCGACCAGTTCCGCGGCGGTCGGGCGACCATGAACACCGGTCATCGCGCGTCGGCCTCGTCGAGCAGGGTGAGCAGGTCCCACTCGGTCTCGCAGACCCGCCGTCCGATGGTGGCCAACTCCACCGACCGCGTCTGTCCGCTCAGGTGCCGCTCCGCCTGGTAGCGGCAGATGACGCCCCAGCGCAAGGTGGCCAGCACCAGCCACCAGTGGAATGCCACCCGGTCGACCGTAGTCCCGCTGGCATCTTCATAGGCGCAAAGAAAGCTTTCGATGCTGCCCAGCCCGCCGGCGCCGCGGCTGGCCGGCGCGCCGAACCGCCAGGCCCGGATGCAAAACCAAGCCAGGTCTTCATAGACCTCGCCGAGGTGCACCAGCTCCCAGTCGAGCACTGCCGCCAGGTCGGATCCGTCCACGATGAGGTTGCCCATCCGGTAGTCGCCATGCACCAAACCCATCGGAGACGGGGCCGGCCGGTGTGCGGCAAGCCAGCGAAATGCCCACTCGAAGGTGGCGGTGGTGTCGCCCATCGCGTCCAGCCGGTTGTGCCAGTCGCCGAGCTGGTCTTCGGTTTTCAGGTCCGTGTCGTGCGGGTCGGCGCGGTGGATGGCGGCCAGCGCCTGCGCGCATTGACGCATCAGCTGCTCGCGGCCCTCGTCGTCCAGCTGTCGGTCGATACGCCGGACAATCGTCTCGCCCGCGACCGCGTCACAGATCAGAAACGGATTGCCCAGTGCGGCAGTCGAATTGTCGGCGGTCACGATGTGTGGGACGGGCGCGCCGGCCGCTGCGGCCGCCGCCTGAACGCGGGCTTCGAGCTCCATCGACGCGTGCATGTCGTCAGGCGGACCGATACGCAGGATCAGCGACCGGCGGACTTCCGGGGCGACCGCCTCGAACGCCCACGTGCTGCGGCTCGCCCCGCCGGTCAGCGCGCGCAGGTTGTCGATCGTGGTGTCGACGCCGAGCGCTGCGGCCACCACCCGGGCCAGAGCGGGCTCTTCGACATGTGTCACTTCTTACCGAACTTGAACAGCCGCTGGGCGACCCGGCGGATCTGAATCTCTTCGGCGCCCTCGGTGATCCGGTAGCGGCGGTGATGCCGGTAGATGTGCTCGAACTGCTCGTGGCGGGTGTAGCCGAGCCCGCCGAAGATCTGCATAGCCCGGTCGGCGGCATCGCACACCAACCGGTTGGCCCGATAGTTGGCCATCGACACCTTGTCGGACACCTCCAGGTGATGGTCGCGGTCCAAATGCCATGCCGCGTAATAGACCAGCAGTCGCACCATTTGCGCTTCGGTCTGCAACTCGGCCAGCGGCCACTGCACCGCCTGGTTGACCGACAGCGGCTTGCCGAACACGATGCGTTGGCCGGCATACTCGGCGGCCCGGTCGATGCAGTACTGCGCCGCGCCCAGGCTGCTGGCCGCCTGTCGAATCCGGTTCTCGTGCAAGAAGGTTTGCGCCACCTCGAGACCGCGGTCGACGTCGCCCAACACAGCGTCATCGGGCACGCGCACGTCCTTGAGCTCGACTTCACCGTGGTCGCTGGGCATGTTGAACGTCCACCAGTAGAACGGGACGGTGAAACCCGGGGTGTCGGTGGGCACCAGGAACGCGGTGATGCCCGTCGCCTGTCCCGGGTCACCGGAGGTGCGGGCGAAGACAAGATCGTGGGTCGCGCGGTGCACACCGGTGTTGAACCGCTTGGCGCCGTTGATCACCCAGCCGTCGCCGTCGCGCTCGGCGTGAGTTTCCAGCCACGTCGCATCCGAGCCGTGCGCCGGCTCGGTCAGTCCGAACGCCATCGAGCGCTCTCCGGTGATCAGCGCCTCCGACCAATCGCGGCGCTGCTCGTCGGTGCCGAACCGCTCCATCATGATCACCTGCGGAAAGTTGCCGACGATCGACGATTCGTCCTGCAGATCGTTGTGCAGGCCAAGACCTTTGGCGGCAAGGTGCTCGCGGATGACCGCCATGTCCAGGTTGGTGCCGTCCCGGCCGCCGAGTGACGCCGGCAGCGCGTAGCGCAGCCAGCCCGCCTTGTCGGCTCGCCGGCGCATCTCGCCGAGCAGATCCTCCCACTCCCGCCGCGGGATGCCGCCGTTATCGACATCGGTGCGGGCGAACTCGCGGCGCTGGTCGAAGTACTGCATGTTCTCGGCCTGCAGCGGGGCGATCTCGGCGTCGATGAACGCATCGATGTCGGCAAGCAGACGCGGAAGGTGTTCGGGCAGGGTGAAATCCACGGTGTTCTCCTTCAGAAGCCGTAGAGGGTTTTCTTCCAGATCCTCGACAAGGTGGTGATTGCATCATCGTCGCTGAGGTCTACGCCCAACTCGGAGGGGCCGACGAACACCGTGGTGAAGTTTTCGAAGAGCAGCGCGATCGCCGCGGCGGTATGTTCCGGATCAAGCTCCGCAGAATAACCGTGCTCCTGTGCGCGCCGCACCGATGCGGCCACGATGTCCATGCCGAAGCGGCGAAATTCGTTCTGTACTCCGGCGAATCGCCGCTGCGTAGCGGCCAACTGCGCCACCGCGATCATGATGCCGATGTTCTGCTTGAACATGTTCCAGTAGCCGGTGACCACCGAGGTGAAGAACGCCGTGTCATCGGGTGACTCGGGCAACGAGACACTCAGCCCGGAGGGCGCCACGACGTCGTGCAGAAACGACTCCGCCAGCGCGGCCAGCAGGTCTTCCTTGTCGGCGAAGTAGCGGTAAAACACCGACGGCGATTTACCGGCGGCCGACGTGATGTCGGCCAGCGTGGTGCCGTGAAAGCCGCGCTCGGCGAACAGTTTGCGCGCCGCCTGCTCGATCGCCTGACGGGTATGGCGGCCTTTGGAGCTGCGCGCTTCGGTGGGCATCAGCTTCGTTTCCGGTCGCCCGCCCGCAGTAACGCACCGGGCAGGTCATGGCCCACCGCCGTCCGCGCGACCTCGGCAGCCGCGATCGCCCCGTTCAGATCGACGTCGACGTCGACGCCGCTGTCGGCCAACAGATAGACCAGGTCCTCGGTGGCGATATTGCCGGTGGCGCCCGGCGCAAACGGGCAACCGCCCAGCCCGCCCACCGAGGAGTCCAGCCTGCTGACGCCGGCGCTGACCGCTGCGTAGGCACTGGCCAGCCCGGCACCGCGGGTGTTGTGGAAATGCCCGCCCAGCGGCAGGTCGTCGATGACCGGACGCACCGCCTCGATCAGCGAGCGCACCCGTCCGGGTGTGGTGGTGCCGATGGTGTCGGCGATCGACAGCCGGTCGGCGCCGTGGTCGCGAGCCGCGGCTGCGATGTCGACGACCCGCTGCGCCGGGGTAGGTCCCTCGAAGGGGCAATCCCATGCGGTGGCGATGATGACTTCGACGACCACGTCGCTGTCGCGGCCGATCGCCACGATGTCGGCGATCTGCGCAGTGGCCTCGGCGCTGCTACGGCCGACGTTGGCGTTGCTGAACGTGTCAGAGGGCGAGACCACGTACTCGATGGCTCGCAGTCCGGCGGCCACTGCGCGTTTGGCACCGTTGGGGCTAGCGACCAGCGCGGAGAATTCGATATCGGGGAAGTGGTGCAGTTCGGCGGCCACCTCGGCGGCATCGGCCATCGACGGCACCTTCGACGGCGACACGAACGCGCACGCCTCGACCTCCCGCACTCCGGTGGCGGCGATCGCCGCGAGTAGTTCGAGTTTGGCGGACAAGGGGATTGGCTGCTCGATCTGCAACCCGTCGCGCAAGGCGACTTCCCGGATGGTGACGTGCTGGGTCGTCATAGCGCCCCCTCGCTACGTAGTGCTTCGAGCTCCTCGGCGGTTTTGCCGAGCAGACCGATGTAGACGTCGTCGTTGTGCTGTCCGGGCCGTGCGGGGCCGGCGTTGCGCACACGGCCGGGGGATTCGGACAACAGCGGCATGATTCCGGGGCCGAGGACGGTCCGGTCAATTCGTTCGTCGTAGTGTTCGGCGATCATCCCGCGAGCCTGCAGCTGCGGGTCGGCGACCACCTCGGCCACCGTGTTGATCGGCCCGGCGATTACGCCGGCGGCAGTGAGGGTTTCAATGATGTCGCCGGGCTGGCGTTCGGCGGCCCAGTCGCCGATGATCTTGTCCAGCTCGTCCTGGTTGCGGCCGCGGGCGCCGTGGGTGGCGAACCGGTCATCGGTGACCAGTTCGGGCCGGCCCATCGCCTGGCACAGCCGGGCGAAGACGGTGTCCTGGTTGGCTGCGATGACCACCCAGGTGCCGTCGCCACTGCGATAGATGTTCGACGGCGCAATGCCTTCCAGGCGGGTGCCCGACGGTCCGCGCACCACGCCGCCGACGTCATAATCGGGGATGGTCGATTCCTGGATCGCCAAACACGATTCGGTCAGCGCCACGTCGACCACCTGGCCCTCGCCGGTGACGCCACGCCGGTACAGGGCGGCCAGCGCACCCTGGGCGGCGAACATGCCGGCCAGGCTGTCACCGAGAGACAGCGCCAGCCGCGGCGGCGGGCCGCCGGGAAAGCCGTTGAGATGCCGCAGCCCACTGGCCGCCTCGGCCACCGACGCATAGCCGGCTTTACGGGCATCGGGGCCGGTTTGACCGTAACCGGACACCCGCACCAGGATGATGCCTCGGTTGCGTTGGCGCAGTATGTCGTAACCCAGGTTCCACTTCTCCAGGGTGCCGGGCCGGAAGTTCTCGACGACAATGTCGGATTTTTCGACGAGCTCGAGGAACAGATCACGTCCCCGCGGCTGGCGCAGGTCGAGTGTGACGGCCTTCTTGTTGCGGGCGTGCACGGTCCAGAAGAAGTGATGGCCGTCGAGTTCGGCCTGTCCCCAGGTGCGCAGCGGGTCCGGGGCGCCGGGCGGTTCGATCTTGATGACCTCGGCGCCCATGTCGCCGAGCAGCCGACCGGCGAACGGCCCGGCAATCAGGGTGCCCAACTCGAGCACCCGGACACCATCCAGCGCGCCTGAGGGCGTCACTGCGGCCTCGCGAAGTCGTGGCGCACCAGCCAGTCGCTGACGACGTCGACGGCCTGACGCAGTGCGCCGCGCTGGTCTGGGCCGGCGTAATAGTGGGTGGCGCCGGGGATTTCGTGCATTTCCTTGTCGGCGTGGCCGATCGCTTCGAACAGCCGGCGAGTGTGGCTGGGCGTACAGGCGTCATCGGCCAAATTGCCGATCACCAACGCCGGCACGGCGATATCGTGCCCGCACTCCACGCCGTCGCCGTTGGCGTCGTCGTAGCTCCATTGCGATAGCCAGCTGCGCAACGTGCAGAACCGGGCCAGCCCGACCGGGCTCATGTTCACCACCTGAGGGTCGCCCAGATAGCACGTCCCGGGGGCGCGTTCGTTGGGATCGACCGACGGGTCGAGCCAGCGCGGATCGGCCATGGTGCCGTGCACGACGAAGGCGAACTCGTCGTCGGGGCGGCCCGCGGCCTTCAGCTCGGCGAGCTTCTCCTTGACCCAGGCCGTGATTCGTCGGTTGCGGTCGATCTGGGCTTGCCGGTAGCGCGCGAGGAATTCCTGGCTGTAGGGCGGCTGGTTGGGGTTATCAGGGTTGTAGAGGTCCAGTTCTGGATCGCGTTTGGTGGGATCGGACTCGTCGAGAATCGACGCGTCCAGCCATTCGGTCATGGTGCCGTGCCGGCTGATATGGGCGGCCAGCAACATGATGCCGTCGGCGGCGGGCAGCTCCAGTTGAGTGAGGTCGGGCCCGTCGCCCGACGGACTCGATGTCACCGTCGCGTGCTGGGCCTGTTGTTGGTAGAACACCGACAGTGAGCCGCCGCCGCTCCAGCCCGCCAGCACGACCTTGTCGTAGCCGAGCCGATTCTTGGCGTCTTTGATGCACTCGCCGAGGTCTTGAACCACCTTCTCCATCAGCAGCGCCGAGTCGGTGCCGCGGAATCGGCTGTTGCAGTAGATGACATGGTGGCCGGCGCGCGCCAGCGCGTTCATCATCGGCAGGTAGGCCCCGCCGCCGATGGGATGCATGAACACCAGCACGGTGTCGGACGGTTTGTCGCGTGGCTTGAGTAGATGACTTTCCAACACCACCAGTTCGGCCAGCCCGCCGTAGACGTCGCGAACACCGGAATTATTCTGGAAGGCAATCAGATACGGGATCCGGTCGTATTCGTGCTTGACCGCTGTGCTCGTCATCAATGCTGTCCTAGGTCGTGCGCCAGCACTTCGGCTGACGGGGTGAGTCTGCGGCGGGTGTCGACGGCGATCACCTGCCAGTCGACGCTGTGGAAGTCGTCGAACTTGCGCCGCGCGCGTTCGCGCGCCTTCTCCGGTGCGCCGTGGTGAACTCCTTGGGGCGCATGGGAAATCAAGCCCGGCGGCATCGGGATGCCGTAGAGGGAGCCGCCGTGGAAGAACGCGATCTCGTCGTAGTCGACGTTGCGGTGATACCAGGGCGTGCGCTCGGTGCCGGGCACTCCTTCGGCGGGCTTGGGCAAGAAGTTCATCACGTAGACCCCGGTGGCCTGCATGAACAAGTGCACCGTGGGCGGCAAGTGAACGCTGTCGGAGGTCACCACGTTGTAGTCGGCGATGTTGAAGGTGAACGCGAAGTTGTCGCCGCGCCAACCTTCCACGTCGAGTGGATTGTGTTGGTAGAACAGCGTCGTCGGCCCACCGTCGTGCACCAGCCGGACCTCGTACTCATCGCGCCCAGAAGGAGGCGGGTCGTCCAACGCGACTGGCTCGGGAATGTTGGCCTGCGACGGGTCGAACGGAAAGTGTCGGCCCAACGCGCCCGGTGGTGGCACCCGGAATTCGTCGGTGGCCTCGATCATCAACAGCGTGGTCTCGCCGCTGGGCATCTGGCGCCAGGTCGTGGCCTTCGGCAGATACACCCAGTCGCCCTGACGGTAGGGCAGCGGCCCGAATTCGGTCTGCAATTCGCCGTCACCGTTGTGCACGAAGCACAGCAGGTCGCCGTCGACGTGGCGGACATAGAACGGCATCGGTTCGCTGCGCCGGGACAGCGAGATGCGGCAGTCGGCGTTGGAGAACATCAGCAGCGGCCCGCCGTCGGCGTCGGTGGCGTCGCTGGGCTTGAGCTCGCTGGACAACACGTCGAGTGGCCGCAGCGGGCCGACGGAGCGGTAGCCGGTCGGGTCGTGGCGGCGGTACATGTTGGCGGTGCGGCCGGTGAAGCCTCCCCGGCCGAGTTCGTCGTCTTTGAGGCCGTCCAGATCGGCGTGCAGACGGCGTGGTGTTTTGCCTTTGCGCAGGTGGACAAAGGATTCCATCGGTGTCTCCCGGGTCGGCCGCGGCTAAAACTAAAAGTGAGATTACTTTCTCTTTTGCACGGGCACAAGGGTGGGCCCCCGTCCGCGACCGTGCGATCTCATACGAGGTTCGCGGCGCGTCGCGGATAAAACCGCACAACCGGCACCGGCGTACATCGCCTACGGCGCGGTGCAGCTCGCTAGCCTGAGGATCGTGGGTGCTGACACGCCCGAGCCTCCCTGGGAATTCGTCACCGCGCCGCCTCGCAGCGGTCCCGGTGTCGCCTCGATGGTGGGCTATCGCTCTTTGGGCGCTCCGCCCGAGGTGCATCGGGGGATGCCGTCGTCGACGCTGACTTTCATCGTCAGCCTCGATGACGGGGTCGAGGCGGCCGACACCGCAGAGGCTCTCCGCGACGCCCGGCCCACCCCGCTGCTTTTGAGCGGGTTACACGAGCAGGCCGCTCAGATCCGGCAGCGGCGGGGTCAAGCCGGAGTGCAGCTGGCCGTGCATCCGCTGGCCGCGCGGGCGCTGTTCGGGGTGCCGAGCGCCGAGTTGAGCGTGACCGATTTCGATGCCACCGCCGTGCTGGGCCGCCGCGCCGTCGAGCTGTGCGAGCGGGCGGCCGAGGCGCGGGATTGGCGGGATGCCTTCGCAGTGGTTGCCGACTACCTGGTGGGTGCCCGGCAGCGCCGCGACCGTGCAACCGTGCGCGCGGAAGTCGCCTACGGGTGGCATCTCCTGGAGCGCAGTCGCGGCCGGGCCTCGGTGAGCGCGGTCGCCGACCGAGTCGGCGTAAGTGCACGGCATTTGACGACGTTGTTCAACCAGGAAGTCGGCCGGTCGCCGAAGGCGGTGGCGATGCTCATGCGTTTCGAGCACGCGACCGCGCGGATGGCTGAGTCGGTGCGGCAGCGCGGGCTGGTTGATTTAGCGGCTGTCGCGGTCGACACGGGGTACAGCGATCAGGCCCACCTGACCCGCGAGTTTGGCCGGTTCACCGGTACGTCGCCGCGCCGGTGGCTGGCCGAGGAGTTCCGAAACATTCAATACGGCGGCCACTCGTTCCGATCAGACTGGGAGCATGACTGTTTCCAATCCGACCGTGTGGTTGACATTGCAAGCCCACAACGCCCCGAAACTCATTGACTACTACGTAGATACCTTCGGCTTCGTCGTCGCCGCACGGTATGGCGACGGAGAGACGGTCGCCCACGCGCAGCTGATGTGGCCGGAAGGCAGCGGTGGAATCATGCTCGGCAGCCACAAGCCGGGCGCCGAGTGGTGCCGCGAGCCCGGCACCGCCGGCGGCTACATCGTTACCGCCGATCCGGACAGCCTCTATGAGCGTGTGTTGCAACGCAAAGCCGAAATCGTTCGGCCCCTTGGCGACACCGATTACGGCGCTCGTGAATTCACCGTCTGCGACCCCGAGGGTAACCTGTGGTCCTTCGGCGACTACCGCGGCGAGCCGATGCCGGCGTGATGCGCGCCAAACGGATCACCGCCAACCTACGAGTAGCCGACATCAACGCAGCGAAATCCTTCTACACCGACTACCTCGGCCTGAGCACCGAAGAGTTCAACCTGGGCTGGGTGGCCCGCTACACCGAACCGGCCAGCGGTGCCAACGTTCAACTCGTCACGCGCGATGCATCGGCCCCCGAAGACTCGGTCATCTCCGTCCACACCGATGACGTCGACGGTGCCTATGCCGAAGCCCAGAGGCTTGGCTACGAGATCGTGCATCCGTTGACCACAGAGCCGTGGGGAGTGCGTCGCTTCTTCGTGCGCGCACCGGACGGCAACGTCGTCAACGTCGTGAGCCACCGGGATTGAGCACCGGCGCAGCGTGCGGGTTCAATCCCGTATGCGCAGGACGACTTTGCCTTTGGCGGTACGGTTCTCAAGCGATGCGACCGCTGCGGCGGCTTCCTCCAGCGGGTAGACCACCGGCTCAGGAGGAGACAGCTTCCCCGAGGTAAGCAGCCGCTCGAGCCCCGCCCACTGCTCATGCAGCGCGTTGGGGTGCTTCCCGGCCCACGCGCCCCAGCCGACCCCAACCACGTCAATGTTGTTGAGCAGCAGCCGATTCACCTTGACCGTGGGGATTTCACCGCCGGTGAATCCGATCACCAGCAGTCGCCCTGCCGGAGCCAGCGAGCGCAGCGAGTCGGTGAACCGGTCGCCGCCGACGGGATCGACCACCACGTCGACGCCACGGCCGTCGGTCAATTCTTTGACCGCGTCTTTGAATCCGTCGGCCAGCACCACGTCCGTCGCACCGGCAGCGGTCGCAATATCAGCCTTCTCCTGCGTGCTGACCACGGCGATGACGCGCGACGCGCCGAGCACCGATGCCAGCCGCAGCGTTGAGGTACCGATGCCGCCGGCTGCTCCGTGCACGAGCACCGTTTCGCCCGCCTCCAGTCGGCCCCGGACCGTCAGCGCGAAGTACATGGTCAGGTCGTTGAACAACAGCCCGGCGCCCGCCTCGAAGCTGACGTTGTCGGGCAGCTTGAACGCTCGGTCGGGGGCGAGCACCGCGACCTCGGCCATTCCGCCGGTGAGCATGGTCAGGCCGACCACCCGATCGCCGGGACGCACGGTGGCATTGTCGGGCGCCGATCGGACCACGCCGGCGATCTCCGCTCCCAATACGAACGGCGGATCGGGCCGGTACTGGTAGAGGCCGTGGGTGAGCAGCGCGTCCGGAAACGCCGCGCCGGCGGCGTGCACCTCGACGATCACGCCGTCACCCGTCGGCTCGTCGACCTCGGCCACTTCGATACCGTCCGGTCCATCGAGCCTGGTCACCCGTGCTGCGCGCATGCCACCTCCGTCGTCAACGAAACGTCGTCCAACCCGCCCAACCCCCGGTGATCGTAGCCCCGCACGCCGGCCCTCCGGGCTGCACAGGGAACCCACAGCCGCTGCACAGCGGGGCCCCGCGGGCCACCAGGTGAACAGAAGGTAAACTAATCGTGAACAACCTGGGGTTCGGGCGGCTGCCGGCCGTGCGACCACGACCGTTGGGAGGTGTGGCAGATGTCGAGCTTGCCGCCCGTAGCTCTCGATAGCACCGTCGATCCCGCGGATCGAGCCGACGCGATCGACTTCATCAACCGTGTCAACCTACTGTTCGACGCCTGCGATCTCGATGCCATGGTCGAGGCCTTCCTTCCGGACGGCGTGACGTATCACACCCACGGCGTGGCTCGGGGCCGGGCGGAAACGCGGCGCTTCTTCGAAGAGACCTACCCCTACAGCGTCCCCGGGGTTAGCCGCATCGCCACCAACCCGATCGTCGATAGCGACGGCGACGGTGTGATCGTGCGCTACTACAACCTTCTGGTTCGTTACGCACCGGAGCCGGCTGGGCCAAGGATCGTGACGGGCCAGGTGGTCGAGGAACCCGATGATCTGCCAGCGATCTGGGTCTACTCCGCTGTGACGGACCGCCTGCGTCGGCTCGATAACGTGTGGCGGATCTTCGAACGTCACATCGGGACGACGACGATGAACGACCGGCTACGCCCGACGGCCTCGGCGGCCGGGTATATGGACCCGTGCTTGCGCCGGGTCGCATCATGGTGAGAGCCCGCCGGCGACACGTACCACCGCTCGCCCGCTGAAGGCTCCGGCCCGCAGCTGGTCCACCACGTCGACGACGTCTTTGACGTCGACCTCGGTGACGATCGCGTCGAGATGACGCGGCCGCAGTTCATCGCCGAGCCGGTGCCACAGTTCACGGCGCGGCCCGATCGGCATCTGCACCGAGTCCATGCCCAGCAGCGCCACACCGCGCAGGATGAACGGCATCACCGTGGTGTGCAGGGCGGGTCCGCCGGTCAATCCGCTGCAGGCCACCGCGCCGCCATAGTCGACGGCGCTGAGCACATCGGCCAGCGTCGCGCCGCCCACGCAGTCGATCCCGGCGGACCAGCGTGCTTTGGCCAGCGGGCGCGGCTTGGCGTCTGGGTCGGCGGGCAGCCGACCGATAACCTCCGCGGCGCCAAAGCTTTTCAGCAGTTCGACGGCGTCAGGTTTGCCGCTGGAGGCCACGACCTGGTAGCCGGCACCCGCGAGTAGGTCCACGCTGACCGAGCCGACGCCACCGCTGGCGCCGGTCACGACCACCGGCCCGGCGTCGGTGGCGACGCCCCAGTCGATGAGGGCCTGCACGCTCATCGCCGCGGTGAAGCCGGCAGTGCCGATCGCCGCGGCGTCGCGCGGGCTCAACGCGCCAAGCGGCACCACCTGATCGGCTGGCAGCCGGGCGTATTCGGCGTAGCCGCCGTGGTGGCCGGTGCCGATCTGATAGCCGTGCGCCAGCACCGCGTCGCCCACCGCGAAGTCCGGCGACTGCGACTCGACGACTTCACCGGTCAAGTCGATGCCCGGCACGACGGGGTAGTCGCGGACCACGCCGCCGCCCGGAGTGAGCGCCAGCGCATCTTTGAAGTTGACGCTGGAGTAGGCCACCCGGATCGTCACCTCGCCGGGCGGCAGGTCTGCCGGGCGGAGGGGCTCGACCGTGGTGGTGATCGTGTCGCCGTCTTGGCGCGCCATCAGCGCCTGAAACGTTTCCATACGTCGACGCTAGCCTCGTGCCCGGGAATCCCGCGCGTAGCTGGACGCGCTTGGCGGTTCCTAGCGTGCCACCGCGCCAGCCGGATCTTCTGCCCGCCACTCCGCTAGGACGCGCGCCTTCTGCTCAGCGATCACCTCGCCGAGATGTGATGCTTTCGGCCAGCCATAGTAGGCGGCGAAATGCAATGCGATTTCGTCCATTTCGTCGAAGGACACGTCGCGACTCTTCAGCGCGGCATATACGTGCGACGTGATCGGGATGGGTGCGTCCTGAATCGCCACGCACGCCACCGTCACCAACCGCCGCTCTTTCATGCCCAGCCCGGGGCGCAACCACATTTCGCCGAACACGAAATTGAGAATCCCAGCCCCGGAGTAGGGGTCGTCCCGTGACGGGGTGTACGGCACGCAGTTGACCTCGCGGAATGAACGCTCACCGCCCGCCAGCCGGCTTTCCGGATCGCTAGGGGTGCTCAGCGGCAGCAGCGGTTCCGGGGGCGGCACCGGAAGTCCTCTTTCGTGATGGATGCGAGCCCACTGCGCGTCGACTGCCATGTTGAACCGTGATGCCTTGGGCCACCCGCCGTATACCGCGAAATGCAGTACTGCTTCCCGTATTTCGGTGATGGACAGATCACCACTGTTCAGTGCGGCGTAGACGTGCTGATCCAGCGGATCTTGCACGTCGGCCGCCGCGACGCAGGGCAGCGTGACGAACCGCCGGTCGCGTCGGCTCAACGCGGGACGCGACCATACCTCGGCGAAGACGAAGTCGATCAGGCCGTTGGCGTTCGCGGGGCTCGGATCGTCTGCAGGCCGGAACGTCATCACCTCAGCGAAGTGCTGCCTGCCGCGCTCCGTGCGTCCGGTATCGGGTGTTGCCATCACTGCCGCCTATCTGAGGGTGACGCCGGCGTCGACTTTGAACTCCAGACCGGTCACGTATCGCGATTCGTCGGAGAGCAGGAACAGCACCGCATTGCTGATATCGATGGCCTCGGCCATGACGGTGGGAAGCGCGTTGAGGAAGATCGGCACCAGATCTGGCCGTTGTTCACCCAACAGCCCCTGCAGCGACTCCGGCCGCATCCCGGTCTCGACGCCGGTCGGATGCACGGTGTTGACCCGGATGTTCTGCGCGGCAAGCTCATTGGCCAGTGCCCGGGTCAACCCGACAACGCCGTGCTTTGACGCGGTATAGGGCAGGTGCAGCGGTGTGCCCTTGAGGCCCGCTGAGGAGCTGATGTTGACGATGCTGCCGCCGTGGTCGACGAGATGCGGAAGCGCTGCAGCGCAGGTGTTCCACGTTCCGATGAGATTGATGTCGACCACCGTGCGCCATTGTTCAGAGGTCGTCGTGTCCCACGTGCCGACCGTCAGCACCCCGGCATTGGCCACCGCGCCATCTAGCCCACCCAATTCGGCGACGCCGTCATCGACGGCAGCTTTCAGCGCCGCCACATCGCGTACGTCGACGACCTTCGTGATTGCCCGGCGGTCGTACTTTTCGACCAGACGGGCGGTTTCGGCGAGGTCCTCGACCGATGCCAGCGGATACTCGAGTTCTGGCAGCGACTTGCAGATGTCGACCAGGATGAGGTCGGCGCCTTCCTCGGCCAACCGCACCGCGTGGCTGCGGCCCATGCCGCGTGCCGCTCCGGTGATCAGCACCCGCTTGCCGGCTACCCGCCCAGACACCGTATCGCTCATAGTTTGTTGCAGAAGCCGGCGTCGACGGGGAACGTCACTCCGGTGACATATTTGGCCTCATCGGAGACCAGGTACGCGATCGCCGCGCTGATGTCTTCAGGCTCCAGCATCTCGACCGGCATCGGATTTTGCAGATGCGCACCGCCTTCGGGATAGCTCTCCAGGAACGCGGTCATCGCGGGATTGACTGCCATCATCGTACGTACCGCGGTGGGGTGGACCGTGTTGACCCGAATGCTGTAGGGCGCCAATGTGTTCGCCAGAGTGCGCATCAACCCCACTACTCCGTGTTTGGAGGCGGCATAGCCCAGCCCGCCGCCCTGCAGACCACCGAAGCCACGCAGTCCGGCTGTCGAGCTGGTAAACACGATGGCGCCGCCACGCTGGCCGGCGAGTAGATGCGGGATGGCCGCCCACGCTGTGTGATAGGCGCCGTCGAGGTTCACACCGATCGCCGCTCGCCACTGTGCCAGCTCCTCCTCGATGCTCAGCTGCCGAAACGCCACCGGCGCGATGCCCGCGTTCGCGCATACGATGTCGAGCCGACCGAAATGCTCCACCCCGGCATCCAGTGCTGCCTTCACCTGGTGGTAATCGCGCACATCGGCGACGGTGGCCAGCATTTTGCCGCCCTCGCTTTCCACCAGCCCAACCGTCTCGTCGAGTTCCTCGCGGGTTGCCATCGCGTAGTGGTTGGCGTCAATGTCGGCACAGATGTCGATGCCGATGATGTCGGCGCCATCGCGGGCCAGGCGCACCGCGTGGCTGCGGCCCTGGCCGCGCCCGACGCCAGTGATGAAGGCGACCTTGCCGTCCAGACCACCCATCGGTCCTCATTTCGCTGCGTGTCAGTAACCGCGTTACCGGTGTAGAGTAACCTGGTTACACCATGAGGGCAAGGGCTTTTCACGTGACTAGTGCCGAAGCGACGAACGACAAGGTCGGTCTTGACCCGGACCGGGTGCTCGATGTTGTCGCCGACATCCTCGAGAACGACGGGTACGACGCCGTGCAATTACGGGAAGTGGCACGCCGCGCCCGGACATCGCTGGCCACCATCTACAAGCGCTACGCCACACGAGACGAGTTGATCCTCGCCGCGCTCGAGCGCTGGATCGAGGAGAACCGCTACGCAGGCTTGGCGGCGCAGACGCACGACGCCGATGAGACGCTGTATGCCGGTCTGATACGGGTACTGCGCACGATCTTCGAGCCCTGGGAGGATCACCCCGGCATGCTCGAAGCGTATTTCCGTGCACGGACTGCACCGGGGGGTGACAAGTTGATTCGCCGGGGCTTCGATGCAGTGATGCCAGCGGCGATGGCGGTGCTCAGCGACGTCGATGCCGACTTTGTCCGAGACCTCGACACCATCCTGTCGACTTTGGTGCACGGCCTGGTGGGACGCTTCGCCACCGGCGAGATCGGTATCACCGAGATCCTGCCGACGCTCGACCGCGCGGTATTTCGGTTGGTCGAAGGGTATGAGCGAGCCAGCTACCTAGGTTAGTCCGACTAGACTAAGTCCGGTATGATCGCCGAATGCCAACCGTCAACATCCACGATGCGAAGACCCACCTGTCGCATCTGCTTGCTCGAGTCGAGAATGGCGAGACGATCACCATCGCGCGCGCTGGCAAACCAGTCGCCGACCTCGTCCCGCATGCACGCGCCGACATCGTCTTCGGCGGGCTGGCAGGTCGACTTCATTACGACGCCGATCATTTCGATGACACCGACCGCGATCTCAACGCGCTGTTCGGCATCGAATGAGCGGGCTCCTGCTCGATACCCACGTCATACTCTGGCTGCTTGATCACAGTCCCCGGCCCGGGGCCCAGGCCCGGCAACGCATACGGGACAGCGCGGGCGTATACGTCTCCGCTGCGAGCACTTGGGAGCTCGCCATCAAGGTCGCCGTCGGCAAAATCCAGTTACCCGACGATTTCGACAACGCGGTTAATCGGTCCGGCCTGCGCGAACTGCCCCTCACACGACGCCACACGCTCGCGTCTGACCTGACGGCACTGCCGCATAAAGATCCTTTCGACGCAATTCTGGTGGCGCAAGCGACTGTAGAGCGGCTGACGTTGGTTACCGCCGATGCGAAGCTGCTGAAGGTGCTGCCCGACGCGGTGGACGCCAGGGTCTAAGCCCGGCTCCTACAGCGCAGTTCATGAGCCGGTCATCGCTGCGCGGATCACTTCGAGGTCGTGGTCGTCGATCTTGAACACCCCGAATCGAAACTTGTAGCCCCACCGAGCTTTGTCCTCGATGAACTCGAGTTGGTCGATGAGCGGCCGGATCGGCGTCTCTGTGCACTCGAGGAAGTCGACGTTGCGCCGCCACGGCTGGAAGTCAGGCGTCATTGTGGCCTGATATGGCTCATCGTCGGCGACTTGGCCGATGGCGGTGAAGGCCTGAAGCGGCTCACCCTCCGGGTAGGCGGTCTTCGGTGAGTAGAAGATGATCCAGTCACCACGCGCCATCTTGCGCAGCATGTGCGGCTTGCCGTGGTTGGCCTGGGTGAAGCGACCGCGCACCCCCTGTTCGACATGGTCACGGCTAACCGTATTGATCCAGTTCGTCATGACCGCATGCTAAGTCGGGTGGCAGACAACATCTGCGCGCTTGTCGTTGGGCTGTGGATAACGTTGCGTGCCTTCCGCTTTCTGCGGGTGATATCACATACGGCATCAAGACGGAGAAGGTGTTAGTCCCAGGCCGGGGAGATTAGAGAGGCTGCTGAGCAGCCTGAGGTTCTACTGGCGGCTGCCTCAGGCGCCCTACTTGAGTTCCGAGGACGACAGGCCCAACAACCGTCGTGCCACCACCAACTGCTGAATCTGCTGGGTGCCCTCGAAGATGTCCATGATCTTAGAGTCGCGCGCCCACTTCTCCAGCAGCGTCTGCTCGGAATAGCCAGTGGTGCCGGCCATTTCGACGGCTTTGCAGGTGATATCACTGCCCACCCGGCCGGCCTTGGCTTTGGCCATCGACGCTTCTTTGGAGTTGGGAATGCTGTTGTCGGCCTGCCACGCCGAGCGCACCGTCAGCAGATAGCTGGCCTCCCAGTCGGCCTCCATCCGCAAAAACTCTGCCGCCGGGGCGCTTTGGGCATGCGACGGCTTGTCATAAGAGATCTCCACGCCGGCCTCGGTCAAGACCTTGCGCAGTTCTTCCAGCGCCGCCCGAGCGACGCCGACGGCCATCGCCGCCACCACAGGGCGGGTGTTGTCGAAGGTCTCCATCACCCCGGCAAAGCCCTTGCCCGTCTCGATTTCCGGGTTGCCGAGCAAGTTGTCCTTGGGAATGCGGGCGTTGTCGAATCGGATCACCGCAGTGTCGGAGCCTTTGATGCCCAGCTTGTTCTCCAGCCGTTCCACGGTGACGCCGGGATGCTCGCGCGGCACGATGAACGACTTGATCGCCGGGCGGCCCAGCGACTTGTCCAAGGTCGCCCACACCACGATGTGGGTGGCGCGCGACTCTAAGATCATGGACATCTTCGAGGGCACCCAGCAGATTC
>NZ_LZKJ01000199.1 GCF_001672775.1 Mycobacterium kyorinense | reverse complement strand
CGGCCAACAGCTGATGGCCCCGACGTGGACCCCGAGCTGGCCTCGCTGCGCGAGCAGTTACGCCGTCATCCCGCCCATCGCCTCTCCGACCGCGAAATCCAGATGCGGGTCGCCGAGCGTTATCTGCGGATCGAACGCGACAACGCGCAGCTGCAGAAGAAGGTGGCCGCGGCCACCAACTCGTTGGCCCGCACCTTCGACCGCATCGTCGGGTTGCTCACCGAACGCGGGTTTATCCGCGCCGGCGACGATGCAGAGCGCAGCGATGAGGAGGAGCGGCGCCATGACACCGCCGGCGACGGCGACGATCCCCAGGTCACCGACGACGGTCGGCTGTTGGCCCGGATCTACAGCGAAAGCGACCTGTTGGTGGCCGAATGCCTGCGCACCGGGGCGTGGGCCGGCCTGCAGCCAGCCGAACTGTCCGCAGTGCTCTCGACGGTGCTCTACGAGACCCGCGGCTCCGACGGTCCCGGGCCGCCGCTACAGCGCGCGGAAGCGCTGCCCGCGCAGCTGCGCCAGGCGCTGCACCGGACCCGACGGCTCGCGGCGGAGTTGCGTGCCGACGAGCAGCGGCATCACATCACACCGAGTCGCGAGCCCGACGACGGGTTTGTCGCCGCAATCTATCGCTGGGCCAGCAGCGGCGACCTGGCCTCGGCCTTGGCCGCCGCCGACAGCGAAGGCGGTGGTTCGGCATTGTCGGCCGGGGACTTCGTGCGCTGGTGCCGGCAGGTACTCGACCTGTTGGACCAGGTGCGCAACGCCGCGCCGCAACCGGACCTGCGGGTCACCGCGAAACGCGCGATCGACGCCGTTCGGCGCGGCGTCGTCGCAGTTGACGCGGGGTAGGCTGAGCTCCGGCTACGGTTACATACGGCAGTGCCAGTACTGAGAGGACCGAGAACACGATGAGTGGACCGCAGGGATCCGACCCGACGCAGCCGTGGCAGCCGCCGCAGGGCGAGGATCAGCAATCCACCGATCAGACCGCGCAGGCTTCGCCCTGGCAGCAGTCGTCCGGCGCCGAGCAGCAGAGTTGGCAGCAGCCGCCCGCCGAGCAGCAGACTTGGCAGGCACCGGCATACACGCCCACCGAGTATCCGCAGTACCAGCAGCCCGGCCAGTTCTATCCGCCGTCTCAGCCGTATGCGCAACCACCGGCCTACCCGCAGACCGAGCAATATGGCGCACAAAGCGAGCAGTACAGCGCGCAGCCGGGTCAGTACGGCCAACCGGGCCAGTACGGCCAGCCCACCCAATACGGGCAGCCAGGGCAGTACGGCCAGTATCCGCCCGGCCAATACGGCCAATACCCGCCCCAACCGGGCCAATACGGTCCGCCGGCTTCGAAGCGTTCGCGCGCAGTGATCGGCACGGTCATCGGGGTGTTCGCCGCCGTTGTCGTCGCGGTGATCCTCGTGCTGGGCTTCTGGGCGCCCGGGTTTTTCGTGACCACCAAGCTGGACATCAACAAGGCGCAGACGGGTGTGCAGCAGATTCTTTCCGACGAGACCAACGGTTACGGCGCCAAGAACGTCAAAGACGTCAAGTGCAACGACGGTCAGAACCCGGTCGTCAAGAAGGGCGGAACCTTCGACTGCAATGTCAGCATCGACGGCTCCAAACGGCAGGTGACCGTGACTTTCCAGGACAACAAGGGCACCTACGAGGTCGGCCGGCCCAAATAAGCCCCGTCAACCGGGTAGCGAGTCCAGCGCTTTCTGCAACCGGGCGATCGACGAGCCGACACCGAACCGGTGTGCCAGTTCCGCGACGGCCTTGGGATCGGCGGCCGCCAACGGCAGCGCATCGCTGGGCGTCGACAGCGTGACCGGCGCGTCGGTGGCCACCCGCACCACCGGACCGGCGGCTTCGACGTAGTCGGCGGCCTCCTGCAGTTTCCGCCGAAGACCTTTGGACAGCGACGATTTCGGGTCGTCGACGGCAGCCAGGATGCCCGCCAGCGACCCATGCTGGGCCAGCAGCGTCGCCGCGGTCTTCTCGCCGATACCGGGGACACCGGGCAGGCCGTCGGACGGGTCGCCGCGCAGCAGCGCCAGCTCGGCATAGCCGGCGCCGGCCCGGTCGGCGGGCACGCCGTAGCGGTCGGCCACTTCGGCCGGGCCCATCAGCGTCGCGTTGGTCAACCCGCGGCCCAGGTAGAGCACCCGAACCGGGACGGGATCGTCGCCGACCACCTGGAGCAGGTCGCGGTCCCCGCTGACGACGACGACGGGGTCGCGGCGTTCGGCGGCGGCCAGCGTGCCGATCACGTCGTCGGCCTCGAAGCCTTCCGCGCCGCCGGCGGCGATGCCGAACGCATCCAGGATCGCCTCGATCATCTCCACCTGCGGCGACAACTCGTCGGGCACTTCCTCGACATCCGGCTGGCCGTCCGGGTTTTCCTGCTCGACGCGGTGCGCCTTGTACGACGGGATGGCGTCGACCCGAAACTGCGGGCGCCAGTCCAGATCCAGGCAGACCACCAACCGGCCGGGCCGCTGCTTGGTGATCACCAGTGCCATCGAGTCCAGGAAGCCGCGGACCGCGTTCACCGGCCGGCCGTCGGGCGCCGTGATCGACGACGGCACCCCGAAGTAGGAGCGGAACCACATGCTGGCACCGTCGAGCAGCAGTAGGGGCGCAGGCATGCCGCCATCGTCTCACGGCGGCGAGCGTCGACTTGTCGTCGTCCGTTGCCCGAAATCGCCCCGACAACTCGACGTTCGGCCCGGGGTGGGTGGTCGCTAACCTTGCTGAGGTGAACCCCCGATTCGACACCGACGTGTATGCCCGCCGTCTTGCCGCAGCGGCCGCTGCGACCGCCGACGCGGGGTTGGCGGGATTGGTGATCACCCCCGGCTACGACCTGCGGTATCTGATCGGTTCGCGCGCACAGACGTTCGAACGGCTCACGGCCCTGGTGGTGCCGGTCTCCGGTGACCCCACCGTGGTGGTGCCGCGGCTGGAGTTGGCGGCGCTCAAAGAGTCGGCTGCCGCGGATCTGGGCTTGGTGGTGGTCGATTGGGTCGACGGCGACAACCCGTATCAGCTGGTCGCCGCGGCACTCGGCGGCGCCCCGGTGGCGACGGCAGTCACCGATGCCATGCCGGCGCTGCATCTGTTGCCGCTGGCCGACGTTCTCGGCGTACTGCCGGTGTTGGCCACCGGGGTGCTGCGCCAACTGCGGATGGTCAAGGATGCCGCCGAGATCGACGCGTTGCGCAAGGCCGGTGCAGCGATTGATCGGGTGCACGCCCGAGTGCCGGAATTTCTGGTGCCAGGCCGCACCGAGGCCGACGTCGCAGCGGATATCGCCGAAGCCATTGTCGCCGAGGGTCATTCGGACGTGGCGTTCATCATCGTCGGCTCCGGCCCGCACGGCGCCGACCCACACCACGAATGCTCCCATCGCGAACTTCAGGTCGGGGACATCGTCGTCGTCGACATCGGGGGCTCCTATGAGCCTGGATATCACTCCGACTCGACGCGGACCTACAGCATCGGCGAGCCGAGCACTGAAGTAGCGCAACGGTATTCAGTCCTGCAGCGCGCCCAACGCACGGCGGTGGATGCGGTGCGCCCGGGTATGACCGCCCAACAGGTGGACGCTGCCGCCCGCGACGTGCTGAGAGAGGCCGGGCTCGGCGAGTACTTCGTGCACCGCACCGGACACGGTATCGGGCTGTCCGTGCATGAGGAGCCCTACATCGTCGCGGGCAACGATGTGCCGCTGACAGCAGGCATGGCGTTTTCTGTCGAGCCGGGCATCTACTTTCCGGGCCAGTGGGGGGCCCGTATCGAGGACATCGTGGTCGTGACCGAGGACGGCGCCGAGCCAGTGAACCAGCAACCGCACGAACTGATCGTCGTTCCGATCGACTGACTCCGGGCGCAGCGACTACGCTCGGGCGATGAGCAACCACGACCGTGCCGCCGCCCGTCGGGAAATCGCCGACGCTTTGCTCCTCGCTCTGGAACGCCGCCACGAGGTATTGGACGTGATCGTGGAGGCGGACGACCGACCCGCCGCGGTCGAGGCGATCGTCGCTTCGCTGGGCATTTCGCACCGGGGCAGCGAGGCGGTGATGGGCATGTCGTTCGACCAACTCACCAAGGACTCGCGGAAACGGATCGCCGCCGAACTCGACGATCTAAACACCCAACTCAGCTTTACCCTGCAGGAGCGGCCGGCGAGCTCGGGCGACAGTCTGACCTTGCGGCCCTTTTCCGGCGAGGCCGATCGCGACATCTTCGCGGCACGCACCGAGGAGGTCGGCGGCGCTGGCGACGGGTCGGGTGGGCCGGCGGGCAGCCTCGACGACGAGATCCGCGCGGCGCTGGCCCGAATCGACGCCGAGGATGCCGCCTGGTTCGTCGCGGTCGACGGAACGCAGAAGGTCGGCATGGTGTTCGGCGAGCTCATCGGCCACGAGGTGCACGTCCGGATCTGGATCCATCCCGAGTGCCGTCATCGCGGGTATGGCACTGCCGCCCTGGGCAAGTCGCGGCCGGAGATGGCCGCCTATTTCCCCGCGGTGCCGCTGGTCATCCGAGCACCCGGCGCCCGCGACGCCCACACCGGCTAGGTATCGGCGCGCAGCCGGACCATTCGCGTCGTGCTGCTCTCGTCCAGCTCCACCAATTCGGTGCGCGAACGCAGAAAGTCACTGAATGAGCGGAATCCCAGTGACTTTTCACTGAACGACGGGTCCATCCGCTTCATCTGCGCCTTGACCGCCGAATTGTGCAGCCACTCCGCGTCGTCCTTCTCGTGACCGATCCGCAGCGCCCGTGCCAGCAGGCCGGTGGCCGCGGCCTGCGCGTCGGGCGGTGGCGGCTCCTCGTCGGCTTCCTCGGCCTTCGCGCGTCGAGCCCGCTTCTTGGGTGCGGCGTCCTCGGTGCTGGAAACACCGGGCAGCGCGTCGTAGCTGACAAAATCGTCGCAGGCCGCGGTGAGCGACCGGCTGGTGGAACCGGCCACCCCGATACCGACGACATAGCGGCCCAGCCGTTTACAGCGCTGTGCCAGCGCGATGTAGTCGGAGTCGCCCGCCACGATGACGACGTGAGTGAGGTCGGGCAACCGGAACATGTCTTCGACCGCGTCGACGCGCCCGGCGACGATGCAGAGCGCGCAGCGCGATGAGGAGGAGCCGGGCAATCAGACGATGACGGAACCCGCTGCGGACCGCGTCGCGGTGTACCTCGACTTCGACAACATCGTGATGTCGCGGTATGACCAGGTTTACGGCCGCAACTCGTTCCGAACGAGGAGGCGAAATCGATGATGGCGCCGACGTCGACGGCGGCGTTCACCAACCGCTCCGGCTCCTTGTCGAAGCCGCGTGCTTTGTCGCGCTGGAACGAGTTGCGGCCGTAAACCTGGTCATACCGCGACATCACGATGTTGTCGAAGTCGAGGTACACCGCGACGCGGTCCGCAGCGGGTTCCGTCATCGTCTGATTGCCCGGCTCCTCCTCATCGCGCTGCGCGCTCTGCATCGTCGCCGGGCGCCTTGCCGCGGTCGAGCAGCTCCGACGAGCCCAGCACCCGCTCCACTTGCACCTCGATAACTACCCGCCGCGGGTTTACGCGCGGGGTGCGGTACCGCTGCGCATAGCGCAATTCGGCGTCGCGCACGGCGTCGGCGCCGCTGTTCACACTGGCCCGGCCCTCCAACGACAACCAGCGGGCACCGTCGACCTGGCTGAGCACCGCAACCCCGCCACGCTCGGCGTTGACGGCCTTCTGCGAGCCGCCGCTGGTGATCACCCGCGCGATGTGGGTCTTGGGGTCGAAGGTAAAACCCACCGCCACCACATGCGGCGAATTGTCGGCGCGCAGGGTGGTCAACATGGCCAGATGGCGCTCGGTGAGGAACGCCAGAGCGTCGGTGGTGAGCCGGGTGGTGGTATTCGCCATCACCGCTCACGTTATCGCAGGCGATAATCGCAGCCGTGGACGACACGGACGCCGCGACGGTGCTGATTCTGGGCGGTCGCAGCGAGATCGGCACCGAGCTGGCGTTGCGGCTGGCGCCCGGGGCCACGGTGGTGCTGGCGGCGCGCCGGGCCGACCGGCTCGCTGAGCAGGTGTCGATGATCCGGGCGGCCGGGGCGGTAGCCGTGCACACCTGCGAGTTCGACGCTGACGACCTGACTTCGCACGGTGCGCTGGTGGAGTCGATCATCGCCGATCACGGACCGATCCAGACCGCGGTGCTGGCGTTCGGGATCCTCGGCGACCAAACCCGCGCCGAGACCGACGCCGCGCATGCAGTGGCCGTCGTGCACACCGATTACGTCGCGCAGGTCAGCCTGCTCACCCATCTGGCCGCGGCCATGCGCAGCGCCGGGCGCGGCTCGCTGGTGGTGTTCTCGTCGATCGCCGGGGTGCGGGTGCGTCGCGCCAACTACGTCTACGGCTCAGCCAAGGCCGGCCTGGACGGCTTCGCCAGCGGACTGGCCGATGCGCTGCACGGCACCGGGGTGCGGGTGCTGATCGTGCGGCCGGGCTTCGTCGTCGGCCGGATGACCGAAGGTATGACGCCGGCGCCGCTGCCCAGCACTCCGGCGCAAGTGGCCGCCGCGACCGCGCGGGCACTGGCCAAGGGCCGGCGCGCCGTGTGGGTTCCGCGGGCCTTGCGTCCGGCGTCGGTGGTGATGCGACTGCTGCCGCAATTCGTCTGGCGAAGGATGCCGCGGTGATCCGCGCCGGCGACGATGCAGAACGACGTGATGAGGAGGAGCGGCGCCAATGATCTTTGTCGTGGGGATCGGCGCCGACGGGATGGCGGGCCTGTCGGAGCGCTCGTCGACCGAATTACGCAGCGCCGCAGTCATTTACGGTTCACGCAGGCAACTGGATATGCTCAACGCCTCGGTGCATGCCGACAAGCGGGAATGGCCGTCGCCGTTACTGCCCGCGCTGCAAAGCCTGCGCGACGAGCCAACCGATGTCCATGTGTTGGCCAGCGGCGACCCGATGCTGCACGGTATCGGCGGCACCCTGATCCGGCTTCTGGGACCAGCGCGGGTCGTCGTGTTGCCACATGTCTCGGCGGTGACGCTGGCCTGCGCCCGGATGGGCTGGATCGTCCAGGACACCGAAGTGATCAGCCTGGTGACCGCGGCGCCGCACACCGCGGTACGCCGTGGCGGGCGCGCCGTCGTGCTGTCGCGCGATGCCAGCACTCCGATGGTGCTGGCCGAACTGCTCACCGAATACGGCCGGGGCGATTCGCTGTTCAGTGTGCTCGAGCAGCTCGGCGGACCGGGGGAGCGGTGTCGTCACAGCACCGCCCGCGACTGGGCCGGCGCCTCGCCCGACGATGTCGACGGCCTCAATGTGATCGCGGTGCGGTATCTGCCCGACGAACGGGTGTCGGCGGTGCTGCCCGAGGACGCGTTCACCCACGACGGTCAGATCACCAAGCAGAGCATCCGCGCTGTGACGCTGGCGGCGCTGGGGCCCCGCCCCGGCGAGCGGTTGTGGGATGTCGGGTCGGGTTCGGGAAGCATCGCGGTGGAGTGGGCGCGCAGCGGCCGGAGCTGCACCGCGGTGGCATTCGAACGCGACGAGGTGCGTCGCGCCAGCATCGCCCGCAACGCCACCGCGTTCGGCGTCGACGTCGAGGTGCGCGGCGCGGCCCCGCAGGCCTTCGACGGGGCTGCCGCGCCGTCGGCAGTGTTCATCGGGGGCGGTCTGACCCAGCCGGGGATGGTCGAGGCGTGCCTCGACCACCTGCCCGACGGCGCACGGCTGGTAGCCAACGCCGTCACCGCTGAGTCGGAAGCCGTTCTGACACGGCTGTATTCGCGACTAGGGGGAACCCTGCAACGCTTCCAACATTATCGGGGCGAGCCGCTGGGGGGCTTCACCGGCTGGCGACCGCAGCTGCCGGTCACCCAATGGGCGGTGACCAAGTCATGACCGTGTACTTCATCGGCGCCGGCCCCGGGGCGGCCGACCTGATCACCGTGCGGGGCCAGCGACTCCTCAGCCAATGTTCGGTCTGCCTCTACGCGGGCTCGATCATGCCCGACGACCTGCTGGCACTGTGTCCGCCCGAGGCCCGGGTCGTCGACACCGGACCACTGACGCTGGAGCAGATCATCGCCGAGATCGCCGACGCCCATGCTGGCGGCCACGACGTGGCCCGGCTGCATTCCGGCGATCCGTCGCTCTACAGCGCGTTGGCCGAGCAATGCCGACGGCTCGACGCACTGGGCATCGGATACGAAATCGTGCCCGGCGTACCGGCTTTCGCCGCGGCCGCGGCCGCGCTGGGGCGTGAGCTCACCGTTCCGGGGGTCGCGCAGACAGTGACACTGACCCGGGTGGCGACGTTGTCCACAGCCATGCCGCCAGGTGAAGACCTCGACACCTTGGCCCGATCCGGCGGAACCCTGGTGTTGCATCTGGCCGCCGCGCAGATCGACGCCATCGTGCAGAAATTGGTGAACGCCGGCTACCGACCCGAAACACCCACGGCCGTAGTGGCTTTCGCCAGCTGGCCGCGGCAGAGCGTACTGCGTGGCACACTGTCCGACATCGCTGGGCAGATGCATCATGCAGGGGTCACCAAGACGGCGGTCATCATCGTCGGCGACGTGCTGGCCGCCGAGGGATTCACCGACAGCTACCTGTATTCGGCAGGGCGTACCCGCGGAACCGAGCACTGATGAGGGTGCTGCTGCTCGGCGGCACCGGCGAGGCACGAGCGCTGGCTGCCCGATTGCACCCCGACGTCGACGTCATCAGTTCGCTGGCCGGCCGCGTGCCCGATCCTGCGCTGCCGGTCGGCGCGGTGCGCATCGGTGGGTTCGGTGGTGTAGCCGGGCTGCGACAGTGGCTGCGCGACGAACACATCGGCGTCGTCGTCGATGCCACCCACCCGTTCGCGGCCACCATCACCGCCCATGCCGCGCAGGCATGCCGCGAGTTGGGTCTGCCGTATCTGGTGCTGGCCCGCCCAGCCTGGGATCCACGCGACGCTATCGTCGTCGCCTCGGATACTGCAGCCGCCGAAGCAGTTGACCGCCAGGGGTTTTCACGGGTGTTCCTCACCACCGGCAGATCGGGTACCGCAGCCTTTGCTGACAGTGGTGCCTGGTTTTTGATCCGCGCGGTCACACCACCGGATGTCAAGGCCTTGCCCCGCCGTCACCACCTGCTGTTGTCCCGCGGTCCGTACCACTACGACGGCGAAAACGCACTGCTGCGCGAGCATCGCATCGACGCGCTGGTCACCAAGAACAGCGGCGGCCAGATGACGCGGGCCAAGCTGGACGCCGCCGCGGCGTTGGACATCCCCGTGGTGATGGTGGCCCGCCCACCGCTGCCGCCAGGCGTGACTACGGTGGGCACGGTCGAGGAGGCGGTTACCTGGCTCCACTCGTCCGATGGCCACTCATGACACGCAGCGCTAGCGGAGGCCATGCAAGCCTAGACCGCGACCTCGTCCGCCAGCGGGGCCGGTTGGCTGACCTGGCCGTCGTACCGCCGCCGCCGATGGTTGGCCGAGGCGGCACGCCACAGCATGCTGGGCCGCAGCAGCCGGTTCGGCGGATCGACGAGCGACGTTACCTTGGTGAACTGATTCAGCACGGCAGTGTCGAATTCCGCAGCGGTCAGCACGCGATCCACGTATCCGTTGAAAAGCCTTGTTACCCGCGAGCGTTCGCCTTCGATCTCAGGCAACGCGAGGTCGCCACCGGCGGCCAGCTGCCACGCCTGGCGGATCGGCCTTGCCGAAGCCCGGAAGAACCGCCACGCCAGATCGCTTGTCCCCGTGCACAAGCAGCCACGTAACGCCAAGGCTTCCAGCGCAGCCACGGTCATACCTTGCCCGTAGATCGGGTTGAAGCTGCAGATCGCGTCACCGATGACCAACAGTCCTTTGGGGAATCGCCGCAACTTGTCATACCGGCGCCACTGGCTCGACGGGACGCGGTGTCCGACAACGTCTCCGATGGGGTACGCGTTGCGCACGGCGTCCAGCACATGCTCGGGTGCGAATCCTTCGGCGAATGCGCACATCGCGGACAGCTCCCGGGGCGGCACCTTGCCCGCCATTCCCATCACAGTCAGCAGCCAGGTGTCATTCTCACAACTGATCAGCCCGAGTCCGGCGGGCCGACCGGGCACAACGCCGATCAACACACCCAGTTCGTGCAGAGCGCCCGGCCGCATCTGCAGCCGCTGACTGGAATAAGCCAGGTGCACGACAACGCGGTCTTCGACCGGGCGGGCATAACCCAGGCTTTCCAGCCACATCGGCGTGCGCGACCCGCGGCCCGTCGCGTCGACGACCAGATCGGCAGACAGGATCGACTCCTGCCTGCTGCGGCGATCGACGATTCGGGCCCCGGTGACCCGGGTGCAGTCCGGCCTCGCCATCAGCTCGACGACATCGTGGCCCTCGAGCAGCCTGACATTGGTGGTGGCGCGGACCCGCCTGCGGACGTGGTGCTCGAGGAACGGTCTGCTCGCCAGATACACCGCGGTCGCCTCGGCCGAACCGGCGCTCACCATCCGGTGACCCCCCACGCTGTAATGCAACTTGGACAGGTCAGACCCATCGAAGTACGACCCACCGTCAGTGATCAGCTCGTCAAGAATCTCGGGGAACAACTCGTCCAATACCTGCGCACCCCTCGCCAGCAGCGCATGTAGGTGACGTCCCTGTGGTACTCCCCGCCGGTCGGCGGCGTCGGAGGGCAGGATGTCGCGCTCGACCACCGTGACCTTCTCGTAGAACTCGGCCACGGCCCGTGCGGCCAGCAAACCGGCCATGCTCGCGCCTAACACAACCGCATGATCACCGATCATGGTCATTGCGCACCCCTCTCGACGAGCCGTCACTGACGCAAACCATGTTCATCGCCGACGGAGGGGACCGGACAGCGTAGTCAGCTACTCGACTTCCTCCGGTGCGTGCCGTGCGGCAATAGCTGCCGAATTGCCTCGTCAGCTGCGCGGGCGTGGTTATAGTCGCCGCGTGATCAGCGGTGATCCGTTGGCCGGCCGGGACGGAGAACTAGGGGCTATTCGTCGCGCGCTGAGCGGGTCTGGCCACTATTCCGGCGTGATGATCGCCGGAGCAGCGGGGGTGGGTAAGACCCGCCTCGCTCGCGAAGTGTTGACCCGCGCGGCGGCGGAAGGTGACCGCACCAACTGGATCGTGGGCACCGAATCGGCGCGATCGCTTCCGTTGGGTGCGTTCACCGCGCTGCTCACCGATTCGGTCGCCGAACCGCTGCCGAACGTGCGGCGACTGATCAATAGCTTTGTCGCGCAGCAGCGCCAGGGCCGGGTGCTGGTGGGCGTCGACGACGCGCACCTTCTCGACGGGTTGTCGGCACACGTCGTGCATCAACTGGCCCAGACCCGCGGCGCGCGGTTGGTGGTGACGGTGCGAACCGGCGGAGACGAGCCCGACGCCGTGACGGCGCTGTGGAAGGACGGCCTGCTCACCCGCCTGGATCTGGAGCCGCTGTCCCTCGACGCGACTCGCGCCCTGATCGAAGCGACGGTCAGTGGGTCGGTCGATGCCCGCAGCGCCGAGCGGTTTTGGACACTGACGGGCGGCAACGCGTTGTTCTTGCGGCAGTTGATAGCCGACCAAATCGCTGCGGGCCGGATGCGGCAACTGGCCGGGGTATGGATGTGGGACGGCGATGTCGCAGTGTCACAGAATCTCAGCGACATGCTGGCCCGCCAGTTGGGTCGGATGACCGCGGGGGTGGCACGCGTGATCGACACCCTTTCGCAGTGTGAACCGCTGAGTGTGGCGGTGCTCTGTGATCTGGTGCGCCGGGGCGACCTCGAGTCGGCGGAGCAGATGCGCCTGGTCGCAGTGGAGCGGGTGGGTGACGAGCGGCTGGCCCGGTTGGCGCATCCACTGATCGGTGAGCTTCGCCGCGCGACGGCTGGAGAGATGCATCTGTCCAAGGTCCGCGGCCGGTTGGCGCAACGGCTGGGCCAGGAGGCCGATCGCGACATGCGCGCCACGGTGCGGCGCGCCCTGCTCACCCTCGACTCCGACCTCGATCCCGATCCCGACTTGTATCTGGAGGCAGCACGCTTCGCGATGATGCTGCTGGATCCCGATTCGGCCGAGCGGTTCGCCGCGGCGGCGGCATCCTGCGGGGCGCCCGACGCGGCGGCGATGCGTGCGATGACCCTCGTTCTGCTCGGGCGGGGCGAGCAGGCCGAGGAAGTCGTGCGGGACGTCTGCGAGAGCGGCCGTGCGGACAGCCACCGATGGTCGACCATCCGAGCGGCCAACCTGGTGTGGATGCTCGGCCGGCCGGCGGAGGCAGCAGCCATACTCGAACGTCTCGCCACGGCAACGGAATCGCCGACCGACCGGGAGGCACGGGTGGCGGTGCAGGCGTGCATCGACGTGGTGTTTGCTCGCTGTCAGATCGCGGACGACGAGGCCAGGGCCGCACTGTCGTCCGGGACGCTGTCGGACTTTCACGCGATGATGGCATCGGTGGCGCGGGTCATGGCGATGGGCGCCCTCGGTGCGGTGGACGAGTTGACCGTCGTCGCCGATCACGCCATCGACCGCGCGATCACCGCGTTCGAAACTTCGCCGATGCGGTTTTGGTTCGGCGGGGTCTACGCCCGTGCCTGCCGGTTGACCGGGCGCATCGACGAGGGCGTCCAATCGGCCCGGCGGATTGCCGACTCGGCTCGTGACGTACCCGGTCTTGCCTACGCCAACCTCGCGTTCCTGTTGGGCCATGCCGACCTGATGCGCGGCGACGTCCACAGCGCCGTCCGGCTGCTACGCGAAGCCCGCGCCGGAGTCGAAAGACACGGCGCAACAACGGGTTTACGTCCAGCGAGTTGCTTCGGCTTGGCCGAAGCACACGCCAAACTGGGCCAACCGGCGGCTGCCGAGGAAGCGCTCGAGGAAGCCCGGCGTTGCGTGCCGGCCGACTACCTGTTCATGCACACGGCACTGGCGCTGGCCACCGGCTGGACGCTGGCGGCCCAAGGCTTTCTGGTCGAGGCCATCGCCGCGGTACACACCGCAGCCGATGAGGCGCGGGACCGCGAACAGCCCACCCACGAACTGGCCTGCCTTCAGGCAATGGCCCAATGGGGTGACGCCTCGGGCGCGGAACGAGCCCGTGAATTGGCTGACACTTTGTCCCTTCGCCTTGCCGATACCGTTGCGCTGCACACTGAATCGCTGCTTGCCGGTAACGGGGACGGCTTGCTCGCGGCCTCGTCGGCATACCGGGCGATCGGCGATGCGGCCGCGGCGGCCGACGCAGCCGCACAGGCGGCGGCGGTCTTCACCGGCGGTCGGCAGCGCCAGCGGGGACTGTACGCGGCCGCGGTAGCACGCGAGTTGTCCGATGAATGCGGTGGGCTGTGCACACCGGCGTTACGCAGCTCGGCGGGTCTCCCGCTGAGTGGGCGCCAGCGCGAGGTGATCGAGTTGGTGGTCGCAGGTTTGTCCAACCGCGAGATCGCCGAGCGGCTGATGATGTCCGTGCGGACCGTGGAGGGACACGTCTACCGGGCCTGTCAACGCGTCGGCGTGACGACCCGCGACGAGTTGGGCAGCGTCATCCGCGGCGGGCTGGCCAAGTCGTGACCGCCTACGACGGGTAAGCCCGCGGGGTGAAGACGCGGTCGCCGTAGCACTGCGTCTGCGACGAGCCGACGATCAGCAGGCAACGCATGTCGACACCGGCGGGGTCGAGATCGGCCAACCGCACCACCCGAACCTCTTCGTTCGGGCCCGACACGTCGCGACCGATGACCACCGGCGTGCCCGGCTCGCGGTGTTTGAGCAACAGATCGCGCATCGCCTCGACTTGCCAGGTCCGGGTCTTCGATGCCGGGTTGTACACGGCCAGCACGAGATCGGCCGCGGCCGCCGCCGAGAGCCGCGCAGCAATCACATCCCAGGGCTTGAGCCGATCGGACAGCGAGATCACCGCATAGTCGTGGCCCAGCGGTGCGCCGACCCGGCTGGCGACGGCTTGCGCCGCCGTCATCGCGGGAATCACCCGCACCGGCACGTTCGGCCACTGTTTGGCTTCCTCGAGCACCGCCGTTGCCATCGCGAACACCCCGGGGTCGCCCGACGACACCACCGCCACCGCGCGCCCCTGCTCGGCCAGCGCACACGCCAATTGCGCCCGCGCCGGCTCATCGGTGTTGTCGCTGGGGTGGCGGCGCTGACCGTTACGGACCGGGATGCGCTCCAGGTACGGGCCGTAGCCGATCAGATCCGTCGCGGCGGCCACCTCGCGACGGCTCTCCGGTGTCATCCAGTCGGTGTGCCCGGGTCCCAGTCCGACCACTGCGACGCTGCCGGGACGCGAACGGCGCTGCCGCGCACCGGGAACCATCGCAAGCGAGAAGTACGGAACGGTGGACTCGTCGACGTCAGCGGCCGGCATCACCCGCTGCTCGGCGGTGCTCGCGCGCTCGACATAGAGCGTAGCGTCGAGTTGTCCTGCCAACGAAAGTGCCTCGCGCACAGCAGGATACGATCTGCCAAGCTTCATCACCACGGCGGCGTCCGCGTCGGAAAGCCGACGCGCCAGCTCGGTGACCGGCAACGTGCCCGGGAGCACCGACAGCACTTCGTCACCGGCCACCAACGGCGTCGCGATCGCCGCCGCGGCCGCGCTGACCGACGTCACCCCCGGCACGATCACCGCGGAAAACTGCTGCGTCAGCCGGGTGTGCAGGTGCATGTAGGAGCTGTAGAACAGCGGATCACCCTCGGCCAGCAGCGCCACGTCGCGTCCGGCGTCCAGATGCGCGGCAATGCGTTCGGTGGCCGCGGTGTAAAAGTCCTCCAGCGCTCCGGCATAGCCGCCCGGGTGGTCGGTGACCTCAGTGGTGACCGGATAAACCAAGTGCTCCTCGATCTGACCCGGCCGTAGATAGGGTTCGGCGATACCGCGGGCGATGCTGTGACCGTGACGGGCACTGTGGTAGGCCACTACGTCCGCGTCGCCGATCACCCGGGCGGCTTTGACTGTCACCAGCTCGGGGTCGCCCGGCCCCAGCCCGACGCCGAATAGGGTGCCGCGACCCGTCATGGCGCGCCGGCAATCGCGTTGACGGCGGCGGCGGCCATCGCGCTGCCGCCGCGGCGGCCCTGCACCACCAGATACGACATGCCGCGCGGCCGGTCGATGAGTTCCTGCTTGGACTGCGCTGACCCGACGAACCCCACCGGCCCCCCGAGCACCGCGGCCGGCGTCGGCGCCCCGTCGTCGAGGAGTTCGAGAAGTCGGAACAACGCGGTGGGCGCGTTGCCGATCGCCAGCACCGCCCCGGACAGCCGATCCGCCCACAGCTCCACCCCGGCTGCCGAGCGGGTGGTGTGCCGGCGCGCGGCCACGTCGGCGGCGCGCGGATCGGCCACCAGCGACACCACTTCGTTGTCGGACGGGAGCCGCGCCCGGGTGATGCCGGCGGCCACCATCGACGAATCGCACAGCACCGGCGCACCGGCGGTCAGTGCGGCGCCCGCCCTGGTGACGACGTCGTCGGTATAGGCGACATGGTCGGGAAGATCGACTTGGCCGCAGGTGTGAATCAGCCGCACCACCACCTGCTCGACGTCGGCGGGGAAGCGGGCCAGATTCGCCTCGGCGCGGATGGTCGCAAACGACTGCCGGTAGATCTCGGCGGCGTCGCGGAGGTAGTCGAGCACGCGCTAACCCTACGGGCGTGCCCGCAGCGTTCGATACCCGTCACCAGTGGCGACCAGCACCTCACCCACCGGAGGACTGCCGCAGGCCCGCTCGCACCCGACGAAGTGGCGGCGGTGTTGCGGATCGGCCGTCTGCGCCGCGAAAGCCGCGGCATCGGCCCGTACATCGGCCGCCGAATATGCGCATCCCGGGCTGCCGACACAGGCGCTGATCGACAGCCAGGGCGAGTTCTCGTCGAAAACCAGGCCCAGCGGCGCCAGCACCCGCAGCGCCGCGTCGGCGACCGCGTCGTCGAGATCGCACACCAGCACCGACCGCCACGGCGTGATGACCAGTGGCGCGTCGATCGCGGCCAGATAGTCCGCGGTGCGGGACGGCACAATGCCCAGGGGCGCCACGGCGCTCAGCGCTATGCGGCCGTCATCCTGTGAGATCCACCCCACCGGCGGGGCGGCGACCCGGGGCAGCCGGTCGCCAACGCGGCCGCCGGGCACCAACAAATTTGGATCGGCCAATTCGCAAATGCGCCAGGCGTTTCCACGTGTCTCGACGAACCGTTTCGCGACCCCAACCAGCGCGCCCACCGCCTCGTCGGCTGCCACCCGCACGCCGGTGTCCCGGCCGGCCAAGAGCAGCGCGATGCCGTCGTCGAGCTGATGGAGGCCGGCATCAGCGCCCAACCCCGACACGTCGCCGCGACCGTCGTCGATGCTGAACCAGAATCGGCCGGGCAGCGAAGTCAACGCGGCCTCGGCTTGAATCGCCGTGTCGAGCTCACCAACCCACCTGCGCACATCGACCCTGCCACCCACCCGACCCGACAACGGGGAGGCGACGATGTTGCGGACTCGCTCGTGTGTTGCCGACGGCAACAGACCCGCGCTGCCCAGCAGATCGGCGACCCGCGCCGGGTCGGTGATCGCGCGGATCTGCACGTTGCCGCGCGCCGTCAACTCGAGCCGTCCCGAGCCGAACTGGCGCGATGCCTGCGCCAGGGTGGCCAACTGGGCCGCGGTGACCATTCCTCCGGGCAGCCGCACTCGAACCAACGGTCCGTCGGCGGCCTGATGCAGCTGCAGGGCGCCGGGGCAGGCGTCCTGGTCGCGGGTGCGCATTACCGCTAACGCTACGGCTTATCGCAGCCGGGACGTCAAAAACAGGTAGTTCACTACTCGTGCGTGCCACGCGTTGCCGGTCGTAGGTTGCTGGCATAGCCACCAACTCAGCGCGCGACACGCTCCTAGGTAGGAAGAACGACCCGCTATGACCGGTCTACTGGAGGTTTTCACAGGTGTTTTGCTGGCGCTGATCCTGTTCGGTCTCTACCGGCTGCAGCCCTGGCTTGAACAATGGGACACCGAGCGGCACTTCGAGGACTGAGCGCCGCCGACTCGCGGCCCGACGGTCGGGTAGAACCGTTTTGCACTCTGGCCTCGAATACAGGCAGTAAAGTCGCACCAGCACGCGCGTTAGCAGCCGGGAGGTTCCACGGCCGGTGCACATCGAGGACAGATCGAAGTGGCCCATCGTGGCCCGCGACGAGGAGTTCCGCCAAGCATTGGCGGTACTCGATGACGGCGCGGAATTCGAAGGCGTGGCGTTGGTCGGCGCCAGCGGGGTGGGCAAATCGACGCTTGCTCGCGCCCTCGCCCAAAGCCTCGAGTCGAGCGGGCGGACCGTGCGATTTGTGCTCGGCACCGAAACCGGTTGCGCCGTGCCACTGGGGGCGTTCTCCCGGGCGATCACGGTTGCTGCCGCACAAGAACCGGCCACCATGCTGGCCGCGGCCCAAGAGACCCTGGAGCAGGAAGAAAACCTGGTAGTCGTCGTCGACGACGCGCAGCTGCTCGACCCACTTTCGGCCACCTTGGTCTATCAGCTTGCGGCTTCCCGCAGTGCCCGGTTGATCGTGACGATCCGGTCGGGGGAGGCGGTGCTCGACGCGGTGACAGCGCTGTTGAAAGAGCGGTTGCTGCTGAATCTGCACGTCGATGCATTCACCGCCGAGCAGACCGGTGAACTCGCCCGTCGCGTGCTCGGCGGCGCCGTCGAGTCTCAACTGGTCGGCGAACTCCACGGCCGCAGCGGGGGGAACTTGCTGCTGCTGCGGGGCTTGCTCGGCGCCGGCCGGGAAAACGGTGTCCTGGTCCGCAGTGACGACGGCTGGCAACTGAAGGGTCCGCTGCGTGCGGACCGCGAACTCTATGACCTTCTGGAGTTCCGGCTGAGATCCCTTACTCCAGACGAGCTGGAAGCAGTCGAGATTTTGGCCATCGGCGAGCTGCTGGACTGGGAGATTGTGCGCGAGCTTTGCGATGCCGGGGCGTTGGCGAGTCTGGAGCGCCGAGGCCTCATTCAATTGCTTGCCGACGGGCGGGAAACCGTAGCGCAGTTGAACCACCCCGTCATCGGTGACGCGGCGATTCGACTCGGCGGAGTGGTGCGTTCACGACAGCTCAATGGCCTGCTGGCCCAAGCGCTGCAAAAGCACTTGCGAGCCGGAGGGCGCCGCTCGAGGCTGCCCGACCTGCGCGGCCAGATCCGACTCGCTCAATTCATGATGCGAAGCGACTTGGAGCCGGATCTGGAGGTGATCATCACCGCGGCTGCGAGCGCGGTCGCGATGTCGAACCACGGCTACGGCGAAGAGCTGGCCCGATACGCGTTCGACTACGGCGGCGGCCTGCCGGCTGCGCTCGTACTCGCCGATGCGCTGAGCTGGCAGGGCCGAGGCGAGGCAGCCGAAGCGGTGCTCGCCGAAGTCGATCCCGACGGAGCGGCTGAATTGCTGACCATTCGATGGGGGTGTTTGCGCGCGGCCAATCTGTTCTGGGTCTGTGGTCGCGTCGATGCGGCGCGGCAGGCACTCGCCGACGTCAGCAATCGGGTGGATTCTGCGTTGGGCCTCGACCTGGTTGCGGCCCTGGAGCTGTCGTTTGCCTTCTTCTCGGGTGACGTCGCAACGACAGCCAAGGCCGGCCCGGCGCTGTGCGCACCGGAGGTGTTGCCGTTGGCGACGGTGTGGGCAGCGGTACCGACGATTTGTGCGCAGGCGCTGGTCGGGCGGCATGGCCAGGTTCACCGCCTCGCGGAGGCGGGGTTGCGGGCCGCGGCGCTCAGCGAGTCGGGACCGCAGCGGTTCGCCATCGGCGTCGCTGAGGTCATGGCGTTGACGGCCGTCGGTGATCACCGGGCGGCTGAGCGGGCTGCCGAACGCTATGCCGAGATGGCTGCCGGTGTGCCTGCAGCGGACGCCATGGTGGGTGCAATATCCGGGTTCGTGCACCTTACCGGCGGTGCGCTGCAGGCCGCGTGTTCGGAGTTCTGCACTGCGATATCGGGGTTGTCGCAAGGCTTTCCGTCGCCCTGGGTGATGTTGGTGAGCGCCTGGCACGCCCAGGCCGAAGGCGCCCGGGGAAACGCTGACGCTGCGGCCGCTGCGTTGCAAAGCTCAGAATCCGCCTATGGACCGCAGGTGGCGGTGTTTTTACCGGAGCTCGAGCTTGCTCGGGCCTGGGAACGGGCAGCCGCCGGTCAGACATCGGCCGCCCAGACGCATGCAGTGCATGCCGCGCAGCACGCACAGCGGTCCGGAATGTCAGCGGTAGAGATGCGTGCACTGCACACCGCTGCCCGGTTCGGTGACCGTGCGCACACCGCGAGGCTGGCGGAGCTTGCCAAGAAATTGCGAACTCCGATGGCAGAAGCGGTCGCCGCGCATGCTGCCGGCCTGGTCACCCACGACGGTGATGCGCTGGATAGCGCGGCAGGTCGGTTCGCAGAGCTGGGCGCAGTGGCACTTGCCGCCGATGCGGCCGCCCAGGCGGCACGCGAGCATGCCCGCAGCGGTCATCACGGCAGGGAATTGGAGTCGTCAACCCACGCATACTGGCTCGCCAGCCAAGGCGACATCCGCACACCGGCAGTCAACGCCGCCGCGCAGCCGTTGCCGATCACCGATCGCGAGCGTGAGATTGCGATGCTGGTGGCAGCGGGCTTGTCCAACCGCCAGATCGCCGACCGACTGTGCGTATCGGTGCGCACTATCGATGGACACCTCTACCGCATCTACGTGAAACTCCACATCGAGCGCCGTGACCAACTGGTGGACTTGATCAGTGGTTCGAGGGCCACCCGTAATCGCCGCTCGAGAGGCTATCCGGCCGCCAACTCAGACTGATCATGCGCTGCCGGAGCAGTTTTCACCGCCGGTTGCGCCATAAGATGCGTTGCCGTCTTCACGGCTCATCGTCGTCGTCTTCGTCGCGCAAGAGTTTTTCAGGGTGGTGGTAGGTGTTGGTTCTGGGTCGGCCCCGGTCCAGGTGGGGCGGTGGGATCCATTCGGTGTCACTATTTTTGAGTTTGCGGGTTTTCCAGCCGCCAGAGGTGACCAGTTTGTGGTGGGGACCGCAGCACAAGGTGAGATCATCGATGTTGGTTTCCCGGCACTGCGCGAAATCGGTGACGTGATGGGCTTCGGTGAGGTAGCCGGGCACGTCGCAGTTGGGGAACGAACAGCCACGGTCTCTGACATACAACACAATCCGCTGCCCGGGCGAGGCCAACCGCTTGGTGTGATACAGCCCGATCGCCTTGCCTTTGTCGAAGATCGCGAGGTAATGATGGGCGTGGGAGGCCAGCCGAATCACATCACTCATCGGTAGCAGGGTGCCTCCGCCGGTGAGCGCTTTGCCGCAACCCGATTCGAGCTCGGCCAAGGTGGTCGACACGATGATCGACGCCGGTAGCCCGTTGTGCTTGCCTAGATCACCGGAGGCCAACAGCGCACGTCCGGCGGCATTGAGCGCATCGTGGTTGCGCTGGCCGGTGCTGCGGGTGTCTCCCTCGATGCCCTCTTGAGAGGGGGTGCCGCCCAGGCAGGGGGTGGCATCGTCGGGGTTGCACATGCCCGGTGCGGCCAATTTCGCCAGGACAGCGTCGATGGTGGCGCGCGCCTCGGGGGTCAAATATCCGGTGATCGCGCTCATGCCGTCGACGTCTTGTTTGCCGATGATCAGACTGCGTCGGCGGGCGCGGTCGTTGTCGGTGAAATCGCCGTCGGGGTTGAGACAATCGGTGAGCCTGTCAGCCAGCTTGGCCAGTTGGTCGGGCCGAAATTGGCCGCCTTGGCGGGCCAGTTGCGCTTCGGCCTGCTCTCGAGTCTCAATGTCAACCGCGTCGGGCAGCCGGTGGTAAAAGCCACGGATCACCCGCACGTGACCGTCGCCAATCGCGCCGGCGCGCTGCGCTTCGGCAGTGGCCGGCAGTACCGGCGCCAGCGGCTCACCGGTCATCGCGCGGCGCGGCCCCAAATCGGCGGCATCGCCGATGCGTCGGGAGGCTTCGGCGCGAGTAATACGCAACCGCTCGGCCAACGCAAACGGTAACTTGCCGCCCAACTCCGCTTCGTCGGCCTGTTGGGCGACCTTATTGATCAGCGCGTGATCAACCGCCGACATGCTCCGACGGATTCGTTCCCACCGTTCCAGCAGCGCCAAACACTCGCGAGTGGTCAACCCATCAAACGACAAGTCCACCGCGAGCCGGATGTCGGCGTCGGCGGCGTCGAAGGTCCCGACGACCTGCTCCCGACTATTCGAACGCACATTCGAATGCTATCGCGCTAGTCCGACATAGATTGAGACCTCAATCGTCAATTGTGGACAAAGGTCCAACCGTGGATAACTCGCTGAAACCGCAGTGAAACACGAGGTTTCGGTGATGGATAAGATTCCGGCGCCAAGTTGAGCGGTACCGCGATACCGGCGCTTGGCGACCATAAGCACGGCTCCAAGAAATCGAGTAGCCATCTACCCTATGCGCCTACCCCGGACGCTCTGGACACTATGGCCATGCCGGGGCACTCCAACGATGTCCCCGACTGCCGGATGAATTGCACGACAAGGTAGAGAAGGGGTTCGGAATGTCCAATCAGAATATTGAGACGACCAAAAAGGGCTACGCCGCGTTCAGTGCGGGCGATCTCGAGTCGGCCCTGGGCATTTTCGATGACGCCGCAGAGTGGACGCTCACCGGCGAGAGCGCGATCAGCGGGACCTACCGCGGCAAAGACGAACTCACCGAATTGTTCAGGCAACTAGGGGAGAAGTCCACCGTGGTCGAAATCAAGAACATCGTTGCCGACGGCGACGTCGTAGTGGTGCTGACCGAAGTCACGGTCGACGGAGCGCCCTACCAGGAAGCCGACGTTTACACATTCCGCGAGGGCGCCATCGTCACGGCCCAATCATTCGGCGACACCGCCGCACAAGAACGGATCTTCGGTTCCAAGCGAGTAGTCGCCAGTTAGCCGGCGGAATCCCGCAATCGGTCGACTTGGCCGGCGTAGGTTGAGGCCTACGCCGGCAACGGGAGGTTGCATGTACCAGAAGCGCCCACTGAAGATCGCGATCATCGGCGCCGGGATGTCGGGGCTGTGCATGGCCGTCAAGCTGCAACAGGCGGGCATCGACTCGTACACCATTTTCGAGAAGGCCGATGAGGTCGGCGGCACCTGGCGCGACAACACCTATCCGGGTCTGACCTGTGACGTCCCATCGCGGTACTACTCGTATTCGTTTCGGCCCAACCCGAACTGGTCGCATCTGCTGCCGCCCGGTCCGGAAATCCAGGCATATTTCCGGCAGGTGGCCGACGAACGAGCCATTCGGCCGCACATCCGGTTCGGCACCGACGTCACATCGGCCCGTTACGACGACGGGCGCTGGTGGCTGACCACCGCCGGGGGTGAGGAATCGTTCGACGTGCTGATCACCGCAACCGGTGTGTTGCGGGTACCCCGCTACCCGGAGATATCCGGACTGGAGACCTTCGCCGGTCCGGCGTTCCATTCCTCGCGGTGGGATCATTCGATTACGCTGCCCGACAAACGCATTGGGTTGATCGGCACCGGCTCAACCGGCGTGCAGATCACCGCGGAACTCGGCGGGCAAGTCCGCCAATTGACGGTCTTCCAGCGCACCGCGCAGTGGGTCTGCCCAATGCCCAACTTGCGTTACTCACCGCTGACGCGGGCGGCGCTGGGCCGGTGGCCGAAGCTCAATGAGGCCGGCTACCGCTTCTGGGGCTGGTACACGCGGTTTATGTTCGGCCGGGCGCCGATCCGTCCCGGCTTCCAGCGCCGGCTGTTTGCGGCTCAGTGCCGATGGAATTTGCGGCTCTCGGTACGCGACCGGCATTTGCGGGCGAAGCTCACGCCCCGAGACCAGCCAATGTGCAAGCGGCTGATCTTCGCGGGTCATTTCTACCGTTCCGTGCAGAAGCCGGGCGTCGACGTCGTGACCGACTCGATCGACCACATCGAGCCGCGTGGCGTCGTCACCTCCGATGGCAGGTTGCACGAGCTTGATCTGCTGGTCTACGCAACGGGTTTCGACGCCCGCGCCTACGTGCGCCCGCTCGTCGTCATCGGCGAGGGCGGGCTGACCCTCGACGAGGCCTGGGCCGAGGGCCCCAGGGCCTATCGATCGGTCGCGGTACCGGGTTTTCCCAACCTGTTCATGCTGATGGGTCCGCATTCGCCCATCGGCAACCAATCGTTGATCCCGATCGCCGAGGACCAAGCCGACTACGCAATGTGGTGGATCAACCAGATCCGCGATGGCCGCGTCGTTGCCGCCGCACCGACCGAAGTGGCCACCAAGGAATACAACGAGGACATGAAACAGGCGATGCCACAGACCATCTGGGTTACCGGATGCAACAGTTGGTATCTTGGCAAAGACGGCCTGCCCGAGTTGTTCCCGTGGACACCAGAGCGGCACCGCGACCTGCTGCGGCAGCCGCCCGAGCTCGCCGACTTCGACATCCGCACTGCCTGACCGACCAGTCAAGGACTCAGCGCAAGCAGCAGCCGCACGAGTTCAGCTTGACGGTGGGTGTCGGTTTTGTCGAAGACGTGCTGCAGATGCGTGCGAACTGTGGTCATGGAGACTGATAGCTCTTCGGAGATCTGCTTCAGGTCCGCGCCGTGCGTCATGCGCACCGCCACTTCAGCTTCGGCTTCCGTGAGCTGGTAAAGCCGCCGTAACAGTGCGGCGGTGGGTTCAGGTTCGTCCTCGGGGTCGACGATTAAGACCAAGGCCATCGGCTGCCTGAGTGGCTCATCGGCATCCCGGCGGTGCGAGGGCAGCACATGAATGATGTAGGGCCGCCGACCGGAGGGCCGCACGCAGACGAGTGACCGGCTCCCGCGAACGGCGGAGGTTCCGCCGGCCAGGGCTTCGTGTACGGCGCGTTGCAGCCCATGCTCGGCGTTCATATTGGTCGCGACGATACGTCCTGACCGCGTGCAAAGGCCATCCTCGGCGCGGAAGATCCGCTCTGCCGCGGAATTCAGGTTGATCACCAGTTGGTCGCGGGCGACGATGATCATTCCGTGCCGGACAACCTCAAGCGCTCCGGCCAGCTCAATTGCGCTGTCGGCCAACGCAGCCAGCTTGTCCTGGGTGCGCACCGCCTGCTGCAGGTGTTCGACGAGCCCATTCATCAACTGCACCCGTTCGGGGGTGTCAAAGGACTGTCGCGCTGACGTCACAAGGAAGGTCGTGGGGCGGTCGCTGCCGCCGGTCAACCTGACGAATAGCCCGTCTTCGAATTGGTTGGTGCGCATCCAGTCGGCGTAAAACTCATCGTTTCGATTGGGAACCAGAATTTCTGGGCCCGTCCGCACCGCCCCGACCGGTCCTTTCTTTACGGCGGCGACCACATAGTCCAGTCGGTGGTAGTAGTTCGCATAACTTTCAAGTGCCGCGACGGGGATGGTCGAATTGCGGAAAGACCAGGAGTCATCGCCCAGCAGAAGCGAGCCGCCTGTGGCGCCGAGCGCGCGATGAATGTCGCGTATCGCCGGCTCCCAATGTTGCGGAGTGACCGCCGCCGCGTAGATGCCCGAAACTAGGCGCGAGAAGTCCTCGACCGTGACCATCGCCTGGTCTCCGAGCCGCCGGTCAGCATCTGCATGTGCGGTCCCCTGGATGGAAGCCCGCCGCGAAAAGACGCTGAATCTCCGTCATTTGAATGAGGTATCGGACCTTCCATGGTGGTTGTCTTGCGATGTACTGATTGAGCATGAAGGGATCCGCACATGCTGCACGTATTACCGCGATCCCCGGGGAGACCCGATGTCGGGGCGCTGCGTCCCGCGGAAAGCTTCCGGAAGCGTTCTCCTACAACGGTCGTCGTTACCGAACAGGAAGTTGTCTTCAGCAGCGCGGCAGCACTGTCGTTGCCGCCGACGGTAACTCGCCGTCGCCGACTAAACGAAAGGCTGATTGCTGCGATTGGCCGCATGCTCACCCCGCTGCCCGAGCCACGACGGCACTACCCGCCGCGTGAACCGAATTATTTCGAGGCCGCGCGGATGTCTCGCGAGATGGACCGCCTATAGAGCCGGGCCAGCGCGGGCTGGCACCACCGCCTCGCAACTTCTCGTACCGCGTCTGTGTTAATCACTCGACTATTCCGCTGCCGCGCCAAGGTGGATAGGGTAATTGGCTACCCCAATCGAGTGACCAGTCAGGACGTCCCGGTCCGGTCGGCATACGATTTGCGCTTCGTGACGTCGACGTCCGAGCTGAAGACACGCTCGGTGCCCAGCGCACGGCCGAGTGCCTCGGATACCCGCTGCGGCACGAATCGCTGAGACTGCAGCACGACGCCCATCGACCGCGGAACCACCACGCGACGCTTCGGTTTGGCGATCAGCCCCGCGACCGCGTTGGCAACCTCCTCGGGCTCGGCGTTCCTGAGTCCCGTGGCGTGCCCGATGCCGGCGATCATCTCGGTGTTGGTCAACGTCGGCAGAACCGCCGAGAAATGAACGCCGCTACCACGGTTCTCCATGCGGACTGTGTCGGTGAATCCGAGCACCGCATGCTTTGTCGCGCAATACGTCGCGATGCCCGCCGTCGGTTGCAGGCCGCCCACCGAAGCGATGTTGATGATGTGACCGTGGCCGCGGGGCACCATGCGTTCGGCGGCCAGTTTGGTGCCCAGGATCACGCCGTAGACGTTCACGTCAAGCAGCCTCTTGGTGACGGCGTCGGCCTCGTCGATCGCGTTGCCCACCGCGATGACCCCGGCGTTATTGACCAATACGTCGATAGGTCCGAGTTGATCTTCCACGGTGTCGAGAAAATTGCTGAAGGATCGGCGTTGCGTCACGTCCAATCTGCCGTGAAGCTCGAGGCCCAACCGGCTGGCGGCGCCCCTGGCAGCGGGTTTGTCGACGTCGCCAATGGCGACCTTGGCGCCGAGGCCGTGCAGTACGCCGGCGGTAGCCAGGCCGATCCCGCGAGCCCCGCCGGTGATGACAACGATCTTTCCCGCGACAGACATAGGTCGCATCCTGTCATGCTCACCGCGCGCCGACACCCGAGTCGCGCTGCGGTAGGAATGACGGGTGTCCGATCCGACCGTGCTGTTGCTCTCGACGTCCGACACCGACCTGATCACCGCCCGTGCCAGCGGGGCGAACTATCGGTGGGCCAATCCCGCGCGCCTGCTGCCCGATGAGTTACCAGAGTTGCTCGACGGCGCCGACATCGCCGTGGTCCGCATCCTTGGCGGCTACCGCGCCTGGCAGGACGGCATCGACACCGTGCTGGCCAGCGGCGTCCCCGCCGTCGTGGTCAGCGGCGAGCAGGCACCGGATGCCGATCTGACCGAGCGATCCACCGCACCGGCCGGAATCGCCCTGCAGGCGCATCTCTACCTGGCCCAGGGTGGGATGGCCAATCTGCGCCAACTGCACGCCTTTTTGTCCGACACGCTGTTGATGACCGGCTTCGGATTCAACCCGCCGGCGAGCACGCCGACCTGGGGCTTACTGGAACGCGCGCGGGCAGAAACCGAGGGCCCGACGATTGCCGTGCTGTACTACCGCGCGCAGCAGCTCGCCGGCAACACCGCGTATGTCGAAGCGCTGTGCGGGGCGATCGAGGCCGCCGGTGGACAGGCGCTGCCGGTCTACTGCGCGTCGCTGCGCACCGCCGAGCCCGACATGCTCCAAATCCTCGGTAGGGCGGACGCAATGGTGGTCACCGTGCTGGCCGCCGGGGGAGCCACACCCGCGAAGGCGGCCGCCGGCGGGATGGATGACAGCTGGAACGTGGAACACCTCGCCGGGCTGGACATCCCGATTCTGCAGGGGCTGTGCCTGACCAGTTCCCGCCAGCAGTGGCACGACAACGACGACGGGCTCAGCCCACTGGATGTGGCCAGCCAGGTCGCCGTCCCCGAGTTCGACGGGCGCATCATCACGGTCCCGTTCTCGTTCAAGGAGATCGATGACGAGGGGCTGATCTCTTATGTCGCCGACCCTGAACGTTGCGCGCGGGTGGCCGGCCTGGCGGTCCGCCACGCACGGCTGCGGCACCTTCCGCCCGGCGAAAAGCGGGTGGCCGTGGTGTTCTCCGCCTACCCGACCAAACATGCCCGCATCGGCAATGCGGTCGGCCTGGACACCCCGGCCAGCGCCGTGAAGTTGTTACAGGCCATGCGCGAGCACGGGTATCACATCGGCGAGCTGCCCGGCGTCGACGCACAAGACGGTGACGCGCTGGTGCACGCGCTGATCGAACGCGGCGGTCAGGACCCCGACTGGCTCACCGAGGGCCAGCTGGCGGGTAACCCGATCCGGGTGCCTGCCAACGACTACCGCGCGTGGTTCGCGACTCTGCCCGCAGACTTCACCGATGCGGTGCAAAAGCATTGGGGGCCACCGCCGGGTGAGATGTTCGTCGACCGGGCTAACGACCCGGACGGCGAAATCGTCATCGCCGCAATGCAAGCCGGCAACGTCGTGCTGATGGTGCAACCGCCGCGCGGCTTCGGCGAGAACCCGGTAGCGATCTACCATGACCCCGATCTGCCGCCCAGTCATCACTATCTGGCCGCCTATCGCTGGCTCAACACCGGCTTCGGGGCCGACGCAGTCGTGCATTTGGGCAAGCACGGCAACCTGGAGTGGCTGCCGGGCAAGACATTGGGGATGTCGGCCGGCTGTGCATCCGATGCCGCTTTGGGCGATTTGCCGCTGGTCTACCCGTTTCTGGTGAACGACCCGGGTGAGGGCACCCAGGCCAAGCGGCGGGCGCACGCCGTGCTCGTCGACCACCTGATCCCGCCGATGGCCCGTGCCGAAACCTACGGCGACATCGCCCGGTTGGAGCAGTTGCTCGATGAGCACGCCACGATCGCCGCGCTGGATCCCGGCAAGCTGCCCGCGATCCGTCAGCAGATCTGGACGCTGATCCGCGCGGCCAAGATGGACCACGACCTCGGGTTGGCCGAGCGCCCCGAAGATGACTCGTTCGACGACATGTTGCTGCATGTCGACGGTTGGCTCTGCGAGATCAAAGACGTCCAAATCCGCGACGGCTTGCACATTCTCGGCCAACCACCGAAGGGCGAGGCCGAACTCGACCTGGTGCTGGCGATCCTGCGGGCCCGCCAACTGTTCGGCGGTGAACAGTCCGTGCCCGGACTGCGCCAAGCGCTGGGCCTCGCCGAGGACGGCACCGACGAGCGGTTGTCGGTGGATGAAGCCGAAGCTGCGGCCCGACAGTTGGTCACAGCGCTGCAGGACACCGGTTGGGACCCCGACGCCGTGCAGCGCCTCACCGAGGACGCCGACGTCGCGGCAGTATTGCGGTTCGCCGCCACCGAGGTGGTTCCGCGACTGGCCGAAACCGAAGCCGAGATCGACCAGGTGTTGAAGGCGCTGGACGGCCGGTTCATCGCGGCCGGGCCATCAGGCTCACCGCTGCGCGGACTGGTCAATGTGCTGCCCACCGGTCGCAACTTCTACTCCGTTGATCCCAAGGCGGTGCCGTCGCGGTTGGCCTGGGAAACCGGTGTGGCCATGGCGGATTCGTTGCTGGCCCGATACCGCGACGACCACGGGCAGTGGCCGCGGTCGGTCGGCCTGTCGGTGTGGGGCACCTCGGCGATGCGCACCGCTGGTGACGACATCGCCGAAGTGCTTGCGCTGCTGGGGGTTCGGCCGGTCTGGGACGACGCGTCGCGGCGCGTCGTCGGGCTCACCGCGATCCCGCTGGCCGAGTTGGGCCGGCCCCGCATCGACGTGACGGTGCGGATCTCCGGGTTCTTCCGGGACGCGTTCCCGCATGTGGTGACGATGCTCGACGACGCGGTGCGGCTGGTTGCCGACCTCGACGAGCCCGACGACGACAACTATGTGCGCGCGCACGCGCAGGCCGACGTGGCGCAACACGGTGACCAAAGGCGGGCCACGACACGCATTTTCGGATCGAAACCAGGAACCTACGGCGCCGGGCTGCTGCAGCTGATCGACAGCCGCAACTGGCGCGACGACGCCGACCTGGCGCAGGTGTACACCGCATGGGGCGGATTCGCCTACGGCCGCGAGTTGGACGGCTGCGCCGCGACCGACGACATGAACCGGGCCTACCGCCGGATCACCGTGGCCGCCAAGAACACCGACACCCGCGAGCACGACATCGCCGACTCCGACGACTATTTCCAGTATCACGGCGGCATGGTGGCCACGGTGCGAGCGCTGACCGGTCGGGCGCCGGCCGCTTACATCGGCGACAACACCCGGCCCGACGCGGTTCGCACCCGCACCTTGTCGGAGGAAACCACCCGGGTGTTCCGCGCCCGCGTCGTCAACCCGCGCTGGATGACCGCGATGCGGCGACACGGTTACAAGGGCGCGTTCGAGATGGCGGCCACCGTCGACTACCTGTTCGGCTATGACGCCACCGCGGGCGTGATGGCCGACTGGATGTATGAGCAGCTCACCGAGGCCTACGTGCTGGACAGCCAGAACCGCAAATTCATGGCCGAATCCAACCCGTGGGCGCTGCACGGGATGGCCGAACGGCTACTGGAGGCGGTCGGCCGCGGAATGTGGGCGGACCCGCAGCCCGACACTCTGGACAGCCTGCGCCAGGTGCTGCTGGAAACCGAAGGCGACCTGGAAGGCTGACCCGCTTTTTTGCCGCGAGCGTGCGTGTCCCCGGCCGACACGCCGAGCGTGCGGCCGGGAACACACACGCTCGCGGCGGAAGGTGCTCCGCCCGCCGGTAGGTTCGAGGCCATGGCCCCCACCTTTGCCGACCTCGCCAAGTCGCGCTACGTCCTGTTGACCACCTTCACTAAGGACGGCCGGCCCAAACCGACCCCGGTTTGGGCCGCCCCCGACGGCGAGCGGCTACTGGTCATCAGCCAAGAGGCGTCGTGGAAAGTCAAACGAATCCGCAACACGCCGCGGGTGAGCGTGGCGATCTGCGATCTGCGTGGCCGCCCGAAAAGCGAGCCCATCGAGGCGACCGCCACGATTCTCGAGAAGACCTACAACGGCGCCGTCTACGAGGCCATCGGCAAGAAATACGGCCTGATCGGCGCGGCGTTCAACTTTTTCAGCAAAATGCGCGGCGGCATGGAGAACAACGTCGGCCTGGAGCTGAAAGCGGCCAGCTAGCGCCGCTACGCCGACGCGTCTGCTCGCAGGTGTTCGCCGAAGAATGCAAAGACACGGGCCCAGGCGTCTTCAGTGGCAGCCTCGTTGTAGCCGAATCCGGCGATGCGCAGCAACGGCTGGGCGGGAAGTTTGTTGGCGAAGCTGTGGCCGGCCCGCGGATACACCTTGACGTCGTTGGTGACGGCATTACGGTCGAGCACCCGTTGCAGCCGTTTGGGTGCTCCGACGCCCAGCGGATCGCGCGCACCGAAGCTGGCCACAATCGGACACGCCCCGTCGAGTGTTTCGCTGAGATCGCGCGGCAGCGGCGTGCCATAGAACGGTGCAGAGGCGCCAAAACCCTTGGGCGACATCACCAATGCAAACTGCCCGCCCATGCAGAAGCCGGCGATGCCAACCCGGCCCGAACATTGCGGCAACGACTGCAGATGGTCACGGGCGGCCAGGACGTCGTCGAGCGACCGGCCCCGCTTGGTCAACAGTTCCCGCATCACGCGGGTGATGCAGCGCGCCCGGCCGCCGCGAGCGAACAGATTCGGCGTCAGCGCGACGTATCCCGCGGCGGCGATGTGCGCCGAGATCAACTCCTTATCGGGTCCGTAGCCAATCGCATCGTGAACCACCACGACACCCGGGAACGGGCCCTGCCCGTCGGGAATGTCCAGCAGCGCATCGATCGGGCCGGCAGGCGTGTCCATCTGGATGGTCGTCACATCAAGCATCTAACCGCGCAGCCGACGCCGACGGAACTCCCGCGCCGGACGGCAACGTTGGCATGACATGGTGTCGCGACTGTTTTTCGTCTACGTCGTCGTCGAGCTCGCGGTGGTGGTGGCGCTGGCGTCCACGATCGGGCTCGGCTGGACGCTGCTGGTGCTGCTGGGCACGTTCGTGATCGGCACGGCGCTGGCCGGTAGGCAACTCAAGCGCCAGCTCACCCGGGCGCGAACCGCCCCGGGCGGAGCCGTCACCGACAGCGCGTTAATTGCCCTGGGCACGATGCTCGTTGTGGTCCCGGGCCTGGTCACCACCGCGGCGGGTGTGCTGCTTCTGCTGCCGCCGACGCGAGCCGCCGCTCGGCCGCTCCTGACCGCGATGGCGGCCCGCCGCATCGGCCAGCCGCTGATCACCGTCACCACGCTCGGCGGCGACCGCGTGACGCGAAGTCCCCGCGACGACGTCATCGACGGGGAGGTCATCGACGTCACCGACGTGCAGCCGCCCGCCTTCCCGTCCCGCCACGACTGACCGCCCCATAGGTTGGCGGTGTGACGACGCTGCTGTTCAACGGGCGCATCCACAGCCCGAGTCATCCCGATGCCACCGCCATGGCCATCCGCGACGGCATCGTCGCCTGGCTGGGCAGCGACGACGTCGGCCGCGACCAGTTCGCCGATGCCGACGTCGTCGACCTCGACGGCGCCTTCGTCGCCCCGGCGTTCGTCGACAGCCACATCCACCTCACCGCCACCGGACTGACGCTCAGCGGACTGGACCTGCGCGCGGCCACCTCCCGCCAGCATTGCCTGCAGCTCATCGCCGACCATGCCGCTGCCCACCCCGAACAAATCGTGTGGGGCGACGGCTGGGACGAATCCACCTGGCCCGATAACACCCCGCCGACCACGGCCGACCTCGATGACCTGCTCGGCGAGCGGCCCGCCTACCTGGCCCGCGTCGACGTCCACTCGGCGCTGGCCTCGTCCGCCCTGCGCCGCCAAATCCCCGATCTGCCAACGGCCGCCGGTTTCGCCGACCAGCTGCCGCTGTCGGGGGACGCTCACAGCCTGGCCCGCGCCGTAGCCCGCGACCAGCTGACCGGCACCCAGCTAGCGGAGGCCCGGGCGGCGGCCCTGGATGCCGCCGCCCGGGCCGGCATCGTCGCGGTGCACGAATGCGCCGGTCCCGGCATCGGCGGCCTGACCGACTGGCAGGAGCTGCGCGCCACCGAGCACGGTGTCGATGTGATCGGCTACTGGGGCGAAGCGGTAACCAGTGCCGCGCGGGCCCGCGAACTGCTGGCCGAGACCGGCGCCCACGGCCTGGCCGGCGATTTGTTCGTCGACGGCTCGCTGGGCTCGCACACCGCCTGGCTGCACCGGCCCTATACCGACGCCCCGCACTGCATCGGCGACTGCCACCTCGAGCCCGACGCCGTCGCCGCGCACGTCCGGGCCTGCACCCAGGCAGGGGTGACGGCGGGTTTTCATGTCATCGGCGACGCTGCCGTGACAGCGGCAGTTGACGCGTTCGAGCAGGCTGTCGACGAGCTCGGGGTCGTCGCCGTCGCACGATGCGGGCACCGGCTGGAACATCTGGAGATGGTGACCGCCGAGCAGGCGGCCAAACTCGGCGCCTGGGGCGTGATCGCGAGCATGCAGCCCAACTTCGACGCGCTGTGGGGCGGCGACCAGAACATGTACGCTCGGCGACTCGGTGTCGAGCGAGCACGGCAGCTCAACCCGTTCGCGCTGTTAGCATCCCAAGGCGTGCCCCTGGCGTTTGGATCCGACGCACCGGTGACGGGCCTCGATCCGTGGGCAAGCGTGCGCGCGGCCGCTCAGCACCACAACCCGGACAGCGCGGTGTCCGTCCGCGCCGCGTTCGCCGCCGCCACCCGCGGCGGCTGGCGAGCCGCCGGAGTGCGCGACGGGCTGACCGGGACCATGACACCGGGCGCGCCGGCCTCCTACGCCGTCTGGGATGCCGGCGAACTCGAGGTCAGCGCACCATCCAACGCCGTCCAGCGGTGGTCCACCGATCCGCGGTCCCGGGTGGCCGCCTTGCCGCGGCTGAGCCACACCGAGGCGTTGCCGCGCTGCCGGCAAACCGTGCACCGGGGCGCGGTCATCTATGGCTAGGGGCAAGCGGCGCCGCCACGAAACCACCGAAATCATCCCGGCGATCGGTGACGACTACACCCAGGCCCCCGACGATTTCGACCAATCCGATGAGCCTGAAGCATCGCCCGACGACGATTCCGACCCGTCGAACCGCGCCGCGCGGTTCAACGCGGTAGTGCAGCAACGCCTCACGCAGGCGAGCATCGCGGCCCGCACACGACTGGCCGGCGCGAGTTCGGCGCTGCTGGCCCGGCTGCCCGGGGTCGGCCGTGCGCTCAAGCCCCGGCTCACCCGGTTGGCCGCCACGGTCGCCGCGGCTTTGCTGCTCTATGCCAGCTTTCCGCCGATCAACTGGTGGTGGGCCGCGGTCGTCGCATTTGCGGTGCTGGCCTGGGTACTGACCCGGCCCGCGACCACACCGGCGGGCGGCTTCGGGTACGGCTTCCTGTTCGGGCTGACGTTCTACCTGCCGCTGCTGCCCTGGATCAGCACCCTTGTCGGCGTGACGCCATGGATAGCGCTGGCGACGGTGTCGGCCCTGTTTCCGGGCATCTTCGGTCTGCTGGCCGTCGTGGTACGCACCCTGCCCGGGTGGCCGATCTGGTTCGCGACGGTGTGGGCGGCGCAGGAGTGGCTGAAATCGACCGTCCCGTTCGGCGGATTTCCCTTCGGGGTGGTCGCCTTCGGCCAGACCGAGGGCCCGTTCCTGCCGTTGGTTCGGCTCGGCGGCCCGCCGCTGCTGTCGCTGGCAATCGTGCTGATCGGTTGCAGCCTGACCGCCCTCGTCCTGGAAATCGCGGTCTGGTGGCAGAGCACCCGGGAGGCCAGCCGGAATCCCGAGGCCACCGAGCGGCCGCCCGCGGTGGTGTTGCCGGCGGTCTGCATCTGCCTAGCGTTCTTCGCCACCGTGGTCATCTGGCCGCAGGTCCGGCACTCCGGAACCGGGGCGGGCAACGAGCCCGCGGTGACGGTCGCGGCGGTGCAGGGCAATGTGCCCCGGCTCGGGCTCGACTTCAACGCGCAACGCCGAGCGGTACTCGACAACCACGTCCGGGAGACCCTGTTGCTGGCCGACGACGTGCAGGCAGGTCGCGCGCCGCAACCACAGTTCGTCATCTGGCCTGAGAACGCGTCGGACATCGATCCGTTGGCCAATCCCGACGCGGCCCAGCAGATCACGGTGGCGGTGGAGGCCATCGGGGCGCCGATCCTGGTCGGCACCGTGCTCGATCTCCCGAACCGGCCGCCGGGTGACTCGTCCTACACCAACACCGTGATCGTGTGGGATCCCACCACTGGGCCCGCCGACCGCCACGACAAGCAGATCGTCCAGCCCTTCGGGGAGTACCTGCCCTGGCCGTGGCTGTTCGGGCACCTGTCGGGATACGCCGCCTGGGCTGGCCACATGGTGGCTGGCCGCAGCACCGGAGTCGTGCATGCCGCCGGGATTCCGATCGGGGTGGCCACCTGCTGGGAAGTGATCTTCGACCGCGCCACGCGTGAATCGGTACGTAACGGCGCGCAGGTGTTGGCGATCCCCAGCAACAACGCCACCTTCAACCAGGCCATGAGCGAGCAGCAGCTGGCCTTCGACAAGGTGCGCGCCGTGGAACACGACCGATACGTCGTCGTCGCCGGCACCGTCGGGATCAGCGCCGTTATCGCTCCCGACGGCCGCGAGCTGGCCCGTACCGGCTTTTTCGAGCCCGCCTACCTCGACACCCAGGTGCGCCTCAAGACGGCGCTGACCCCGGCCACCCGCTGGGAGCCGATCGTCCAGTGGATCCTGGTGCTGGCAGCCGTCGGGGCGGTTCTCGGCGCAATATTGCAGAATGGATGGTTCCCGCGTCCGAGTCGTCGCCGATCCCGGCCGGCGAAGTCGGACGTGTTTGCGGAAGACACCGGCGATAGTCCGTCCGACCACCGCGACGAGGATCCGCTCGACCAGGGCGGCCGACATTCAGCCCGATGAGGGCCAGACAGAGGAGCCATATGACGGGCGACCGTCCCACCCAGCACACCGTGGTGATCATTCCGACGTTCAACGAACGCGAGAACCTTCCGCTCATCCTGCAGCGACTGCACCGAGCACGCCCCGACGTCCACGTCCTCGTCGTTGACGACAGCAGCCCCGACGGGACCGGAGAGCTCGCCGACGAGCTGGCCTCAGCCGATTCCGAGCGGATCCACGTGATGCACCGCACCACCAAGGACGGCCTGGGCGCCGCCTACCTGGCAGGGTTCGCCTGGGGCCTGACCCGCGGGTACTCGACGTTGGTCGAGATGGACGCCGACGGTAGCCACGCCCCCGAGCAGCTGCACCGGCTGCTGGAGGCCGTGGACGCCGGTGCTGATCTGGCCATCGGTTCGCGCTACGTCGACGGTGGAACCGTGCGCAACTGGCCGTGGCGGCGCATCGTGCTGTCCAAGGTGGCCAACACCTACTCGCGGCTGCTGCTCGGGATCGGTGTTCACGACATCACCGCCGGCTACCGCGCCTACCGGCGCGAGGTGCTGGAGAAAATCGACTTGAACGCCGTCGACTCCAAGGGCTATTGCTTCCAGATCGATCTGACGTGGCGCACGGTGCGCAACGGCTTCTCGGTCGTCGAAGTGCCCATCACCTTCACCGAGCGGGAACTGGGCGTGTCGAAGATGAGCGGCTCCAACATCCGCGAAGCACTGGTCAAGGTTGCCCAGTGGGGGATCAGCGGCCGCCTCCACCGACCGCGAGCGGGCGTGTCCCCGGTCGACACGCCGCACTGATTCCGGATCTGCGCACCTTCGCCCCGGCGCGCAGCGGGCGATCAGCTGCCGCGACGGCGCGTTTTGATCAAGTCGAGGCGCTCCTTGAGCAATTCCTCGAGTTCCTCCACCGACCGACGCTCCAGCAGCATGTCCCAGTGGGTACGAGGCGGCTTGACCTTCTTGGGCTCGGGTAGATCACCCTCGATCAGGGTGCCTTCCATACCGTTGCGGCACAGCCAGGTGCCGGGAATCTCCGCGTCGTCGGCGAACGGGACGTCGAACTCTTCACCGTTTTCGGTGCGGTACCGCGCAACCCGCCGCGGCGCCAGGTCGTGGTTGCGGTCGGTCTCGTAGCTCACGGCTCCGAGGCGACTACCCCTCAGGACACGATCAGCCATGGACCCCACTCCTTAAATCTCTGCGCTAAATCTCTTCGGGCTGAGAACGCTACGACGGACTATGTAGTTCCCAGGTGCGCTTGCCCCTCATCGACGGGCGAATGCGACGCGACCTTCCATGATACCGGGAGGCCGCCGCAGGCCGGGCTAAAGTCGGGCGCGTGACCCGTCGCACGCGACCGCAACCGTGCCGCTGGTGCGGTCGCGACGTCACCGACACCGGGATGGGGCGTCGCAGGCAGTACTGCCGGCAGTCCTGTCGGCAGCGCGCCTACGAGCAGCGGGCCTCGATGAATGGCGGGCCCGGCTCGGCGCTGCCGCCCGACTCCGTGGTGTTGTCCGCGGACGAGGCTGCCGATCTGTCCGACCGTGTCTACCAGGTGCGATGCGCAGCCGAAGACGTCGCAACAGCGCTCGACGAAGGAGCCGGCGCCACCGAGCTGCGTGAGCTCTGCGACACGCTGATGCGAGCGGCCAGGGCAGCCGACGGGTGGCGCTGACCGCGATAGTCCGAGACTAACCGGAGAACAGGTACAGTCGCGCCATGGATCGCTGGGCTAGGCCGGAATAGGGGAGGACCGAGCCCGCGGAACTGTCGTGACGTGGCTCGTCACGTCAGAGGTCGCGTCCCGCGTTCGGCGGCGACCGGCGTTAAGCGAGAGGTAAACAATATGGCTGACCAACTCCAGCATGCGACCGAGGCGCTGCGCAAAGCGCTGGTCCAGGTGGAGCGGCTGAAGCGCAAGAACCGCGCACTGCTGGAACGGTCCGGCGAACCGATCGCGATCGTCGGGATGTCCTGCCGCTTTCCCGGCGGAGTGGATTCCCCCGAGGGGCTGTGGGACATGGTGGCCGACGGCCGCGACGTGATGTCCGAATTTCCCACCGACCGCGGCTGGGATCTGGCCGGGCTGTTCGATCCCGATCCCGATGCGCCACACAAGTCCTACGCGCGAGCCGGCGGATTCGTCGACGACGTCGCCGGTTTCGACGCCGGCTTCTTCGGAGTGTCGCCCACTGAGGCCCTGGCCACCGACCCCCAGCATCGAATGCTGCTGGAGTTGTCGTGGGAGGCGTTGGAGCGGGCCGGGATTGACCCCACTGGGCTGCGGGGCAGCGCCACCGGGGTGTTCGCCGGGATCATCGTGCAGGGCTACGGCATGCTCGCCGAAGAGATCGAGGGCTACCGGCTCACCGGCATGACATCGAGTGTCGCCACCGGACGGGTCGCCTATGTGCTGGGCCTGGAAGGGCCCGCGGTGTCGGTGGATACCGCGTGCTCGTCGTCGTTGGTCGCGTTGCACATGGCAGTGCAGTCGCTGCGCTCGGGGGAATGCGACCTGGCGCTGGCCGGGGGAGCGACGGTCAACGCGACACCGACCGTGTTCGTCGAGTTCTCCCGGCACCGGGGTCTGTCGCCCGATGGTCGCTGCAAGCCCTACGCGGGGGCCGCCGACGGGGTCGGCTGGTCCGAGGGTGGGGGGATGTTGGTGGTGGAGCGGCTCTCGGATGCGGTGCGGTTGGGGCATCCGGTGTTGGCGGTGGT
>NZ_LZKJ01000198.1 GCF_001672775.1 Mycobacterium kyorinense | reverse complement strand
GTCGTGAACATCGAGTTGACCAGCCGCTGATTGAACGGCGGCAGCGCATCGGAGAACGCAGCGTCCAAGTGCAGCGCCTGGGTATTCATCGTCAACGTCGTGAACAGCACATTGTCGGCTTCGGTGATCGTCCGGCCGGGACGGTGCAGATAGCGCACACCGGTTTCGAACTCCTCGAACCACAATCCGCGCTGCACTTGGACGCTGCGTTCTCCGATGCGCTGCCGCCGTTCAATCAGCGGCTGGTCAACTCGATGTTCACGCTGTCGACACTGGTCGGCCTATCGGTCGCACAACTGACGCAGGGGACGATTGTCGGCAACCTCGGATTCTCCGAAATCGCGTTTCCTAAACCGCTGTTCCACGGCGACACGCTATATGCCGAAACCGTGATCACCGAGAAGCGGGAATCCAAGAGCCGGCCAGGGGAGGGCATCGTGACGTTCGCGCACACCGGACGCAATCAGCACGGAGATGTCGTCGCCACCGCGACCCGCAAGACCATGGTGCGGATGCGGCCGGCCGAGGATGGCGGCTGATGGGCCTGCAGAACCCCGGGCCCGCGTGGCTGTTCTGTCCGGCGGACCGTCCGGAGCGGTTCGAAAAGGCTGCGGCCGCAGCCGATGTCGTGATCCTCGACCTCGAGGACGGGGTGGCTGCCGCCGATAGGCCGGCCGCGCGTCAAGCGCTCGTCGACGTCCCGCTCGATCCCGCGCGCACTGTGGTGCGGGTCAACCCATTCGGCACCGCCGACCAGCAACCCGACCTCGAAGCGTTGGCACGTACCCGCTACGACACCGTGATGTTGCCCAAATGCGAAGCGCCCGAACAGGTCGGCGCGTTGTCGCCGCGCGACGTCATCGTGCTGGTCGAGTCACCGCTCGGCGCGCTCAGGGTCACCGAGAACGTTCGCGTCGACAATGCTGTGGCGGTGATGTGGGGCGCCGAAGATCTGTTCGCTGTGCTCGGCGGCACCAACAACCGCTATCCGGACGGTAGCTACCGCGAAGTGGCGCGCCACGTCCGTTCGCATTCGCTGCTGGCGGCCAAGGCATACGGCCGGCTTGCGCTCGACTCGGTCTATCTCAACATCAAAGACCTCGAGGGGCTACGCGCCGAGGTCGACGACGCCGTCGCGGTTGGCTTCGACGCCAAGGTTGCTATCCATCCCAGCCAGGTCCCGGTGATCCGCGACGGCTATGCGCCCTCGGCCGACCAGGCGCAGTGGGCGCGTCGCGTCCTGGCCGCCGCCGCCGATAACCGCGGCGTGTTCGCATTCGACGGTCTCATGGTGGACGCGCCGGTCCTGCGGCGAGCGGAGCGGATCGTGAAGCTGGCGGACGACTCCGGCTCGTAGCAGTCCCGGTCACTCGGAGTCGGCTTGCAGCACCACCATCGCCCGCGCCTCGACGCGAACAGTGCCGCCAGCGGTAATCGGCTCCTGCTCTTCGCCATTCGGGGCCAAGGTGGCAGTATCGACGACCGGTATCCAGGCCTGGCCGTATTCCGGTGGCGGCAGCGTGAACTCTATCGGTTCGTGGTGCGCGTTGAAACACAGGAAAAATGAGTCATCGGTCACCCGCTGCCCACGACTGTCAAGATCGGGCAGGCCCAAGCCGTTGAGGTAGACAGCGATGGACTTACCGAACCCGGACTCCCAGTCCTCGTCGCTCATTTCCGATCCGTCAGGTTGCAGCCACGAAATGTCGGGTAGCCCTTCGGCGCCGCGACGCCGTACCGGCAACCCGTTGAAGAACCGGCGGCGGCGAAACACCGGGTGAGCGGTGCGCAGCGCGGAGACCTGACGCGTGAAGTCAACCAGCTCGGTGTCCGCCTTATCCCAATGAACCCAGGTGAGCTCATTGTCCTGGCAGAAGCCGTTGTTGTTGCCATTCTGAGTACGGCCCAGCTCGTCACCGTGGGAAATCATCGGAACGCCTTGCGACAACAGCGTTGTCGCCAGAAAGTTGCGCTGCTGACGAGCACGTAGCGCGTTGACTTCGGGATCGTCGGTGGGGCCTTCGACACCACAGTTCCAGGACTTGTTGTTGCTCTCGCCGTCGTTGTTGTCTTCTTTGTTGGCCTCGTTGTGTTTCTCGTTGTAGGAGACCAGGTCTCGAAGCGTGAAGCCGTCGTGGGCGGTGACGAAGTTAATCGAAGCCACCGGGCGCCGGGCAGTGTGTTCGTAGAGATCCGCCGAGCCAGTCAGCCGAGACGCGAATTCGTCAAGTGTCGCCGGCTCGCCCCGCCAGTAATCGCGAACGGTGTCGCGGAACTTACCGTTCCACTCGGTCCACTGCGGTGGGAAATTACCCACCTGGTAGCCGCCCGGTCCCACGTCCCACGGCTCGGCGATCAACTTGACCTGACTGACCGTCGGATCTTGTTGGACCAGTTCGAAAAACGCTGACAGTCGGTCGACGTCGTAGAACTCGCGGGCAAGTGTCGAGGCGAGGTCGAACCGGAAACCGTCGACGTGCATCTCGGTGACCCAGTACCGCAACGAGTCCATGATCAGTTGCAGTGTGTGCGGATGTCCCACGTTGAGGCTGTTGCCGGTTCCGGTGTAGTCCATGTAGTACTGCCGGTCGTCATCGACCAGCTGGTAATAGCCGGCATTGTCGATCCCGCGCATCGACAACGTCGGACCCAGATGGTTGCCCTCGGCGGTGTGGTTGTAGACGACGTCGAGTATCACCTCGATACCGGCTTCGTGCAGGGCGCGGACCATGGCCTTGAACTCTTGCACCTGACCGCCGGGGGTGGTGCTGGAGGTGTACTTGAAATCAGGTGCGAAAAACCCAATCGTGTTGTAGCCCCAGTAGTTTGACAAGCCCTTGTCCACCAGCGTCGAGTCGTTCGCAAAGTGGTGTACCGGCATCAGCTCGATAGCGGTAATCCCCAGGCTCTGCAGATGCTCGATGATCGCCGGGTGCGCGATACCGGCGTAGGTGCCGCGCATCCGCTCGGGAATGTCGGGATGCAGCTGTGTGAGGCCCTTGACGTGCGTTTCGTAGATGACTGTGTCGGCGTACTCGTGGCCCGGCGGTCGGTCGGCACCCCAGTCGAAGAACGGGTTGATCACCACGGCCTTGGGCATGTGCGGCGCGGAGTCGTCGTCGTTGCGGCTGTCGGGATCGCCGAAGTTGTAACTGAACAGCGACTGGTCCCACTCGAAGTTGCCGTCGATCGCCTTGGCGTACGGGTCGATCAGCAACTTGTTCGGATTGCATCGGTGCCCGGCGGCCGGGTCATACGGCCCGTACACCCGATAGCCGTAGTGCTGACCCGGTTCGACTTCGGGCAAAAAGCCGTGCCAGACGAACCCGTCCACTTCGAGCAACGCCACCCGGGACTCCACGCCGTCGCCGTCGAACAGGCACAGTTCCACCTTCTCGGCGACCTCGCTGAACACCGCGAAATTGGTGCCCGACCCGTCGTACGTCGCGCCCAGCGGATACGCCTTGCCGGGCCACTGCTCCCAGGCAGTAGCCGCCCCCTGCTGGCCGACTGAGTCGATAGTTTCCGCCATGGTGTCCCTCCCGGCCGTTGCAAAAGGCGTCGCGGCCACTCGGACAATATTGGCCGGGGCCTGTCGTGGTGCGCGGATTAAGCGGTTACCCGCGCCGCGCCGCCGCCAACCGTGCGGCGAACTCCGGCGACCGAATGGAGTTGGCCTGCGGGCCGAGCTCGGTGCGTTTGGCGGCCTCATGCTGCTCGTCGTCAACCGAACCCGGGCTGGCGGTGGCGCGCATCGTGGCCTTGGTCTGCAGCACGACTTCGCGCGGGGCAGATGCGGGTCCGGCGGCCAACTCCAGCGCGGCAGCCACTGGATCATCGGCAATGCTCAGCGCCAACCCATGGCGCACAGCGGATTCCGCGTCGAAACGCATTCCGAACAGCAACGCAGCGCGGGCGACCTGTGGACCGACCGCCCGTTGCAGCATCCAGGTCGCACCGCCGCCGGGGTGCAGTCCCAGCTTCTGGAAACGGGCGTCGAACACCGCGGCGGGCCCGGCGATGCGCACGTCGGCGGCCAGCGCCAGGTTCAGTCCGGCACCGACAGCCGCGCCGTTGACCGCCGCGATCGTGGGCAGCGTGCATTTGCCGACGGCCATGAACCCGTCGTAGATCTGCAACAGTCCTTCCTCGGCCGCCTCGCCCAGGGCGGTCAGGTCAGCTCCGGCGCAAAATGCCTTGCCGGCGCCGGTGACGACGACGGCGTGCACGTCCGGGTCGGCCTCGGCCCGCTCGACGGCGGTCCGGAGCTGCGCGGACATCGCGGCGGTGACGGCGTTGCGCCGGTCGGGATCGTTGACGGTAATCAGCGCGACGCGATTGTCGACGGTGTAACGCACGAGATCGGGCACAGGGCACCTCCGTGGGTTGGATCTGGGCGCCTCAAATGCCCCAGTTGTCACATCAGTGGCGGGTCGGCGCCCCCGGCAGGACTCGAACCTGCGACCACAAGATTAGAAGTCATGCGCTCTGTCCAGCTGAGCTACGGGGGCCGGAAAAGTTTTATGCCCAGGTCAGTGTATCCAACCGCCCAAAAAGCTCGGCCCGGACACGCAACGCCGCGCGAAATCCCCTGGGCGGGAACGACGATTCGCTAGTGTGTGAGCCGCGACACACGTACGCTACCGATGGCCTCAAGCAGCCGGGGCGGCGACGCGTACGGCCGATTGCGAGGAGCGGCGGTGTTATGAGCATGGCCACGACGGTGACGACTCGGTGCTCGCGGGCCGGTGCCGAAGCGCTGCGACAGGGACGGGAGCTGGCGGCCGTCCCGATCGACGCCTATCGCACCGGAGCGCTGCTGCTGCGCGGGTCCCCATCGCTGTTGGGCTGGTTCGCGGGCTGGTTGTCGGCGGAGTTCCCGCCGCACGTGGTGACCGGACACGCGCTGTCGGGGGTGACTCCACTCTCGGTGGGCCGGGTCGCGACGACGTGGGCGGCCCAGCGGGCCGACCACATCTTGGGCGCGGCGCTCGAGGAGTCTTTCGGGCCGAATTTCCGCAACTTGGTGTCCCACCCCGTCACCGACCGGCCCGAATGTGCCCGCCGTGGCGTGCTGCACGTGGCGGGGCATCGCCGCCGTTACGCGGCCAAGACATCGAATATCGCCTACGGTCCGGGAGGCCGCCACAATTTGCTGGACATCTGGCGTCATCCCGACTTGGCGGAAGGATGCCGCGCTCCGGTCCTGATCCAAGTCCCGGGTGGCGGGTGGACCATCAACGGCAAACGGGGCCAGGCCTATCCGCTGATGGGCCGGCTGGTCGAACTCGGCTGGATCTGCGTGTCGATCGATTACAGCAAGAGCCCGGGCAAGGCCTGGCCGGCCCACATCATCGACGTCAAGCGGGCGATCGCGTGGGTCCGCGACAACATCGCCGACTACGGCGGCGACCCGAACTTCATCGCGCTCACCGGTGGCTCCGCAGGCGCTCACCTGGCTTCGTTGGCGGCGCTCACCGCTAACGACGGGCGGCTGCAACCCGGGTTCGAAGACACCGACACCACGGTTCAGGCAGCCGCACCGTACTACGGCGTCTACGATTTCACCGACACCGCGAAAATGCATGAGCTGATGCTGCCGTTTTTGGAGCGCTTCGTTATGCAAAAGCGCTATGCCGCCGACCCGGGACTGTTCGAATCCGCGTCGCCGATTTCGCACGCGCACAATGGCGCTCCGCCGTTTTTCGTCTTGCACGGCGAAAACGACTCGTTGATTCCCCGGTCGCAGGCTCAGACTTTTGCGGCGGCGTTACGCGATGCGGGGGCCCGCACCGTGTGCCACGCCGAGTTACCCAACGCTCACCACGCCTTCGATACGGTGGGAACGGTCCGGTCACAGCTGGTGGCCGACGCCGTGGCCGACTTTTTCGGTGTTGTCTACGGGCGCTATCTGCGCTCCCGCAGACGTGTTTTGCGCAAACGGGTTACACCGGCGGCCCCAATCTCCCGCCGCGCGACTGGCTGAATTACCAATTCGTCCGCCCGCCAGGCTATTTCGTTTGCAATTCCGTCGGTATTCATTCCGGTGAGCCGATCCGCACATTCGGCTACCGCTGCCGCGCCAACCGGACTAGCGTTGTGTGAGCGTGTGAAACGGAGGGTGGAGTGGCAAAGCCAGGGCTGACGCGTCGAACTGGGGGTGGGCAGGGTGGCTGAGTCGGTCGACGCTGCCGGATTGCCCACCGCGCTGGGCGCGGTCGACTATCTGCTGCATCGCGGAGAAGCCAACCCACGGACCCGCTCGGGCATCATGGCGCTGGAAATCCTCGACACCACCCCGGACTGGGAGCGTTTTCGGACCCGATTCGAATATGCCTCCCGGCGCGTATTGCGGCTGCGGCAGAAAGTCGTCGTGCCGACGTTGCCGACGGCCGCACCGCGCTGGGTGGTCGATCCCGATTTCAACCTGGACTTCCATGTGCGACGGATGCGCGTCGCGGCGCCGGGAAGCCTGCGGGAAGTGGTCGACCTCGCCGAGGTGATGCTGCAGTCGCCGATGGACATCGCGCGCCCGCTGTGGACCGCGACGCTGATCGAGGGCCTGGCCGATGGACGGGCGGCCACCCTGCTGCATCTGTCGCACGCGGTCACCGACGGTGTCGGCAGCGTGGAGATGTTCGCGCACATCTACGACCTCGAGCGGGATCCGCCGGCCACGCCTGCGCCGCCGCAACCCATTCCGCAGGATCTGTCTGCCAACGACCTGATGCGCGAAGGCATCAACCAGCTGCCCGGAGCAGTGGTCGACGGCGTGCGGGGCGCGCTGTGGGGAGCGGCGTCGATGGTCGGCCGGACGGTACTGCGCCCAGCGTCGGCACTGGCCGGGGCGCTGAGCTACGCCCGCTCGGGGGTCCGGGTGATGAGCCGGGCCGCCGAACCGTCGCCGCTGCTGCGCCGGCGCAGCCTGGCCACCCGCACCGAGGCGCTCGACATCCCGCTGTCGGATCTGCACCGAGCCGCCAAGGGGGGTGGGGGCTCGATCAACGACGCCTACCTCGCCGGCCTGTGCGGGGCGCTGGGCCGCTACCACGAAGCCCTCGGCGTGCCGATCGCCACGTTACCGATGGCGGTACCGGTGAACTTGCGCGCCGAAGCTGATCCCGCCGGCGGCAACCGGTTCACCGGGGTCAACCTCGCTGCACCGGTGGGAACGGCCGATCCGGTGGCCCGGATGCGCAAGATCCGCGCGCAGATGACGCAGCGCCGCGAGGAGCCGGCCATGGACATCATCGGGTCCATCGCACCGGTGCTCAGTGTCTTGCCTTCGCCGTTGCTGGAGTCGATGACCGGCTCGGTGGTCAGCGCCGACGTGCAGGCCAGCAACCTGCCCGTCTATCCGGGTGACACCTACATCGCTGGCGCAAAAGTGCTGCGCCAGTACGGCATTGGCCCCCTGCCGGGGGTGGCGATCATGGTGGTGCTGATCTCGCGAGGCGGGATGTGCACGATCACCGCGCGTTACGACCGGGCCGCCGTCCGGCATGAGGAACTGTTCGCCCGCTGTCTGTTGGAGGGTTTCGACGAGATCCTCGCGCTGGCCGGCGAGCCTGCGCCGCACGCGGTGCCCGCCTCCTTCGCCGCCGCGTCTTCTGAATCGAGCCGATCGGCATCGGGCTCATGACCCGCGCCGGCGACGATGCAGAGCGAAGCGATGAGAAGGAGCGCGCCGAATGACCGCGGAGGACCGCTCGTCGCGAAAGACGCCCCGTGATCTTCGGCTGCCGGGATCGGTGGCCGAAATCATGGCCAGCCCGCCCGGCCCCAAGATCGGCGCGTTCTTCGACCTGGACGGAACCCTGGTCGCCGGATTCACCGGCGTGATCTTGACCCAGGAGCGTTTCCGGCGACGCGAGATGGGCGTGGGTGAGCTGATCGGCATGATCCAAGCCGGCCTGAATCACCAGCTCGGCCGCATCGAGTTCGAGGAACTCATCCTCAAGGCCTCCTCGGCGCTGCGCGGACGCCCGATGAGCGATATGGAAGAAATCGGCGAGCGGTTGTTCGCCCAGAAAATCGAGAGCCGGATCTATCCGGAGATGCGGGAATTGGTGCGCGCGCACCAAGCTCGCGGTCACACCGTGGTTCTCAGTTCATCGGCGTTGACCTTGCAGGTCGAGCCGGTGGCCCGGTTCCTCGGCATCCCCAACACGTTGACGAACAAGTTCGAGACCGACGAGAACGGGGTGCTCACCGGCAGTGTGGTGAAACCGATTTTGTGGGGGCCGGGCAAGGCCACGGCTGTGCAAGGGTTTGCCGCCGAGCACGACATCGACTTGAAAGACAGCTACTTCTACGCCGACGGCGACGAGGACGTCGCGTTGATGTATCTGGTCGGCAACCCGCGGCCGACCAATCCCGAAGGCAAGATGGCCGCTGTTGCCCGTCGGCGCGGCTGGCCGATCCTGCGGTTCACCAGCCGCGGCGGCGGTGGGATCACGGGGCCGCTGCGCGCGCTGGTCGGCATCGGCTCGATGGTCCCGGTTGCCGCCGGTGCGGTCGGGATCGGTCTGCTGACCCGCAGCCGGCGCCGCGGCGTGAACTTCTTCACCTCGACCTGGTCGCAGCTGTTGTTGGCGGCCAGCGGCGTAAACCTCAACGTTGTCGGCGGCGAGAACTTGAGTGCCCAGCGGCCTGCGGTGTTCATCTTCAATCACCGCAACCAGGCCGACCCGATCATCACCGCGGCGCTGGTGCGCGACAACTGGGTCGGTGTCGGAAAGAAGGAATTGGCCAGCGACCCGGTCATGGGCACGCTCGGCAAACTGCTGGACACGGTCTTCATCGACCGCGATGATCCCAACGCTGCGGTGGAGATGCTGCACGAGGCCGAAGAGCGCGCCAAAAGCGGGCTTTCGATCGTGATTGCGCCCGAGGGCACCCGGCTCGACACCACGACCGTGGGGCCGTTCAAAAAGGGCGCCTTCCGCATGGCGATGGCGGTAGGGATTCCCATCGTCCCGATCGTGATCCGCAACGCCGAGGTCGTCGCCGCCCGAAACTCCAGCACGATGAATCCGGGCACGGTCGATGTCGCTGTCTTCCCGCCCATTTCGGTGAGTAACTGGACGCTGGATACTTTGCCGGACCGGATCGCCGAGGTTCGCCAGCTGTATTTGGACACGCTGGCCGACTGGCCCGTCGACAAGCTCCCCGAAGCCGCGTTGTACAGCCAGATAACCAAGGCCGCGCCCCGCAAGCGTGCGACAAAGCCCCGCAAAACGCCCGCCAAGAAGGCGGCGAAAGCTGAGCCTCAACCACGCGCACCGCGGCCGAAAGGACGATCGTGACATCGGTGGCCGCCGATCCCAGCGCATTCACCACGACCGACGACACACTGGTGTTGGCGTCGGTGTCTTCACCGATCGAAGCGGATCTTGTTGAGCGCTGGCTGGATGGACAGCGCGCCCGCCACCCTGAAACCAAAATCGTGGTGCTACGGCTGCCCCCGCGCAACGCGCAGCCCGCCGACTACGCGCAGCTCGTCGAACAGCTCGAGATCGACGAGGACCGGTCGATCGTGCCGGTGCGGGTGTTCTGGATGCCGCGGGCCGACGCGTCGGCCTTGAGTCGCGTGTCGGCGCTGCTGCCGGGACGCGACCCGTATCACCCCAACGAGCGTCAGCAGCGGCAGATCGTGCGCTCGGAACCTTCACGTGCCCGCGTGGTGGCCGGCGAATCGGCGAAGGTCTCCGAGCTGCGTCAGCAGTGGCGGGACATCACCGTGGGCGAAAATCCACGGGATTTCGCGCACTTCGTCACCCGCCGCGCGCTGCTGGCGATGGAACGCGCCGAATACCGAATTCTGGGACCGCAATACAAATCTCCGAGACTGGTACGGCCGGAGATATTGGCCTCCGCGCGTTTTCGCGCCGGGCTGGAGAAGATCCCTGGGGCCACGGTCGAGAAAGCCGGCGAAATGCTGGACGAGCTCGCCACCGGGTGGAGCCGGGTGTCCGTCGATATGGTCTCCGTCCTGGGCCGGATGCTCAGCCGGGGTTTCGATCCAGAAATCGACTACGACGAGTACCAGGTAGCGGCGATGCGTACCGCGCTGGAAACCCATCCGGCGGTGCTGCTGTTCTCGCACCGCTCCTACATCGACGGTGCGGTGATGCCGGTGGCGATGCAGGAAAACCGGCTTCCCCCAGTACATGTCTTCGCCGGCATCAATCTGGCCTTCGGTGTGATGGGCCCGTTGCTGCGTCGCTCCGGCGTCATCTTCATCCGGCGCAACATCGGCAATGACCCGTTGTACAAATACGTGCTCAAAGAGTATGTCGGCTACGTCGTCGAGAAGCGATTCAACCTGAGCTGGTCGATCGAGGGCACCCGCTCGCGTACCGGCAAGATGCTGCCGCCCAAACTCGGACTGATGAGTTATGTAGCCGACGCGTATCTGGACGGCCGCAGCGACGACATTCTGCTGCAAGGGGTTTCGATCAGCTTCGACCAACTGCACGAGACCGCCGAATACGCCGCCTATGCGCGCGGTGGCGAAAAACGGCCCGAGGGTTTCAGCTGGCTGTACAACTTCATCAAAGCCCAGGGTGAACGCAACTACGGCAAAATCTATGTCCGCTTCCCCGAGGCCGTTTCGATGCGGCAGCATCTTGGGCCACCGGGCGGCCCGATAGCGCAAGACGAAGCCGCCAGACGCCTTGCCCTGCAGAAGATGTCGTTCGAAGTGGCGTGGCGGATCCTGCGGGCAACCCCGGTGAACGCCACCGGACTGGTGTCTGCGCTGCTGCTGACCACCCACGGCGTGGCGTTGACGCTCGGCCAGCTGCACCACACCCTGCAGGATTCGTTGGACTACCTCGAGCGCAAACAAACCCCGGTGTCGACCAGTGCGCTGCGGCTACGCACACCGGAGGGTGTTCGCGCGGCGGTGGACGCGCTGTCCAACGGGCATCCGGTTACCCGTGTGGACGGCGGCCGAGAACCGGTGTGGCGCATCGCGCCCGAAGACGAGCACGCCGCGGCGTTCTACCGCAACTCGGTGATCCACGCCTTCCTGGAGACCTCGATCGTCGAACTGGCGCTGGCCCATGCCGGGCACGCCGACGGCGATCGGGTGGAGGCGTTCTGGAAACAGGCCATGCGGCTGAGAGACCTGCTGAAGTTCGACTTTTACTTCGCCGATTCAGCGTCGTTCCGGGACAACATCGCCGAAGAGATGGCGTGGCATCAGGATTGGGAAGCTCACGTCGCGGCGGGTGGTGACCGGATCGACGCGATGCTCTTCGAGAAGCGGCCGCTGATGTCGGACGCCATGCTTCGGGTCTTCTTCGAGGCGTACGAAATTGTCTCCGACGTGCTGCGCGACGCCCCGGCAGATATCGGTGAGAAAGAACTGACCCAATTGGCGCTCGGTGTCGGTCGCCAATACGTCGCGCAGGGCCGAGTCAGCAGCAGCGAACCGGTGTCCACGTTGTTGTTCGCCACCGCCCGACAGGTGGTCGCCGATCAGCAGCTGTTGGAGCCGGCGGCGGACCTGGCTGAGCGGCGCAACGCGTTCCGGCGCGAGTTGCGGGCAATTTTGCACGACTTCGACCACGTGGCGCAGATCGCACGCCACCAGTTCGTCGCTCGTGAAGCCGAGGCCCGGCGGCGCGCGGCGAGCTGATTCTGGATGGCCGGACGCCTGGCGAAATTACCCGGCCACCCGCTTCTACCCTGTATCCATGACGGATGCGGCGGTTGGTGGCCGGCGACGCGCTACCGTGTGGCCGCTGCTGGTCGGCGTCGCTGCCCTGGCCGGCTGCACGGCCGCCGGTCTCGCGGCGTTGTCGCTGGCCGATGCGCTGATCGCGACCGGACTGCCTGATCCGGGCCCGGGGACCACGCTGGGGCTGCCGTTTGTCCGTGCCGCCGGGGAGATTGCCGCAGTCCTGGCGGTCGGGTCGTTTTTGTTCGCGGCATTCATGGTGCCGCCGCAGGACAGTGGCGTGCTCGACGCAGACGGCTATCGCGCGCTGCGGTTGGGCACCGTGGCGTCCGGTGGGTGGGCGGTGTGTGCGGCGCTGCTGGTCCCGCTGACCATTTCCGACGTGTCCGGTCAGCCGCTGTCCGCTCACCTCAACCCGTGGACACTCTGGTCGCTAGCGGGCCTGGTCAACACGGCGGACGCTTGGCGGTGGACCGCGGTGATCGCCGCCGCGGTGATGCTGGCCAGTCTGGCGGTGCTGCGCTGGTCATGGACGCCGCTGCTGCTGGGCGGGTCCTTGGTGACGCTGGTCCCGCTGGGCCTGACCGGACACTCCTCGGCGGGAGGGTCGCACGACCTGGCCACCAACAGCCTGCTGATTCACCTCGTCGCCGGCGGCCTGTGGGCCGGGGGCCTGTTGGTGCTGGTGGCCCATGCCATGCGCGACGGCGGGCACGCCGCTCTGGTGGCGCGGCGGTTTTCCGCCTTGGCCTTGTGGTGTTTTGCTGCAATGGCGCTCAGCGGCGTCGTCAATGCTCTCGTGCGGGTTGTTCCGTCGGATCTGATGACCACCGACTACGGGCGGCTGGTGCTCGCCAAGTTCGTCGCGCTGTGCCTGCTCGGTGTCGTCGGCTGGCGGCAGCGACGCACCGGAGTCGCTGCGCTGCAAAAAGATCCGAACGCGCGAAGCGCGCTGATCCGGCTGGCGCTGATCGAGGCCGCGGTGTTCGGCATGACCTTCGGGATCGCCGTCGGCCTGGGTCGCACACCGCCGCCACCGCCGCCAATCGTCAGACCGTCGATACCTGAGGTGGCGATCGGATACGACTTCGCCGGACCGCCCACTCCCGTACGGGTGTTGTTCGACTGGCGCTTCGACCTGATCTTCGGCACCGCGGCCATCGTGCTTGCGGCGCTGTATGTGGCCGGCGGGCGTCGGCTGCACCGCCGCGGCGACAGCTGGCCGCACGGCCGCACGCTGGCCTGGCTGCTGGGCTGCGGGTTGCTGCTGTTTGTGACGTCCTCGGGGGTGGGCCGATACATGCCGGCGATGTTCAGCATGCACATGGCAGCCCACATGCTGTTGTCGATGCTGATTCCGATTCTGCTGGCACTGGGCGCTCCGGTCAGCCTCGCCCTGCGGGCACTGCCGGCCGCGGGGCGCGGTGAGCCGCCCGGTATGCGGGAGTGGCTGTTGGCTGCGTTGCACAGCAGGTTGTCGCGGTTCCTCACCAACCCCGTTGTCGCCACCGTGTTGTTCGTTGCCGGGTTCTACGGGCTGTACTTCGGCGGCATCTTCGACGCCGCGGCCGGCAGCCATGTGGGCCACGTCTTGATGAATGTGCACTTCCTGCTCAGCGGCTACCTCTTCTATTGGGTGGTGATCGGCATCGACCCCACCCCGCGGCCGATCCCGCCGCTGGCCAAGGTGGCGGTCGTTTTTGCGTCGTTGCCGCTGCACGCTTTCTTCGGGGTGGTGTTGATGGGCACCCGCGACATTCTCGGCGAAAGCTTCTACCGTTCGCTGCAGCTGAGTTGGCACAACGATCTGCTCGGCGACCAGCGACTCGGGGGTGGAATCGCTTGGGCGGCAGGCGAAATGCCGCTGGTGATCGTGATGATCGCGTTGCTGGTGCAGTGGAGCCGCAGCGATCAGCGCACCGCCAAGCGGCTGGACCGCGCCGCCGAACGAGACGACGACGCCGAGCTGGCCGCCTACAACGCGATGCTGGCCGAACTGTCCCGCCGCGACACCTCCGGTCAGCGCTAGTCGGCTACTCCCGTAGCCCGGCCTCGACGATGGCGTGCGCCTCCTGCTCGGTTTTGACCGACGGTCCGGAGCCCGGTAGGCGCTTGCCGGCCACCTCCGGGGTAAACCACACCGCGACCACGCCAACCACACCCGCGGCCATCAGGATGTAGGCCGGCACCATCACTCTGCCGGTGCCGGATACCAGGGCCTCGGCGATCAGCGGCGTGGTACCGCCGAAAGCCGATACCGAGATGTTGAACCCGATAGCCACCGCGAAGTTACGCACATTGGTGGGGAAGAGGGCCGGCAGCGTGGACGGCGTGACACTGCTGAAGCACAGCAGCATCATCCCGATGAGCATCACCCCGACCAGCCGTTCCGCATAGCCGGTGCCGTGGCGGATCAGGAGGAATGCCGGGATCGACGCGACAATGAGTAGCCCACACCCGGTCCACAGGATCGGTTTGCGGCCGATGCGGTCGGACAGCTTGGCGACCGACACCACCGCCACCAGCATCATGGCCAGCACCACCACGATCATCAACAGGCCGGTGCTGCCGCTGATGCGCCCGACCTGCTTGAAATACGTGGGCAAATACCCGGTGAGCATGTAATTGGTGACGTTCTCCGCCAGTACCAACCCCATGACGATCAACAGCGACTTCCGATGCTGCACGACCGTCTGCTCGAATTGTTGCCAGCCCCCCTTACCGGCCTCGCTCTCGCTCTCGGTCATCTGCTCGTAGGCCGGCGACTCCTCGATGCGCAACCGCATGAACAGGGCGACGAGGGCCAACGGAACCCCCAACAGGTAGGGGATACGCCAGCCCCAACTCAGCATGTCGGCGATCGGCAGTTGCGTCTGCAAACCCGTCACCACTGCCGCGCCGACCACATACCCGCTCAGCGTGCCCAGCGGCAGGAACCCGGCCAGGGTGCCGCGGCTGCGGTCTGGCGCGTGTTCGCTCACATAGGTCATCGCGCCGACGTACTCGCCGCCGGTGGAGAACCCCTGCAGGACTCGCGTGACGATGAGCAGGACCGGCGCCCAAATGCCGATGTTCTCGTAGCCGGGAAGCAAACCGGTCACCGTGGTGCCTACTGCCATCAGCGTGACCGTCATGACCAACACCTTTTTGCGGCCAATCCGGTCACCCAACGAACCGAAGACAACCCCGCCGAACGGCCGCACGGCGAACGCGGCCGCCAGCGTGCCGAAGGTGGCGATCAGACCGACTGCGCTGGAGCTGTCGGTGGGGTAGAACACCCGCGCGATCGTGGTGGCCAAGAAGCCGTAGATGCCGAAGTCGTACCACTCCATGAAATTGCCGATCGCGGTGCCGACAATCGATCGGCGCATGGCAGCCGGATCAGAAACCCGGATCTCGTCGCGGGCCCACTTCCGCTGGTGAGTGTGTTCATCGCTGTCTCGTCGGCTTGTGGTAGCCACCGCAAGACGGTATATCACACGCCTGGCACGCCCAATTCCTCGACATTCCAGGTGAATACCGCAGCGACCAAAGCGGCGTGCACCGGCGCTGGAGGTGCCCCCTACGATGTCTGGCATGCCCAGGCTTCTAGCCGTGCCGGCCGTTGCAAGCGCCCTTGTCGCCCTTGTCGCCGGCTGCGCTCCCGCGTCCCCGCCGCCGTCGACGTCACCGTCGCCGCTGTCATCGTCGGCGTCGTCGTCTCCGTCGTCGTCATCGCCGTCGAAGCAGGCCGACGATCCGCTGCCCGACCCGGCGGCATTACTCAAGGAGTCCAGTACGACCACCAAGGACCTCAAGAGCGTGCACCTGGTGCAGTCGGTGGCCGGCAAAATTGCGGAGATGCCGGTCAAGAGGTTGGAGGGCGACCTGTCTCGGGAGCCCGCCCCCGCGGCCAAGGGCAACGCCAAGATCACGATCATGGCCGCGGAAGTCGAGATCGCATTTGTCGAATTCGACCGCCGCCTCTATGTGGCGCTGCCCGGTGAGGGCTTCAAAGATTACGGGCCGACGTCCAACGTCTACGACGTCGCCGCGATGCTGGACCCAAACACCGGGCTGGCCAACATGATGTCGGACTTCATCGATCCCAAGGCCGAAGGCCGCGAAACCGTCGGCGGCCAACAAACCATCCGGGTTTCCGGCAAGGTCACCGCCGACGCGGTGAACAAGATCGTCCCACTGGACACCACCAAGCGGATGTCGACCACGGTTTGGATTCAGGAAAGCGGAGACCACCAGCTCGTGCAGGCCATGCTGGGACCGAGCAAAGACGACTACATCGAGATGTTCTTCTCGAACTGGAACGTACCGGTCACCGTCGACAAGCCGGCGCTGGCGTGATCGCCGGCTGACGGTTTGGCAATGTCGTTGCGGCGTCGCTGCTAGCGGTGTCTCATCCCCAGACGCCACTTTCTCCACAGCCGGCGCCATGTGCGGCCCGTGATCCGGCCGGAGTGTCGCGCTGCCGGCGCTCAATGTGAGCAGCGCCGGCGGGATCACACCGAGCGACCGCCGCAATCAGGAAAGGGATGAGCAATGTTCGAAACGCCGCTGACCGTGGTCGGGAATATCGTCAATGACTTACAACGCCGCCAGGTCGGCGACCAAGAGGTGATCAAGTTCCGCGTCGCGAGCAACTCGCGCCGACGTGGTCCCGACGGCACCTGGGAGCCCGGCAATTCACTGTTCGTCACCGTCAACTGCTGGGGCCGGCTGGTCACCGGCGTGGGTGCGTCGCTGCGCAAGGGTTCGGCAGTGATCGTCGCCGGTCACGTGCACACCAGTGAATACGAGGACAAAGAGGGCATCCGCCGGTCGTCGCTGGAAATGCGGGCCACCGCCGTCGGCCCCGATCTGTCCCGGTGCATCGCGCGGGTGGAGAAGACGGTGGCCGCAGAAACCGACGCGTCATTGCAGCCCGAGGCCAATTCCGATGACGAGACCCGCGGTGCAGATGCCCAACCCGACGCGGGGATCGGGCTGCCGCTATCGGCGTAGTCGGCGTTGCTGCAGCGATTACCTAGGATGGGCCACGAGCACTCGAAGACCAGAGAGGTAACACTGCTGCATGGCTGAGTTCATCTACACGATGAAAAAGGTCCGCAAGGCGCACGGCGACAAAGTCATCCTCGACGACGTCACTCTGAGCTTTTTGCCCGGAGCCAAGATCGGCGTCGTGGGCCCCAACGGGGCGGGCAAGTCGAGCGTCTTGCGGATCATGGCCGGCCTGGACAAACCCAACAACGGGGATGCTTTCCTGGCCACCGGCGCCACCGTCGGCATCCTGCAACAGGAGCCGCCGCTGAACGAGGAGAAGACCGTTCGCGGCAACGTCGAAGAGGGGCTCGGAGAACTGAAAGTCAAGCTCGACCGGTTCAACGAGGTCGCCGAGCTGATGGCCACCGACTACACCGACGAGCTGATGGAGGAGATGGGCCGGCTGCAAGAAGAGCTCGACCACGCCGGCGCCTGGGACATCGACTCCCAGCTCGAGCAGGCCATGGACGCGCTGCGCTGCCCGCCGCCCGACGAGCCGGTCACCCACCTGTCCGGCGGTGAGCGGCGTCGGGTGGCGTTGTGCAAGCTGCTGCTGTCCAAACCCGACCTGCTGCTGCTCGACGAGCCGACCAACCACCTCGACGCCGAAAGCGTGCAGTGGCTCGAACAGCACTTGGCCAGCTACGCCGGGGCGATCTTGGCGGTCACCCACGACCGCTATTTCCTCGACAACGTCGCCGAGTGGATCCTTGAGCTCGACCGGGGCCGCGCCTACCCGTACGAGGGCAACTACTCCACCTATTTGGAGAAGAAGGCCGAGCGGCTGGCGGTGCAGGGCCGCAAGGACGCCAAGCTGCAAAAGCGCCTGCAAGACGAGCTGGCCTGGGTGCGTTCGGGCGCCAAGGCACGGCAAGCCAAGAGCAAGGCGCGGCTGCAGCGCTACGAGGAAATGGCCGCCGAGGCGGAAAAAACCCGCAAGCTCGACTTCGAGGAGATCCAGATTCCGCCCGGCCCGCGGCTGGGAAACGTGGTCGTCGAGGTCGAACACCTGGACAAGGGCTTCGAAGGCCGCCCGCTGATCAAGGATCTGTCGTTCACGCTGCCACGCAACGGCATCGTCGGTGTCATCGGACCCAACGGGGTGGGCAAGACCACGCTGTTCAAGACCATCGTCGGCCTCGAGCAACCGGACAGCGGCACCGTCAAGGTCGGCGAGACCGTCAAAATCAGCTACGTCGATCAAACCCGCGCGGGGATCGACCCCAAGAAGACCGTGTGGGAGGTCGTCTCTGATGGCCTCGACCACATCCAGGTCGGGCAAAGCGAGATCCCGTCTCGTGCCTACGTTTCGGCCTTCGGCTTCAAGGGCCCCGACCAGCAGAAGCCGGCCGGGGTGCTGTCCGGCGGCGAACGCAACCGACTCAACTTGGCGCTGACGCTCAAAGAAGGCGGCAACCTGATCCTGCTCGACGAGCCCACCAACGACCTCGACGTCGAGACGTTGAGCTCATTGGAGAACGCGTTGGAGAAATTCCCCGGCTGCGCAGTGGTGATCTCACACGACCGCTGGTTTTTGGACCGCACCTGTACGCACATCCTGGCGTGGGAGGGCGACGCCGACAACGAGGCCAAGTGGTTCTGGTTCGAAGGCAACTTCGGTGCATATGAGGAAAACAAGGTCGAACGGCTCGGCGTCGAGGCGGCACGCCCGCACAGAGTGACCCACCGAAGGCTCACTCGGGACTAATGTCGGCGGCAGCAGGCTGGTAGGCGTGCTGAGTCAGGAGCCGTCGGCATGACGATTGACCCAGGGGGGAAACCCGAACATCCGGGCCCCGGCAATCGGGGCTATCCCCACCCCGGGTCGCCGGCACGTGCGGCACCGCCGGCAAGGCAGAACTTCCATCTGCCGGCCGGCTGGACCGAATTCGGCGGAGCGGACGACGTTCCGTACTGGATTCCGAAGGCGTACACCGCTACCTACCGCGGTCCGCACGGCGACGCGCCCGACACCGACCGGCAGTTCGCCGATACCGCCGTCATCAGCCGGGCCGCTGCCGGCGCGGTGACGCCGGCGATGCTGACTGCCCATTTCCACTTGGCGCAGCACCGCCGCCCCGGCGAAACCCGGGTGGCGGTCTATCCGGCCGACGATCGCGCGGGGTTCGGCCCCGCGATGCAGGTGGTCACCGAGTACGGCGCCATGCTGATGGACTCCGTCGCGGTCCTGTTGCACCGGCTCGGGGTGGCATATGTCGGCCTCATGAACCCGGTGTTCGCGGTGCGCCGCGACGCCTCCGGTGATCTGGTGGGCGTCGCAGCGAGCACCGCCGAGGCCGCGCAGGGCGATGCCCACCAGATCAATGAGATGTGGATCCACATCCAGCTCGCGCCGTCGGCTCACCGCAAAGCCCTCGCTGAGGCTGAACGCCTGCTCCCCAACGTGATGGCCGACGTCCGCCAGGTCGCGGCCGATTCCACGGCGATGACCGCGACCCTCAACGGACTGGCCGGCAACGTCGAAACCGACCGGGACGGACGCTTTTCGGGCCCGGACCGCCGTGAGGTTGCCGCCCTGTTGCGCTGGTTGGCCGACGGACACTTCATCCTGCTGGGCTACCAACGTGGCCCGGTGCTCGACGGCCAGGTGTCGGTTGACGAATCAGCGCGACTGGGTGTGCTGCGGCTGCGCAAGGCGTCGCGGTCCCGGTTGAGCGACGACGACAAGCTGCTGGTGCTCGCCCAGGCGACCGTCCCCAGTTATGTGCGTTTCGGTGCTTACCCGTACATCGTCGTCATCCGGGAGAATGCCGGGAATCGCGTGGTCGAGCATCGCTTCGTCGGACTCTTCACCGTCGCCGCCATGAACGCCAACGTGCTGGAGATCCCGTTGATTGCCGGGCGGGTGCAGGAGGCGCTCGCGTTGTCCGAACGCGACCCCAGCCATCCGGGCCAGTTGCTGCTCGACATCATCCAGACCGTGCCGCGTTCGGAGTTGTTCGCCCTGGACGCCCAACGGCTGCTGAGCATGGCGATGGCCGTCGTCGATCTCGGGTCGCGGCGGCGGGCACTGCTGTTCCTGCGTGCCGATCGACTCGGGCAACTCGTGTCCTGTCTGGTGTATCTGCCTCGCGACCGCTACACCACCGCGGTCCGATTGGAAATGCAGGACATTTTGGTCCGCGAATTCGGTGGCAGCAGCCTCGAATACACCGCCCGAGTCAGCGAGGCGCCATGGGCGCTCGTGCATTTCGTCGTTCGGCTGCCGGAAGCATCCGCCTCATCGGACGTCGACACCTCCGAGGCCAACCGCGTACGCATCCAGCGCCTGCTGACCGAGGCCACCCGCACCTGGGGTGACCGATTGCTCGGGGCCGTGCAAAGCGGCTCCATCGCGCAGCGCGAGGCGGAGCACTACGCGGCAGCCTTCCCGGAGGCATACAAACAGGCCATCGCCCCCGCCGACGCCATCAAAGACATCGCCGTCATCGAATCGTTGAGCGACGATTCGGTCAAGCTGGTGTTCTCCGACCACGACGACGGCGACGGGATCGCGCTGCTGACATGGTATTTGGGCGGCAGGACGGCGTCCCTGAGCCGACTGCTGCCGATGCTGCAATCGATGGGCGTGGTGGTGCTCGAGGAGCGGCCGTTCACCGTCGCCCGTTCCGACGGATTGAAGGTGTGGATCTACCAATTCAAGATCTCGCCGCATCCCACCATCTCCCTGGCGTCGGAAGGCCCTGAGCGCGAAGCCGCCGCACAGCGATTCGCCGATGCGGTGACTGCGATATGGCAGGGACGCGTCGAGATCGACCGATTCAACGAGCTGGTGCTGCGCGCCGATCTGACCTGGCAGCAAGTCGTGGTGCTGCGCAGCTACGCAAAGTATCTGCGACAGGCGGGTTTTCCCTACAGCCAGCCGCATATCGAATCGGTGCTCACCGAGAACCCGCACACCGCAGGCGCGCTGGTGGCGCTCTTTGAGGCGTTGTTCGATCCGGATCCGTCCAGTTCGCCGAAGAGCCGAGATGCCCAATCGGCGGCTGCGGCTGTCACCGCGGACATTGACGCGCTGCAAAGCCTCGACACCGACCGCGTTCTCCGCGCGTTCGCCTCGCTGATTCAGGCGACGTTACGAACCAACTACTTTGTGACACGGCAAGATTCGGCTCGAAGCCGAAACGTGCTCGCGCTCAAGCTCGACGCCCAGCTGATCGACGAGCTGCCGCTGCCGCGTCCGAAGTTCGAGATCTTCGTGTACTCGCCCCGGGTGGAAGGCGTGCACCTTCGCTTCGGCTACGTGGCACGCGGCGGGCTGCGCTGGTCAGACCGTCGAGACGACTTCCGTACCGAAATCCTGGGCCTGGTCAAGGCGCAGGCAGTCAAGAACGCCGTCATCGTGCCGGTCGGCGCCAAGGGCGGCTTCGTCGTCAAACGGCCGCCGTTGCCCACCGGTGACCCCACCGCGCACCGAGACGCCAGCCGCGAGGAGGGGGTGGCCTGCTACAAACTGTTCATCTCGGGGCTGCTGGAGATCACCGACAACGTCGACCACACCACCGGTGAGGTCAGCGCCCCGCCCGAGGTGGTGCGTCGCGACGGTGACGACGCCTACCTCGTGGTGGCCGCCGACAAAGGCACCGCCGCATTCTCCGACATCGCCAACGACCTCGCCAAGTCGTATGGGTTCTGGCTGGGCGACGCATTCGCCTCCGGCGGCTCGGTCGGTTATGACCACAAGGCCATGGGCATCACCGCCCGCGGTGCCTGGGAGGCGGTCAAGCGCCACTTCCGCGAGATGGGTGTCGACACGCAACACGAAGACTTCACCGTCGTGGGGATCGGCGATATGAGTGGCGACGTGTTCGGTAACGGCATGCTGCTGTCCAAACACATCCGGTTGGTCGCCGCCTTCGACCACCGCCACATTTTCCTCGACCCCGACCCGGACGCGGCGACCTCATGGGAGGAACGCCGGCGACTGTTCGAGCAGCCCCGCTCCAGCTGGGATGACTACGACACATCGCTGATCAGCGAGGGCGGCGGCGTCCACAGCCGTGAACACAAAACCATCCCGATCAGCGAGCAGGTCCGCGCCGCGCTGGGAATCGAGGACGACGTCACCGAGATGGCGCCGCCGAGTCTGGTCCGCGCGATTCTCAAAGCACCGGTGGACCTGCTCTACAACGGCGGAATCGGCACCTACATCAAAGCCGAAACCGAGTCGGACTCCGACGTCGGCGACCGGGCCAACGATCTGGTGCGGGTCAACGCGAACCAAGTGCGCGCCAAGGTCATTGCCGAGGGCGGAAACCTCGGCGTCACCTCCCTCGGCCGGGTCGAGTTCGACCTGTGCGGCGGTCGGATCAACACCGACGCAATGGATAACTCAGCCGGTGTGGACTGCTCCGACCACGAGGTCAACATCAAGATCCTGGTCGACACGGCGGTCACTGCCGGCAAGGTCAAGCCTGAGGAACGTACCGAGCTGCTCGAGTCGATGACCGACGAAGTCGCCGAGTTGGTGCTCGCCGACAATATCGACCAGAACGACTTGATGGGCACCAGCCGGGCCAACGCCGCCAGCCTGCTGCCGGTTCATGCCGACCAGATCAGATACCTTGTGGCAGAACGCGGTTTGAACCGCGAACTCGAGGCCCTGCCGACGGAGAAGGAAATCCACCGGCGCGCCGAGGCCGGGTTGGGGCTCACCTCACCGGAACTGGCGACGCTGATGGCACATGTCAAACTCGTACTCAAAGACGAGTTGCTGGGCACCGACCTGCCGGATCAGGAAGTGTTCGCTTCACGGTTGCCGCAGTACTTTCCGTCGGTGCTGCGGGAGCGGCTGGGCGCCGAGATCCGCTCGCATCAGCTACGCCGCGAGATTGTCACCACGATGCTGATCAACGATTTGATCGACATCAGCGGCATCACCTACGCCTACCGCATCACCGAAGACGTCGGCGTGAGCCCAGTCGACGCCGTCCGCACCTATGTCGCAACCGACGCGATTTTCGGGGTGGGGGAGTTGTGGCGCCAGATCCGGACGGCCGGCTTGCCCGTCTCGCTGTCGGACCGCATGACGCTGGATACTCGCCGGCTGATCGACCGGGCCGGACGTTGGCTGCTCAACTACCGGCCCCAGCCGCTGGCAGTCGGCGCCGAGATCAACCGGTTCGCCAAGAAAGTACGCGCCTTGTCGCCGCGGATCTCGGAATGGTTGCGCGGCGACGACAAAGCGATCGTCGAGAAGGAAGCTGCCGAATTCATCTCGCAGGGCGCCTCTGACGAGCTGGCCTACCGCGTCGCCACCGGTTTGTACCGGTACAGCCTGCTCGACATCATCGACATTGCGGACATCGACGACCGGGACGCCGCGGAGGTCGCCGACACCTACTTCGCGTTGATGGACCGCCTCGGTACCGACGGGCTACTGACCGCGGTCTCTGAGCTGCCCCGCAAAGATCGCTGGCATTCGTTGGCGCGCTTAGCCATTCGTGATGACATCTATGCTTCGCTGCGGGCACTGTGTTTCGACGTCCTGGCTGTCGGCGAGCCCGACGAGAGCGCCGAAGAAAAGATCGGGGAGTGGGAACACACCAGCGCGTCGCGGGTCGAGCGGGCACGTCGTACGCTCACCGAGATCTATGAAAGCGGCGACAAGGACCTGGCTACGCTGTCGGTGGCCGCGCGTCAGATTCGGCGCATGACACGTACTAGCGGACGGGGATCATCGGGGTGACCAATGGTTTTGTCGCACCTGTGCCGGTGCGGTGGTCGGACATCGACATGTACCAGCACATCAACCACGCCACCATGGTCACCATTCTCGAAGAGGCTCGCGTGCCGTTTCTGCGCGAACCTTTCGGCGCCGACATCACCACCATCGGGCTGCTGATCGCCGACGTGCGGGTCACCTACAAAGATCAGCTGCGGCTGGCGGATTCGCCGCTTCAGGTGACCATGTGGGTGAAGCGGCTGAGAGCGGTGGATTTCACCGTCGGCTACGAGGTGCGCTCGGTCAACGCCGATCCGGCCTCCAAACCCGCGGTGGTGGCCGAAACACAGCTCGCCGCAGTCCACATCGACGAGCAGCGGCTGGTGCGGCTCACGTCGCACCATCGGGAGTATTTGCAGCGGTGGCAGCGGTAGCCGAGTGCGGACTGTGGTTGGGCCCAAAGTCCTTGGTAGCGGACGAGATACCGCTCGCGCGCCGCTGCGGACACGAAAAAGCCAGCGATACGATGAACACTCATGTTTCACCGTGGGCACGGCTTTGGCTGCTGGTGCGAGAAGCGTACGCATGCGACCTTCCGAGACAACCGCGGGTGCAGTGGTTACCCGCGTCAGAGTCATCATTCGAGGTCGAACGCAGCGCTGATTGCTTGCGATAGAGCCGCTTCCTGATGTGGCAAAAGGTAGCCGATGTGGCGGCCTATCGCGTCGGTGGGGATGGTAGTGATGTTGTCGCAGCTGACAACTGACGTCTGTTGAAGCCCATTCTCAACGCCCACGACCGCTTCGGTGGATAGGCCGCGAATGGCCCCGGTGATGGGAGCAATCGTCACACGCATGAGGTGGGGGCGGACGAGTTCGCGAGTCAAGATCACAACCGGCCGCGTCTTATCGAGATGAGCGAGATGGATGGGCCGCATCAGTCGATGTCAGTGGCCAGCTTGGCGGCAAATTGGGCGAGTGCGTCGAGGTCCCGGTCGGGTTCGGTAGCCGTGAGTATGGCGGCGTCACGAGCAGCGATCTGGCGGCGTCGCTCTCGCTCGAGGGCACGCAGCACGACCGCGGCACGGCTCGTTGCCCGCTTCTCGCTGACCTCCCGATCGAGGAACGCGACCACTTCGTCGGGTAGCCGGACGGCGATCTGTGTGCTCATACCATAATGGTACCGAAATGGGATGCGCCTACACCAGCCAGGCCGCGGCGTTCGACGGCAACTCACCGTCGGCGACGGGCGCGCTCGCGAACAGAACTTCACCCTCGGGCAGCCGTAATGGCCGCGTTCCGGCATTGAGCACGCAGACCAACTGTCCACGCGTGAACATCAACGCGTCGCGCGGCGCGGTCGGCCAGTCGATCCGGGTGCCATTGAATTCCGCTCGCAGGCTGCGTAGTTCGAGCGCGCGGCGGAAGAACGTCAGCGTCGAGCCGGTATCGGCGAGCTGCTTCTCAGCGGTCAGCGCCGCCCAATCCGGCGGAATCGGCAGCCACGTGTCCACAGTGGTCGAGAAGCCGAAAGGCGGTGTGTCGCCCTCCCACGGCATCGGCACGCGGCACCCGTCGCGCCCACGTTCGGTGTGGCCCGAGCGTTCCCACGTCGGGTCTTGCAGCACCTCGTCGGGCAACTCCACGTTCGGCAGGCCGAGCTCTTCCCCGTTGTAGATGAACACCGCGCCGGGCAGGGCGAGCATCACCATTGCCATTGCTCGGGCGCGCGCCAGCCCGACCGCGCCGCCGCCGTAGCGGGTGACTTCGCGTTCGACATCGTGGTTGGACAATGTCCACGTCGGGGTGGCGTTTTCGATCGCCGCCGCGGCCAGCGAATTCTCGATCGCGTCGCGGATGTCGGTGGCATCGAACTGCGCCTGCACCAGCCGGAAATTGAAGCCGAGATGCAATTCGTCGGGCCGCAAATACTCTGCCCAGCGGGCGTTGTCGTGTACCCACACCTCCCCGATGGTCACCGCGCCGGGATAGTCGTCGATGACGCTGCGGATGTCGCGATGAATCGCGTGCACATCAGGGTGATTGAACCGCGGATCGTCGTCCTTGTTGCGCAACATCCGGCTGCGGTCGACGGCCGCCATATCCGGCAGACCCGGCGGCTTGGCCATCCCATGAGCGACGTCGATGCGGAAGCCGTCGACACCGCGTTCCAGCCAGAACCGCAGCGTCTTCTCGAAATCGTCAAAAATCTCCGGGTTGTCCCAATTCAAGTCCGGCTGCTCGGCGTCGAACAGGTGCAGATACCACTGGCCCGGGTTGCCGTCGGGCTCGTTAACCCGGGTCCAGGCGGGACCGCCGAACACCGACTCCCAGTTGTTTGGCGGCTCCAGCCCGCCGGGACCGCGGCCGTCGCGGAAGATGTAGCGCTCACGCGCGTCGGTGCTGGGGCCGGCGGCCAGCGCGGCTTGGAACCACGGATGCGCCGAGCTGGTGTGGTTCGGCACCAGATCCATTGTGATCTTGATGTTGCGGTCGTGTGCTGCCGCGATCAGTCGCTCGAGGGCGGCCAGACCGCCGAACAACGGGTCGACGTCACGCGGGTCGGCGACGTCATAACCGTGGTCGGCCATCGGCGACACGGTGACCGGGTTGATCCAGATCGCGTCGACCCCCAACTGGGCGAGGTAATCCAGCCGGGCGGTCACCCCGTCCAAGTCGCCGACGCCGTCCCCGTCGCTGTCGGCGAACGAACGCGGATAGACCTGGTAAAAGACCGCGTCGCGCCACCACGGCGCACTGTGACGACCCATTAGAACGCGGAATTCACCAGTGAGTGCGCCGCCATCTGCAGGTAGTCCAGCAGCTCTTGGCGGTGCGCGTCGTCCAGGGTCTGCGAGTCGATCGATGCGATCGCGGTGTGCATACACCGCAACCAGGCGTCGCGTTCGATCGGCGTGATCCGGAACGGAACATGGCGCATCCGCAGCCGCGGGTGACCTCGCCGTTCCGAGTAGGTCCGCGGCCCGCCCCAGTACTGCTCGAGGAACATCCGCAACCGTTCCTCGGCCCCGGCCAAGTCATCCTCGGGATAAAGCGGGCGCAGAATTTCGTCCTCGGCGACCAGCTCGTAGAAACGCGCGACGATGGCGTGGAAGGTCTCGGCGCCGCCGACGGCGTCATAGAACGACGGTTGTTGTAGCGGTTCCATCTCCTCCATTGTGGGGCATGGCGCCGGCGGGCCACCGCCCGCCGTGGCGACAGCACCGGTTGTTCACCGGATCGACCAGCGCAGACACGCCAATTTGGCGTGCGGTCGATCGCGAATCATGGTGGACTGTTCGGCGGAGGACGTATGGCGCAGCATAAGAGACGCCGCGGCCACCGCAGTTCCGGTGTCGCGGCAGGGCTAACCGGCCCCGTACCCGGGTCATGCCTGCACAGCGTCGACAGTCCTCCGCCCACCGCGCGTGACGCGGGATCCATCTGGAATCGCCGGCGAGTGCTCCTGCTGAACTCCACCTACGAGCCGTTGACCGCGCTGCCGATGCGACGGGCGATCATCATGTTGATCTGCGGCAAGGCCGACGTGGTGCACGACGATCCGGCCGGGCCGGTGATCCACTCGGCGACCAGGTCGATCGCGGTGCCGTCGGTGATCCGGCTGCGATCCTATGTGCGGGTGCCGTACCGCGCCCGGGTCCCGATGACCCGCGCGGCGCTGATGCACCGGGACCGCTTCTGCTGCGCCTACTGCGGTTCGAAGGCCGACACCGTCGACCACGTGGTGCCCCGCAGCCGCGGCGGAGACCACTCCTGGGAGAACTGCGTGGCGTGTTGCTCGACATGCAACCACCGCAAGGGGGACCGGCTGCTGGCCGAGCTGGGCTGGTCGCTGCGGTTGGCGCCGGCATCGCCGAAGGGGCAGCATTGGCGATTGCTGTCGACGGTCAAAGAGCTCGACCCGGCGTGGGCACGGTATCTAGGTGAGGGAGCCGCCTAGCACTCAGCCGAATTGAGCGGCGATGAATCCAGCGAGCAGAACCGCGAAGCCGCCAATTTCACCGACGATGAGCAACGCCATCGAGATGTGCAGCCCCGGACCCGGGTGCTCGAACTGGTTCGTGGTGTCCTGCAGGACGCCGTGCACGATGTAGCTGAGGATGGCAGCGACAAAGAAGAAGACCAGGACCATTGCCGCGGTCAGATTGACCCAGCTGGGCCAGGCGCTGAGCTCGACAAACACGGCAGTCAACAGCGTGGCGAACGAGTAGAGCAGAGCGGCACGGTGTGCGATGTCCACATACGGGTGAGCGAGATGTTCGGGCCGGGTGGCCATCTGGCGGTACTTCCATACGCCCAAGCTCAGGGCCAGCAGGAAGATCAGACCGGCCGCCAGCAGCGTCACAACCGTGTCGGTGCCCAACACCGGGCTCATGCACTCCAAGATCATGTCTCCTTAGTCGTATGCGATGTGAGACTCCCGCCTTGCTTGGCTGCGACGTGACGCCGATACCAACGCCGCCCATGCCAGCGCTGGTAATGCCATGCGGACGCGGACAACCAGTTGCGTTGATGCAGCCAAAAGCCGGCCGGTGGTTCCAGGGTGGCCTTCTGGCGGCCGAGGGCGATTTCGCCGAGGACGACCCCTTCGCCTTCGTCGGCGCGCCGTTCGGCGACGACGGTGCCGCTTGCGGTGGCGATCAGCGTCGAGCCCTCGAAATGACCCCGGTACTGCACGGGCAGCCACGGCATCGGGCAGGTCAGCGAGCCGGCGTGGGCGGCATGGACGACCGGCGCACCCACATACTGCGAAAACGAGGCCGCCGCCCGACGGGCTGTCGCGGAGTTGTCGTTCTCGAGACGGGCGAACACCGAGCGGGGTGTCCAGGCGGGAACCGACCACCACCCCGAGCCCGTCATGACCAGATCTACCCGGCCACGTAGGCGTCGAACGGTTTGGGTGCGCATCAATTCCCAGCACACCGCCGCCCCGACCGCGTGCTCCCCGGTATTCAGGACGCCGTCGTCATCGCCGCCCACGTAGAACGCGTTCTCCCACATCGTGGGTAGGTCTTTGTTGTGCCGTCCGACGACACCGCCGGCATCAGCAAGCACGTACGCGTTACGGACGTGGCCATCGGGGTCGCGGCATAAAAACGAACCCCCGACTAGCGCCCCGTGGCGAGCGGCGAGCGTGGTCAGTAGTTCGGTGGCCGCACCGTCTGGTGGCAGCGCGGCTGCGGCAAGCGACGTGTCGAAACCGATTCCGGTGGTAAAGAATTCCGGTAGCGCGATGACGGCGGCGCCCGCTTGGCCCGCTTCGTCGGCAAGTCGTTCGCAGGCCGCCAGGTTGGCTGAGATATCGCCGAGTACCGCTTCTAACTGCAGGGCCGCTGCGAGGACCATGCCCCAGACGCTAACACAACGTCCACCATAAGACACGAGGTGTCTTATGGTGGAACGTGTAAACTCCTGCCGTGGGACGCGCGATGACGGAGGTGCGATGAGTGCTCTGCTGCGCTCAGTGCGGCTGCAGCGGGGGATGACGCTCGAGCAACTCGCCGACGCGACTGGGCTGACCAAGAGTTACCTCTCGAAGATCGAACGCCAGCGTTCGACCCCCTCGATCGCAGTGGCGTTAGAGGTGGCCCGCGCGCTTGAAGTCGATGTAGCGCAGCTGTTCTCCACGGATTCAGCGGATACGACGCTGTCGATCGACCGCGCCGAGGGCCGCTCAGTGGACCGCTATCACGCGGTGGCAGCCGGCATGCTGGGAAAAGCCATGTCTCCGTTCATTGTTCATCCCACCCGTGAATTCGGTGAGCATCCGCACCCGGTCCACGCCGGCCAAGAGTTGGTGTTTATTCATTCCGGTACCGTCGAAATGCGCTGCGGAGATCGGACAGTCACCTTGGAGGCGGGCGACTGCGCATATTTCGACTCGTCACTTCCGCACCAGCTGCGCCGGGTCGGACGCAACCGCAGCGAGGTCATCGTCGTCACGTGCACCGATCACAGTCGCAATAGGTAACGACCGAGGCCCTTTCACTGCCAAGCAGCGGTGGGATACGGTTTGCGTCGTGAGCCTGATGGAGATCCACCTGTACTTCCTCGGAATCCCGTTGTTGTTGGTGATCGTGTTAGTGGCGCTGATCTGGTCGCACAAGGGCGCCCACCCGGCGACCTACAAGTTGTCCGAGCCATGGACCCACCCGCCGATCCTGTGGGCCGCCACCGACGAGGCTGTCGGTGATGGTCACCATGGCCACGGCTCCGAATTGACCGTGGGAGGTGGCGCCAGTGGCAAGTGGTGAGATTGCGACCGTCGAACCCGCCGGGTTGCCCAATGGCTCGGTGATCACCGCCAGCGGACGGATCTCCGGGGTGACCGAGCCCGGCGATGTGTCGGTGCACTACCCGTTCCCGATCAAAGACCTCGCCACCCTCGATGACGCGCTGACCTATGGGTCGCGGGACTCCGATGCGCGGTTCGCGGTCTATATCGGCGACCTCGGCGGCGACACCGCCGCCCGGGCCCGCGAAATCCTCGCCGACGTGCCCACACCAGACAATGCGGTGCTGGTGGCCGTCTCGCCTGACCAGCGTGCGATCGAGGTGGTTTATGGCTCGCAGCTGCGGGGCCGGGGAGCCGAATCGGCTGCACCGCTGGGGGTTGCTGCGGCCGCCGCGGCATTCAAGGACGGCGATCTGCTCGACGGGCTGATCAGTGCGGTCCGGGTACTGAGTTCCGGGATTTCCCCGGCGTAGCTTCAGTCCGGCTGGAGCGGACGCGGAAGAAATTTCCGGTCTGGCCCTCGTCTGCACGCCCTTAGACTTGTGCGCAGCGTAGGTGGGTGCAATCGCTGAGACGAGGGACACGTGACCCAAGAAAATCTGTTTATCCAGACCGACGGTTTACGGGGGTTTGCGCAGACCCATGCAGACGTCGTGTCCGGCGTCTCGGGGTTGCTCGGTTCGACCGCCCAAGCGACTGGTGTTGAGCTGACGCACGGGCCGATCGCCTCAGCGGTGCATTCGGCCTTGGGCGGTGCGCTCGACGCGCGACAGGGCTCGATACACGGGGCGGTCAACGTTGGCAGGCACCTTTCCGAGTCGCTCCAGGCCGCCGCGCACGCCTACGACCAAGCCGACCAGGGTTCGGCGGCCAAGCTCGGGGCGGCCGGGGAAGCGACCGGCGGTTCGGGCGGGCCAGGGCAGGGCGCACCTGCGGGAGGCAAGGCTTCTGGAGCCGGCGCCAGCCAGATGCTCGGGCAGCTGGGTCAGATGGGAGGCCAGCTGGCTCAGGCGTTGGCAGGGTTGTTCCAGGGTGGACCCCAGGCGCTCGGGCAGTTGGCTCAACCGCTGCTGCAGGGGGTTCAGCAAGCCGTTCAGCAGGCCGGCCAACTGGCGCAGCAGCACGGTGAGCGCGCCGCAGGCGATGTCGAAATGGTGTCGGAGAACCGTGATGAAGCTGCGCCCGGCGAAGACACGCCGGCCGGCAAGGCGCCGACCGAACACGTGATGTTGGTCAGTGAAACCTCGCCGAAAACCGGTGCGACGCCGCTTTAGCGGCGTATTAGCAGGCGACTAATTGCTGCTCAAGGCTCGGCGTTCGAGACTTTAGACTTAATCGGGGTCTGAGACACGGAAAGAGATGCCTGAGTGGGAGCGCTAGACGCCTTCATGTCCATTTGGTCTAACGCGCGCGCGACGTTAGGCGATGGAACACCACAAGACGGCGCCGACTTTGATTGCAGCGCTCAATTCCGGCAGGCGCAAAGCGGCGTGAAGTCGGCGGCGCCAGGGGCACAATGGACCGGCACCGCGGCCGACGCGTACGAGGAAGCCAACAGCAGACAAGGCCGCACCTTCGGACAGATGGCGGTGTTGGACCAGCGGCTCGGCGCGGAGGTCGATCGGTCTGCTGCGATGGTGGCTGCGGGGCGCAAGAACCTCGACGGAGTCAAGCAGTGGGTCCTCGATGCGGCGGCATCGGTGCCGCCGAGCGCAGATCGTGAGCAGATGCTAATGCCGATCGCGCGCAAGGGGATTGCTGATGTCGCCGAGATCGTCAAGCAGTCCAACAGCGAACTCAATGTGATCGGCGGGCGTATTCGCACCATCGGCGACGAATACCAGGCGCTCGGCGGCAACAAGAAGCAGGGACCGGGACTCAAAGAGCCTCGTGATGAGGACCAGGACCCCGCCAATGACGATGATCTCAACACGATCACCGGTAGAGACGATGACGCACGTAAACGCGCCTCCGCCGAAGCGTTCAAACAAGTCTTTGGTCGACCACCGACCAGTGCGATCGACTGGGAAACGGCAGAAGCGCTCAATCCGAACAGCTACGATCCAAAATACAAAGGTGTCAAACCCGAAATTCGGGTTGTGAAAATTCGCCCGGTGCCAGGGCAGGGTGTCGTTCGAGCGTCGCAATACATCGAACAAAGAGATGTCATAAGTGGGCCAGGGACGCGGGATTTCGGGGACAATAGAACTGCTAATCGGAATTTCGACCCAGAAAACGCAAGGGTCACGACGTACATCGACTACGAAAACGGTATTGTCGTGATGCGCCAGAACCCATCAGTACAGTTGGACGCGTCTGGCGGCCCAGGAGAAGTAAGAGTTCGGGCGCCGGAGGGTCGCGTATGGCAGAACCCCGACGGGTCGGTCCGCATTCAATACAGTGCAGCAAACCCGTTTGCCCCAGAAATCGCGAAAAACCCAATGGGACCGGTTAATCCCGTGACGGTGAATGGTGATCTTGTGTTCACCCCGGGTGCCGACGGTCTACGCGTCGATGGTACGCGCACTGATTACCCATCACTCGAGGTCTATCAAGATTTGCCGACCGGACAATCGCATACCGTGCTCATCGACCCCGCCCGGTCGGGCCGCTCTTGGGGACCCGCAGCAAACCTTGAGTTCCACCACGAAATAGGATTTGGCGGCATGGCATTCGGACCTTTCACTGAGTGGAACACCGAGTTCGATGTACCAGGAGCAGACAAGCCTTCCACTCCATTCGGGCGCGCGACTAACCCACCATCGGTCCCGCCCTTGCCGGTGCCCCGGGGTACAACGCAAGTGTAAATAGAATATTCAGACCATAAGACGTCGAACTTCGGAGGCGCCATGCCGGTTCTTACCCGTCTGCGCGGACTAGACCCGCGTGCGTGGGCAATAGCAAGCTGGGTGACTCCACTAGTCGCTCCACTCATGGTGGGCTTGCTCATGGTGACCATCTGGCTCTTGGGCAAATGGCCGCTTTTAGACGAGCATGAATTTGCGCTGTTCGTCGCTGCGCTCTGCATCGATGTGATTGCCTTCGCCACCGTCGCAATGCTGCTGCTGACTTCGCACTCTTCTGGGGTGCGCGGTTTATCAGTCAGTATTGCGGGTACGTCCGCGATGCTACTCATCGGAGGTGCCACATTCGCGTTCGTATTGGAGGGGCGTTAAATGATGGATCGCGTCAGCCGTTTAAGCGACCACCCCGAGACACGGAGCAGTCCTGCTGGCCCGATCCGCTTCGTAGCTGTACTGCTAAACACTCTCATTATATTAGGATCGCTTAGCGCTGTTTTGCTATCCTCATTCGGAGGTGCTCAGTACCTCCTTTTCTACTTGGTGGCGGATATAATCGTCTCGCTCTTGTTTGTGGCCTATGGTGGTATTTTGCGTGAGATCGGACGAGGAATGGTGATAGCATGGCTTTCTCTGCCCATCGGGATGGTCGTGATTGCCGGCGGTTTTGCAGTAGGTCATGCAATTGTCGGTCGATGACGCAAGATCACAATTAACGTTCCGGACCCGTGTGGTCAGGAGTTCACAATCCCGCCGCGGCCCTGAGGAAAATAGATGACATCGAGTTGGTTGCGGCGACGCTGGTTGTGGGTATTGACCGCCGCGATCCTTGTGGCCAGCGGCGGCGCGGCGACCGTTTGGATTACCTACGACGGCGCGACTCCGTTGGAAAAGGACTGTGCGGCTGTCGAAGACCTTGGCCGCCAGTCGCACGAGTTGACGACGTGGATGAACACTGGCCTCGACGACGGCACGTTAGACGACCCTGGTGAGATCGTCGAGAGGGAATCGACGCTCGGTGACAAGCTGCGCGCCGCAGCGGGTTCGGTGGCGACACCGGAGATGAAGAAGCCGCTGACCACATGGGCGGACGCCATGGCGCTCAACGCGCAACTGCAACGCGAGGCCAACAAGATGTCCGCGGATACGTATCCACCCAGGGAGTGGATAGCCAACGTCCACAAATACAACACCATGACCGACGAAGCGCTCGACGCGCTTAACCAGCAATGCCCGGGGCTCAAGCAAGTGGTGCACGGCTCCTGATTCTAAAACTGCTGCCCACCCGCAAACTTCCGTCAAGGGCTTGGGGTGCGGGCCTTTAGACTTACCCAAGGACCAGTCGGGGGACAGGGGGCTTGGTGGGAGCGCTTGCCGTTTTCATGTCGACCTGGTCTGACGCCCGCTCCACGTTAGGAAGCGGTGCCCCACAAGAGGGCACAGCATTCGATCGCAGCACTCAATTACGTTGGGCGCAAAGCGGCGTGGAGTCAGCGGCGCCGACGCCGCGGTGGACCGGCACGGCGGCCGATGCGTACGCCGAAGCCAATAGCGCGCAGGGGCGCGTCCTGGGCCAACTGGCCGTACTGGATCAGCGGCTAGGTGCCGAAGTCGATCGCTCGGCTGCCGTGGTGTCTGCCGGGCGACAGACTCTGGATGGTGTCAAGCAGTGGGTGCTCGATGCGGCGGCGTCGGTGCCGAGCGGCGCAGACCATGACCGAGCGCTGATGCCCATCACCCGCAAGGGAATCCGCGACGTGGCCGAGGTGATCAGGCAGGTCGACAGCGACCTTAACCTGATTGGCGCACGTATACGCACCATCGGCCGCGAGTACCAGGCACTGGGCGCGAAGGACTCGACGACCACCGTCGACGATTCGCTGTCCAAGCCGCTGCCGCAGGATCCAAAGCAGTTTCACGACTTCTGGGTGAAGCTGAGCTCTGAACAGCAAGACCGGCTCTACTGCCGAGATCACAGCATCGGCAACCATCCCGGAATGCCGTTCGTCGACAAAGACAAATACAACCGACAGCACCTCGACGTGCTGACCACGACCACACAGGCCGACGTCAACCGGATGCAACACCGTGTCGACGAGCTGGCGCGCCAAAGGTACATGGGCGATCACAGCGGCGCTGCTATCGACGAATTCACTGTCCTGGCACCGCAACTCCTGGCGGCACGACACCGTCTCGAGGGCTACCGCGCCGTGCAAACCGCTTTGGTCTCGGACGGGCCGACACGCTACCTGGGGCTGATCGATGATCGGGGCCACGCCGCGGTCTCCATTGGCGAACCCGACAATGCCAAACGCAACGCCACCTTCGTGCCCGGCACCGGCGAAGACCTGCCCCGGCTGCAATACAGCGACGAGAGGTCGTGTGCTATGTACAACGCTGCCTTGCACGCCGACCCCAGTTTGCAGCCCGGCGATGTGGCGGTCACGACATGGATGGGTTATGACCGGCCGATGGATGTGACGCATGCAGCGTCCGCAGACCCCGCCCTTGCGGGCGCGGAAGCATTGGGCGCCTTCGAGAGTGGGATGCGAGCGTCGCATGTCGGACCGTCATCGATCGACACGGTGATCGGGCATAGCTATGGCTCGACGCTGGTGGGTGCGGCAGCCTCGGGCGGGCATCACCTCGACGCGGACAACATGATCGCGGTGGGCAGCCCCGGTGTGCTGGTCGACCGTGCCGCCGATCTCAACCTGGCTGCCGGCGCCCAGGTGTACGCCACCCGAGCAGTCAACGACATCATCGAACTAGGCCGCGCCGCCACCGAATGGACGCTGGGAGGTGACCCGACAGCGCCGCAGTTCGGTGCCACGCTGCTGGAGGCCGACCCCGGACCCGCCGGGCCCCGTGGGCTTCCCGGCGTTGCCGCCCACAGCAGTTACTGGTCTCCCGGCAAGAAGGCGTTGTACAACTTCGGTGCCGTCATCGCGAGCGTCCCACCGCCCTACCTCGGGCGGCCGTGACAGCGGCCCAACTATCCGGCCACGCGTCAACTCGCGCCGGCAGCGTCGAACGCCCGCGCCTTCAGCGCCCGCTTGATCCCGGCCTGCCCCTCTAACACAAGCCTGCGCAACGCGGGCGGCAATTCCGGGTCGGCGAGAAACTCATCGGCAGCAGCGACGCCGCCGTCACTGATGTCCCAGGACGGATATAGGCCCACCACAACGGTTTGCGCGACCTCGCTGGACCGGCGCTCCCAAACCCCGGTTATCGCCGCGAAGTAGCGCGCGGTGAACGGCTGGAGCAACTCGCCCTGTCCGGGGGAGACGAGGCCGGCGATGATCGAACGGCCGGTGATGTTGGGCAGCGTGTCGTCCTCGGTAACTTCGGTCCACGCCTGCTCTTTGACCGGCAACTGCGGTCGCGCCGCAGCGGCTTGCGCACCGTGCCGCTTGCCGGCGGCCGTGGGATCGCGCTGCACCTCGGCATCGATGACCTCCGCATCGATGGCGCCGGATCTGGCCAGTGCGGTGACCACTCGCCAGCGCAGATCAGTATCCACGGCCAGTCCCGCCAATCCCACCTCAGCAGGATCGCCGGCGAGCAACGCCGACAGCACCTCGATATGACGTTCTGACAGCACTGATGAGCACAATGCATTGACATAGGCCAGCTGATGATCCGAGCCGGCTTCGGCGTCGCGGCCCAACTCCAGTAGCCGATCGGCAAATGCGGGCCAGCCTTCTGAGCGCGCCCACGTCGGTTCGGCATACGAACCCAACGCGGTCTGCGCTTGCAGCAATAGTCGCTGTGCCACACCAACTTCGGTTTCAGCGACAACGCCACGGCAGACCAGGGCCACGAAGTCGCGGGCGCGCAGCTCGGCCTCGCGGGTCATCTCCCAGGCGGCCGACCACACCAAGGTGCGCGGCAGAGGCTCAGCGATATCGGCGAGGCGCTGCAATGCGGTGTCCAACGACGAGGGATCCAGCCGCAGCGAGCAGTAGGTCAGGTCGTCGTCGTTGACCAGAATCAACTGCCCACGTGAGATGCCGACCAACGCGGGGACGTCCGTGCTCGGTCCGTCGACGTCAAGCTCTTCGCGATGGACCCGGACCAACCGGCCCGATCCGTCGTCGTCGTAAATACCGACTGCAAGCCGATGTACCCGCGTCTCACCGGCCCCCGGCGCGGCGCCGCTTTGAGTCACGGCGAACCGGGTGAACCGCCCGTCGTCGTCGACGTCGAAATCGGCGCGCAGTGTGTTGAGCCCGGTTGTCTTGAGCCACTGTCGTCCCCAGTCGGACAAGTCGCGCCCCGACGACTTCTCCAGCGCGCCAAGTAGATCCGCAAACGTGGCGTTGTCGAACGCATGCTCGCGAAAGTAGTCGCGCAGACCGGCCAGGAAATGCTCGAGCCCGACGTAGGCCACGAGTTGTTTGAGTACAGACGCGCCCTTGGCGTAAGTGATGCCGTCGAAGTTGACCTCGACCGCGGCCAAATCGGGAATGTCGGCGGCCACCGGATGCGTCGAGGGCAGCTGATCCTGTCGGTAGGCCCACGATTTCTCGGCATTGGCGAATGTGGTCCATGCTTCGCTGAATTCGGTTGCCTCGCTTTGGCAGAGCACCGAGGCGAAGGTGGCGAACGACTCGTTGAGCCATAGGTCGTCCCACCACTGCATGGTGACCAAGTCGCCGAACCACATGTGCGCCATCTCGTGCAGCACTGTTTCGGCGCGCCGCTCATAGGAGGCGCGGGTGACTTTGCTGCGAAAGACATAGTCCTCCAAGAAGGTCACGGCGCCCGCGTTCTCCATCGCGCCGGCGTTGAACTCCGGCACGAACAACTGGTCGTACTTGCCGAATGCATATGGGGTGCCAAAGTGCTTGTGGTAGAAGCCGAATCCCTGCTTGGTCTGGGTGAAGAGCCGCTCGGCGTCCATGTATTCAGCCAGTGTCGCCCGACAGAAGATGCCCAGTGGAATCTCGCCGTGCTCGTCGACGTAGGTGTCGTCCCATCGGGCGTACGGTCCGGCGATCAGAGCCACCAGGTAAGTACTCATCCGCGGGGTGGTGACAAACGTATGCACACCGTTGTCGACGCCAACGGTGGCGCCGTTGGACACCACTTGCCAATGTGCTGGTGCGGTGACGGTGATGTCGAAGGCGGCTTTGAGGTCGGGCTGGTCGAAACAGGCGAACATCCGCTTGGCGTCTGCGGTTTCGAACTGCGAGTACAGGTACACCTCGTCATCGACCGGGTCGACAAAGCGGTGCAGACCTTCACCGGTATTGGAATACCGGCACGAGGCGTCCACCACGACGACGTTGTGCGCGGCCAGACCGTTCAGCGCGATGCCGGTCGATTCGTCATAGCCGGACACGTCGAGGTCGCGGCCGTTGAGGGTGGCGCTGTGAATCGTGTCCGCGGCGATGTCGATGACGGTGTCGGCGCCGGCCAGCGCGCCGAACTCCACAGTTGTCGTCGATCGGAAGGTGTGTTCGCCGGGCGCGCCGTTGCCGTCGGTCAGGTCCAGGCTGATTCGGTACCGGTCGACGGTGACGAGGGTTGCGCGTTCGACGGCTTGGTCGCGGGTGAGATTGGGAAGAGCCACGTGTCCCAACTTAGGCCGGTGACGATGCAGGCCGCGTAGCGGCCTGAGGAGGAGGCGGCCAATCCAACTTGGCCGGGTGGCAGCGGTTGAAAACCGTCCAGCGTGGTCGCCGCGCCGGCCATGCTGCCTATCCTTACTCGCAGCCAGTAGCCGGGAACACGCGTCGCGTTCCCTCGGTTGTGCTGGGCGGCTACCGCATCGTCAATGAGAGGATCTTCCATGCCCGAGAAGTCAGTCGCCGATTTCTGGTTCGATCCGTTGTGCCCGTGGGCATGGATCACGTCGCGCTGGATCCTGGAGGTCGAGAAGGTCCGCGACATCGAGGTCAACTTCCATGTGATGAGCCTGGCCGTGCTCAACGAGGACCGCGAGGACCTGCCCGACAACTACAAAGAGCGGATGGCAAAGGCGTTTGGGCCGGTTCGGGTGGCGATCGCCGCGGAGCAGGCCCACGGCGCCGAGGTGCTCGGGCCGCTGTACACGGCGATGGGCACCCGCATCCACAACGAGGACAACAAAGAGCTCGACGACGTCATCAAGCAGTCGCTGGCCGAGGTGGGCTTGCCGGCCGAGCTGGCCGACGCCGCGACCAGCGACGCCAACGACGAGGCGCTGCGCAAGAGCCACCACGCGGGCATGGACCCCGTCGGCGAGGACGTCGGGACCCCCACCATCCACGTCAACGGTGTGGCGTTCTTCGGTCCGGTGCTGTCGAAGATTCCGCGCGGTGAGGATGCCGGCAAGCTGTGGGACGCCTCGGTGACCTTCGCGTCTTACCCGCACTTCTGGGAACTCAAGCGAACCCGCACCGAACGACCCGAATTCGACTGACACAATGACCAGCATGCGCGTCTACCTAGGTGCCGACCATGCCGGCTACGAGCTCAAGCTGCAGATCATCGAGCATCTGAAGAAGTCCGGACACGAGCCGATCGACTGCGGCGCGTTCGGCTACGACGCCGAGGATGACTACCCGGCGTTTTGCATCGCCGCCGCGGTGCGCACGGTCGCTGACCCCGGCAGCCTGGGCATCGTGCTGGGTGGATCGGGCAACGGTGAGCAGATCGCGGCCAACAAGGTCCCCGGAGCGCGGTGTGCGCTGGCGTGGAGCGTCGAGACGGCGACGCTGGCCCGCGAACACAACAACGCCCAACTGATCGGTATCGGCGGCCGCATGCACACCGTTCCGGAGGCGCTGGCCATCGTCGACGCGTTCGTGAACACTCCGTGGTCGGAAGCCGAACGCCACCAACGCCGTATCGACATCCTCGCCGAGTACGAACGCAGCCACCAGGCGCCACCGGTCCCCGGCGCCCCCACCGGGTAAGCGCCCATGCCCGAAGGGCACACGCTGCACCGGCTGGCGCGGCTGCACCAGCGCCGGTTTGCCGGCGGCCCGGTGGCCGTCTCCAGCCCGCAGGGCCGGTTCGCCGCATCGGCCGCCGCGGTCGACGGCCGGGTGCTACGGCGCACCAGTGTGTGGGGCAAGCACCTGTTCCACCATTACGCCGAGGGTCCGACGGTGCATGTGCACCTCGGCTTGTACGGCACGTTCACCGAATGGGAGCGACCGCCCGATGCGGCGATGCCCGCGCCGGTCGGTCAGGTGCGCATGCGCATGGTCGGCGCTGAATACGGCACCGATTTGCGCGGGCCGACGGTGTGCGAACTGCTCGATGACGCACAAATCGCCGAGGTAGTGGCGCGGCTCGGGCCGGACCCGCTGCGCCGCGACGCTGACCCGACCTGGGCATGGTCGCGGATCACCAAGTCGCGCAGGCCAATCGGCGCCCTGCTGATGGACCAGACGGTTATCGCCGGTGTCGGCAACGTCTATCGCAGCGAGTTGTTATTCCGTCACGGCATCGATCCTTACCGACCCGGCCAGGTGGTCAGCGAAACCGAATTCGGCGCGGCATGGACGGATCTGGTGGCGCTGATGAAGGTGGGTTTGCGGCGCGGCAAGATCATCGTGGTGCGCCCCGAACATGACCACGGTGCACCGTCCTACGGTCCGGGAAAACCTCGCACCTACGTGTACCGCCGCGCCGGCGACCCGTGCCGGGTGTGTGCGGCGACGGTTCGCACCGCCGAGCTGGAGGGTCGCAATGTTTTCTGGTGCCCGCAATGCCAGACGTGACCATCGACACCACCAAGTTGCAAGTCATTCGCATGCGGTGTGCAATTTTGTCGTTTTTGTTGTCTACCAACGGTTCTTAGCGGGCGATGTCGTTTCGCGCACAGCCAGCCTGGGTACGGGCCAGAGATGACGAAATCTGTACGCGTCGTTGCAACGACGGCCATGCTTTCGGCGGGTTTCGGCCTGCTCGGACTGGGTGCGGCAAGTGATGCTCAAGCACAAACCACGCCGTTCCTGAATTACCCATGCAACCCGGGCGACACGTGGAATCCAGGGAACGGGCCATATTGCAACGGCCCCGGACCCGGCCCGGGCTTCGGTCCCGGCGGCGATTACGGTCCCGGCGGACCTGGGCCGGGAGGACCAGGGCCGGGTGGTCCGGGCGGCGGAGGGCGGCTTCGACACCGATCTGGTGTTGGGCCCCCGCGTCGCGGATCACGGCTGGGGCTTGGGCTACATGCTCAACCAGCGCTGCGTCAACGGACCCAATCCCCGGATCTTCGGGCATGGCGGCCTTGGCGGTTCATTCGGGTTTGTCGACCTTGAGCACCGCATCGGCTACGGCTACGTGATGAACCGGTACGACGCCACCAAGGCCAATGCCGACCCACGCAGCGTCGCGCTGTCCGACGAGATCTACGCGGCGCTGGGCATCACGAAAAACTGAGCGGCGCGGCGGCTAATGGCCGCCGCCACCCCCGCCACCGTGTCCGCCGCCACCGTCTCCCCC
>NZ_LZKJ01000197.1 GCF_001672775.1 Mycobacterium kyorinense | reverse complement strand
GGCCCTGCGCTGCCTCAAACGCCACCTCGCCCGCAACGTCTTTCGTCGCCTACACGCCGACCACCAAACCCGCCAACCCGACCTTCACGCAGCCGCTTGACATAGGAGCAATGTGTCCCCGGTCGACACGCCGCGGCGTATCCCGGTTTTGCGCACGCTCGCGCAGGATGGTGACCATGCCTGACAGGCCCGCCGCCGGTTCCCGGCAGATCGCCGGCTTGGCTCTACCGGCGCTCGGTGTGCTTGCGGCGGAGCCGCTCTACTTGTTGTTCGACACCGCGATCGTCGGCCGACTGGGCGCACTGAGCCTGGCCGGACTGGCCATCGGTGGACTGGTCCTCGCTCTCGTCGGCTCGGACCTGACGTTTCTGTCCTATGGCACGACGGCGCGATCGGCTCGCCATTTCGGTGCCGGCGACCGTGCCTCGGCGGTGGCCGAGGGTGTGCAAGCGACCTGGCTGGCGCTGGGTCTGGGCGCGCTGATCGTCGTGGTCGTACAGGCCGCGGCGGTGCCGCTGGTCTCGGTGATCGCATCCGGCGGCGACATCGCCGATGCCGCACTACCCTGGCTGCGGATCGCCATCCTGGGCGCCCCGGCGATCCTCGTCTCGCTGGCCGGCAACGGGTGGCTGCGCGGGGTCCAGGACACCGTGCGGCCGCTGCGCTACGTGGTCGCCGGTTTCGGGCTGTCGGCACTGCTGTGCCCATTGCTGGTGTACGGCTGGCTGGGCCTGCCGCGAATGGGCCTGGCCGGTTCGGCGCTGGCCAACCTGACGGGTCAATGGCTGGCCGCAGTGCTGTTCGGCCGCGCGCTGCTCGTCCAGCGAGTACCGCTGCGACTCGACCGGGGCGTGCTACGAGCGCAGTTGGTGATGGGCCGCGATTTGATGATGCGCACGCTGGCTTTCCAGGCCTGCTTCGTGTCGGCCGCCGCGGTGGCGGCGCGGTTCGGCGCCGCGGCGCTGGGCGCCCACCAGATAGTGCTGCAGTTGTGGACGTTTCTGGCGCTTGTCCTCGATTCGCTGGCGATCGCGGCACAGGCACTGGTAGGTGCGGCGCTCGGGGCCAACCGCGTCGAGCATGCCAAATCGGTGGCCCTGCGGGTCACAGTGTTTTCGACGACGGCGGCCGCGGTGCTGGCCGCGGCGTTCGCGGCCGGCGCTGCGGTGCTTCCCACGCTGTTCACCGACGACCATTCGGTGCTGGCCGCGATCGCTGTGCCCTGGTGGTTTTTGGTTGCCCAATTACCAATCGCCGGAATCGTTTTCGCACTCGACGGGGTGCTGTTGGGCGCCGGCGATGCCGCCTTCATGCGAACTGCGACGGTACTCAGCGCACTGGTCGGATTCTTGCCGTTGGTGTGGCTGTCCCTGGTGTTCGGTTGGGGGCTGGCAGGGATCTGGACGGGACTGACGATGTTCATGGTGCTGCGGCTGCTCTTCGTGGGCTGGCGTGCGCTGTCGGGTCGTTGGGCGGTGACGGGGAGCTGAGCCGAAACCCGTTGGGCAGCAAACTGACATCGGCTTGGCCGTAGGATCGGTGGTCGTGACCAGTCAGCGTGAGCGAATGCTCAGCGGCGCCCTCTACTACGCCGACGACCCCGAACTCGTTGCGAGCCGCACAGCATGTCAGCGGCTGCTCGACGCGTTCAACGCGACGCAGGCCGATGACGACGAGCGGCGCCACCAGCTGCTGACGAAGTTACTCGCGTCGTTCGGCGAAAAATCCACGATACTGCCGCGATTCCAGTGCGACTACGGCACACAGATACGCATCGGCACGAACAGTTTCATCAACTACGACGCGATCATGCTGGACTGCGCACCGATCACCATCGGTGATGACGTCTCGATCGGTCCACGCACCCAGCTTGTCACCGCGCTGCATCCGATCGAGGACCATGATGCCCGGCGGCAAGGCTGGGAGTCGGCGTCACCGATAGTGATCGGCAACAACGTGTGGATTGCTACCGGCGTCATCGTCTGCCCGGGAGTGACCATCGGCGAGAACTCGGTCGTCGGAGCCGGCAGCGTGGTCATCAAAGACGTGCCGGACAACGTGTTCGCGGCGGGCAACCCGTGCAAAGTGATCCGGCCAATCGCCTAGCCCAGCACCGCCATCAGCCGCTGGGTAGCGCGTCGAGCCACATGAAGCCGGCGACGACAAAGCAGACGACCACGATCACCAGGCCGATCGCCGGCCAGATCCACATCACCCAACGGCGCACACCGGCAACGATCGCGCCGATCCCGGCGAGCAGCACGGCGACGGCGGCTCCCACCCAGATCACCGTGACACCGCCCATCACCCGGTGGTCGAAACGAGCAATCTCGGGAGTGTCGCAGTTGTCACTGCAGATCGGCATCATCATCCACAGCGACGGCACCAGCGACACCGCCACCGACAACACGCTCGCCATCAGCAGCGCGGTGAACAGCACCACGGTTGCGATGGTGTCGGCGGCCGATCGCCGCCGAACCACGGGCGGCCAGCCATAACCTGGGACGTCCCCGCTGTACGGCCTCATGTCGTGCTCAGCGCACCTGCGAACGGCCCCGCTGCAGCACCGCCTCGCGGTTGCCGGCGATGTCGTCGCCGGTCGCAGTGCTCATCCACTGTTTGGCCGCGCTGGCTTCCAGCCATAACCCGGCGGCGGTCTGCGACTCGTCGATGCGGTGGTAGGACGCCAGCAGGGCCCGCACGGCGTTCTGGTTGTTGCCCGCGATCGACGCCGCTACCCGCCGGGCAGCGGTGAGTAGCTCGTCGTGGGCGACCACCTCGGTGACCAGCCCGGCCCGCAGCGCGTCGGAGGCGGAGAGGTAGTCGCCGGTCAGGCTCATCCGCCGGGCCAGCCCGACACCCACCTTCTGCGGTAGCCGCACACTCAGCCCCCAGGTGGGCAACAGACCGACCCGGGCGTGGGTATCGGCGAACCGGGCGCGTTCCGAGGCGATCAGAATGTCGCAATACAGCGCCAACTCCAGCCCGCCCGTCACGGCCGCGCCGTTGATGGCGCCGATCACCGGCTTGCTCATCGCCGGCCAGCGCGGCGAAATATCCGGCAGCGCCGACTGCCCGCCGAGCTCTTTGAGATCCAGTCCCGCACAGAACACCGGGTCGGCCCCGGTGACGATCACGACGTCGACGGCGTCGTCAGCGTCGGCCTGCGCCAGGGCAGCGAAGAACTTCTCCCGCAGCGCCGTCGACAGCGCATTGCGGGACTCGGGACGGTTGAACGTCAGGACGCGGATGCGCTCGTCGGTATCGATCAGCAAGATGTCGGTCATCGCATCACCGTAGCCAGTGCCGGCGCACCTATCGTGAGGGGTATGTGCCGGAACATCACCGAACTGCGCGGCCTGGAACCGCCGGCCACGGCCGTCGAGATCGAAGCGGCGGCCCGCCAATACGTGCGCAAAGTCAGCGGTATCGCGCGGCCATCGCCGGCCAACAGCGAGGCGTTCGAGGCGGCGGTCGCACAGGTCGCCACCGCGACGGCGCAGCTGCTCGAGGCGCTGCCGGCGCGCCGCCAGCCGCCCAAAAGCGTCCCGCCGCTGCGCCGACCCGAAGTGATTGCCCGGCTGTCGGCGCGATGACCCACACCCCGGCGCTCAAGGAGTGGAGCGCGGTCGTGCATGCGCTGCTCGACGGTCGGCAGCAGGTGTTGTTGCGCAAGGGCGGGATTCACGAAAAGCGCTTCGACGTCGCCGCCCGCGAGTTTGTGTTGTTCCCGACGGTCGCGCACAGCCACGCACAGCGGGTCCGGCCCGAACACCGGGACCTGTTGACACGGGCCGCGCCGGACAGTACCGATGACCAGGTCATCATTCGGGCAGCAGCGAAAGTTGTTGCGGCGCTGCCGGTCAACCGGCCCGACCAGCTCGATGCGATCGAGGACCTGCATATCTGGACCGCCGAGTCGGTGCGGGCGGACCGGCTGGACTTTCGGCCGCGGCACCGACTGGCGGTGCTGGTGGTGCAGGCCGTCCCGTTGGCGAAGCCGCTGCCACTGGCCCGCATTCCGGGGTTCGCGGGTTGCACCAGTTGGGTGCAGGTTCCGCTGGCGCCGACGTTGGCTGCGCCGGTGTACGATAAGGCGGCGCTACGCCAGGTCGCCGCCCGGGTCCGCGACGCCGTCGGATGACGACGTCTGATCGACCAGCACTGCGCCGTCGGGCCGGTTGCCCAAGGTCTGCAGCGGTATTTCCCTGCCGTCGACGGTGTTTCGGACGATGTCAGCCAGCTGCGGCGCCGCATCGCACTGCACATAGTGGTCTGCTGCCGGCACGACCCAATAGCGGTTACGTCCGGGCTTGTCTTTGAGGAACTGCTGCCAGACGAAGTTCGCCACTCGCAGCGGGGACACGCTGTCGTGGCAGCCCCAGACCAGAGTGGTGTTGACGTCATTACGGGAAAGCGCTGTCAGCCAGTTAGTTTCGTCGGCGGCACGCTCATTCAGGTATTGAATCGTGTCCGGGAGTACGGCGATACCGTCGTTGTAGGCGAGACATTGTGCCAATACGCTGATTTCGGGATCCTCAAGGGTTCGTCGCGGCATGAAGGTCGTCGCGCCCAGACCGGCGGCCAGCATCTCCGGTGTGGTGGCACGCGCGGTGTCGCGGGCGGTCGCGGGGTCGAGCAGCGCCAGTTGAAATGCGGTCAGATTGGCCAGGGGCAGATAGATGTTGGCGTTGGTCAAGATGACTTCGGCCGGCGGGATCGGCTGCTGCGCAGCGGCGATCATCTCCAGCGCAATCATGCCGACGCTGGTGCCCCGATCATGGGTGAGCATCGTGTAGCGCTTCAGTTGCCACACCTCCGCGATCGCGTGGAGCAGCAGGCGGGCATCGTCGTAGAGCGAATACACGTACGGGGCGGGCGGCTTGTCGGAGAATCCGTAACCGGGAAAGTCCAGCAGGAAGATCTCGAACTCGGCGCCCAGTTCTTGCGTCAAGGCGTAGTAGTCGATGCTGGAGGTCGGAAACCCGTGCACACATACCAGCGCCGGTGCCCCCGGCGTGCCGCAGCGGCGGCTGAAGACCGTGACGTCGGCTCCGTGGTTGGCGGCGGTCGACGACCGCCAACGGATCTCGGTGCTGTCGCTTCGCCAGTCCTCGAAGATACTCATCGGCTCATCCGGAGAGGCACCTGCGAGGGCGGCTTTAGAAGACGTAGTAGGGGGAAAGCTCGTTGGCCCGTTGCAGGTTGGTGGACGGGCAGTCCACGTCGGGTTCGGAATAGACCGTCGAGTAGAACAGCGCCTGTTGGATCAACCCGTAGCTGGTCTTGAACGCCACCATGCAGGAGACGTACCAGTAGCTGTTGTGATAGGTCGGCTTCAAGATCCAGTACTGCGCGACGCGGTGGCCGTTGACGGTGGTCTCGAGCGCGTCGGCCGGCAGTGTCTGGTCGTAGCTGCGCCAGATGATCGGCTCGACGGCCAGCTGGTAGTTGCCCGCGTCGTATTGACAGCGCAGCCCCTCCTGGGGCTCGGGCGGGGTGAACGCCAGCCCGAGCCGCTGGACGACGTCGAACGGAATGTCGTTGCATGGGTCGAACGGGCTGGGATCGGTGGTCGCGACGATCGGGCTTTTCATCGTGCTGGCCGGCGACAGCGGCATTCCGGTGGAGCGCAGCTGCACGGTCGCGCCGCTGGTGCCTGGCGGGGGTGCACTCTGCCAAACCACGACGACGGCCATCACCAGCGCACCCAGCGCGGCGATCAGGCGCACTTTGGCGACCACAACACCCCTTCCAATCCGCTGGCTATTGCGTGGCAGTGTACAAGTCGCGACGAAGCGCTGAGAGCAGAAACGAGAACCTGTTCTAGTCCGGCGTGCGGGCCGGTGGCTAGGCTGGTGAGTCGTGGCAACTCGGCAGGACGCGGCGCAGCCCACGTTGTGGGCTGTCTCTGACCTGCACACCGGCCATCAGGGCAACAAACCCGTCACCGAATCCCTGCACCCGTCCTCACCCGAGGATTGGTTGATCGTCGCCGGCGACGTCGGCGAGCGCACCGACGATATTCGCTGGTCGCTGGATCTGCTGCGGCGACGGTTCGCCAAGGTGATCTGGGTGCCCGGCAATCATGAGCTGTGGACCACCGGCAAGGACCCGGTGCAGGTCTTCGGCCGCGCCCGCTACGACTACCTGGTCCACATGTGCGACGAGATGGGCATCGTCACCCCCGAGCATCCGTTCCCGGTCTGGACCGAGCGGGGCGGGCCCGCCACGATCGTGCCGATGTTTTTGCTCTACGACTACAGCTTCCTGCCGGAGGGGGCGACCAGCAAAGCCGAAGGGCTGGCGATCGCGCGGCAACGCAACGTGGTGGCCACCGACGAGTTCCTGCTGTCTTGCGAGCCGTACGGCACCCGGGACGCCTGGTGTCGCGATCGGCTGGCGGCCACCCGCAAGCGGCTCGACGACCTCGACTGGATGACGCCGACTGTGCTGGTCAACCACTTCCCGCTGGTGCGCGACCCCTGCGATGCGCTGTTCTACCCGGAGTTCTCGCTGTGGTGCGGCACCACCGAGACCGCCGACTGGCACACCCGCTACAACGCCGTGTGTTCGGTCTACGGCCACCTGCACATCCCGCGCACCACCTGGTACGACGGGGTGCGCTTCGAGGAGGTGTCGGTCGGCTACCCGCGGGAATGGCGGCGCCGCAAACCGTACAGCTGGCTGCGTCAGGTGCTGCCCGATCCGCAGTACGCGCCGGGCTATCTCAACGATTTCGGCGGGCATTTCGTCATCACGCCCGAAATGCGCGAGCAGGCCGAGAAGTTCCGGGAACGAGTCCGCCAGCGGCAGTCCCGATGACGGCCGCAACGCTGCTGTCGTCGGTGCTGCCCGACGACGCCGTGGATCTCGCGTCGGCCGAGCTCTACGCCGACCCACCCGGCCTAACGCCGATGCCGGAAGAGGAACTGTTGATCGCGCGGTCGGTCGCCAAGCGGCGCAACGAATTCACCACCGTTCGGCACTGCGCCCGGGTCGCGCTGGGCGAGCTCGGATTTCCACCGGCACCGATCCTCAAGGGGGACAAGGGCGAGCCCTGCTGGCCCGACGGGGTGGTGGGCAGCCTGACGCACTGCACGGGGTTCCGTGGCGCGGTGGTGGGCCGCAGCACGCAGGTGCGCTCGGTGGGCATCGACGCCGAACCGCATGACGTGCTGCCGGACGGCGTGCTCGGTTCGATCGCGCTGTCCGAGGAGCGCCATGAAATCGGCGCCCTGCCGGACGGCCTGCATTGGGACCGAATTCTGTTCTGCGCCAAGGAGGCCACCTACAAGGCGTGGTTTCCGCTGACGAAGCGGTGGCTCGGATTCGAGGACGCCCACATTGTGTTCGACGTCGATCCGTCGGACGCAGCGGCCGGTGAGTTCGTCTCCAAAATTCTGATCGACGGGGCCGCGCTGTCCGGCGCGCCGCTGACGGCGCTGCGGGGCCGGTGGTCGGTTGACCGTGGGTTGGTGCTCACGGCCATCGTGTTATGAGCGCCGAGCCGGGCATCGTCGTCGTCGACAAACCGGCCGGCATGACCAGCCACGACGTGGTCGCTCGCTGCCGGCGGATCTACGCCACCCGACGGGTGGGACATGCCGGGACGCTGGACCCGATGGCGACCGGTGTGCTGGTGATCGGTGTCGAGCGCGCGACCAAGATCCTCGGGTTACTCACCGCGACGTCGAAGTCCTACGCAGCCATCATCCGCCTGGGCCAGTCGACGTCCACCGAAGACGCGGAAGGCGAACTGCTGCAAGAGGTCTCCGCGCGACACCTGACCGATGAGGCCATCGCCACCGCGATGGCGCAGTTGCGCGGCGACATCATGCAGGTGCCGTCAGCGGTCAGCGCGGTCAAAGTCGACGGCCGGCGGGCCTACCGGCTGGTCCGCGAGGGCCAGACTGTCGAGTTGGCTGCCCGGCCGGTGCACATCGACCGCTTCGACATGCTGGCCGTGCGCCGCAGCGGTGAGGTGGTCGATGTCGATGTCGAGGTGGACTGCTCGTCGGGGACCTACATCCGCGCGCTGGCCCGCGATCTGGGAGCGACGCTGGGCGTGGGCGGGCATTTGATCGCGCTGCGGCGCACCCGGGTCGGGCGGTTCGGGCTGGAGCAGGCCCACACCCTCGACGAGCTGGCCGAGCAGCCGCGGCTGAGCCTGGACCTCGACCAGGCGTGCCTGCTGATGTTCCCGCACCGCCGGCTCAGCGCGGAGGAGGCCGAGGCGGCCGCCAACGGGCGGCCACTGGCACCGGGCGGTATCGACGGCGTCTATGCCGCGGCCGCCGACGACAACCGGGTGATCGCACTGCTGCGCGACGACGGGCCCAAGACCAAGTCGGTGGTCGTCATCCGGCCCGCAACGCTCTAGACGCCCGCCGTACGCTGTGGCAATGACAAACAAGGTGTACGTCGTCGGGGTCGGCATGACGAAGTTCGAGAAGCCGGGACGACGCGAAGGCTGGGACTACCCCGACATGGCGCGCGAGTCGGGTACCAACGCGCTGGCCGACGCCGGCATCGGCTACGACCAAGTGCAGCAGGGCTACGTCGGCTACTGCTCGGGTGACTCCACCTCAGGGCAGCGGGCGCTCTACGAGCTGGGCATGACCGGAATCCCGATCGTCAACGTCAACAACAACTGCTCCACCGGCTCGACGGCGCTGTTCCTGGCGGCGCAAGCGATCCGCGGTGGGCTTGCCGACTGCACGATCGCGCTGGGCTTCGAGAAAATGCAACCCGGCTCACTGGGCGGTGGTGCCCAAGACCGGGAATCACCGATGGGCAGACACGTCAAAGCGATGGCCGCGATCGACGAGTTCGCAATGCCCGTCGCGCCGTGGATGTTCGGTGCCGCGGGCCGCGAGCACATGCGCCAATACGGCAGCACCGCTGAGCATTTCGCCAAGATCGGCTACAAGAACCACAAGCACTCCGTCAACAACCCGTTCGCGCAGTTCCAGGAGTCCTACACGCTCGACGACATCTTGGCCGCGCGGATGATCTCCGATCCGCTGACCAAACTGCAGTGCTCACCGACCTCGGACGGTTCGGGCGCGGCGATCCTGGCCAGCGAATCGTTTGTGGACCAACACGATCTGGCCGGCCAGGCAGTGGAGATCGTCGGCCAGGCGATGACCACCGACTTCGCCTCCACCTTCGACGGCACCGCCAAAGCGCTCATCGGCTACGACATGAATGTGCAAGCCGCACAACAGGTTTACCAGCAGTCTGGGCTCGGCCCGGAAGACTTCCAGGTCATCGAACTGCACGACTGCTTCTCGGCCAACGAGTTGCTGCTCTACGAGGCGTTGGGCCTGTGCGGTGAGGGGGAGGCGCCCAAGCTGATCGACAACGGCGACACCACTTATGGCGGACGTTGGGTGGTCAATCCGTCCGGGGGCCTGATCTCCAAAGGCCACCCCTTGGGCGCGACGGGGCTGGCGCAGTGCGCCGAACTGACCTGGCAGCTGCGCGGGCGCGCCGACAAACGCCAAGTCGACAACGTCAGCGCGGCGCTGCAACACAACATCGGCCTGGGCGGCGCCGCCGTCGTCACCGCCTACCAGCGCGCCGAACGCTAACGCCTAGACCACCCAGATCGCTCGGGCTGCCGGGCTGCCCAAGTCCACCGTGGCCGGTGCGCCGTCGACCGATACCGCTGATTCGATGGCAACCGAGATCATGCCGGCGAACTCGCGGCGGGTCAGCACCCGCAGCCGCGAGTCCAAGCTGATACCGATGCTGTCGAAGTAGCGCAGCATCTCGGGGTCGGCATCGGAGATGCGTGCCACCGTGCCGGCTTCCCCGTCGTCGCAGGCCCACAGCTGACGCGCGGGCGGGGTGGGCACTTGGCCGTCGGTGGCGGGAATCGGATCACCATGCGGGTCACGCTGTGGGAAGCCCAGTTTGGCGTCGATACGCGCCACCAGTTGATCGGAGACGGCGTGCTCGAGCACCTCGGCCTCGTCGTGCACCTCATCCCAGCTGTAGCCGAGTTCGTTGACCAGAAACGTCTCCAATAGCCGGTGCCGGCGCACCATGGCCAGCGCCGCGCGGCGACCGGATTCGGTGAGCGTGACAGCGCCGTACTTCTCGTGGTCGACAAGGCCTTGCTCGGCGAGTTTGCGGATCGACTCCGAGGCGGTACTGGCCGATACACCGAGTTTCTCGGCCAGCATCTTGGTGCTGATCTTCTCCCGAGACCACTCCTGGGCATTCCAGATGATCTTCAGATAGTCCTGGGCAACCGCTGTGAGCTCGCCGGGCTCGTCGTCAGGGCGCACACCGGAAGTTTAAGCAATGCTCACCTGATCTGGGACTCTGGCGCGGTGAAAGACCGCCTCGCGCCGTACGCTTGCGGTTGTGCAACGGTGGCGCGGGCAGGACGAGATACCCACGGACTGGGGCAGATGCGTGCTCACCATCGGGGTCTTCGACGGGGTGCATCGCGGCCACGCTGAGCTGATCACGCATGCGGTGAAATCCGGCCGGGCCCGCGGCGTGCCGACGGTGATGATGACCTTTGACCCGCACCCGATGGAGGTCGTGTTTCCCGGGAGCCACCCCGCGCAGCTGACGACGCTGACCCGGCGCGCCGAGCTCGCCGAGGAGTTCGGAATCGACGTGTTTTTGGTGATGCCCTTCACCACTGATTTCATGAAGCTCACCCCGGACCGCTACATCCACGAGCTACTGGTCGAGCGCCTGCACGTGGTCGAGGTCGTGGTGGGCGAGAACTTCACGTTCGGCAAAAAAGCCGCCGGCACCGTCGACATCCTGCGGCGGGCCGGGGAGCGGTTCGGCTTCGCGGTGGAATCGATGTCGCTGGTCACCGAACATCACAACGCCGAGACCGTGACGTTCTCCTCGACCTACATCCGCTCCTGTGTGGACGCCGGTGACGTGGTGGCCGCCGCCGAAGCGCTCGGCCGCCCGCACCGCGTCGAGGGCGTGGTAGTCCGCGGCGACGGGCGGGGCAAGGCCCTGGGCTTTCCCACCGCCAACGTGGCGCCGCCGATGTACTCCGCGATCCCGGCCGACGGCGTGTATGCCGCCTGGTTCACCGTGCTGGGGCATGGGCCGGTCACGGGCACCGTCGTCCCGGGCGAGCGCTACCAGGCCGCGGTCTCGGTGGGCACCAACCCGACCTTCTCCGGCCGTACCCGCACCGTCGAGGCATTCGTTCTGGACACCACCGCCGACCTGTACGGCCAGCACGTGGCGCTGGACTTTGTGGCCCGCATCCGCGGGCAGGAGAAGTTCGCCGCGGTGGAGGACCTCGTCGCGGCGATGGGTAACGACACCGAGCGGGCCCGCGCCCTGCTGTCGGCGGGCTGAGCTGCGGTTTGGGGACCGCACGAGCCCCGCTGCTAGACTGCCCGACGACACGGCGCGTGCTGCGGTTCGCGGTGGCCGCGCCCCAGGTATTGATGATCGCGGACCAATTGATGGAGATATTTCGTGGCGCTGACAGCCGAGCAGAAAAAGGAAATCCTGGGCTCCTACGGCCTGCATGAGACCGACACCGGTTCACCGGAGGCGCAGGTCGCGCTGCTGACCAGGCGGATCGCAGACCTGACCGAGCACCTCAAGGTGCACAAGCACGACCACCACTCGCGGCGGGGGCTGCTGTTGCTGGTGGGACGGCGGCGGCGCCTGCTCAAATATGTGGCCCAGATCGATGTGGCGCGGTACCGCTCGCTCATCGAGCGCCTCGGCCTGCGTCGCTGATTCGCCATCGCGATGCGCGCGCTTGCCGCGGCCGCGATCGCAGCAGTCGCCGTCCTCGGCGGGCTGACAGGCTGCTCGTCGTCTGCGACCAACGCCGCGGACCTCAAGGTGGGGGACTGCCTCAAGCTGGGCGGCACCGCCGACCGGCCGGAGGCCAGCAAGGTCGCTTGCGGTAGCCCGACGTCGAACTTCAAGGTTGCGGCCACTGTCGCCGATCGCGATCAGTGCCCGGACGACGTCGACTCCTCGTATTCGATGCGGAACGCGTTCAGCGACTCGACCAACACCGCGTGCCTGAATATCGACTGGGTCGTCGGCGGCTGCATGAGCGTCGACCCGGAGCACAACGCCGACCCGGTGCGCGTCGATTGCGACGACAAATCAGCGCCGCATCGCCAGCGCGCCACCCAGATCCTCACCGACCTGCGGGACCCGGTCAGCGTCGATCAGTGCGCCAGCGGCGTGGGCTACGCCTACGCCGATCAACGGTTCACGGTCTGCGTTGAAGATGTCGCGTGAACGTCGCGACCGCCGTCGGGCTTAGGAATCGCCAGGTCGGCGTGTAGAGTGAGGTCGTTCTGGGCCAGATCGGCCCGAGCAGGTGCGGTTCGCGCGATCCGCGTGCACCGTCCCAGCGCGTCACAGCGCGACCGCGAACGCAGAAGGGCACGTCTGTATCGGGCGGTCTTCGGTAGTGGCTGCCGGATGAGCTTATCCGGCCGCTTCGATCGACGGCCGTAGCCGTATCCAGGCCGGTTCTCTCGGGTTGCGCGTGACCGCGCGAAAACAGCTGAATGAACCGCCCGGCGACGATGCAGAGCGCGCAGCGCGATGAGGAGGAACCGGGCCATGAACCCAGAGAGGCCGTACGGACTCCATGTCTGTAGCTGAAATTGAACAAGGCGTGTTCGAATCCACCGCCGTCATCGACAACGGGAGCTTCGGCACCCGCACCATCCGGTTCGAGACCGGCCGGCTGGCCCAGCAGGCCGCCGGCGCCGCCGTCGCCTACCTCGACGACGAAACAATGCTGCTCTCGGCGACCACCGCCAGCAAGAGCCCCAAGGAGCACTTCGACTTCTTCCCGCTGACGGTCGACGTCGAGGAGCGGATGTATGCCGCGGGCCGCATCCCCGGCTCGTTCTTCCGACGCGAAGGCCGCCCGTCCACCGACGCGATCCTGACCTGTCGGCTCATCGACCGCCCGCTGCGCCCGTCGTTCGTCGACGGCCTGCGCAACGAGATCCAGGTCGTGGTGACGATCCTGAGCCTGGATCCCAACGAGCTCTACGACGTGCTGGCGATCAACGCCGCTTCGGCCTCCACCCAGCTGGGCGGGCTGCCGTTCTCCGGCCCCGTCGGCGGAGTGCGGGTGGCACTGATCGACGGCACCTGGGTCGGTTTCCCGACCGTCGAGCAGCTCGAGCGGGCCGTGTTCGACATGGTGGTCGCGGGCCGGATCGTCGGCTCCGCCGACGGAAACCCAGACGTGGCGATCATGATGGTCGAGGCCGAGGCCACTGAGAACGTCATCGAACTGATCGACGGCGGTGCGCAGGCGCCGACGGAAACCATTGTGGCTCAAGGCTTAGAGGCCGCCAAGCCGTTCATCGCCGCATTGTGCGCCGCGCAGCAGGAGCTTGCTGAGGCGGCCGCCAGGCCGACCGCCGACTACCCGGTTTTCCCTGACTACGGCGACGACGTCTACTACTCGGTGTCCTCGGTGGCCACCGACGAGCTGTCCAAAGCGCTGACCATCTCGGGCAAGGCCGAACGCAACGACCGGACCGACGAGATCAAGGCCGAGGTGCTCGAACGGCTCGCCGACACCTACGCGGGTCGTGAGAAAGAGGTGAGCGCGGCTTTCCGTGCGCTGACCAAGAAGCTGGTGCGCCAGCGCATCCTCACCGACCACTTCCGCATCGACGGCCGCGGCATCACCGACATCCGCGCGCTCTCAGCCGAAGTGGCCGTGGTGCCCCGCGCACACGGCAGCGCGTTGTTCGAGCGCGGCGAGACGCAGATCCTCGGCGTGACCACACTCGACATGGTCAAGATGGCTCAGCAGATCGACTCGCTGGGGCCAGAAACCTCCAAGCGCTACATGCACCACTACAACTTCCCGCCGTTCTCCACCGGCGAGACCGGCCGGGTCGGTTCGCCCAAGCGACGCGAGATCGGGCACGGCGCGCTGGCCGAGCGGGCGCTGGTACCGGTGCTGCCCGGCGTCGAAGAATTTCCGTACGCGATCCGTCAGGTCTCAGAAGCGTTGGGCTCCAACGGTTCCACCTCGATGGGCTCGGTGTGCGCGTCGACGCTGGCGCTGCTCAACGCCGGCGTGCCGCTCAAGGCGCCGGTGGCTGGTATCGCGATGGGCCTGGTCTCCGACGACATTGACGTTGAAGGCGGCGGCACCGAACGCCGGTTCGTCACGCTGACCGACATCCTGGGCGCCGAAGATGCCTTCGGCGACATGGACTTCAAGGTCGCCGGCACCAAGGACTTCGTCACCGCGTTGCAGCTGGACACCAAGCTCGACGGGATCCCGTCGCAGGTGCTCGCGGGTGCGCTGTCGCAGGCTCGAGACGCGCGGCTGACCATCCTGGAGGTGATGGCCGAGGCCATCGACGCACCCGACGAGATGAGCCCGTACGCGCCGCGGGTCACCACGATCAAGGTGCCGGTGGACAAGATTGGCGAGGTCATCGGGCCCAAGGGCAAGATCATCAACGCGATCACCGAGGAGACCGGCGCACAGATCTCGATCGAGGACGACGGCACCGTGTTCGTCGGTGCCACCGACGGCCCGTCGGCGCAGGCCGCCATCGACAAGATCAACGCGATCGCCAACCCCCAGCTGCCCAAGATCGGGGAGCGGTTCCTCGGAACCGTGGTCAAGACCACCGATTTCGGCGCCTTCGTATCGCTGCTGCCCGGACGCGACGGGCTGGTCCACATCTCCAAGCTCGGCAGAGGCAAGCGGATCGCCAAGGTCGAGGACGTGGTCAACGTCGGCGACAAGCTGCGGGTGGAGATCGCCGACATCGACAAGCGCGGCAAGATTTCGTTGGTGCCGGTGGACGAAGAAGCTGCAGCCGCGTCCGCCGAGCCGGCCGCTGCGACTGGCGATTCGGGGGCCGCGACAGCCGATGCCGCGACCGCCAGCAGTTAAGGCCGGCGCGCTGCGCCGCGGCCGGCACCAGGCCGAACCGTCTGCTGCACTGCGCCGTAGCACGTTGCCCGGTGGCCTGCGCGTGGTCACCGAGTACCTCCCGGCGGTGCGCTCAGCCTCGGTCGGTGTCTGGGTGGGCGTGGGTTCACGCGACGAGGGCGCCACGGTGGCCGGAGCTGCGCACTTCCTGGAGCATCTGCTGTTCAAGTCGACGCCGACCCGCACCGCGGTGCAGATCGCGCAGGCGATGGACGCCGTCGGCGGTGAGCTCAACGCCTTCACCGCCAAGGAGCACACCTGCTACTACGCGCATGTGCTCGACAGTGACCTGGCGCTGGCCGTCGACCTGGTCGCCGACGTGGTGCTCAACGGACGCTGCCTGGCCGACGATGTCGAGCTGGAACGCGACGTCGTGTTGGAAGAGATCGCGATGCGCGACGACGATCCCGAGGACGCGCTCGGAGATCTGTTCCTGGATGCGATGTTCGGCGATCACCCGGTCGGGCGGCCGGTGATCGGCACCGCACAATCGGTGTCGGCGATGACCCGATCTCAACTGCGGTCGTTTCACGCTCGGCGCTACACGCCCGAGCGGATGGTGGTCGCGGTGGCCGGCAACGTCGACCATGACGACGTGGTGGCGCTGGTGCGAGAACATTTCGGGCCGCGGCTGGTGCGCGGTCGGCGTCCGGTGGCGCCGCGCAAGGGCGCCGGACGGGTCATCGGGCGGCCCCGGCTGGCGGTGACCAATCGGGAGGCCGAGCAAACCCACCTCTGTCTGGGAGTGCGCGCACCGGGCCGGCACTGGGAGCACCGTTGGGCGCTGTCGGTGCTGAACACCGCGTTGGGCGGCGGGCTGAGTTCCCGGCTGTTCCAACAGATCCGCGAATCGCGCGGCCTGGCGTACTCGGTCTATTCGTCGCTGGACATCTTCGCCGACAGCGGCGCGCTGTCGGTATATGCCGCCTGCCAACCGGAACGGTTCGGTGAAGTGGTGCGGGTGACCACCGATGTGCTCGAGACCGTCGCACGCGACGGCATCACCGAATCCGAATGCCGGATCGCCAAAGGCTCGCTGCGTGGCGGGCTGGTGCTGGGCTTGGAGGATTCCGGCTCGCGGATGAACCGCATCGGGCGCAGCGAATTGAACTTCGGCGAGCACCGCAGCATCGAACGAACGCTGCTCGAGCTGGACAAAGTCACCCTCGACGAGGTCAATGCGGTGGCCCGCAGGCTGCTGAACAAACCCCACGGCGCAGCTGTTCTCGGACCGCACAAGTCGAAACGATCTCTGCCACAGCAGCTTCGGGCAATAGTACGGTAGCGCCATGGTACTGGGCTTCTGGGATCTCGAGGTGCCAGTGGTCGGCGCACCGATGGCCGGTGGGCCCGGTACACCGGCACTGGCCGCGGCCGTATCGAACGCGGGCGGCATGGGCTTCGTCGCCGCGGGCTACCTGAGCCCCGAGCGGTTCGCCGACGACATTGCGGCCGCACGGGCGGCGACCAGCGGGCCCATCGGGGTCAACCTGTTTGTTCCACAACCCAGCGCCGCCGATTACGTCCAGTTGGACCACTATGCGGAGCAACTCGACGAACTGGCCGAGCACTACGAGGTCGAGGTTGGCCGGCCCCGGTTCGGTGACGACGACAACTGGCAGCGCAAGCTCGAGGTGGTGGCTGATGTACGGCCCGAGGTGGTGTCGTTCACCTTCGGCGCGCCGCCGCCGGATGTCCTGCGGTGGTTCGGTGCGCTGGGCATCGTGCTGCTGATCACGGTGACGTCGGCCTACGAGGCCGGCGTCGCCATTGCCGCCGGAGCGGACGGCTTGGTGGTGCAGGGCCCGGACGCCGGCGGTCACCGCGGCACGTTCGCGCCGGACATGCAGCCCGGCCGCGAGTCGCTGGACGATCTGCTGGACCGGATCAGCGCCGCCCACCACGTTCCGCTGATCGCCGCGGGCGGCCTGGGCAGCGCCGAGGATGTCGCCAGGGTCCTGCAGAGGGGGGCGGTGGCGGCCCAAGTCGGGACCGCGTTGCTGCTGTCCGACGAAGCCGGGACCAATAACGCCCATCGCACCGCGCTGCAGAACCCCCAGTTCGGCAAGACGTTGGTGACGCGCGCGTTCTCCGGGCGGTATGCGCGCGGGTTGGAGAACGATTTCACTCGGCTGCTCGACGACGTTGCGCCGCTGGGCTATCCCGAGGTCAACCACATGACATCGCCGATTCGCAAGGCGGCGGTCGCCGCCGACGATCCGCACGGGACAAACCTCTGGGCGGGAACGGCGTTCGCCTCAGCACGTCCCGGGCCGGCCGCCGATATCGTCGCCTCGCTGGCCGCCGGTTGACCGTTGCGCAGTTGAGCGGCGCTATCATCGCCGGATGAGCGAATCCGGCCCGCCGTCGGCCACGGCCAGTGTGCACATCAACGCCGCCGCTGATGCGGTATATGCGCTCGTCACCGATCTGCCGACGTTGGCGTCGATGGCCGAGGAGACCGTCGCAATGCGGTGGCGCAAAGGTGACGCAGTCCGCCCCGGCGCGGTGTTCACCGGCCGCAACCAAAGCGGCAACCGTCGCTGGAGTACGACATGCACGGTGACCGACGCCGACCCGGGTCGGCGCTTTGCGTTCGATGTGCGCTCGTCTGTCATCCCGGTAGCGCGGTGGTGTTACGACTTCACCACGGTCGACGGCGGTTGCCGCGTCACCGAGAGCACCTGGGACCGCCGGCCCGGATGGTTTCGCAAAGTTGCCGGTCTGGCCACCGGCGTCGCCGACCGAGCGTCGGTAAACGCCGATCACATCCGGCTGACGCTGCAGCGGCTCAAAGAACGCGCAGAAACCGGTTAGCGCAGTACCTCCCACCGAGCCTGAATCGCCGTTAACATATTCCGTGTCTTTGCCCTCGGCGGGAAGGGATGGATGTGCTCACCATGCTCGAGCGAGTCTTGGACTTCCAGCTCACCCTCGTCGAACTCGTCTGCGCCGCAGTGCTCTTGGCTGTGCCGTATCTGGCGATCGGCATCGCCTGGGCCAGCACGCACAGCGCTCATTTCGAGCAGCTGCACGGCCTGGACCTCACTGCGTCGTTGCTCGGATCGATCGCGTTGTGGCCGGTGCTCGGCTTCACCGGCGGCTGCGTGGCTTGAGCGCCGATGCTGCTCACCTGGGTGCGCCGGATGATGCATTACCCGATCAGCATCGGGGCGCTCGTCGAGGTCGCGCTGTTGCGCGATCCCGTATCTGATCGTCGGCGCAGTCATGGCCGGCACCTACGGCGAGGGACTGCGCCAGGCGCAAGTCGAGCAGGGCACCGACGGGTTGATCGCGCTGATGGCATCGATCATCTCCTGGCCGGTGCTGCTGTTCGCCCACTCCTGCACGCTGTGACGCGGCGAACCCCTTCTCGAGCGGTGTGCGGGCACGGTGCGCCGTCATGGTCGCACCCGAACGGGCTCTCGCGTTTCTTGTCGCCTGAGGGCCGTTCATGGTTTAGGTGAGCGGATCTTTGGCGTTCTATTCAAGTGCTCGCGCTGCCCGCTCGCCCTCGTCGGTGAGTTTCATCCAAATGACCCAGACCCACGCAGGCGGATCGTCATAGTGGCTTACATACACGTTGGAGACCCGCTGTATCAACTCATCAAGTGGTCCATCCCAGGCAACGAAACGTCCGCCCTCGGCCGATAGACCTCCTAGTTGAAACAGCCCGTCGTTAACCAACGAGCGAATCGCCTCCAAGGTTTCGTTCTGAACCTCGGACACTGACGCTTGCGGATTGTGCCGCGTGACTTGGGAATCAACGGCACCAAGGTCGACATAATCAGCAAGGCCGTCAGTGAGCAGTTCCGCGCGTACTTTCTCGCGTGCGGTGTTCATTTGCCCAATACCTTGTCCATCGTTGTCTGCTCCTGTGCTCATGGCTCGTCCTCAAAGATTTCTGACGGGGTTTCGCCTAGTCGTGGTGGTCCGTGATGAGTGTGCGGCGTCGGGACCGGATGGGGGCCTGGGACCAACCACTCGTTCGGGTCGTAGGGCATCGCGCCGCCGCCGCCACGGGCCGGTACCTGTCCTGGCTGCAGCTCAATGGGCGCACGGCCGGCAGGCGGTGACCCGCTCGGCGCACTGGGTCCGAGTGCGGCCCCGCCAGACGACGGCCCCGCCCCACCGGACGGGATGTTCGGTACGCCGCCTCTAGCCGGATTGACGTGAACCTTAAAGTAATCCTTGTTGGGAGAACGGATCTCCATCGTCGGTCCGAACTTTTCGCTTTCGCGTATGCCAACTATGGTGCCATCAGATAGAACGCGCTGCGTTCCCGGGTAGCCGGTACCCGTGCTATCTGGCACGCCTTGGGTAAGCCAGTTCCAAAAGCTACGCAGATCCTCCCCACTGCGGATCTCTAAAAAGTTTGGCTTAGTGCCTTTAGGCAGACCCTTGATCGCGTTGCGTGCATCTTGGCCTGTATGACCGGGGCTAGGTGCCGGGGTTGGCCCTTGTTTCCAGTCAACAAGTTGGACCCGGCCGTTGTGCTTATTCTCGGAGCGGTCTGGGCCCGGAAACGTGCGCTTGTTGATTTCGACGCCGAGCTGCCGGTCGGTGCGTTCGTAGGCACTGGCCGCGCTCGCCACATTGTGCGCGCTTTCACTCGCCTCTTTCTGGAGGGCGGGCAGGCCTTCTGCCACCGGGGCTTCCACTTTGGATGCCTGGGCAGCGATGGCCGCCGAGAGTGGGTCTGTACCTGTAGAGGTGTACGGGGCTGGGGGTTGCGGGATCGCCTCAGCCGCAGCCAGCAATCGCTGGGCCGCAGCCGCCAACCGCTCTGGGTCGACGCTCAGCGGTTCCTGGGCCATGCCGCGATGGTAGCGGCGTCCGGCCCGCCGACAGCGCGCGAACAGTGGCCGGACCGACGAGACTAGAGAATGTCACGCACCGCATTCCGCACGAAATGCGACCCGGCTAGGGTGAAGCCATGCGGGTAGGAGTGCTGGGGGCCAAAGGCAAAGTCGGTGCGGCGATGGTGCAGGCGGTGCAGGCCGCCGACGACCTGACGTTGACCGCCGAAGTGGACGCCGACGAGCCGCTGAGCCTGCTGACCGACAGCCAAACCGAGGTCGTCATCGACTTCACTCATCCCGACGTCGTGATGGACAACCTGAAGTTTCTGATAGACAACGGAATTCACGCCGTTGTCGGCACCACCGGCTTCACCGACGAGCGGCTCCAACAGGTCCGGTCGTGGCTGGCCGCCAAACCAGGCACCGCGGCAATCGTCGCACCCAACTTCGCGATCGGGGCGGTGCTGAGCATGCATTTCGCCAAGCAGGCCGCACCATTCTACGACTCGGTCGAGGTCATCGAACTGCATCACCCGCACAAGGCCGATGCGCCGTCAGGCACCGCGGCACGGACCGCCGAACTGATCGCGCAGGCACGAAAAGACTTGCCGCCCAATCCCGATGCCACCAGCACCAGCCTGCCCGGTGCGCGCGGCGCTGACGTCGACGGTGTCCCGGTGCATTCGGTGCGGCTGGCCGGCCTGGTCGCTCACCAGGAGGTGCTGTTCGGCACCGCGGGAGAAACGTTGACGATCCGCCATGACAGCATCGACCGCACATCGTTTGTGCCCGGCGTGCTGTTGGCGGTCCGTCGCGTCGCCGAACGCCCGGGTCTGACCATCGGCATTGAATCGCTACTCAACTTGCAATGAGCAACGCCGCGCGCCTTCAGCTGTTGATCGCGTTCATGTGCGCTGCGCTGCTGGTCTACCTCGCGTTGCTGGCCCGCACCGCGGTCGTGCTGATCGGCTCCGGCCGCGCCGCCGCCGTCGGCCTCGGGGTGGCGCTGTTGGTCCTGCCCTTCATCGGATTGTGGGCGATGATCGCCACCCTGCGCGCCGGGTTCGCGCATCAGAAGCTGGCCCGGCTCATCGCCGAGGACGGAATGGAACTCGACGTCAGCACCCTGCCGCGGCGGCCGTCCGGACGCATCGAGCGGCAAGCCGCCGACACGTTATTCGACGCCGTCCGAACGGAATTGCGCAACGACCCGGACAACTGGCGGCGCTGGTACCGGTTGGCCCGCGCCTACGACTACGCCGGCGACCGCGCCCGCGCGCGGGAGGCCATGAAGAAGGCCGTCGACTTGCAGGGGCGCCAATGAGCAAGACGCTGTTGATCGTCCACCACACGCCCTCGCCGCACTGCCAGGAGATGTTCGAGGCCGTGCTGGCCGGCGCCACCGATCCCGAGATCGAAGACGTCGAGGTGGTGCGGAGGCCGGCGCTCACGGTCTCGTCGACCGACATGCTGCAGGCCGACGGGTACCTGCTGGGCAGCCCGGCCAACCTCGGCTACATGAGCGGCGCCCTCAAACATGCCTTCGACGTCTGCTATTACCCGATATTGGACGCCACCGGCGGGCGACCTTATGGGCTGTACCTGCATGGCAACCAGGGCACCGAAGGAGCCGAGCGTGGTGTCGACTCCATCACGACAGGGCTCGGCTGGGTAAAAGCCGCTGAGACCGTGGTGGTTTCGGGGAAGCCGAGCAAAGCGGAGCTCGAATCCTGCTGGAACCTCGGCGCGACGGTGGCTGCTCAGTTGATGGTGTAGGCGGGCCCCCGCCGTTGGCGATCGGCTTAGGTCGCCGATGTTTCAGCGGTATGGAGCTTGGCGTTTGGCGCATCCCCGCTCTCGCCCAGTAGAAGCGAGCGAACGAGACGACGCGGCCCGAATGGCCGGAGCATGGAGCTGGCTGGCCGCGGCCTGATTCGTTGCGGCCACCAGAACCAACGTCCGAGCAGCGCCGCAATCGACGGTGTCATCAGGGAGCGCACGATCAGGGTGTCGAATAGCAGGCCCAGGCCGATCGTCGTGCCGGCCTGGCCGATCGAGCGGAGGTCACTAGCGGCCATCGACATCATGGTGAAGGCGAATACCAGGCCCGCCGCCGTCACGACACCACCGGTCTCGCCCATCGAGCGGATGATGCCAGTCTTCAGGCCCGCACCGATCTCTTCCTGGAACCGTGACACCAGCAACAAGTTGTAGTCCGATCCCACGGCCAAAAGGATGATCAAGCCAAACACCGGTGCGATCCAGTTCAGCTCTAAGCCAAAGAGGTGTTGCCACACCAGCACCGACAACCCGAAAGCCGCACCCAGTGAGAGCAGCACTGTCCCGACGATCGCCATGGATGCGACGAGAGCACGTGTGATGACCACCATGACGACGAAAATCAGTGTCAGAGCCGCTATTCCGACGATCATCAGGTCGTATTGTGAGCCGGCCTGGATGTCGCGGTAGATCGCTGCCGTTCCGGCCAGGTAGAACTTGGCGCCGGTGAGCGTCGTTCCCTTCACCGCTTGGTGCGCGGCGTTGAGCTCCGGCTTGACCGCGGCAATCCCGGCCGGAGTTGCCGGGTCCGTGTCGTGGGTGATGATGAACCGCGCTGCCTTGCCGTCAGCCGACAAGAAGAGCTTTAGGCCGCGCTGAAAGTCCGGGTTCTGGAAGGCTTCCGGAGGCAAATAGAAGTAATCGTCGCTCTTGGACGCGTCGAAGGCTTGGCCCATCGCGCTCGCCGTATCCGTCATCTGGGCCATCTGCGTGAGCAGACCAGAGAAACTGCTGTGCATCGTTTGCAGGGTGCCCTGCATCGATTTGGCGACGGCGATGATGGGCGGGAATTCGGCGAGCATCTGGGGCAATATCGCGTCGATATTGCTCACGTCCTTGATCAACGTGCGCATGTTCTCGCTGAACTTGTCCACGCCGTCGATTGCCTCGAACATTGATCTGGTCGCCCAGCATGCGGGGATGTTGAAGCAATGTGGTTCCCAATACAGGTATTCGCGAAGCGGCCTGGCGAAGTCGTCGAAATCCGCCAGATGGTCTCGCATCTCGTCCACCGTGTCCTGCACGGTATGCATATCGTCGACCATATGATGGGTCGCGCGGCTCATCTTTGCCAGCAAGCCTTGCATCCGTTCCATCGAGCCGATCATGGCACCGAGATCGTCGCTTATCTTGAGCATGTCAGCGGACCGATCCCTCATGAACTGAAGGTTTTGCTGGATCGGAATCGATTGGGCGCTGATCTGGAACGGTATCGACGTGTGCTGGATCGGCCCGCCCAGTGGGCGCGTGATGCTTTGGACCATGGCGATTCCCGGCGATCGAAAGACATCTTTCGCGATCCTGTCGAGGATGATCATGTCACCGCTGTTGCGCATGTCGTGGTCGCTCTCGACCATGAGGATGTCGGGATTCATTGTCGCGGCGCTGAAGTGGCGCTCCGCGGCGGCGTATCCGACGTTCGACGACAGATTACGGGGTATGTAGAAGCGGTCGTTGTAGCTGACCTTCATGCTCGGCATGATGAGGATGCCGATGATCGCGATGACAAGTGAGGTGGCAAGCACCGCACCGGGCCAACGCACCGTAGCGGTGCCGACGCGTCGCCAACCGCGAACTTTTGTCACGCGTTTGGGGTCGAGGAGACCGAACCGACTGGCGACGGTCACGACGGCCGGCGCTGCGGTCATCGCCCCCGCCACGACGACAAGCAATCCCAACGCGGACGGAATTCCCAACGCCTTGAAATACGACAATCGCGCCAGGTGAAGACAAAGAGTCGCGCCCGCGATCGTCAAGCCCGAGCCCAAGATGATGTGAGAGGTACCGCGGAACATCGAGTAATAGGCCATTTCGCGGTCTTGACCGGACTTGCGAGCCTCCTGGTAGCGACCGACGAGGAAAATCGCATAGTCGGTTCCCGCTGCGATCGCCAGCGAGGACAGCATGGCGACAACGAACGTCGAGAAGCCCAACAAACCGGCATTGCCTAACAACGCGACAAGCCCTCTGGCGGTGCCCATTTCGAAGCCCACCATGACAAGCACCAGAAGCACCGTGCTGATCGAACGATAGGCGATGAACAGCATGATCATGATGACCACGCCGGTCACGCCCATCATTTTGAACATGCTCTTATCGGCGGCTTCATTCATGTCGGTGGTCAGCGCTGCCGGACCGGTAACGTATACCTGCAGACCTCGGGGCGGCCCGGACCTGTCGATGATCTCGCGCACTGCGTTGATCGACTCGTTGCCCAGCGTGCTGCCCTGGTTGCCAGCCAGATTGAGTTGGACGTAAGCGGCTTTCCCGTCTCGGCTCTGGACGCCATCGGCGGTGAGCGGGTCTCCCCAGACGTTCTGGACATGCTGAACGTGCTTAGAGTCGGCCTGCAATTCCTTCACCAGGTCGTCGTAATAGCGGTGCGCCTCCTGCCCGAGCGGGTCATCGCCTTCCAGGACGATCATCGCGATGCTGTCGGAGTCCGACTCGTGAAAAGTGCTGCCAATGCGTTTGGCGGCGATCATCGCCGGAGCGTCTTGGGGCGACATCGTCACTGCGTGGTTTCGCGCGACCGACTCAATCGGCGGCACAAGGACGTTGAGGGCAACAGTCAGCAGCAGCCATGCCAGCAGAATCGGAATGGCGAACCTGCGGACGAACCGCATGTATTTCGGACGGGGGTAACTATCGGTGTTCATGCGGCCTTCACCAGGCAGGAGGTTTGTGCGTGGTGTCCGGCCGAGGTCCGTTGGTCTTTGACCTCATCGTTGACCGTGATGCGGCAGCCGATGTCGTTGCTGTCGCCCTGGGCCACGACGCTGGCAATCACCGCCGGCACGGTCGTGGTGATCGTCAAGGTCCAAGGCAGGGTAGCGAAGTTCGCGTGTTCGGGCTGGGCCTGCGCATCTAGGTAGCTCACCGTTCCGGCTGTCCCGCCAGGGCCGTAAACCTCATAAGTAACCCGTTTGACGTGGGACGCCTCGAGTGACGCCGCGCTGCTGCCGGTGGCCGAAAAGATTTCGTCGGATCCGAAAACACCGCGGAGTCGGTCGACGGCAACACCACCGAGGCCCACTGCTGCCACGACAACGAGTGGTACCCAAGCTCGTCCCAGGAATGCCAACATCGCGATCTCCCTTCGGTGACGCCGGTGCTAGGCGACTTGTGGATACGTGCCCGCGCCGCTGCGCATCAAACAGCGCAATTCCCATGCGCAGGCCCTGCCGTCCATTTATACCCTAGGGGGTATGGTATACAGGAGTCATGGCAATTCAAAAGAACAGCACCGCATCGCAGAGAGCCGAGGGCGCCGGCTACGAGGCGGGTGATATCGACGCCGTCCTGTCCCGGTTGCGCCGAGCCCACGGTCAGCTTGGGGGCGTCATCTCGATGATCGAACAGGGACGCAGCTGTAAAGACGTCGTCACGCAGCTGGCCGCGGTGTCGCGCGCACTGGATCGCGCCGGCTTCAAGATCATCGCCTCGGGCTTGCGCGACTGCATCACGCGGTCAGATGCTGCGCCCGCTGATCGTTTGACGATCGATGAATTGGAAAAACTGTTCCTGAGCCTGGCGTGACAGCGAGGCGACTGTGAAAAGAAAGGGGGCCAGGTGAAACCCACCGATAGTCGCCCAGCTGAATCGCAGGTGACGCTGTGGCTGGACCCGGTGTGTCCATTCTCGTGGAACACCGCACGGTGGCTGCGTGCCATCGCCGAGAAGACCGGTGTGGCTGTCGATTGGCAGCTGATGAGTTTGGCAGTCCTCAACGAGGGACGAGAACTCCCACAGCCTCAGCAGGACCGCATGCGCGACTCGCAACGCGTTGGCCGGCTGATGGCCGCCATCGGTCGTGAACGCGGTGCCGGCGGGTGGACCGCTGCGTATTTCACCTTTGGTGAGCGGTACTTCGACCGATCCGAACCCCTCAATGACAGTCTCGTCGCTCACGTGCTGGCAACGGCGGGCAGCGCCGCAAAGGCCGATGCAGATGCATCCTTCGACGAACTTGTGCGAGGTTCGCATGAGGCGGGACAGGAGGCGCTCGGCGAGACCGGCGGCAGTCCGATTCTGCGGATCGACGGGCATACGTTCTTCGGGCCGGTCTTGACCGCATTACCCGATGAGCAGGCCGCGACCGCACTGTTCGATGCGGTCGCCACGCTGGCGGGCATTACCCAATTCACCCAGTTGCAACGGCCACGGACAACGGCCTAGATGAGGAGGAACGACATGACACCAGGGTTGAGCACGACGTTGCACACCTCGTTCGAGGAGGCGGTGAAACGGACCACGGATGCGCTCGCTGAGCAAGGCTTCGGCGTGCTGACGACTATCGACGTCAAAGCCACGCTGAAGAAGAAACTCGGGGAGGATATGGAGGATTATCTGATCCTGGGAGCCTGCAACCCGGTGCTGGCGCATCGCGCCCTGGGCGTTCACCGCCAGATCGGGCAGTTGCTGCCGTGCAACGTGGTGGTGCGAGCCGACCCTGACGGCGCAGGCGATGCGGTTCTTATTGAAGCGATGGATCCCCAAGTCATGGTCCAGGTGACAGGCGAGGCGGGGGCGCTGCAGGATGTCGCAGACCAGGCCACCGCCAAATTGCAAGCCGCCATCGGCGCGCTGGGGTAACCGGCTCCGGCGCTAATCCGCTGTTGTCGGACGACCGGTCCGGCGGCGAGTGGGATAGCGCTGAAACCGTGGTGGTTCGGGGAAGTCGAGCAAAGCCGAGCTCGAATCCTGCTGGTACCTCGGCGCGACGGTGGCTGCTCAGTTGATGGCGTAGTCGGCGCCATCGGCTGAAACGCACCGGATCACGCGAGGCTAGTGCTGTACTGGTAGTCGGTGACTGCGAAACGAACCGACGATGATGCCTGTGAAATCAACCCGGCGCATGCTCGCCGCGGCCGGCCTGGTCGCCATCATGGCCGCGCTGACGGGCACACCCCACACTGCTGCCGATCCCGAACCCGGTCCCGGGGTTGAGGATTCCACCTGTGCGACCGATGCGTCCGGAATCTTGTTCTGCGACGGTCCGCTCCAAGCCGACGGCACCTGGACCCGCTGTATGACCACGCCGCCCCAAATACTGCACCGCCGCGCCGTCATTCCGTCGATGCACCGCTGCGAAGACTATGGTCCAGACAACCCGCCCGGTGCCGGTCAACCACCCGAACGCATTGTGGCCGGCGGGTGACATCAGCGCCCGACCGCAGCGATGATGCGGTGAGGAAGAACCGGAAGGACGCAGTGATGACTTCACTGAGCGCGGTGACTGAGATTTCGCGTGACCACAATCCCTTCCCAACGACGGGTGTCTCCCGGGACTCAGCCGGCGTCCCCCGCTACGACGAGTCGCCGGCCACGCTGCTGGACATGCTTGCCGAGCATGTTCAGAACCGACCCGATAGCGAGGCGGTGGTGGAGCTGGGTTCCGACCGGTTGACCTATCGGCAGCTGTGGGATCGCGCGGCCCGGGTGGCCGGCGGGCTGCGGGCCGGCGGGCTGCGGCGAGGTGACCGCGTCGCGCTGCGGTATCCCGCGGGCGTCAACTGGGTGCTCGCGTTCTGGGGGACGGTGATGGCCGGCGGGGTGGCCGTGCCGGTCAACACCCGCTCGACGGAGCCCGAGGTTGAGTTCGTCGTGTCCGACGCCGGTGCCCAGCTGGATTTGGCCGCTGACACGCCGTTGCCCGACGCCGAGCCGTACGTGGTCGACGGGCTCGAGCGGCGTGACGTCGCGGCGATCTTCTACACGTCGGGAACCACCGGACGGCCCAAAGGTGTACCGACGACGCACGAGGCATTCCTGACCAACGCCGAGAACATGATCCGATGCCTGGGGCAGCCGCGTGACATCGGTGAGGAGCTGCGCACGCTGATCTCGGTGCCACTGTTCCACGTGACCGGGTGCAACTCCCAACTGCTGTTCGCCGGGTATGTCGGCGGAGCGTCGGTGATCATGCCCGCGCTCAACCTCGCCGAGTTGGTGACGGTGCTATCGGCCGAGCGCATCTCCTCCCTGGTGACCGTACCCGCCGTGTACTCATTATTGTTGCGACACAGCGACTTTGCTGCCTCAGATGTCTCCAACGTCCGTTGGGTCGGCTACGGGGGCGCGCCGATTGCCCCGTCGTTGGTCAGGACGGTGAAGCAGGCGTTCCCACACGCCACTGTCTTCAACGGGTACGGCATGACCGAAACCGCGTCGCTGATGACCGTGCTGCCCGACGACGACGCCGTCGAGCACGCCGACTCGGTCGGATATGCCGTGCCCTCGGTCGACCTCGGCGTGGTCACCTACGGCGATGATCCGGCCGTGGGTGAGTTGGTCGCCCGCGGCGCCAACGTGACAGCCGGCTACTGGGACCGGCCGGATGCCACCGCGGCCACGATCGTCGACGGCTGGCTGCATACCGGTGATGTGGTCCGGGTCGACGATGCGGGCCGAGTGCACATCGTCGACCGGCTCAAGGACATCATCAACCGCGGTGGCGAGAACGTCTCCAGCGTCGAAGTCGAGGCGGTACTGCTGTCGGCTCCGGGCGTGGCCGATGCCTGCGTGCTGGCGGTGCCCGACGAGGTCATGGGCGAGAAGGTCGGGGCCGTGTTGTTCGGCGAACAAATTGACGTATCAGCCGTGCTCGAGCACTGCCGCGGCCAGCTTGCCGACTTCAAGATTCCGCAATACGTGACGGTGGCCGGCGAACCCCTACCACGCAATCCGGGCGGCAAGCTTCTCAAGGGCCAGTTGCGCGAACACGTGCAGTGGGGCGCTGCGCTGCGATGACGGTGCTGATCGCCAACCGCGGCGAAATCGCGCTCCGGATCATCCGCACCGCAACCGAATTGGGTATCGGCACCGTCGCGGTCTATGCCGAAGACGATGCCGACAGCCCGCATGTGCATGCCGCCGACGAAGCGATCGGCTTGTCCGGCAGCGGGCCAGCGGCATACCTGGATCACGCCGCGATCCTGGCGGCAGCCAAGCAGTCCGGCGCGGCGCTGATTCACCCCGGCTATGGGTTCCTCAGTGAGAACGCCGAATTCGCGCGCGCGTGCGCAGCGGCAGGATGCACTTTCGTCGGGCCGGACGCCGATCTGCTGGAGTTGTTCGGCAACAAGTCCGCAGCCCGCAGCGCCGCAGTTGCGGCCGGGATTCCGGTGCTGGCCGGCACCGACGGGCCGAGCAGCCTGGACGACATTCGTCGGTTCTTCGCTGTCCACGGTGAAGCGGTAGTGATCAAGGCCTTAGCCGGCGGCGGCGGCCGCGGAATGCGAATCGTACGTCGCCGGGAGGACCTCGACGACGCGTATCGCCGCTGTGCTGCCGAGGCTCAACTCGGCTTCGGAAACCCGGCAGTATTCGCCGAGGCGTTGTTCGGCGACGCGCGCCACATCGAAGTCCAGATTGTGGCGACACCGGGCCACGCGCTTGCAGTGGGGGACCGGGACTGCAGCATCCAGCGGCGCTACCAGAAGCTGATCGAAATCGCTCCGGCGCAGGGTATTTCGTCGTCTCTGCGAGGCGAGCTGCACTGCGCAGCAGCGCGGCTGTGCGCCCAGGTGGGCTATCGCGGGCTGGCCACGGTCGAATTCCTGGTCGCTGGCGAGCAATTCGTGTTCCTCGAGGTCAATCCGCGGCTCCAGGTTGAGCACACCGTCACCGAGGAAGTCACCGGGATCGACCTGGTTGCGCTGCAGTTGGTGATCGCAGACGGCGCGACACTCGACGAGCTCGAATTGCCGGCCGGAATCGACGGCGTCGACGTGGTGGCCGAACCTGCCGCGGCTCGGGGCATCGCGATCCAAACCCGGGTCAACATGGAGACGTTTGCACCCGACGGGTCGGTCCTGCCCGCTGCCGGCATGCTGTCGGTGTTCTCGCCGCCGAGCGGTCCCGGCGTACGTGTCGACACCTACGGTCGTCGCGGGTTGGCCCCGAGCCCGGCCTACGACTCGCTGCTGGCCAAAGTGATCACCCATGTGCACGGGTCGTCGTTGGCTGCCGCGCTGCGCAAAGCGCACACGGCGTTGGACGAATTCGGCATCGAAGGCATCCGCACCAACATCGCATTCCTGCGGGAGTTGCTGGCCGACAGCCAGGTTCAGTCGGGCGCGGTGACGACGAGTTTTGTCGACGAGAAGCTGCCCGCGCTGGCGGCAGCCATCATCAGCCAACCGCAAACCCTGACTGCGCCGCTCGAGTTGTACCCGGGCGAGGAGGCGTTGCGGGCCCAACTCGCCGGCACCGTTGTCGAGATAGCACCCGAAGGTGTGGACGTGGCGGCCGGGACGCAGTTGGTGGTACTGGAGGCGATGAAGATGCAGCACGTGCTCACCGCGCCAGATGCGGTGCACACGGTGCGCAACGTGGTGGTGCCGGGGCAGGTGGTCGGCACCGGAGACCCGTTGGTGGTGTTCACCCGCACCGCCGCCGGTGCCGACGGGGAAGCCGCCGCTGAACTCGACCTGGACCGTGCCCGCAGCGATCTCGACGAGGTCCGTCGCCGCCACCTGCTGACCCTGGACGAGGGACGGCCGGCCGCGGTGGCCAAGCGGCACGGCCAGAATCGTCGCACCGCCCGGGAAAACATCACCGACCTGGTGGATCCGGGCAGCTTCGTGGAATACGGCGCGTTAGCGGTTGCTGCGCAGCGCAGCCGGCGATCCGAAGACGATCTGATCGCCAATACGCCGGCCGACGGTTTGGTCGCGGGCCTGGCCACGATCGGCGGGGGCGAGGCGGTGGTGGTGTCCTATGACTACACCGTGCTCGCCGGCACGCAGGGCATGCGCAACCATGCGAAAACCGACCGCGTCTTCGATTTGGCGGCCCGCAAGCGCATTCCGGTGGTGGTGTTCGCCGAGGGCGGCGGCGGCCGGCCCGGTGACACCGATCTCGCCAACGTCGCCGGTCTGGACGTGCCGACGTTCCGCGCGCTCGGCGCGCTGAGCGGCCAGGTGCCGTTGGTGTCGATCGTGTCGGGGCGCTGCTTTGCCGGCAATGCTGCGCTGGCCGGAACGTGCGACGTGATCATCGCGACCCCGGACGCCAACATCGGGATGGGCGGCCCGGCGATGATCGAAGGCGGCGGGCTCGGTGTGTACCGGCCCGAGGACATCGGACCGATCGACGTGCAGCGGCGCAACGGCGTGGTCGGACTGGCCGCCCGCGACGAGGCGCACGCGGTAGCACTGGCCAAGCAGTATCTGTCCTACTTCCAGGGCAGCGTCGACGGCTGGACGGCGCCGGACCCGCGCGTGGCGCGGCACGTGGTGCCCGAGAACCGGTTACGGGCCTACGACGTGCGGCGGGCCATCGAATCTGTTGTCGACGTGGGCTCGACGCTGGAGGTGCGGCCCGACTACGGGGTCGGGGTGGTCACCGCGCTGGCGCGTGTGGAGGGCGCGCCGTTTGGGTTGCTGGCCAACAGCAGCCATCATCTCGGCGGCGCCATCGACGCAGAAGCTGCCGACAAGATCGCCGACTTTTTGGCCCTTTGCGAATCGTTTGGCCTGCCGCTGATCTCGCTCTGCGATACGCCAGGGTTCATGGTCGGGCCGGACGCGGAAAAGGAAGGCGCGGTACGGCGGTTCAGCCGATTGTTCGTCCACGGCGCACGCTTGACCGTGCCGGTGGGGATGATCATCCTGCGCAAAGGCTATGGGTTAGGCGCAATGGCAATGGCAGGCGGATCGTTCCATGCCCCGCAGTTCACCGTGGCCTGGCCGACCGGCGAGATCGGCGGGATGGGGCTGGAAGGCGCGGTGCGGTTGGGTTTCAGCAAGGAGCTGGCGGCCGTCGCCGATCCGACCGAACGTCAGAACTTGTTCGACAAGCTCGTTGAGGCTGCCTACCAACACGGTAAAGCGCTGACGTCGGCCACCACGTTCGAGCTCGACGACGTGATCGACCCGGCGGATTCGCGGGCATGGATCATGAGATTGGTCCGCCGTTGACGGACACTTGCGGCAGGCCTTGCCGACCGTGGCCCGCTGCGACTTGACCGCGATCTACGCCGAAACGCCACCGGGTCGATCCCGCCGTGCGGCCCTCGACCTACCTGCTGCCGCTCGACGACCGCGTCCTGACCCGCGCCGGAATGCTGCGTATGACCCGCGAGCGCCTCGGCGTCGATCCGGTCGAGGTCCCGGGCGGGCACAACACCTACGTCGCCCATTCCGAGCAAGTCGCCGAGCTCATCGACCAGGCGACATCGACGTAACGGTCGGCATAAAGATTCTTGCTGACTACGCTAACGTATTACCACTCTGTGTTACGGTAGCGTGTATGGCCGGAACACTGACGATTCGACTCGACGCCGACGATCGGGCGGTGCTCGAGGAGGCAGCCCGTAAGCAAGGCAAGGGGCTGAGTGCGTTCATTCGAGAGATCGCCGAAGCCGCGGCGCGGCAAGTGCGGCGGGAGACGATTCGGGCCGATGGAGATCGAGTGATGGCTCACCTGGCCAAGCAGCCCGAAGCGCGAAGCGAACTCGATGAGCTCGGGACGCCGCTGACCGAGCTGCCGTGAGTCGGCACGCAGCCGGCAGCATCGTGGTAGTCGATTGGCGGGGCGGTGCATTGCCGCACGAGCCCAGCAGGCTGCGCCCCGCAGTCGTCGTCGAGGATCACGAGTTATTTCCGGACCAATATCCCAACGTGCTGGTAGTTCCGTTGACCCGCGATGAGGGGTTGGCGCATAAGTCGTTCGCCGAGCGCATCGAACCGACCGCCGAAAACGGAGCCGATGCGACGTGTTGGGCGTTGGCCCATCACGTCACCAGCGTGTCGCTGGGGCGTGTCACCCCAACCAAGTCGCGGATTACTGCGGTGCAGTTGGCGAGTATTCGCGAACGCATCATGATCGCGATAGGCGCCGCCTGACGCCATCGAAATATGCTCCGGAAGATGCAAGCTCACTGCCGTCATCAATCCGGCGCAATTGTGGCCCATAACTAGAAGGATTGTGCGCGTGAAAGTTGACCACAAGGTCGCGATCGTCACCGGCGGTGGCGGCGGAATCGGCGGCGCGCTGGCGGCAAAGCTGGCCCAGCAGGGCGCGTGGGTCGTCGTCGCGGATCTGGATCCAGCTGCCGCGGCGAAGGTAGTTGAACAGATCAACGCCGAGCGCTCGGGCGCGGCCGTCAGCGCGGGCGCAAACGTCTCCGACACCACCGAGATCCGCGAGCTGATCGCACTGGCCCAAAGCGAATTCGGGCCGGTGGATCTGTATTTCGCGAACGCCGGCATTACCGGCCCCGCCGGCCTGGACATCAGCGAGGACGATTGGGACCGGTCCATCGACGTCAATCTGCGTGCCCATATCCGCGCCGCCCAACTGCTGATACCCGAGTGGATCGAACGCGGTGAGGGTTACTTCGTCAGCACCGCGTCGGCCGCGGGGCTGCTCACCCAACTGGGCTCGGCCGCCTACTCAGTCACCAAGCACGCCGCCGTGGGCTTCGCCGAATGGCTGAACATCACCTACGGCGACCAAGGGGTGCGAGTGAGTTGTCTGTGCCCGATGGGCGTGAACACCAAGCTGCTGTACTCCGGCGAGCAGTCCGGCGACCCGCTCGGGGACCTCGCCACCCGGGCGGTCACTACCGCCGGTGACGTACTGGAACCGGCCGCAGTGGCCGACAGCGTGTTGGCGGCCATCGACGAGGAACGGTTTTTGATCCTTCCACATCCGCAAGTGCTGGACATGTACCGCCAGAAGGGCACCGACTACGACCGCTGGCTGCACGGCATGCGCCGATACCAGCGCAGCCTGCAGGGAGAGACGCGATGACCGATCTGAACGGGCGGACCGCGATCGTCACCGGCGCCTCCCGCGGCATCGGGCTGGCCGTCGCGCAGCGGCTGGCCGACGCCGGCGCCAACGTCGTGCTGACTTCTCGCAAGCAGGAAAGCGCGGACGAAGCGGCCGCACAGGTTGGCGGCAACGCCCTGGGCGTCGCGGCCCACGCTGTCGACGAGGATGCGGCGCGTCGCTGCATCGAGCTCACACTCGACCGCTTCGGCAGCATCGACATCTTGGTCAACAACGCCGGAACCAATCCCGCCTACGGTCCGCTCATCGAGCAGGACCACGCCCGCTTCGCCAAGGTCTTCGACGTCAATCTGTGGGCGCCGCTGCTGTGGACGTCACTGGCGGTCAACGCGTGGATGGGCGAGCATCACGGGGCCGTGGTCAACACCGCGTCCATCGGTGGGCTGCACCACGCGCCGAACATGGGCATGTACAACGCCACCAAGGCCGCGCTGATCCACGTGACCAAGCAACTGGCGCTGGAGCTTTCGCCGCGGATCCGGGTCAATGCGGTCTGCCCCGGCGTGGTCCGCACCCGGCTGGCCGAAGCGCTGTGGAAGGACCATGAAGACGCCTTATCGGCGTCGACTCCATTGGGACGCGTTGGCGAGCCGGTCGACGTGGCGGCCGCGGTCGCATTCCTGGTGTCGGATGAGGCGAGTTGGATCACCGGCGAAACCATGGTGATCGACGGCGGCACGCTGCTCGGCAACGCGCAGGCGTTTCGTGGCTAACGTATTAGGCGTCGATCCGGCGGCGATCGCGGACTGGTTGCCGGAACTCGGAATCGAATTCCGTCCGCCGCTGAGCTTCGAGCGAATCGGGCTGGGGCAGTCGAATTTGACCTATCGCGTGCATGATGCCCGTGGCGATCGCAGCTGGGTGCTGCGCCGCCCGCCGGTGGGGACGTTGTTGGCGTCGGCGCACGACGTCGCGCGCGAGGCCCGGATCCTGTCGGCGCTGCAGGGCACCGCGGTGCCCACGCCGCGGGTGTATGGGCTGACTCACGATACAGACGGAGTTCCGCTGCTGTTGATGGAGTTCGTCGACGGCCTGGTGTTGGACCGGATGGCAAAGGCAGAATCGCTGACGCCGCAGCGCCGCAGGCAAATCGGACTGTCAATGGCGAAGACACTGGCCAAGATCCACGCCGTTGACATCGAGCAAGTCGGCCTCGACGACCTGGCCAGCCACAAGCCGTACGCACAGCGACAGCTCAAACGATGGGCCGGGCAGTGGGAACTCTCGAAGACCCGGGAGCTGCCCGACCTCGACGACCTGACTCAACGGCTGATCGCCGCGGCGCCCGAGCAGCAGGAATTGACCTTGGTGCACGGCGACTTTCATCTGCGCAACGTCATCACTTCGCATGAAACCGGCGAAGTCGTTGGCGTGCTGGACTGGGAGTTGTCGACCCTCGGTGAGCCACTGGCCGACATGGGCAGCTTGCTGGCGTATTGGCCGGAATCTGCTGCGGAGGATCCCACCGGCGCGTTTGCCGCCGCCGCGCTTGACGGGTTCCCGAATCGCGCCGAGATGGCACAGGTATATCTGGCCGAAACCGGGCGAGACGCAACAACACTGAAGTACTGGCACGCGCTGGGCTTGTGGAAGGTGGCCGTCATCGCCGAGGGTGTAATGCGTCGCGTGATGGACGACCCGCGGAACAAAGCCGCCTCGGGCACTCCGACCACCGAACGCATCGACGCGCTGGTGCGTAGGGCCCGCGAGGTGGCCGACGATGCCGGCATCTGACAGACGGTCAACCGCGCGAGACGCGACGGGCCACCTCGCCATACCGCTCGACGCGGTCCGGGTCGGTCAGCGCGTTGTACAGCACGAGCCGTGTCGCGACGTCGGCGTACTTGCCGGTCAATGCGTCGGCCAGCCCGTCCCACGTCGACTCGGTGGCGAACGCCGCGATGTGCTCGTCGCTGATCTGGGCGGCCATTGCGGCGAAGTCACCGGACTTCTGCTTCTCCCGAATCCGGGCGGTGGTCCCCTCGAACCCGGCCTCGTCCCAGATGAACGCGTAGTTGGGTGTGCTTCCGTAGAAGGCCATGCTGAAGCGGACGCGTTCACGTTCGGCATCCCGCTCTTCGTCGCTGTCGCCGACGATTGTCAGCACCGGCACGATCACCGCCACATCCGATGCGCTGCGCCCCGCTTTCGCCGCTCCCGCAGCGATGTTCGGTACGGCATGGCGGGTCAGGTAGCCGGGCTCGGCAATCGGGTGGATGTGCACCCCGTCGGCCACTTCGCCGGCCATTCGCAGCATCCACGGATTCACCGCCGCGATATCCACTTTGGGGTCGGGCGCCTCGATGGGTCCCGCGCTCCACTGCGGAGTGATGAAATCCAGGTCGTAGAACTCGCCGTGGTGATCCAGCTTTCCGGTGCGAAACGCCGAGAAGCAGGCCTTCACGGCGCGCACGTAGTCGCGTAGCCGCGGGCCGGGCCGCTCGAAGGGCACGCCGTAACGCCGCACCACGTGGGTGCGCACCTGGGTGCCCAGACCCAGCCGGAACCGTCCGTCGGTGGCCTCCTGAAGTTCCCACGCGGCGGCCGCCGTCACGAACGGACTGCGCGGAAAAGCCACCGCGACGCCCGTGGACAGCTCGAGGCCAGGGGCGGCCTGGGCGGCCATCGCCGCATTGAGGTAGGCCGTACGGCCCGTCTCAGTGAACAGCAGACCGGAGAACCCCGCCGATTGGGCTCTCCGGGCGAGCTCCCCGGTTTGGCGCAGCGGGACCGGGCTCGTCATCGCGTCGACGTGCATACGCGCGCCGACTACTTGTCGGCCAGCTTGGCGCCGAAGAAGTCCCGCATCGCGGTCCAGTGCCGTTCGGCGGCGTCGGCGTCGTACGGCGGGTTGTCCGGAACCGCGAAGCCATGCTCGGCGGGATAGGTCTCGATGGTGTGCTCGACGCCGGCCGCGGTCAGCGCCTTGTCGAGCTGCTCAGCCTGCTGACGGGTGAACGAGCCATCGTTTTTGGCGCCGGCCACATACACCGCGCCCTGGATTTGGTCGGCCAGCAGGTGTGGGCTGTCGGGGCTGTCGGTCACCAGCCCGCCCCCGTGAAACGACGCCGCCGCGGCGACCCGTTCCGGTTGGCGGCCGGCCACCACCACCGACGTGCGTCCGCCCATGCAGTAGCCGCAAACACCGAAGCGGTTGCCGCTCACCTCCGGGCGACCGGCCAGGTAGTCGAAGAAGGCCTCGGCGTCGATCGCCATCTTCAGCGGCGTGACGGTGCCGATCATCGAAAAGAGCCGCTGACGTTCTTTGGCGTCGCTGAACGCGGTGGACATGTCGAACGGCGCCCAGTCCCCGGAGCGGTAGTACACGTCGGGCAGCAACACCGCGTAACCGAAGCCGGCCAGCTTGGTGGCCATTTCGTAGAAGGTGTCCCGCACCCCGCCGGCATCGGGGTACATGACCACACCGGGCCAGGGACCTTCGCCCTCGGGGGTGTAGAACCAGATCGGGCAGGTGCCGTCTTGCGTGGTGACGGTGTCGGTGATGTTCGGCATGGCCTCCGTTCTACTCTGTGCGATCGCGGCTGGTCCATCGGCGTCGACCCGCCGCGCCCGGCTTCGCCGCGCTTGCGATCGCGGCTGGTCCATCGGCGTCGACCCGCCGCGCCCGGCTTCGCCGCGCTTGCGATCGCCGCTAGGCTCAGGGGCGTGTCGATCGCCACACCGTACGAGGATCTGCTGCGCCTGGTACTCGAGCGCGGTACACCGAAAGCCGATCGCACCGGCACCGGAACCCGCAGTCTGTTCGGCCACCAGATGCGCTACGACCTGTCAGCCGGCTTCCCGCTGATCACCACCAAAAAGGTGCACCTCAAGTCGGTGATATACGAACTGCTGTGGTTTCTGCGCGGCGACTCCAACATCGCGTGGTTGCGCGAGCACGGCGTCACCATCTGGGACGAATGGGCCTCGCCGACAGGAGATCTCGGCCCGGTGTACGGCGTGCAGTGGCGATCCTGGCCCACCACCTCCGGCGAGCACATCGACCAGATCAGCGCGGCGCTGCGGTTGCTGCGCACCGATCCGGACTCGCGGCGCATCATCGTGTCGGCCTGGAACGTCGGCGAGATCCCGCAGATGGCGCTGGCGCCGTGCCACGCGTTGTTCCAGTTATATGTCGCCGACGGGAAACTGAGCTGCCAGCTCTACCAGCGCAGCGCCGACCTGTTCCTGGGTGTGCCGTTCAACATCGCCAGCTACGCGCTGCTCACCCACATGATGGCCGCGCAGGCCGGTCTTGGCGTCGGCGAATTCGTCTGGACCGGCGGTGACTGCCACATCTACGACAACCATCTCGATCAGGTCGCCGAGCAACTGCGCCGCGACCCCCGGCCGTATCCCGAACTTGTTCTGGCACCGCGGGATTCGCTCTTCGACTACACCTACGACGACATCGTCGTCAAGAACTACGACCCGCACCCGGCGATCAAAGCCCCCGTCGCCGTATGACGCACCTGAGCTTGATCTGGGCTCAGTCGACTTCAGGCGTCATCGGCCGCGGCGGCGGCATCCCCTGGCAGCTGCCCGAAGACCAAATCCGCTTCAGACAACTCACCATGGGCCACACCGTGGTGATGGGCCGGCTCACCTGGGAGTCGCTGCCGGATCGGTTCCGGCCATTGCCGGGGCGCAGAAATGTCGTACTGACCCGCCAGACTGACTACATGGCTGAAGGCGCCGAGGTGGTCGACACCCTGGAACAGGCGTTAACCGACTCCGAGACCTGGGTGATCGGCGGGGAACAGATCTATGCGCTCGCCATGCCCCGGGCCACCCGATGCGAGGTCACCGAGATCGAGATCGACCTGCCCCGCGACGACGGCGACGTGCTGGCGCCGGTGCTCGACGAGACCTGGGTAGGTACGGCGGGGGAGTGGCTCACCAGTCGGTCCGGGCTGCGCTACCGGCTACACACCTACCTGCGGTAAATGCGCACGATGACGGTGGCGCAGGCCCGCCGGATAGCGGTTGCCGCGCAAGGCTTCGCCGACGCCGCGCCCGCGGGTTCGGTCAGCCGTGCGCATCTGCGGCGTCTGATTTCCCGCATTCAGGTGCTGCAACTGGATTCGGTGTCGGTAGCCGTGCGCGCGCACTACGCCCCGGTGTTCAGCCGGCTCGGCCCCTACGACCGTGAGGTACTGGACCGCGCGGCATGGAGCCATTCGGCCCGGACACCGCGGCTGCTGGTCGAGTACTGGGCACACGAAGCCGCGCTGATGGCCGTCGACGACTGGCCGCTGCTGCGCTGGCGGATGCGCCAGTATCGGCACGGCCGTTGGGGTTCTCATGTCGTCAAGGCCAATCCGCGGTTGGCCGACGACATCGTCGCCGCGGTCGCGCAACTCGGACCGTCGACCGCCGGACAGATCGAAGCTCATTTGGCCGCAGAACCGCGTCAAGCCAAGGGAGCCTGGTGGAATCGCAGCGACACCAAATGGGTCGCCGAAGCATTGTTCGCCGCAGGTGTGCTCACCACCGCCACCCGGGTCGGCTTCGCCCGCCACTACGACCTGACCGAAAACGTGCTGCCGGCCGAGGTAGTGGCCCGTCAGGTGGACGACGACGAGGCCATCCGTGAACTCGTGCTGCGGTCGGCCACCGCGCTGGGCGTCGGCACCGAAGCCGATATCCGGGACTACTTTCGGCTGTCCGCCAGCCAGGCCAAGCCGGCCATCGCTGAGCTTGTCGCCAAGGGTGAGTTGGAACGGGTCGAGGTCGACGGGTGGCCCGCGTCGGCGTACCTACGGGCAGGCCAATCGCTACCGCGGCGGGACCGCGGTACCGCCCTGCTGTGCCCGTTCGACCCGCTGATCTTCTTCCGGCCCCGGGTGCAGCGGCTGTTTGATTTTCACTACCGCGTCGAGATCTATACCCCCGCCAGCCAGCGCCGGTACGGCTACTACGTGTGGCCTTTTCTGCTCGACGGCGAACTGGTCGGACGAGTCGACCTCAAAGCGGACCGCACCAAAGACGCGCTGCACGTCGTCGGCGCCTTCGTCGAGGAGGGCCGGTCACCGTCGCGCGTTGCCGAGGCGCTGGCGGCACAACTGGAGTCGATGGCGTCCTGGCTGGGGTTGGCCGATGTGACGGTCGGCAGCCGCGGCGGACTGATCGGCGAGTTGCGCGGAGTCTTTTAAACCGGCGATTCCTCCTCCACAGATCAGGAGGATGTCGCCACAAGACGACAGCGCAGACCACTACCGCCACTTGGCGGAACTCAGTGAGCAATTGAATACCGCCGCCGCCAGTTATGATCGCACCGACACGGAAGCGGGCTCGGCAATCGACGGTGTCAGCCCCGATCTGGTGGATCGGATGGGACCCCAACCCCTCGGCCGTAACTCCACCGCGTGCGCAATGCAGGAAATCGATTGCCGGAAGCCGGACAACGAATTGACTTTCACGTTTCGCCGCCGTGACAGCCGGGCGGCCACTTCACGGCAGATAGAAACCGCGGATGCGGTGGTAGCGATGACGGCCCAGCAGTGCGTTCGCGGCTTCCAGGCCCGACAAGACCGCCGCCTCGATGCAGCCGGCGTTCAGACCTGAGTCGGTCCAGTCACCGGCCAAAACCAGGTTGTCGTAACCACTTTCGTCGGGGCGCAGCCGGTAGCGATCGGTTCCTGGAGCCGACTGCACGTAGCGATCCGACGGGTCGACGTTCACACTCAGGTACTGGGTGTCGAATGCGGCGCGGCCTCGCTCCCCGTTGACACCGGCGAGCAGACGCCAATTGAAGCCCCGGTCGCTGACCGCAGCCGGGAAGTACGGTCGCAGATGGCGGTCGACGTAGTCGGTGGCCGCCGCACGCACACGCTCTTCATAGCGTCGCGCGTAACTCGCGCCGACCTCGGCGGTGGGCCACGTCGCGTTCAGCGTGCCGCAGAAGTAGGCGACAGTCCCCGGCCGATCATGCTCGGGCCAGTCCTCGGCCCACAGCGTCTGCGGCATCGACGCCCACGTCTCGAACGGACGCAGGTAGGCGCTGATCGTCACGCCCGGTTCGTTCCAGCCCAGCGACGGTTCGTCGGGGCGAAGCCAAAGCTGAAACGCCTGGGTGGCTACCGTGCGAATGCGAGACGTCATCTCCTGCCACTCGACTCGGTCGTCGATCAACTCCGCGGCGACGACGGGAAGCATGCCGACCGAGACGGCGAGTACGACGTGGTCGAAGTCGACGCCGCGGCGCAACACGCGGGTCTCCGCATCGGCGTGGTCGGACCAGTGCGTCTCCAGCGAATGCCAGCCGCCGCCAGGACTGGGCTCGGCGGCGAGCTGCTCGGCCAGCGGCGCATTGGGAAAGACCGGCAGCCCATGCACTTTCGTCAACGGCTCGTAGCGGGACACGCCGTCGGTCAGGCGCACCTGGCGTCCCATCGTGATCGCGTCGACCGCCAGTCGCCGCTCATCGAGATGCAGCGCGTCGAGCCGGTGGAAGAACTCGAACTCGACACCGCGCCGCCGCAACGCCTGGTAGAGCGGAGCGATCACGACGTCGCCCATCCCGGCGGTCATCTTCCAGAAGACCGCCCCTTTGTGGCCGAAGAGAACCAAGCCGGTCATGAAGACCGCCAGCCCGGCACCGAATGACAGCTGGTCGGGGTCGGCCTCCCGGTAACCGAAGACGAGGTCGTACACACCGCGCACCAGCGCGAAGTCCAGCACGTCGCGATGAGCACCATGCCGCAGCAGCCAGGCAGTGAAGTCTTCGTCGTTGATCGCCCGGAATCCGCGCGGGTCGGTGATGAGATTGTCGGCGAAAATGCCACGGACTACCGCGGTCATCATCGACAGCAAGAGCCAGGACCGCTTGTGGTCTGGGCGTCGCTCGTACTCGAGTGCAGCGCGCACCGCGTCGAGCGCATCCTCGATCAGTTGTGCGACTGTGCGCTGCGGCACGTGCGGATCGGTCAGCGCGAGCAGCGCCGCCAGCGCCGCGTTGGCGACCGTGTCGATCCAGTGGGTGACCGGCGGCGGCTCGGGACAGGTGGAAAGGGTAAGTCCGGCAGGCGTTGCGCCGCGCTGAGATTCGGCGAAGTCGCACACCAGTCGCAGGGCACGACGGGTGAACTCGACGACGGTCATCTCGCGGCCGGTGGCACCGGGCTCGCCGGGCAGCCCGTCGTTGCTGGTGAATGTCGCCAGCCAGATCAGCCAATCGCTGCCGAATTCGTCGGCCACACCCACGTTGTCCGCCGGAATCAGCGCTTGATCCCAGTCGGCGATCGGTGCCGTCGGATCGCTTGTGGCCCTGTCGAGTTCGCTGTAGCACTCGCGAAGTAGTGCGAAGGCGTTCTCGTAGGAGCCCAGCCAGATGTGTAGCCCGTGCTCCTCGATGCGGCCGTGAATGCCGCGGCTGGATGCGGCTTTGCCGCCGAGCCGCCAGCCCCGTTGGTAAACGGTGATCGCGTCGAAGCGATCGCGCCAACCGGGTTCGCTCAGTCGCCACGCGGTGCTCAGACCGGCCATGCCACCGCCGAGGATGGCGACCTTGCCGCCTGGCCGGCTCACCCGAGCAGCGCCCGGGCTCGGACGAGCTCCGGCCAATCGCTGTCGGTCGGGAAACGGCTGATCGCTTCTTTCAGTGGTGCGGTCCCGGATTGGCCGTCCAGCTCGAATACGTCCATCGCAGCGCGTAATTCGAAGATCGACGCTGCCTGCTGGTGGGCCGTGTCGACGGCAGCGCGCAAGTCGGCATCCCGGGCGTCGACGTCGGCGGCGGTCTGAGCGCGCAACCGCAACAGTTCGGCGCGGTAAAAATTGGCATCGCTTTCTGTGCCGAATTGCAATGCGATGTCCAACCGTCTGCGTGCCTCGTCGGTCTTGCCCACCGCGGTCAGCAGACGCGCGAGAACCGCGTCATAGAAGGTGACGAACAGCTTGACCTCTGCGTCCCGCAGGTTTTGGACGATCAACGTCATCATCTCGATGTGTGGCTGCACAATGGTCGGGTTGCCGCCGTCGGCTAAAAGTGCCGACAGCGCGCCGATCGTGGCCCGCTGCGTGACCGCCGTCATGGTCCAATACTCGAAGCCGTGCCGTTCGGCCTGCGCCTCGAGCTCCCGGACAGTATCCGCGGCGCGGTCCAGCCAGCCGGCCTCCATCCACATCCAAATTTCGAAAAACCGTTGATAGGCATGGCTGAACGGGCCCTGCGGGAACCCGAGATTCGCCACCCGACGTACGGTTTCGGCGAGTTGCTCCTCGGCGCCGCAGACATCGCCCTGAACGAACCGCGCCAGCGCCAAGTCGGTGTGCACCGAGGTGACCGGGTCGCTGGGCACGAACCACACCGATTCGAAGGCGGTGAGGTCCCGCTGTGTCACTTCTGCCGCGACTTCTTCGAGGACCGCGCGTGCGGTGCCGAAATCCCCGCGGAACAACGCGACGGCGCCGAACGCGGGGCGAAACCAGCCGCGGCCGGGAATCTTGCCGCGAGTGGACTCGGAGAGCTGTAGGCAGCGGCGCAGGTCGCCTCTCGGCAGGTAGTACGCCCACAGCGCGAACAGCGTCGACAGCAGCACGTCTTCGCGAAGGTCGGTGCCCGCAAGCTGGAGGCAACGTTCAAAGTCGGCGGCGGCCTGCGGGCTGGCGGTTCCCTTTACCGCCGACGTGAGGAACCCGCGCCGCAGGCGAATCCGGGTCTCGCGCCGGTCGCGCGCCGGACCGGATGCCGCCCGTTCGTTCTGCGCGATGGCGCGGGTCAGGCACGCGCGCGCTTCCTCGAGGGCGCCGCGGCGCTGGGCAACCAGCGATGCCTGCTGGTGGGCATTGGCCGCCTCGTCGAAGCGTTCCGCGTTCTCGTAATGCAGCGCGACCAGGTGCCAGTCGGGCTCATCCGAGCTCCGGACAAGCGCGTCGGCCACCCGTCCATGCAATGCGCGACGCACGCTGGGCGGCGGCAGCTCGTAGGCCACCTCACGCAGCAATTCATGCCGAAACCGCCAGCGGTCATCGGCGGTCGGTTCGAAAGCCAGCGCTGCCTCGAGATCCCGAATGGCGGCGTCGAGATCGGGCTCGGCCATATCCAGGACGCTGCGCAGCAGGGCGTGGTCGAATTCCCGGCCGATCGCGGCAGCGGCCTCGACGACCTGAATGGTGGTCTGACTTGCCCGAAGCCGGGAAAACAACGGCTCGTAGAGAGCATCGGGGGCCCGCGTCCAGCCCGCCTCGTCGGTGGGCTGGTCGTGCATCTTGGTGACGACCTCTTCGATGTACAGCGGTACCCCGTCGCAGCGGCGAGCCACTTCGCCCCGCTCGTCGACCGACAACGTCGGGTCCAGCGCCGTGATCAGCTCGTCGGTTTCGTGCGAGGTCAACGGCGCAAGTTCGAAAACCCGCAGAGAAGCGATGTCTCGCAGCGAAGTGAGATCGCGTCCGGTGAGGACGACCAGCAGCCGGCCCCTGGTCGTGCCAAGCAGTGACTCGATTACGTGCAGCGTTGACGCGTCGAACCACTGCAGGTCTTCAGCCAGCACCACCGCCGGGCTGTTACCGGTGCAGGCAAGCAGGTAATCAACGATGGCCTGGATGATCTGCTGGTAGAGCTTGGTGCCCTCGACGCGAACCGGCTGATAGCCGTGTTCGGCGGCAATGCCCAATACCGGTGCCAGCAGCGGTACTTCGGATTCCGGATCGAGGCCGCGGGTTCGCACCTCGTCGGCCAGCAACCGCAACCGGTCAGCTTGTTCTGTTGCCCGGTCGATCCCGCATCGTTGCTCGAGCAGAGCGCGAATGGGGTAGAGGCCGGCGTCGGTATGAAACGGCGATCCGACCAACGCGAGCACCAAGTGCCCTGCGCTTTCGGCTAAATCGGCTGCGGCCGTGGCTAATCGACTTTTGCCCATCCCGGCCTCACCGCTGAAGCCGACCCCAACGCTGGTCAGCGAGCCGTTCTCAGCCAAAGCCCAACTGGCCCGCAGATGTTCGAGCTCACGCTCCCGGCCGACCAGCGGACCCAGCGGAATCCGCATGACGGTGACATGCTCCCCGACGACCTGGAAGTGGTCGACGGGCTCGTCGATACCTTTGACGGACTGGGCCGGCCGAGCTTGGAGTTCGAAGTGGTCGCGTACCAGGGGAGCGATGGCACCGGAGACGACGACAGAGCCTGGCGACGCCAGTCCCGAGACCCGGGAGGCGAGATTGGCGCCCAGCCCGTACACATCGTCTTGTGCCACGTCGAGGTACACCAGGCCCCGGTGTACTCCGGCGCGCACCGAGATGTCGAAGCCGAACCGCGACCGGACCCGCTCACTGAGCCGTGCCACCTCACGCGTGATGTCCAGACCGGCCTGGACCGCACGTCGCACATCGTTCTCGTGGGCTATCGGATGACCGAACACCGCGAGCAGCCCGTCTCCCTTGGTGGAGAACACATGGCCCTCGTAGCGGTCGACGATCTCGGTCACTTGCTGGCGGTAGCGACCGATCACCGTGCGATAGATTTCCGGCTCGATGCGGGTGGATAGTGCGGTGGAATCCACCACGTCGGCGAAAAGGATTGTCAATCGCCGTAATTCGCCGCTACCGGCGGCTGGGGCGGTGAGCAGGTCTTCGGCGTCGCGGTTGGCGCTGTCGACGGTCAACACCTGTTCGGCCAGCGCACTGGCGGTGGCGCGGTCACCACTGTTGATCGCTTGGACCGCGCGGTCCAGCAATTCGTCGATGGTGTGCGGGGCGGCGGACATGCTCAGAGGTCGATGACGACGTCAATCTCTTGGCTACCCGGCTGCGGAGTCTGGGTGCGGGCCAGCCGAACCCGGCCCCGATACGTGCCGCTTCGAAGGTCCGGCCAGCTGACACCCACCCGAAATCGCTTGGCGTACACGCGCAGGATCGCGGGCACAAACACGACGAACTGATTCGGAATCACACACGACGGTGCGCCGTCCAACACGAACGGCTTGGCAACGGAAAGCACTCTCTCGCATTCATTGTCAGGATCGACGTCGATGAAATCCGACAGCTCGAGGTCCGCAGCCGACTGCGGAAAACACACCGATTGCGGAGCCATTTCCAACCCCGCGGTCAGAGCAAGATTGACTAGGCGCCGCGCTGACTTGGTCCACTGGGCTCCGCCGAAGGATTCGGCTTTGATCTGCTCGTTGGCCTCCAGCACCACGGCACTCGCCTGGTTGATGAAACGCCGTGAGATTTCGGCCCACTCCGTGATGCGCGACGGATTAGGTAACGGACTGGTCATTTGTCATCCTTGTGAGCCGGGCCGGTGTCCGCGCCGCGCAGCCGCTCCAGATAACGCCAGGGATCGGTCGCCAGCCGGGCCGCCAGGTCGGTGGTGTACGTCATCGTCTCGGCGATCGGCATCGCACCGCTTGCCCACTTACTCGCCAATGCCGCACTCGTTGCCGACATGTCGTCGATGCACTTGTTGACCAGCTCGACCGCCAGCGCCACAGCCCGCTGAGCGGGGTCCGTGTCGTCTGCCGGCTGCCTCGGTTTGTCGGAGCCCGGCGTGGCGCCGGGCCCAGCCGGCGCTATCGACGCTTCCCACGGCGTCCAGCCCACCCCGCCGTCGGCCTTTCGCTTTGCGACTCCGTCGATCAGCATCTCCAGGCCTTGGTTGCCGTAGCCCATCACGCACGCATACATCGCAGCGGGAGCCCAGCCCAGGTTGCGGAAGCCCGCAACCTTGCGGGTGCGCACCCGCACGCCGTCCTGGGCGGAGTTGCCGACCGTGGACGTCATTCTGATGAAGCCTTCGTCGACCACCATCCACCCGTCGCCCTTTTCGCCGGGCGCCGGATCGTCGTCGAGCTCGTAGTCGACCCACGCCGAGGGTTGCGGCAGCTGCTCGCCCTTCCAGTACTTCAGTGGCGTCACCATCTGGGCTCCAGGGACGTGACAGATGGTGCTGACATGTTCGAGCACCCGGCTCCATCCGTCGTTGCGCTTGACCTCTCCCGTCATCAAGCAGAAGAACGGCAAGCACTTGTCCCAGTTCAGCGGGTCGATGACAGCCTTCAGGTCGTCGAGCGACACATCTGTTCGGGCGAAGTCGGTGGTCAGCACGACGCACGGGTAGCCGTGAACCCACTTGAACTTGCGCTGGCACAGCGGAACGGCGGCCACCACACTGCCGATCAGCCCGCGCTGCTCGCCCAGATACATGACGTGCGGCCAGTCGTCAGGGCTGTTGAACTCACTTCGCAGCAGGTCAAGCAGGTCACCGCCGGGGGTGCCGATGCTCTCCAGCGCCCGCGCGAACAGCGGGTCGTACTCGCTCGGCGGATACTTCTGCGGCAAGTGACTGAGGGCCCCGATCGCGTAGAGCATGCGAGACTTCTGCACCGCAGTCAGCGGCTCGGGTCGGGCTTCTGCGCCCCTGGCGTACTGCACTCCCGGCTGCAACTCGGCTTCAGGCATCGCCGTCGGCTCGGCTCGGCCTTGCAGAACGGTCAACGCCTGACTCAGATCCGGGGTGGGGGGTGCTTCCACGGTGCGGGGCACAAGGCTGCTCTGGAAGCCGAGCAATTCGTCGTACCAGCCGGCGTTTTTCCCCGTGGTACCGGGGAGATAGCGCTCGACGATGGCTTCGGTATGCGCGTCGCCGGTCTCGGTGACCGCTTGATCGAGCGCGCCGTACAGCGCGAGGAGAGATTGAGCGGTCGTCGGCGTGTCGGTCGTCGCCATCTGGGTCTCCCGTCCCCGGGTTTTCCCAGGTAGTTTAGCGTTGCGTCGATCGATCCACCGGGTTCTCGTGCAGAGGAATCGACGGAAAAGCGCCGCGTTCCGGCCACCTCGCGACCTAGCATTGGCTACTTGCCACACACGGCCGGGAGGCAGCGGTGACGAATCGGGGCTTCGGCGACGACGGCACCATTGACGACCTGCCGTGGGCATCGGTTTTCGATCCCGCGGCTAACGCGCGTGCGCTCAGTGCCATTCAGGCCGAAGGGCTTCGGGCCGCCAGCCGGATCGTCGATCGCGTCGTCCGGGCAGTCGGCTCGGAGGAGAACGGACAGCCCAGCGCCGAAGCGAGCAACGGAAAGACGTTGGCGGCCGCAGGCACTGACACCCTCGGGCCGGCCGGCCTGCCGGAATTCGAACGACTGACGCGGGCGTGGTGGTCGATGGTTGGCCAGCTCCTGCTTCGATCGATACCGCCCACGCCGGCGGCCCGCGGTGTGCTGGCCCTTGACCTGAACAACCCCGACGCGCACGGTGTTTTGGCGCTGGAGGCCGCCGTTGCCGGCTCGGCCGGCACCGAGATCTGGTTGCACAACCGCGGGCCCGCAGACCACGCGGACGTCCGGCTGCAGTGCAGTGATCTGCTCGGTCACGACGGCGACGTGATCTCGGCCGATGCAGTGCGCATCGACACCGCGGTCGTACCGATGCCCCGTCGGTCCAGTCGCGGTGTTGTCGTCACGGTCGACGTGAGCTCACAGGTGCGGCCCGGCGTCTATCGCGGCACCCTGGTGGCCAGCGGTCACCCCGACCTTTGGCTGCCTGTGGTGCTGACCGTCCGACTGCCCGACACATGACCAGCACCGCCGATCGCACCCAATTGGTGTCGGGCGTCGACGAGCGGCTGCGCGAGGTTGCCAAGCTGGTCCGCCGGTCGATGCTCGACGCGATGCCCGACGGCGAACCCAGCCAATGGCTCTACGCGCCGATGCGCGAGTATCCGTCCCGCCCGGGCAAGGCGTTGCGACCCGCGCTGTGCCTGTCGGCCGGCCGCGCGTTCGGCGCGGACTCGGACGAACTGCTGGGTCTGGCGGTGACAATTGAATTGCTGCACAACGCATTTCTGGTGCACGACGATGTTGCCGACGGCAGTGAAATGCGCCGCGGCAGACCGACTCTGGCGGCCACGCACGGAATAGCCGCAGCGCTGAATGCCGGCGATGCGTTGGCGGTGGTGGCCGGGCAGGTGCTGCGGCGGGCGACCCGGCGGCTCGACCGCGACCTAGCCGAGTTGGTGTGGGCCGAGTTCGACACCATGGCGATGCGCACCCTGGAAGGGCAGGCGCTCGAGGTGGGCTGGCAGCTGGACAAGGTCGAGGATCTGCGGCCGGACGACTACCTGCATCTGATCATGCACAAGACCTGCTGGTACACCACCATCCATCCGCTGCGGGTGGGTGCGATGGTGGGCTCTCGCGGCACAGCGCACCTCGATCCGCTGGTGCGGTTCGGGTTTCATTTCGGTGCGGCTTTCCAGATCCGTGACGACTTGTTAAACCTGGTCGGCGACGAACGGGTTTACGGCAAGGAGATTCTCGGCGACCTCTACGAAGGCAAGCGGACCCTGCCGCTGGTTCATCTACTGTCCGTCGCCGACGGCCGCGACCTCGAAGTGGTGCGAGATTACTTGCACCTCAGTCGATCTGAGCGATCGACTGAGTTGGTGCACCGAGTGCGCACCCTGATGGACAGCTACGGCAGCATCGCATACACCAGCGAGTTCGCCGAGGGCATTCTGTTGGTCGCCGAGGAGTATTTCGAGCAGGCGTTCGCCGACGCGAAACCCGGCCCCGACTTGGACTTCCTGCGGGCGCTGGTGCCCTATGTATGGGCCCGGTGGCGCTAGGTTGGCGGCGACCCGCGGCGCTCGGCTGCGCCGAGTTTGCGATCGCCGCTAGGGTGAGCGCCGTGGCCGAGACGGCGCCGCTGCGCGTGCAATTGATCGCCAAGACCGAGTTCTTGGCGCCGCCGGACGTGCCATGGAGCACCGACGCCGACGGCGGTCAGGGGCTGGTCGAATTCGCCGGCCGGGCCTGCTACCAGAGCTGGTCAAAGCCCAACCCCAAGACCGCGACCAACGCCGGCTACCTCCAGCACATCATCGACGTCGGGCATTTGTCGGTGCTCGAGCACGCCAGCGTGTCCTTCTACATCACCGGCATCTCCCGATCGTGCACCCACGAGCTGATCCGCCACCGGCACTTCTCCTATTCGCAGCTGTCGCAGCGCTACGTGCCCGAAAAGAACGCACAGGTCGTGATCCCGCCCGGCATCGAAGACGACCCGGAGCTGCAGCAGATCGTGGCTCGGGCCGCCGACACCAGCCGGGCCGTCTACACCGAACTGCTGGCCAAGCTGGAAGCCAAGTTCGCCGACCAGCCCAATGCGGTCTTGCGGCGCAAACAGGCCCGTCAAGCCGCCCGCGCGGTGCTGCCCAGCGCCACCGAAACCCGCATCGTGGTCACCGGCAACTACCGGGCCTGGCGGCACTTCGTCGCGGTGCGGGCCAGCGAGCACGCCGATGTGGAGATCCGGCGGCTGGCCATCGCCTGCCTGCGGGAACTAGCCGGGGTTGCGCCGACCGTCTTCGCCGACTTCCAGATCACCACGTTGGCCGACGGGACAGAGGTGGCGACCAGTCCGCTGGCTACTGAAGCCTGAGACAGCGCTGACGTGCGAGAGGCTTGTACCCGGCGGGTAATCTAGAAGCCGTGAGCACAGCCGGCTTCGACGCGCGGACGCGCCTGGGCACCGTCCTGACCGCGATGGTGACGCCGTTCGGTTCGGACGGCTCGGTGGACACCGTGGCGGCCGCACGACTGGCCAACCACCTCGTCGACGCCGGTTGTGACGGTCTGGTGCTGTCCGGCACCACCGGTGAGTCGCCCACCACTGCCGACTACGAGAAGCTCACGCTGCTGCGGGCGGTGTTGGAAGCGGTCGGTGATCGTGCCCGTGTCATCGCCGGCGCAGGCAGCAATGACACCGAGCACAGCGTCCGGCTGGCCGAGGCGTGCGCGGGCGTGGGCGCCCACGGGCTGCTGGTCGTCACGCCGTACTACTCGAGGCCGTCGCAGGCCGGGTTGTTGGCGCACTTCACCGCCGTCGCCGACGCCACCGCCCTGCCGGTCGTGCTCTACGACATCCCGCCGCGGTCGGTGGTGCCGATCCAGCCCGACACCATCCGCGCGTTGGCATCTCACCCCAACATCGTCGGCATCAAAGACGCCAAGGGTGATCTGCATGCCGGCGCGCAGCTGATGGCCGAAACCGGGCTGGCCTATTACTCCGGCGACGATGCGCTGAACCTGCCGTGGCTGGCGATGGGCGCGACCGGCTTCATCAGCGTGATCTCTCACTTCGCGGCAGGGCAACTGCGAGACTTGTTGACTGCCTTCCAATCCGGGGATGTGGCCACTGCCCGCAAGATCAACGTCGCGCTCAGCCCACTGTGCGATGCGATGAGCCGGCTGGGCGGAGTGACGATGTCCAAGACGGGGCTGCGGTTGCAGGGCATCGAGGTCGGCGACCCCCGGCTGCCACAAGTGCCGGCCAGCCCGGAGCAAGTCGAGGCGTTGGCTGCCGACATGCGCGCGGCCTCAGTGCTCAGGTGACCCCCAAGTGGATCTAGAGCTTTCTCCGCCAGGACCGTTGACCACTGGCGGACTACGGGTTACTGCGCTGGGCGGGATCAGCGAAATCGGCCGCAACATGACGGTTTTCGAGCATCTCGGCCGACTGCTGATCATCGACTGCGGAGTCATGTTTCCCACCCACGACGAGCCCGCCGTCGATCTGATCCTGCCGGACCTGCGGCATATCGAAGAGCGACTCGACGAAGTCGAGGCGCTGGTGTTGACCCACGCCCACGAAGACCACATCGGGGCAATCCCGTTCCTGCTCAAGCTGCGCCCCGACATTCCGGTCGTCGGCTCGAAGTTCACCTTGGCCTTGGTCGCCGCGAAATGTCGTGAACACCAGCTCAAGCCGGTGTTCATCGAAGTCGCCGAGGGCATGCGTAGCACTCACGGGGTGTTCGAGTGCGAGTACTTCGCGGTCAACCATTCGATCCCCGATGCGCTGGCGATCGCGGTGCGCACGGGCGCGGGAACCGTTCTGCACACTGGTGACATCAAGCTCGACCAGTTGCCGCTCGACGGGCGCCCCACCGACCTGCCCGGTATGTCGCGGCTCGGTGCCGATGGGGTGGACCTGTTTCTGTGTGATTCGACCAACGCCGAGATTCCCGGCGTCGGGCCGTCGGAAAGCGAGGTCGGCCCGACGCTGCACCGGTTGATCCGCGGCGCCGAGGGCCGGGTGATCGTCGCGTGCTTTGCCTCCAACGTGGACCGGGTGCAGCAGATCATCGACGCGGCAGTGGCATTGGACCGGCGGGTGTCGTTCGTCGGGCGTTCCATGGTCCGCAACATGGGCATCGCCCGCGAGCTCGGGTTTTTGCGGGTGGACGACTCGAATCTGCTCGACATCGGGGCGGCGGAAATGATGCCACCCGAACGGGTGGTGTTGATTACCACCGGCACTCAGGGCGAGCCGATGTCAGCGCTGTCGCGGATGTCGCGTGGCGAACACCGCAGCATCACGCTGAGTGCCGACGACCTGATCATCTTGTCGTCGTCGCTGATACCGGGTAACGAAGAAGCCGTGTACGGAGTCATCGACGCCCTGTCGAAGATCGGCGCTCGCGTTGTCACCAATCAACAAGTGCGAGTGCATGTTTCGGGGCACGCTTACGCGGGTGAGTTGCTGTTCCTCTATAACGGGGTGCGGCCTCGCCAGGTCATGCCGGTACACGGGACCTGGCGAATGCTGCGCGCCAACGCCGCACTGGCTGCTCGCACCGGGGTGCCCGAGGAGTCGATCCTGTTGGCCGAGAACGGCGTGAGCGTCGATCTTGTGGCCGGCAAAGCCACCATCGCCGGTGCGGTGCCGGTCGGCAAGATGTTCGTCGACGGGCTGATCACCGGCGACGTCGGCGACATCACCCTGGGTGAACGGCTCATCCTGTCATCGGGCTTCGTCGCCGTCACCGTCGTGGTGCGCCGCGGCACCGGTCAGCCCGCCGCATTGCCGCACCTGTATTCGCGCGGATTCTCCGAAGACCCCAAGGCGCTCGAGCCCGCCGTGCGCAAGGTCGAGGCCGAACTGGAATCGCTGGCGGCCGAGAACGTCACCGACCCAGCCCGGATCGCCCAAGCGGTGCGGCGCACGGTCGGCAAGTGGGTGGGTGAAACCTACCGTCGCCAGCCGATGATCGTGCCGACGGTGCTGGAAATTTGAGCCGCAGACGCAATCTCAACGCTTCTCGGCGTACGCCGACCACTCGATCTGCGACGCGGCGAGGTTGCGGCCGGTCGGCTCGACGTAACGCCGGACCAGCTCTTCGGGCCCTACCTGCTCGATCAGCCGCCAACCGAACTGGTCGAGAAACGGCGCCACCTCGGTCGGCTGAAGCCCGAAGTGCCACAGTTGGCGACGCTGCCGAACCTTGCGGTACAACGACTTGGCGCCGTACAGGTTGGTGCCGTCGATGAAATCGGGCCGAACATAGGTGAACGCCAGCCGGCTACCCGATGCGACGGGTCGCAGTCCTGCCAGCGTGGCATGTACGGCGTTGGCGGTGAGATATTGCGTCACGCCCTCCCAGATGAAAAACGTCCGATAGTCGGTTCGATAGCCGACTCCGGCCAACACGGTGAGCAGGTCGTCATGCTCGAAGTCCACCGGCACCAACCGGACCGAGCGTGGTTGCTCGCCCAGCACCCGCTGTACCGCCGCCGCCTTGCGAGCGATGTTGACCGGCTGATCGACTTCGAAGACCGGGATCGCGGTGTACTGCGCCAAATGATAAGCGCGAGTGTCCAACCCGGCGCCAAGGACGACCACGGCGTCGATGCCCTCCAGCGCCTCGTCGAGCTTGTCGGCGATGTAGTGCTTACGGCAGGCGAGGTTGGTCCACAGTCCCGGGCCGCTGCGCTCCATGCCGGCCATCAGCAGTCGTCGCAGCGGCGCCGGGCGCAGCGCGGCGACCAGCCACCGCGTGGGTGCCGGCAGGAATCGGGCCGCCAAGTCGTCGTTGACCAACCGCTTGTCCGGCGGTTCGTGCTGTTCGATGGCCGCCAGCGCCAGCGGGCCGAAAGCGGTCTGGGCCGCGGGGTTTCGCGCCATCGCTAGCGCTTGTTCAAAAAGCCCGCGTCGACCGGCAGCGTGATCCCGGTGACGTAGCGGGCTTGGTCGGAAACCAGCCATGCCACCGCGTTCGCGATGTCATCGGGCTGCAACACCTGCACGGGCAACGCGTTGCCCATGTCCGGCGGTGCACCGGACTCGGCGACCAGATCGGCCAACCATCGGCGGGTGAACTCGTTGTTGATCATCGGGGTGTCGACACCGGACGGGTGCACCGAGTTGACCCGAATACTATGCGGCGCAAGGTGGTTGGCGTAGACGCGCATCAGGCCGACCAGGCCGTGCTTGGCGGCGGCATAGCCGATGGAACCGGCGTCGGCGCTGCCGATGCCCGAAAGCCCGGCGGCCGAACTGATCAAGACGATCGACCCGCCGTCGCCTTGGGAGATCATCGTCGGTATCGCGACTTCGACGGTGTGATGAGCTCCGGTGAGGTTGACATCGATGACGTCGCGCCAGCCGTCGGCGCCGGCCTGCATTGGTGCGATACCGGCGTTGGCGACCACGATGTCCAGCCGGCCGAGGTCATCGAGGCCCGCCTGCAGCGCGGCGGCCAATGAGTCGCGGTCGCGCACGTCACCTTGACGGGCCACGATGCGGGCTCCGGTGTCCTCGACCAGCTTGACCGTGGCGGCCAGATCGGCGGCGGTGGCCAGCGGATACGGCACGCTCGGGATTCGATCGCACAGGTCGACGGCGATGATGTCGGCGCCGTCGGCGGCCAGTCGCACCGCATGGGCGCGGCCCTGGCCGCGTGCGGCGCCCGTGATCAGCGCGACTTTGCCGGCGAGAGGACGGCCCATCAGGGACGTAGCTGACCCTTGGCCGGATCGCCGGCGACGACGGGTTGCAGCATCTTGATGTCGGGCGCACCGGCCAGATGCTCGCCGGCGTCCTTGAACATCGTCGCCATCGCAGGCGCGGTGCTGTGAGCTTTGAGCGCGTCTTCGTCGGCCCACTGCTCGACGAACACGAACGTTTCGCCCGATTGGTGCAGGGAGTACAGCTGGCAGCCCGGTTCGCCGTGCACGTCGGTGACCGCGCGGCTGAGGATGTCGCGGACGGTGTCGACCGACTCCGGCTTGACGGTGAGGGTGGCGACGACGACGACGGGCATGGTGGAAGCTCCTCGAGGTAGCTGACGTGACGGCTGTCACTCTACTCAGGCTTTCCGGCGGTCCAGGCGGCCAGGTTCGGGTTGCCAGTGTGGCGGATGGTGCAGATGGTGCATTTGCGACTAGGCTTGCCGGCATGGCGAGTAAGACCGTGGCCCGATCCGGCACCCGAACGAGCAGGTCAAAGGCCACGTCGCGGCGCGGCGGCCGGCCCGCGCGCCCAGCATCGCCACGGCGCCGGCCGTCGGCGCCGGCCAAGCGCCGCAACCCGTCGCTGGTTGCCACGGCCGGGCTGACCTGCGGGCGAGCGATGCGCGCCGGATGGCTGATGCTGGCCAAGGGCACCGGCAGCGCGGCGCGGTCGGTGGGCCGGGCCCGCGACATCGATCCGGGCCACCGCCGCGACGGCATCGCGCTGGCTCTGCTGGCGCTTGCCGTCGTCATCGCCGCCAGCTCGTGGTTCGATGCCGCCCGCCCGGTGGGGGCGTGGGTCGACTCGGTGTTGCGGACGTTCATCGGATCGGCCGTCGTGCTGCTGCCGGTGGTCACTGCCGCGGCGGCGGTGCTGCTGATGCGTACCGAGCCCGACCCGGATGCCCGGCCGCGGCTGGTGCTCGGTTCGGCAATGGTTGTGCTGCCGGTGCTGGGGCTGTGGCATCTGTGGGCCGGCTCACCGGGTGCGCCGCAGGCCCGCCAGCACGCGGCGGGCTTTATCGGGTTCGCCATCGGGGGACCGCTCTCGGACGGATTGAGCAAGTGGATTGCTGCGCCGCTGCTGTTCATCGCCGCACTGTTCGGCCTGCTGCTATTGACCGGCACCACGATTCGCGAGGTGCCCGACACGGTGCGCGCCATGTTCGGCACCCGGATGTTCGGCTACGACTATCCCGACGAGTCCGACTACGACGAGCCCGAAGCCGACGATGCTGTGCCGGAGGACTTTTCCGACGGCTACTACGACGACCCGGCGGCCTACGGCGACGACGAACCACAGGCCTGGCCGTCCCGCGACCAGCCCGTGGCCGCCGACGACACTCCAACCGTTCCGGAGCCTGCCGTCGCGCGCAGCCGGCGCAAACCCAAGCGCGAACCGCAGGTCACCGACCGGGTCGTCGAGGGACCGTACACGCTGCCGTCATTGAGTTTGCTGATCGCCGGCGACCCGCCGAAGCGGCGCAGCGCCGCCAACGAGCAGATGGTCGACGCGATCACGTCGGTGCTGCAGCAGTTCAAGGTCGACGCGGCGGTGACCGGTTGCACCCGGGGGCCCACTGTCACCCGCTACGAAGTCGAACTCGGTCCGGGCGTCAAGGTCGAGAAAATCACTGCGCTGCACCGCAATATCGCCTACGCGGTGGCCACCGAGAGTGTCCGGATGCTGGCCCCGATCCCCGGTAAATCCGCCGTCGGCATCGAGGTGCCCAACACCGACCGGGAAATGGTGCGACTGGCCGACGTGCTCACCGCACGCGAGACCCGTCGCGACCACCATCCGCTGGTCATCGGTCTGGGCAAGGACATCGAAGGCGACTTCATCAGCGCCAACCTGGCCAAGATGCCGCACCTGCTGGTGGCCGGCTCGACCGGATCCGGCAAGTCCAGCTTCGTCAACTCCATGCTGGTGTCGTTGCTGGCGCGGGCCACCCCCGAGGAGGTCAGGATGATCCTGATCGACCCGAAGATGGTGGAACTCACGCCGTATGAAGGCATTCCGCACCTGATCACCCCGATCATCACTCAGCCCAAGAAGGCGGCCGCGGCGCTGGCGTGGCTGGTCGAGGAGATGGAGCAGCGCTACCAGGACATGCAGGCCTCCCGGGTGCGCCACATCGACGACTTCAACGACAAGGTGCGCTCCGGTGCCATCACCGCGCCGTTGGGCAGCCAGCGCGAGTACCGGCCCTACCCGTATGTGGTGGCCATCGTCGACGAGCTGGCCGATTTGATGATGACCGCCCCCCGCGACGTCGAGGACGCGATCGTGCGGATCACCCAGAAGGCCCGCGCGGCCGGTATCCATCTGGTGCTGGCCACCCAGCGGCCGTCGGTCGACGTGGTCACCGGCCTGATCAAGACCAACGTGCCGTCGCGGCTGGCGTTCGCCACGTCGTCGCTGACCGACTCCCGGGTGATCCTGGACCAGGCGGGTGCCGAGAAGCTGATCGGGATGGGCGACGGTCTGTTCCTGCCGATGGGGGCGGGCAAACCGCTCCGCCTGCAGGGGGCGTTCATCACCGACGAGGAGATCCACGCCGTCGTCGCCGCGTGCAAGGAGCAAGCCGAACCCGAGTACACCGACGGCGTCACCACCGCCAAGCCCACCGGGGAGCGCAAGGATGTCGACCCCGACATCGGCGACGACATGGACGTGTTCCTGCAGGCCGTCGAGCTGGTGGTGTCGAGCCAATTCGGCTCCACCTCGATGCTGCAGCGCAAACTGCGGGTGGGCTTTGCCAAGGCCGGCCGGTTGATGGACCTGATGGAGACCCGCGGCATCGTCGGGCCCTCCGAGGGGTCCAAGGCCCGAGAGGTGCTGGTCAAACCCGACGAGCTGGCCGCGACGCTGACGTCCATCCGCGGCGGCGGGGACGACGTCGGGGACGCCGACTGACGCCGAGGGACGCCGACTGGCGCCGAGCGGCGCCGAGCGTCGCCGACTGGCGCCGAGCGTGAACCCAGTTTCACGTTCGGCCACCAACGTGAACCCAGCTTCACGCTCGGCGGCTAGAGCACCAGCAGCATCCGGGTGTTGCCCAAAATGTTGGGCTTGACGTAGCTCAAGTCGAGGAATTCCGCGACACCGATGTCATACGAGCGGCACATCTCCTCGTAGACCTCGGCGGTCACTGGCGTGCCGTCGATCTCGGCGAATCCGTGCCGGGAAAAGAACTCCGTCTCGAAAGTCAACACGAACAGCCGCTGCAATTGCAGGTCGCGGGCCACCTCGAGCAGCCGGTCGACGATCGCGTGGCCGATACCCCGGCCGGTCATGCTCGGGTCGACCGCGACCGTGCGCACCTCGCCGAGGTCCGACCACAACACGTGCAGCGCTCCGCAGCCGACTACCTGGTCCTCGTGTTCGGCCACCCAGAACTCCTGGACAGCCTCGTAGAGCGTCACCAGGTTTTTTTCCAGCAAGATCTTGCCGGCGTAGGTGTCGACGAGTCGCTTGATGGCCGGGACATCGGAGGTCCGCGCACGCCGGACGGCTGGCCGGTAGGCGCGTGGACCCCCCACTGCGTTCACGGGTGCAGAGTATCGGTTTCGGCCCATCCCAGGGGCAACCGATATTCTGATGCCGTGACGGGGCAGCCTCAAACCGGTCCGATGGTCCGGCGTGTGCGCGTCACCAACCTCGCCAACATGCTCACGCTGCTGCGTCTGGTATTGGTTCCGGTCTTCCTGTTGGCGCTATTCGCCGGGGAGGGGCACGAAACCCCCAGCCGCATCGTGGCTTTCGTGATTTTCGCGGTAGCGGTCATCACGGATCGGTTCGACGGCGCGCTGGCCCGCAACTACGGGATGGTGACCGAATTCGGGACGATGGCCGACCCGATTGCCGACAAAACCCTCATCGGCGCGGCGCTGATCGGGCTGGCGATGCTCGGCGATCTGCCCTGGTGGGTCACCGTGCTGATCTTGGTGCGCGAGGTCGGCATCACCGTGCTGCGGTTCGCCGTGCTGCGCCGCGGCGTCATTCCCGCCAGTCGCGGCGGCAAACTCAAGACGCTCGTGCAGGCGGTGGCGATCGGGTTGTTCGTGTTGCCGTTGTCCGGATCATGGCAGGTCTTGGCGACGGTGGTGATGGCGATCGCCATCGTGCTGACCGTGGTCACCGGTGTGGACTACATCGCTTCCGCCCTACGAGATGTTCGGGGCCGGCCGCCAGCGCCCTGACGCAAAAGGGCTGTGTCCGGGGAACCAATGCCCACCCGCGTCACGTTGACCTAGATGACCAGTGTCAATCAGCGTGACCGGACCAAGGAGTGCACAATGTCGTCATTGTTGCGTGAGGTCATCGGCGACGTGCTGCGTCGGGCCCGGACTTCACAAGGCCGCACCCTGCGCGAAGTCTCCGATGCCGCTCGGGTCAGCTTGGGATATCTCTCCGAGGTCGAGCGCGGCCGCAAAGAAGCGTCCAGTGAATTGCTGAGCGCCATCTGCGATGCGCTGGAGGTGTCGTTGTCCGACCTGCTCGTCGACGCCGGTGAGCGACTGGCCCGCCAAGAGCGCGCCACGTCGGGCACGTCGAGCGCCGCCAACATCGATGCCGACACAAAGGTCGTCATTCCGCCGGTGGTCTCGCTGGCTATCGCCTGAGCGCGGTCGGCGCGGGCCGCTTCAGCGGCGACATTGTCGAGCGGCTGCGCGCCAAGGGTGTGGCCATCGACGCCAAACCGATAAATTGAGCAGCAGGGCAAGCGCACCAGCCCCATCCGGCAGTCACGAAAGAAGGCGGAGCTAGACAGATGGCCAATCCGTTCGTCAAAGCGTGGAAGTACGTGATGGCGCTGTTCAACGCGAAGATCGACGAGCACGCCGACCCGAAAGTCCAGATCCAGCAGGCCATCGAGGAGGCACAGCGCACCCATCAGGCGCTGACTCAGCAGGCCGCCCAAGTGATCGGCAATCAGCGCCAGCTCGAGATGCGGCTCAACCGGCAGCTGGCCGACATCGAAAAACTTCAGGTCAACGTGCGCCAGGCGCTGACGCTGGCCGACCAGGCCACCGCTGCCGGAGACGCCGCCAAGGCCACCGAGTACAACAACGCCGCCGAGGCGTTCGCGGCGCAGCTGGTGACTGCCGAGCAGAGTGTCGAAGACCTCAAAGGCCTGCATGACCAGGCCCTGCAGGCCGCCGCGCAAGCCAAAAAGGCCGTCGAGCAAAACGCGATGGTGCTGCAGCAGAAGATCGCCGAGCGCACCAAGCTGCTCAGCCAGCTCGAACAAGCCAAGATGCAGGAGCAGGTCAGCGCGTCGCTGCGGTCAATGAGCGAACTCGCCGCGCCCGGCAACACGCCCAGCCTCGACGAGGTCCGCGACAAGATCGAACGTCGCTACGCCAACGCGCTGGGCGCCGCCGAACTCGCGCAGAACTCGGTGCAGGGCCGCATGCTCGAGGTCGAGCAGGCCGGCGTGCAGATGGCCGGGCATTCCCGGCTGGAGCAGATCCGCGCGTCGATGCGTGGCGAGGCGTTGCCGGCCGGCGGCAATGCGGCCAGTCCGGGCACACCGGCGGCCGCTGCCGACCCGACCGCTGCTGAGAAGCCGCTCGGTCAGCAGTAACCGGGACGGTCGACATGGCGGTGAAATCGGGTCAACGCGTAACGGCTACCGGTCAGTGGCGAACGCTGGTGCAGCGGGGTCTGGACACTGCCGGCGAGCTTTCCGATCTGGTCATGCGCAAGATCAGCGCGGTCACCGACCCGCGGGCGCGACTGCTGCGTCGCCGGCGACGGGCGTTGCGCTGGGGGCTGATCTTCAGCGCCGGCTGCCTGTTCTGGGGCGTGGTGACGGCGCTGTTGGCGGCGTGGGGTTGGTTCACGTTGCTGCTGGTGATCACCGGCTCGATTGCGGTCGCGCAGGCGATTCCGGCGACGCTGCTGCTGCTTCGCTACCGATGGCTGCGCGTGGTGCCGCTGCCGGTGCAGCGGCCCGGCAGCACGCGCCGGTTACCGCCGCCGGGCTCTGCCGCCCGATCGGCAATGTTCGCCCTCGGCGCTTCCGAACGTGGCTTCTTCTCGCTGTTGGGCGTGATGGAGCGGGGCAACATGTTGCCGCCCGACGAGATCCGCGAGCTGACTACCGCGGCCAACCAGACCGCGGCGGCCATGGCGGCGACGGCCGCGGAGGTGGTGTCGATGGAGCGGGCGGCGCAGTACACGCCGCAGTCACGCTCATATCTGGTGCCCACCATTAACGCGTTCACCGCTCAGTTAGGCACCGGTGTGCGTCAGTACAACGAAATGGTCACCGCCGCAGCACAATTGGTGTCGGCCGCGAACGGTGATGCCGCGGCACCGTCGCCGTTGTCCCGCCAGCATTATCGCGAAGAACTGGTCGGAGCAACAGACCGGCTGGTCGGCTGGGCGCAGGCGTTCGACGAACTCGGCGGGTTGCCGCGGGCTTAGATGTCGTGGCTGCGATGCGGCGCTGACTCGGGTCGCGGGCCGTAGCGCTCGACGTAGGCCCGGTGGATGTGGGCGTCGCGTTGGCGGGCCCGTTCGTCGACCAGGTCGGGATCGAGATTGTGCATGCGCAGCATGTGACGACGCCACACCTTGTTCAGCGCATGCGAGAAATACACGAACGGAATGAGGATCGGCAGCGTCATGCCCGCATGCACATAGAGCGTCGTCGGGATCAGCCAGAACGGGGCGAGCACCAGCACCGCCGGAACGGCGACCCGGATCATCATCCGGGCGGTGGCACCCTTGCCGGCCAAGTCGTTGCGCACCCAATCCCGCATCGAACTGGGCAGCGGGTGGCCATAGCAGTAACGGATGTACTGAATAGCGTTGGGGCGTTCGCGCATCGGACTCGTGCCTAGAACGACGCCTTCAATGACGGCAGCGCCAGGGCCGCGAGACCACGAACCGTCGCTTTCAGCATGTCGTAGAAGTCGAAGTAGTCGCGCCACAAGGTGATTTGCCCGTCGTGGACTTCGAACACGCCGCAGACCCAGAACTGCAGGCGCAGCGGGCCGAAGATCAGCGCATCGCTGCGCTCGGTGAGCACGGCGGCACCGTCGGCGGCGATGCGATGAATCTTCACTTCGAACGCGGTGCTGCCGCCCTCCATCCGCCGGAACAGCTTCATCGCCCGGCGGCGCCCGTGGATGGTCGGTAGCCCGACGTTCTGGTAGACCAGGTCGTCGGCCAAGGCGGCCTCAGCGGTGTCGAAGTCCTCGTCCTGCAACGCGTTCAGGAATGTCTCGACCGTCCGGGTGTTTTCGATGGTCTGCTCGGTCATGGTCACCAGCCTAGATGCGGCCGTTGTGGCAGGGTAGGCCCGTGCGCGTCGCCGTGGTCGCCGGGCCGGATCCCGGGCACTCGTTTCCCGCGATCGCGCTGTGCCAGCGGTTCGCGGCGGCGGGCGACACCCCGACTCTGCTCACCGGCACCGAATGGCTCGAGGACGCGCGTGCCGCCGGCGTCGACGCCGTCGAGTTGGCCGGGCTCGATCCGACCGCGGCCGACGACGACCGCGACGCCGGCGCCAAGATCCACCAGCGGGCAGCGCGGATGGCCGTGCTCAATATCCCGCAGCTGCAGGACTTAGCGCCGGATCTGGTGGTGTCCGACGTCATCACGGCGTGTGGCGGCATGGCCGCTGAGTTGATGGGAATCCCGTGGATCGAACTCAACCCACATCCGCTGTACCTGCCGTCTAAGGGGTTGCCTCCGCTGGGAAGCGGCCTTGCGCCCGGCATCGGGATTCGCGGTCGGCTGCGCGACGCGGTGATGCGGGCGCTGACCGCCCGGTCCTGGCGCGAAGGGCTGCGCCAGCGGGCGGCGGTGCGCGTCGAGATCGGTCTGCCGGCCCGCGACCCGGGCCCGTTGCGGCGGCTAATCGCGACGCTGCCCGCATTGGAGGTGCCCCGGCCGGACTGGCCGGCCGAAGCCGTCGTGGTGGGGCCACTGCACTTCGAACCGACCCAGCACGTGTTGCCTATCCCGCCCGGTTCCGGACCGGTGGTGGTGGTGGCGCCGTCGACGGCGCTGACTGGAACACAGGGAATGGCCCAGACGGCCCTGGGCTGCCTGGTGCCCGGCAAGCAGCTGCCGGCCGGGGCACGCATCGTTGTCTCGAGGCTGAACGGTCCCGAGCTGGCTGCTCCGCCGTACGCCGTGGTGGGGCTGGGCCGTCAGGACGAGCTGTTGGCGCACGCCGACGTGGTGATCTGCGGCGGCGGGCATGGGATGGTGGCCAAGACGCTGCTGGCCGGTGTGCCGCTGGTGGTGGTCCCAGGCGGTGGTGACCAGTGGGAGATGGCCAACCGGGTGGTGCGGCAGGGCAGCGGGCGGTTGATCCGGCCGCTGACCGCCGATGCGCTGGTTGCTGCGGTTGGCGACGTGTTGTCCACCCCGAGCTACCGCGACGCGGCCCGTCGGGCGGCAGCCAGCATCGCCGACGTGGTCGATCCGGTGCGGGTATGCCACGAAGCGCTGGCACACGCTGGGTAAGTTGGACGTCGTGCGTCTCACGGAGTTCAACGAGCTGGTCACGATGCGGTTCGGTGTCACCTACGGTGCTTCGGTGCTGGCCGACCATGTGTTGAGCGGGTTCGACGGACGCACCGCCGCCCAAGCGATCGAAGACGGCGTAGATCCACGCGACGTGTGGCGGGCGCTGTGCGTGGACTTCGACGTGCCCCGCGAACAGTGGTGAGTCTTTCGCGGCTGTAGCCACTGCGCTGAGACTGCATCCAGAACCTGAACGCACACCAGCGACCAGTCAAAACGCTATCGCCATCATGCGATCACCGGAGGCCTGAGAAGTTCCTTTACGGGTACCACGGGACGCCGCCGCACCCGCGCATCAGGTCGATTTCGTGCATCGGCGCTGCAAGAGAAGCGGTTAGGATGTCCTGGTCAACCAGGGGAGGTGGGCGTGTTCGAACCGTTGGAAGTTGACCCAGTTGATCTGCGCATCTCGGCCAATCACATGAGCGTGCATCACAACAATCTGCGGGCCGCTCATGCGACTGCCGATAGCGACATCGAAGGCGCGCAAGTCGGGTGGGTCGGCGCCTCGGTCGCCGCGCTGCGAGCCAAACTCGCCGAATGGCAATCCACCACCGAGCAATTGTGTGGCAGCATCGCCGATCACGAGCAGGCCTTTCGGGTCGCCGGCAGTCAGTACCGGGCTGTGGACGGCCAGAGCGCAGACAACATCAACGACCAAACCTGATGGCGGTCAGCCTCGCCGATGTCGACCGTTGGGACGTAGGCTTGATTCGCCAGGTGTCTACGGCGCTGGGGAAACGTGGCGGCAGTGCTAACGAGGTCAAAACCGGACTGAGCCGGTTGCCCTTGATCGCCAGCTGGCAGGGCACCGCCGGTGACGCCGCCAAAGCATCATTGGACAAGCTGAGCACACATCTGGCGGCGCACGCCGACGAAATGCAGGCCGTCGGTACCGCAATCAGCAAATCGGCCGACGAAATTCAAAACGTCAAAGACGCCTTGAGCAGTATCGACCGCGACGCCCACACCTGGGGGTTCACGATCGACCGCGCCACCGGCACGGTCACTCCCAGCGATGGGCTCGACATGGACCATCCGTCAAACCAACAGCATCAGGTCGAACTTGAAGCGCGGATCAAGAAAGTTCTTGTCGACGGCAATACCGCCGACGCCGATCTGGCCCGCGCGATCACCACGGCCGGCCATGACGCGACCGGCCAGCCCGACCGAACCATCCAAGCGGTCGATTTCCGCCAAAGCGGTCCGCCACACGTCGATCCGCTTGAAGAGATCCTGAAGACGTACCAGGTATCCGAAGATCCCGACGGCGAACTCGATTGGGAGCCGCCGTGGCCGCTCAGCTTGGCCACCGACCCGGTGCATGTGACCGCGCGCGAGGCGCGCATGCTCGGGAAGCTCTCACCGTTTGCGCTGCGGGATCTGAACCAAATCAAAGAAGCCGCCGCAGTCGAGGCCAAGGTGCGTTTCCCGCCCCAGAATGGTCCCAACGACACAGCCGACAACCACACCGACGCCTTCCGGCACGCATACTGGAACGCCCTGATGACGCAACGATTCGGCGAGAACTGGACCCGCGACTTCACGACCGCTCACGAACGACTGCCCAACAATCCCGCCACCGCCGAGGCGATGGATCTGTACAACAACGAAGTCGGACGAAAAATCGCAGCAGCTAACCCACACGCCACTCCGGCGCAGCTAGCCGACCTAGTCCAACAAGCTGTCAACAGAGGCGACACCGTCGTCATCGCGCCTGGCGGCGAGAAGCTGGCCTGGAGCGACACCATTCCCTGGGGCGACGCAGGCACGACGACGAAAGCGTCGGTACCCGGCCAGGCGCCAATAGCGACCGGTGCCGGACCCGGTGGAAGCTATGACCCTGGCCAACCCGGCGGCTACGGAACATCGGCAGGAGGATACTGACCGTGGCGACCAGTGCAACGCCGATACGCACTGCGCTCAGTCTGATATTGCTGTGCTTCTTGACGGCCAGCTGTGGGCTAACGAGGCAATCGATGGACATCGACTACAACGATCAACGACTCAACGACGGCTTGGAAAGCCTTCTACATCAAGAGAAGTCGGGCAGACTCAGCGACTTCACCACGTGGCGCTGGGACGAGGTGCACCTGTTCCATGAATACACCGACCGGGAGTTCATCGAGAAAACCGTAGGCGCACCGGTGATCCGCGCAAACTTCTTTGAATCCAAGGCCAGCCTGTTGGTCTTCGAGGACCACGGAAAGCCTGTCAAGGCCGTCGGCGTCAGCGGTGACTACTTGCGCGGGGAGGACAATCGCGTGAGCTGGCCCGCCGATGTGATGCTGCAACCGTGGGGCGCGGGCTTTCTGCAGCTGACATTGCCATCGGCTAGAGGGTAGATTTGCCAAAGTCCTCACCAAGCTAACGTTGGCCGTCCGGTCAACCGGCCGGCCTAAGCTCGTGCGGCCGAGAAACGCATCCGCAACTGGGGGTGTGAGAATTTTTTTACTGGCTCCGAGCTGAACTGACCAGGTCAAGAAGGATGCGACTGATGAACTTATATACGGGCCCCCGTTGGCGCCTGAAAGCATCAAATGGTCCCATCAAATGGTTCATTGATTAGAAGCCAGCACTGTACGCCCTTCAAAAACTGTGCCGGGTGAGTCTGCTTGGCGGAGCGTCCGCACGTCCTTGACAACTGCTCAATTGGCTGCGCTCGGCGCGCCTCCTTGCTCTCGAACACACGTTCGTTACTGTGGTGAGCGTTCGACGACGAGGACTTGTCGGTGGGCTGTTCTAGCGTCACGGCCAACTGACCAAGACCGGTCAACCGAACACCGACTACACCGAGAGGTAGCACCATGGCGCAAATCCCTGACCGCGAGAAAGCCCTCGACTTGGCGATGGCCCAGATCGAGAAGAATTACGGCAAAGGATCGGTGATGCGCCTCGGGGACGAGGTGCGTCAGCCGATATCGGTCATCCCGACCGGGTCGATCGCGCTGGACGTTGCGCTGGGCATCGGCGGCCTACCGCGTGGCCGCGTCGTCGAGATCTATGGCCCGGAGTCCTCGGGTAAGACCACCGTTGCTCTGCACGCGGTGGCCAACGCCCAGGCCGCCGGCGGTATCGCGGCATTCATCGACGCCGAGCACGCGCTGGACCCCGAGTACGCCAAGAAGTTGGGGGTGGACACCGATTCGCTGCTGGTATCCCAGCCCGACACCGGTGAGCAGGCACTCGAGATCGCCGACATGCTGATCCGCTCCGGCGCACTGGACATCCTGGTCATCGACTCGGTGGCCGCGCTGGTGCCACGGGCGGAGATCGAAGGCGAGATGGGGGACAGCCACGTCGGCTTGCAGGCTCGGCTGATGAGCCAGGCGTTGCGGAAAATGACTGGCGCACTCAACAATTCGGGCACCACCGCGATCTTCATCAACCAGCTGCGGGAGAAGATCGGTGTGATGTTCGGCAGTCCCGAAACGACCACGGGCGGAAAGGCTTTGAAGTTCTACGCCTCAGTTCGCATGGACGTCAGACGAATCGAGACACTCAAGGACGGCACCGACGCGGTGGGCAACCGCACCCGGGTCAAGGTCGTCAAGAACAAGGTGTCACCGCCGTTCAAGCAGGCGGAGTTCGACATCCTCTACGGCAAGGGCATCAGCCGGGAAGGCTCGCTGATCGACATGGGTGTGGATCAGGGCTTCATCCGTAAGTCCGGCTCCTGGTTCACCTATGAGGGCGAGCAACTAGGCCAGGGCAAGGAGAATGCCCGCAATTTCCTGCTGGAGAACACCGACGTGGCTGCCGAGATCGAGAAGAAGATCAAGGAAAAGCTCGGTATCGGCGCCGTGGTGACCGATGACGACGTCCTGCCCGCCCCCGTCGACTTCTGACGGGGCGCCGGCCCGCGAAGAGCAGGCGCGGGCGCTGTGCCTGCGCCTGCTCACCGCGAGGTCACGCACACGGGCCGAACTCGAGGGTCAGCTGGCCAAGCGGGGATACCCCGACGACGTGAGCACCACGGTTCTGGACCGGCTGGCCGCTGTCGGCTTGGTCGACGACGCCGATTTCGCCGAACAGTGGGTGCACTCCCGTCGGGCGAACGCGGGAAAAGGCAAGCGGGCGTTGGCGGCGGAGTTGCGCACCAAAGGTGTCGACAATGACGTGATCACCGCGGTGCTCAGCGATATCGATGCCGGCGCCGAGCGGGACAGGGCCGAACAGCTTGTGCGTGCGAGGCTGCGTCGGGAAAACCTCGACGACGATGCCCGGGTCAGCCGCAGGCTCGTCGGGATGCTGGCGCGCCGCGGGTACAGCCAGACCATGGCTTACGACGTGGTCACTACCGAGTTGGCCGCCGAAAGAGAGCGTCGACGCGTCTAGCCAGCGGATCGGCACCGTCCGGCGGCCGTCATGGGGCGACCTGTGCTAGTCGCCGTACCATGGCTCCGTGACTTCGACGCTGGCACCACGCACGGGGCGGACCTATCAGGTCCGCACCTACGGGTGCCAGATGAACGTCCACGACTCGGAGCGGTTGGCGGGCCTGCTGGAGGCGGCCGGCTACCAGCGGGCCCCGGAGGACAGCGACGCCGACGTGGTGGTCTTCAACACCTGCGCGGTGCGGGAAAACGCCGACAACAAGCTGTACGGCAACCTCAGCCACCTTGCCCCGAACAAGCGCAGCAACCCGGATATGCAGATCGCGGTCGGCGGCTGCCTGGCCCAGAAGGACCGGGACACGGTGCTCCGCAAGGCGCCGTGGGTCGACGTCGTCTTCGGCACCCACAACATCGGGTCCCTGCCTACGTTGCTGGACCGGGCCCGCCATAACCGCGTCGCCCAGGTGGAAATCGCCGAGGCGTTGCAGGAGTTTCCGTCCAACCTGCCGACGGCCCGCGAATCCGCCTATGCGGCTTGGGTTTCCATCTCGGTGGGGTGCAACAACAGTTGCACGTTCTGCATCGTGCCGTCGCTGCGCGGCAAGGAAGTTGACCGCAGCCCCCACGACATTTTGGCGGAGGTGCGCTCGCTGGTCGCCGACGGCGTGCTGGAAATCACCCTGCTGGGCCAGAACGTCAATGCCTACGGGGTGTCGTTCGCTGATCCGGCCATGCCCCGCGACCGCGGCGCCTTCGCGCAGTTGTTGCGCGCATGCGGAGACATCGACGGGCTGGAACGGGTGCGGTTCACCTCGCCGCACCCGGCCGAGTTCACCGACGACGTCATCGAGGCGATGGCGCAGACCCCGAACGTCTGCCCGGCCCTGCACATGCCGCTGCAGTCCGGCTCCGACCGGGTCCTGCGTTCGATGCGGCGCTCCTACCGGGCGCAGCGCTATCTGGGCATCATCGAGCGGGTTCGGGCGGCCATGCCGCACGCGGCCATCACCACCGACCTGATCGTCGGCTTCCCCGGCGAAACCGAAGAGGACTTCACCGCCACGCTCGACGTGGTGCGGCAGGCCCGGTTCTCGGCGGCGTTCACCTTCCAGTACTCCAAACGCCCCGGCACCCCGGCCGCTGAGCTCGACGGCCAGCTGCCCAAAGCCGTGGTGCAGGAGCGCTATGAGCGGCTCGTCGAGCTGCAGGAGCAGATCTCGCTGGAGGAAAATCGTGCCCAGATCGGGCGCACCGTCGAGCTGCTCGTCGCCACCGGTGAAGGTCGCAAAGACAGCCGCACCGCCCGGATGAGCGGTCGCGCCCGGGATGGCCGGCTGGTGCATTTTGCGCCCGGAGATCAGCAGGTGCGTCCCGGCGACGTCGTCACCACGGTGGTCACCGACGCCGCACCCCACCACCTGATCGCCGACGGCGACATCCTCACCCACCGCCGCACCCGTGCCGGTGACGCGCAGGCCGCCGGGCAGCGTCCGGGCGGCGTCGGGCTGGGCATGCCCGGCATCGGCCAGTCCGCGCCGGTAGCAACAGGATGCAGCCGATGAGCGAGCACAAGGATTTCGAAGCCTACCGAGCCGATTTGGAGGCCGCCGAACGGCGCATCGCCCACGAGATCGACCCGGGCGCAAGGGCTTTGGTGGTGGCGATCCTGGTGGTTGTCCTGGTGGCGTCGTTCATCCTGCCGCACACCGGCCACGTGCGCGGATGGGACGTGCTGTTCGGTGGCGACGAGGCGGCGGCCGCCGCGGTGGCGCTGCCGTCGCGGCTGTTCGGCTGGCTGGCCCTGGTGTTCGGCGTCGGGTTTTCGATGCTGGCCCTGGTCACCCGGCGCTGGACGCTGGCCTGGATCGCGCTGGCAGGCTCGGCGGTGGCCAGTGCCGTCGGGCTCTTCGCGGTCTGGTCACGCCAAACCGTCGCCGAGGGGTACCCCGGGCCCGGCGTTGGCCTGATCGTCGCGTGGATCACCGTGATGGCACTGACGTTTCACTGGGCCCGGGTGGTGTGGTCTCGCACGATCGTGCAGCTGGCGGCCGAGGAGCAGCGCCGGAGCGCCGCCGCGAGCCAGCAATCCCGGACGCTGCTGGAAACCCTCGACGACGAGAAACCGCCCGAATAAGCGGGCGTGCCTGCAGCCCGCTCTCAGGACTTCAGCGCGTCAGCGGCCGCGTCGGCCCATTGCCGCCACTGCGCGGCGTTCGCCTTGGCCTCGTCGGCCTCCTTGGTGCGGCCCGCCGCCTCGGCCTTTTCCGCCTGACGCTCGAACTGCTCGGCGCGCGCCCGGAACTGCTCGGCACGGTCTTGGGCCTGCGGGTCGGTCCAGTCCGATTCGCCGGCCTCGCGGACCTTCTTCTCGACCGCGCGCAGCCGCCGCTCCAACTCGGCCGACCGCTCCCGCGGCACCCTGCCGATCGCGTCCCACTTCTCGGCGATCGACCGCAGCGCCGCCCGCGCCGCGTCGAGGTTGCTGGTGTCGAGCTTTTCGGCCTCGGCCAGCAGCGCCTCCTTGGCGGTGGCATTGGCCCCCAGCTCCGCGTCGCGTTCGGCTGTGGCCGCATTGCGGGCCTTGAAGAACGTGTCCTGAGCGGCCTTGAACCGGCGCCACAGCGCATCGTCGACGTCGCGGGCGGCGCGACCGACACTCTTCCACTCGGTGAGCAGCTTGCGGAACGCCGCGCTGGTGGCGCTCCATTCCGTCGATCCGGCCAGCTCTTCGGCGCGCTCGCACAGTCGTTCTTTGGCTTCACGGGCCACCGACCGCTCCCGGTCCAGTTCGGCGAAATGCGTGCCGCGCCGCCGGTTGAACGTTTCCCGGGCCGCCGCGTAGCGCTTCCACAACGCGTCGTCGGTTTTGCGGTCCAGACCGCCGATCGTCTTCCATTCCTCGAGGATCCCGCGCAACCGGTCGCCGGCGGCCTTCCAATGCGTCGAATTGGCGGCCAACTCCTCGGCTTCGTCGGCCAGCGCCTCCTTGCGGGCGATCTGGGCAGCGCGATGTTCCTCGCGGCGGGCGCGGTCCGCCGACGCGACGGCCTCGGCATGTTCGCAGATACCGGCCAGCCGGGCCACCAGCGCGTCGACGTCCCCGAGCACGCTCGCTGTCGGCAACGCCTCAGCCAGCGCAGCGGCGTTGGCCTTGATCTTGCGAGCGTCGCCGCTGCCGGACGCCAGTCGCTCCTCCATCAGCGTGACCTCGGTGCTCAGGTCATCGAAGCGCCGGCCGAAATGGGCGAATGCGGCCTCGGTGTCGCCGGCCTGCCAGGAGCCGATGACTCGCTCACCGGCCGCGCTGACCAGCCACACCGTGCCGTCCGGGTCTACTCGCCCGAACCGGTGTGGGTCGCTGGTCGGCGGCGCGACGATCGGCGAGGGTCGCGGTGTCGGCCGGGGACCAGGTCGCGGACCCGGCCGCGGAACCGGTCTGGACTCATTGCTGCGGGACTCTTCCGCCATCACCGTCACCTACCCTTCGCGCGGGGTCGCGCGCACCTGCCGCGCATTGCGGCGCCGACTGCTCCACCTCGAGACTGCCCGTGTCGCTCCACGGGTTCCCAATCAGTATTGAAGCAGCTTGCCAGGCGGCGCGCCCCCACCTTCGCGTTGCCGCCTCAGCGACCACTTCTCGCGGCGGCACGGCACCAGTTGGCAGCCGTCCGCCTTCCGGGCCGGAACGCGGACCGCGTCGTCGTGCTCGGCGATCAGCCCGTCGTGAACCCGGGCTCCGACAGACCCGCGTTTGCATAGCAGATACATAGGCTATGAGAGGTGCGTAATGCCGTACGTTGCGTTGGGGTTCGGCTAATGTTCGCGCGTCGTCCACCGCACTAGAGTGGCGACGAACCGTGAACGAACAGCACGCAGATGTAACGGCTTCCGGGCCGAACGACGGCCAAGGAGGTCTTTGATGTGGAGGGCTGATCTTGCGATCTTCCTCGCACTATGCGCGGCGCTGGCATCCGCGCTCGGTGATGTAATCCGTCAGCGTTCGGCTCAGGAGATCACCGACAAGCAGGTCGGCCACCTCGAGTTGTTCCGCATGTCGTTGCGCGACGTCCGGTGGTGGTTGGGCGGCATGGGTGCGGTTGCCAACTACGCGCTGCAAGCCGGCGCGCTGGCTCTGGCCTCGGTGATGTTGGTGACATCCCTGCAAGTGACGGCTCTGCTGTTCGCGCTACCGATCTACGCGCGCATCACCCACCACCGGGTAACCCGCTGGGAGTGGATGTGGGCGCTGGTGCTGGCGTGCGCGCTGGCCCTGGTCGTCAGCGTCGGCGACCCGACCGCCGGGCATTCACGGGCCTCGTTCGGGACATGGATTGTGGTGGCCATCGTGATGGGCCCGGCGTTGGTGCTGTGTGTGTTGGCGGCGCGGCTCTGGTCGGGCGGTCCGGCGGCGGCGGTGCTGCTGGCAGTGGTGGCAGGTTCGTCGTTGGCGTTGTTTGCGGTGCTGACCAAGGGTGTGGTCGAACTGCTCGAAGGCGGCTTCGGGCCGGTGCTGCGGGCACCCGAGTTCTACGCGTGGATCTTGGCATCGTTGGCCGGGATGATCTTCCAGCAGTCGGCGTTTCGAGCCGGCGCATTGACCGCGTCGTTGCCGACGATCACCGTGGCCAAGCCTGTGGTGGCGTCGGCGCTGGGGGTTTTGGTGCTCGAGGAGCGACTGCAGGTCGACGGGCCGGAGATCTTCGTGCTGATCGCGGCCGTCGCGGTGGTGATCACCGCGACGGTGGCGTTGGCCCGCGGCGAAGCCGCCACCATCGCGTCCGGCGCCGGCCGCGACGTGAAACGCACACACGAGTCGGCGGCGCCCGCATAGCTTTAGGCCCTCCGACGGCTCAGGCGCGGCGCGGACGTTAGTTTGATGGCGTGTTGGGCGCCATCGCGATCGTTCCCTCGGCGCCGGTGCTGGTTCCCGAGCTGGCCGGCGCCGCAGGCGCCGAAGTGGCCGATCTGCGGGCCGCGGTGATCGCCGCTGCCGCCGCGCTGCCGCCGCGCTGGATCGCCGTGGGCGTGGGCGGCGGCGAGGGCGTCATCGACGCATCCAGCGTCGGCACGTTCGCGGGATTCGGCGCCGAGGTGACCGTCCGACTGTCCCCGCATGGCGCCCGCGACCCGGTGGCGCTGCCGCTGTGCGCGTTGTTCACCGGCTGGGTACGGGAGCAAGCACAGCCAGACGCCCACGCCGACGTGCAGGTGTATCGCCCCGATCTCGACGTCGACGCCGCGCTGGCCGTCGGCCGGCGATTGCGGGGCGAGGTCGAAGCGGCGAACGATCCGATCGGCGTCCTCGTTGTTGCCGACGGCGCCAACACCTTGACTGCCGCCGCGCCCGGCGGCTACCGCCCCGACGACGTCGACGTGCAGCGCGTCCTGGACGACGCGCTGGCCGGCGGCGACGTGGCCGCCCTGACCCGCCTGCCCGACCACATCGTGGGGCGGGTGGCATTCCAGGTGCTGGCCGGCCTGGCCGAGCCGGCACCCCGGTCGGCCAAAGAGCTCTACCGCGGAGCGCCCTACGGCGTGGGCTACTTCGCCGGTATCTGGCAGCCGTGAGACCGCTGGCCGTCGTCGGCCCGACCGGCACCGGCAAGTCGCAGCTGGCGCTTGAGGCCGCCGAGCGGCTCGACGGCGAAATCGTGAACGCCGACGCGATGCAGCTCTACCGCGGGATGGACATTGGCACCGCCAAACTTCCCGCCGCCGAGCGTCGGGGCATTCCGCATCACCAGCTCGACGTTCTCGACGTCACCGAGACCGCCACGGTTGCCCGCTACCAGCGCGACGCGGCCGCCGACATCGAAGCGATCACCGCCCGCGGCGCAGTGCCGATCATCGTGGGCGGGTCGATGCTGTACATCCAATCGCTGCTCGACGATTGGTCGTTCCCCGCGACCGACCCGGCGGTTCGGGCCGCCTGGGAGCGCCGGCTCGCCGAGGTGGGGGTGGCGGCGCTGCACGACGAGCTGGCGCACCGCGACCCAGCGGCGGCGTCGTCGATTCTGCCCACCGACGGCCGGCGTATCGTGCGGGCGCTGGAGGTTATCGAGCTCACCGGGCAACCGTTCGCCGCGTCGGCGCCGAGCATCGGCGCGCCCCGCTGGGACACCGTGATCATCGGGTTGGATTGCGACACCGGCGTTCTCGACGAGCGGCTGGCCCGGCGCACCGACACGATGTTTGATTCCGGCCTGGTCGAGGAGGTCATTGCACTGCTCGGAGACGGATTGCGCGACGGCGTCACCGCGTCTCGGGCACTGGGCTATGCGCAGGTGATCGCCGACCTCGAGGCCGGCGGCAACGGCGATGGCGCCCGGGAACCGACGTTCGTTGGCACGCGCCGTTATGTCCGACGCCAGCGATCCTGGTTTCGCCGCGACCATCGCATCCACTGGCTGGACGCGACGGCGGTGGGCATCGCCGACGAGGCAGTGCATGCCTGGCGGTCGAAGGAGCATTGATACGTACAATGATCCTGTACTACTGCAGTACCGATTTTCCGTACAACTAGTGCTAAGGTGATGGACGTGAGCATCAGCGCAAGCGAGGCCAGGCAGCGCCTGTTCCCGCTCTTGGAACAAGTCAACACCGATCACCAGCCGGTGCGCATTACCTCTCGCGCCGGCGATGGGGTGCTCATGTCTGCCGACGACTACGACTCATGGCAAGAAACGGTCTACTTGCTGCGTTCACCGGAGAATGCCAAACGGCTGATGGAAGCCGTTGCCCGTGACAAGGCGGAGCATTCCGAACCCACCATGTCGATCGACAAGCTACGGGAGATGGCCGGCGGCGAGGAGTGAGGAGCGTCCACTTCGATTCCGGCGCCTGGGATGACTTCCTGTTCTGGCTGGCCTCCGACCGCAAGATCGCCCGCCGGATTGTCCGACTGATAGCAGAGATTCAACGAGATCCATTCAGCGGGATCGGCAAACCGGAACCGCTGAAGGGCGAGTTGTCGGGGTACTGGTCGCGCCGCATCGATGACGAACATCGGCTGGTGTATCGAGCTGACGACAGCGAGGTCAAGGTTCTCATGGCGCGCTATCACTACTGATCGAAGGGCGTGGCGGCACGTATCCTGAGCAGGTGATCTTCTCGAAGGGTCACGGCACGCAGAACGATTTCGTGCTGCTGCCCGACCTTGACGCCGAACTGGCGCTGCGCCCTGCAGCGGTGGCTGCGCTGTGCGATCGTCGACGGGGGCTGGGCGCCGACGGGGTATTGCGGGTGAGCACAGCAGGCGCGGTGTTGGCCGCCGGAGCGCTGGAGCGCCTGCCCGACGGAGTCAGCGCCGACGACTGGTACATGGACTACCGCAACGCCGACGGTTCCATTGCCGAGATGTGCGGCAACGGCGTGCGGGTGTTCGCGCACTATCTGCGGACCAGCGGCCTGGAGTCGCGCGACGAGTTCGTCGTCGGGTCGCTGGCCGGCCCGCGGCCCGTCGTGCTGCACGGGTGCGACGCCACCCACGCCGACGTCACCGTCGACATGGGCAAGGCCAACCGGCTCGGGACGGGGGAGGCGGTCGTGGGAGGCCGCCGGTTCGCCGGCATCGCCGTCGACGTCGGCAACCCGCATCTGGCGTGCGTCGAGCCGCAACTGACCGCCGAGACGCTGGCGGCGCTGGATGTCGCCGCGCCGGTGACCTTCGACGACGCGCAGTTCCCGGACGGGGTCAACATCGAAGTGCTCACCGCGCCCGCGGACGGCGCGGTCAGCATGCGGGTGCACGAGCGGGGTGTCGGTGAAACCCGCTCCTGCGGCACCGGCACCGTTGCGGCCGCGGTCGCCGGGCTGGCCCACGCCGGGACGGCCAGCGGCTCCCTGACCGTGCGGGTGCCCGGCGGCGACGTCGTCGTCACGATCACCGAAGCCACCAGCTACCTGCGCGGGCCCTCGGTTCTGGTGGCCCAGGGCGAAATCAGCGAGGAATGGTGGCAGGCCGCGCAGCGTTAATTCGGATGCACGTCGCCGCTTCGACGTGCACCATGTGTTATTGCCTATGACATCTCCTGACGAATTCACTCCCAGCACCGGCGAATTGGCGCTCGACGACCGTTCGGCTCTGCGCCGCGTCGCCGGGCTGTCCACCGAACTCGCCGACGTCTCCGAGGTCGAGTATCGCCAGCTACGCCTCGAGCGCGTCGTGCTGGTCGGCGTGTGGACCGAAGGCAGCGCCGCCGACGCCGAAGCCAGCCTCGCCGAGCTGGCTGCGCTCGCCGAAACGGCGGGCTCGCAGGTGCTCGACGGGATGATCCAGCGCCGCGACAAGCCCGACGCCTCGACCTACATCGGCTCGGGCAAGGCGCAAGAGCTGCGCGAGGTGGTGCTGGCCACCGGCGCCGACACCGTCATCTGCGACGGCGAGCTGTCCCCGGCGCAGCTGACCGCCCTGGAGAAGGCCGTCAAGGTCAAGGTCGTCGACCGCACCGCGCTGATCCTGGACATCTTCGCCCAACACGCCACCAGCCGAGAAGGCAAGGCGCAGGTAGCCCTGGCCCAAATGGAATACATGCTGCCGCGACTGCGCGGCTGGGGTGAGTCGATGTCGCGGCAGGCCGGTGGCCGCGCCGGCGGCAGCGGCGGCGGGGTGGGTCTGCGCGGTCCCGGTGAAACCAAGATCGAGACCGACCGGCGTCGTATCCGCGAACGAATGTCCAAACTGCGCCGCGACATCAAAGCGATGAAGCAGGTTCGCGACACCCAGCGCAGTCGCCGGCTGCACAGCGACGTTCCGTCCGTCGCGATCGTCGGCTACACCAACGCCGGCAAGTCGAGTCTGCTCAACGCACTGACCGGCGCCGGCGTGTTGGTGCAGGACGCACTGTTCGCCACCCTCGAACCCACCGCCCGCCGTGGAGAATTCGAGGACGGCCGGACGTATGTCGTCAGCGACACCGTCGGCTTCGTTCGGCACCTGCCCACCCAGCTGGTCGAGGCGTTCCGCTCGACGCTGGAAGAGGTGGTCGACGCCGATCTGCTGGTCCATGTGGTCGACGGTTCCGACGTCAACCCGCTGGCCCAAATCAGCGCGGTGCGCCACGTGATCTCCGAGGTGATCGCCGACCATGACGGCCGTCCGGCACCCGAACTGCTGGTGGTCAACAAGGTCGACGCCGCAGGCGATTTGGCGCTGGCCAAGCTGCGCCGCGCGCTGCCCGGAGCGATGTTCGTCTCCGCCCGCAGCGGCGAAGGTGTCGACGCGCTGCGGCGGCGGATGGCCGAATTGGCGGCCCCGATCGACACGGCCGTCGACGTCGTAATCCCTTACGACCGTGGCGATCTGGTGGCCCGGCTACACGACGAGGGCAGGGTGCAGCAAGCCGAACACAACGCAGAGGGCACCCGGATCAAGGCGCGGGTGCCGGTGGCCTTGGCCGCCAGCGTGCGTGAGTTTTCGACGACCTGAACACGAGGGTTGTTTCGTTCGTACGCTATGCTTGCCGGGAACGTTGGCGTCACGAGGAATGATGCCAAGACGTCGTGGAACGCTTTCTCCATCGGCTGCATGCCGATTCAGGTGACCAGTGCATCCCGCACAAGCTCTTCTCGCGGCGATCGATTTTGCCGACCGGCAATCTCGCCACCTGCGCGCCAGCGCCGCTTGACGTCGTCGTCGCGGCCGCGCCGCACAACCGATGCCTGAAAGGCACTTTCAATGACAACATCCTTCGCCGACCTTGGCGTGCCCGAACCACTTGCCGGGGCGCTCACCGCCCTGGGCATCACCACGCCCTTCCCGATTCAGGTCAACACCCTTCCCGACACTCTCGAAGGCCGCGACGTGCTGGGACGAGCGAAAACAGGCAGCGGAAAGACGTTGGCCTTTTCGATTCCGCTGGCGACCCGGCTCGCCGACCACACACGGCGCCCGTCGCGGCCGTCGGGCCTGGTCTTGGCGCCGACGCGGGAACTGGCCAGCCAGATCTGCGCGACGCTCGAACCGCTGGCGGCCGTCTATGGGCTAAGAGTCACGCCGATCTTCGGCGGCGTCGCGCAGAGCCGGCAGGTAGCGGCGCTCAACAGCGGTATCGACATCGTGGTGGCCTGCCCCGGTCGGCTCGAAGACTTGATGAAACAGCGTCTGATCAGTCTCGATGCAGTCGAAATCAGCGTGCTCGACGAGGCCGACCACATGGCGGACCTGGGCTTTTTACCAGGGGTCACCCGCATCCTGGCCGCGACGCCGGCCGGCGGTCAGCGGTTGCTGTTCTCCGCGACCCTCGACAACGGTGTCGACAAGCTGGTTCGGCGCTTTCTGCGCAACCCGGTGTCGCATTCCGTCGATGAAGTCAGCGCGCCACCCGCGGCGATGACCCATCACGTGTTCCACGTCGCCGGAACCGAGGCGAAAAAGGAACTGGTGCACCGGTTGGCGTCGGGCACCGGCCGTCGCATTCTGTTCATGCGCACCAAACACCAAGCCCGCAAGCTCGCCAGGCAGCTCACCGAATCTGGGGTGCCGGCGGTCGATCTGCACGGCAACCTCTCTCAGCCGGCACGGGACCGTAACCTCGCCGCGTTCACCGCGGGGGAGGCGCGTGTGCTGGTCGCCACCGACATCGCGGCTCGTGGGGTGCACGTCGACGGCGTCGAACTGGTGGTGCACGTGGATCCGCCGGCGGAACACAAGGCCTACCTGCATCGCTCCGGTCGCACGGCGCGGGCCGGCAGCGCGGGCCAGGTGGTGACCGTCGTATTGCCCGACCAACGCAAAGACACCCGACTTCTGCTGCGCAAGGCCGGAATCACCGTTACGCCCCAAGAAGTGGCGGCCGACTCCGCGTCGGTGCAGACACTCGCCGGCGAGGTTGCACCGTTGCGGCGGCCGGCCCCCAAGGATGCGGCGACCGCGGCTTCACCCACGGGTGGCCGCCAGGGTCGCCGATCCCGGCGGGCTCGAGACCAACGACGCAGCGGTGCAGAACACGGGCATCCCCGGCAGCGCAGTCGCCGCGACGCCAGAGCGGTCCGCCCTCAACACAGCACTCGGTGAGCCTCGCCTATTCGATGTCGTAGAGGTCAGCGTCGGCTGTTTCCATGATCCGTTGCGCCAGCTGCGCTTTCAGCGCATCGAGTCGGTGCTCCTGCTCCGGTGTGCGGTCCGGCTGTCGGGCCAGATCGACGAACTCGTCGGTGACAAACCCATCGCGCAAGAGCAGGGTCACGGTGGTGTCGTTGATGCCGACCTGGAAGACGAAGTCTTCCAACGATCGGCCCCGATCGGGTCTTGCCAGCGTGCGGTCGACGGTGTAGCGCCTGTCGGACACCGCGCGCGTCACCGCCTCGAAACCGTCGCGGGCACCGGGGCCCCGAAACGCCGTGCGGATAACGATCGATCGCCGCTGGGGCGGCGCATCCGGGCACAAGACGGCAAACGCGCGCTGCATGACCTTGAACGCGCTGGCGACACCGGCGGGCGAGTGCGGACCCGCGTAGCGCAGCATGTCGGCGAACGAGAATTCCAGCGTCTGGCCGCGTTCATGCACCGCGATCGTCTCGGCCATAGGCGCCATAGGCCGAGCGTAGGCCGGGGCCGTCCAACCAACCACCCGGTTGGTATATCTTGGGCGGCAGAGTTCCCATCCGCCGGAGGTGATCCATGGGTAGCGCCGTCAAATACCAGCGCACGTTGTTCGAGCCCGAGCACGAATTGTTCCGCGAGTCCTTCCGGGCCTTCCTCGATCGCCACGTCGCGCCGTACCACGACGAATGGGAGAAGGCCAAGATCGTCGACCGCGGGGTCTGGCTGGAAGCCGGCAAGCAGGGCTTTTTGGGCATGGCGGTGCCGGAGGAGTACGGCGGCGGCGGCAACCCCGACTTCCGCTACAACACGATCATCGTCGAGGAAATCACCGCCGGCCGCTACAGCGGGATCGGATTCGGTCTGCACAACGATGTGGTGTTGCCGTATCTACTGCGGCTGGCCACCGAGGAGCAGAAGCAGCGCTGGCTGCCCAAGTTCTGCACCGGCGAATTGATCACGGCGATCGCCATGACCGAGCCGGGCACCGGCAGTGATCTGCAGGGCATCAAGACCCGCGCGGTCAAGCAGGACGACCACTACGTGCTGAACGGGTCGAAGACGTTCATCACCAACGGCATCAACTCCGATCTGGTGATCGTGGTGGCACAGACCGATCCCGACAAGGGCTCGCAAGGCTTTTCGCTGCTTGTCGTCGAACGCGGTATGGAGGGCTTCGAGCGCGGCCGGCACCTCGACAAGATCGGCTTGGACGCGCAGGACACCGCCGAGCTGTCGTTCACCGACGTCAAGGTTCCCGCGGAGAACCTGCTCGGCAAGGAGGGCATGGGCTTCATCTACCTGATGCAGAATCTGCCGCAGGAACGAATTTCGATCGCGATCACCGCGGCCGCCGCCATGGAAGCGGTGTTGGAGCAGACCGTGCAATACACCAAGGAGCGCAAGGCTTTTGGCCGCTCGATCGGAAACTTCCAGAACAGTCGGTTCCTGCTCGCAGAACTGGCGACAGAAGCCACCGCCGTTCGCATCATGGTCGACGAGTTCATCCGGTTGCACCTCGAGGAGAAGCTGACGGTCGAGCAGGCTGCGATGGCCAAGTGGTACTCCACTGAAAAGCAGGTGAATTTGATCGACCGCTGCCTGCAACTGCACGGCGGTTACGGGTACATGCGCGAATATCCTGTGGCGCGTGCCTATCTGGACTCCAGGGTGCAGACCATCTACGGCGGCACCACCGAGATCATGAAGGAGATCATCGGCCGCAGCCTCGGCGTCTAGCCGTTGGTGTGTGCGTCATGGGCGTGATGGGCGCGCTGCAGTAAATCCATCAGTTCGCCCTCGTTACGGATCTTGGCCCGATATTTCATCGGCAGCGCCCGGATCTGATTTTCTTCGCTGACGAGCCGCTCGAAGACCTTCCTCCGCTCGGCGGGGTCGAGGGCGTAGTGGCGGTCGAGGTATTCGGTGGCATGCCGGCGGGCGCCGGCGACGGCGTTTTGGGCCCGCCCTCGCGCCGACAGTAGCGAGGCCGCGGTGGTGACGACCAGGATGACGATGATCACCGTCAACGACGCTGTCGTGCTCACCTCGGTGACGCGGATTGGCTTGCCGCCGTGGATAAACGGAACGCTGTTCTCGTGCAGCGCCTGCAGCATCAGCTTCACACCGATGAAGCCCAAAATGGCGGCCAGGCCATAGGACAGGTAGATCAACCGGTCCAGCAGCCCGTCGATGAGGAAGTACAGCTGGCGCAGCCCCAGCAGGGACAGCGCGGTCGCGGTGAATATCAGATACACGTTCTCGGTGAGGCCGAACAGCGCCGGGATGGAGTCGAACGCGAACAACAGGTCCGCGCCGCCGAGGGCGACCATCACGACCAGGAGGGGTGTCATGACCCGCTTGCCGTTTTCGATCATGAACAACCGGTCACCGTCGTAGCTGTCGGAAGTGCGCAAGAACCGCTTGGCGACCCGGCTGACCATCGTGTCGGCGGTACGGCCCTCCGATTCCGAGGGCTTGACCAAACTGACTGCCGTGATCAGCAGGACGACGCCGAACACATAGAACGCCCAATCGAAGATCGTGATGAGCGCTGCGCCCAGAAAGATGAATCCGGTACGGGCGACCAATGCGATCACGATGCCGAACAGCACCGCCTTTTGCTGGGCCACCCGCGGCACGGCAAAGCTTCCGATGATCACCAGAAACACGAATAGGTTGTCCACCGAGAGCGCTTCGTTGCTCAAGTAGCAGGCGAAATACTCCACGCCCGGCGCGATGCCGCCGACGATGAATACACCGGCACCGAACACAATCGCGATACCGGTGTAGATCGCCGACCAGATGGCGGCCTCACGCAGCGTCGGTACATGTGTGCTGCGGACATGGAAGTAGTAGTCGAACCAGGTCAAGCCGGCGAGTACGACGACTGTCAGCGCCCAAATCAGCCCGGAAACACCCATGTCCGATGCATTTCCTCCCCGGCCGTTGCTCGGCCGCCCGTTCCGGCACGGTAACGCACCGACGGTCGGTGTGCACTCGTCCATCCACGACACGCACGGGTTCCGGGGGGATTTAGACATCGGTCGGATATTTGGTTCCGTAATGTCTGCAAGATGACTTCGCAATTCTCGTTCGCTGGCGTCGAATGGCGGCGCCGCCGGGGAGGTGTGGTGAAAGGGCAACATCGGCTTGTGGGTGCGGTGGTTTCCCGCGCGGCCCTTGCTTTGGTGGCGTTGGCAGCCGCCGCCGCGCTGTTGTCCCCGACCGCTGCGGCTTCACCGGAGAGCGATGCCGACGATGCGATTACCGCGGCGTGGGAGGATGCCGGCGGCGAGAATTCGGATCTGGGTGCCAAGCAGGGCGACGTGTATGCCGTGGGCGCGGGATTCGCCCAGGACTTCGCCAACGGCAAGATGTTCTACACCCCGGACACCGGTGCCAGGTCCATGTACGGCGCGGTGCTGGAGAAATACGAGTCCCTCGGCGGGCCCGCGAACAGCGACCTGGGCTTTCCCACGATCGATGAGGTGCCGGGGCTGGCCGGGCCCGATAGCCGGAACAGCACATTCTCGGCCGGCGACAAACCGGTGATCTTCTGGACGCCCGATCACGGCGCACACGTGGTGCGCGGCGCCATCAACGCCGCCTGGGACAAGCTCGGAAGCTCCGGCGGCGTGCTGGGCGTGCCGGTCGGCGACGAGACCTACGACGGCCAGGTCGCCACCCAGCTCTTCAGCGGCGGCCAAGTGTCGTGGAACCGGCAGACCAAGGTGTTCACCACCACTCCGCCGGAGCTGGCTCAGCAGCTGACCGGCCTGCAGGTGCCGATCGATCCGACAGCGGCCATCAACATGGCCTGGCGTGCCGCTGGCGGGGCGTCCGGTCCGTTGGGCGCCAAACAGGGCGGACAGTACGCCGTCGGCGACGACGGCCAGGGCCAGGACTTCGCCGGCGGCAAGGTCTTTTTCAGCCCGGCCACCGGAGCGAATGCCGTCGAGAGCGAGGTGTTGGCCAAATACGAGTCGCTAGGCGGGCCGGTCGGCAGCGACCTGGGCTTTCCCACCGCCAATGAGGCCGACGGGGGAATCAAGCCGGCCAGCCGCATCAGCACGTTCTCCGGCGTGGGCGACCCGGTGATTTTCTGGACTCCCGATCACGGCGCGTTCGTCGTGCGTGGCGCGATGAAGGCCGCATGGGACAAATTGGGTGGCCCGACCGGCCAGCTCGGTGCCCCTGTGGGCGACGAGACGGTGGACCGCGACATCGTCGCGCAGAAGTTCACCGGCGGCAAGATCGCCTGGGACCGGGCGAAAAACACGTTCAGCACCGAACCGTCCCAGTTGGCGTCCGCGTTGTCGGGACTGCAAATACCGGGCCAGAACCAGCCGGCCGGATCGGCGCAGCCTGCCGACACCGGCGCGAAGCGGGCCTGGCACTCCTGGTGGCTGTTGGTCATCATCCCCGTCCTGCTGTTGATCGGGCTGGTCGCCGTGGCCGCGCCGTGGTGGAGTCGGCGCCGGATGGCCCGCCGCGAAGCCCCGGTTTACGAGCCCGATCACGACATGGACGCCGGCTATGACGGCGAGCCGAAATCCCGGGTGCGCTGGGCAGCCGACGGCGACAGCGATTCGGGCTCGTCAGCGTTCACTGGCGGCTATGCCGAGGCGGCACCGGCAGCGGCCCCCGCCAGTTCGTCGGATACCGGCTGGATGCCGCCGGGCGGCGCAGGATTCGACGAGCCGCTGCCGCGCGAGGAAACATCTAGTGGCGCAGCACCTTCCGAGTTCGAGACCGCTGCCGAGGCTGAGGACCCTGACGCGGTGGACACCGCGCCGACGCGAATTCCCACCGAAAGTGAAATCAGTGGCGGGCGGCACGCGGCGACGGACAGTGCCGCCGAGGCCGAGGCTGAACCTGAGCCCATGGCGCCGGTTGCTGCCGACCAGCCCGCAATTCACCTCCCGTTGCAGGACGCCCACGAAGCGCCCGACGGTTATCCCGTCAAGGGCAATGTCAGTTTCGGCCTGTACTACACACCCGATAGCGCACTGTATGACGACGCGTTCGCCGAAATCTGGTTCACCACCGAGGAAGTCGCCCAAGCCAACGGCTTCACCAAGGCGATGTGAGCGCGTCTCAGATTTTGCGAATGACTGTGACGACCTTGCCCAGTACGGCGGCGTCGTTTCCCGGGATGGGGTCGAACGCCGGGTTGTGCGGCATCAGCCAGACCTGACCGCCGGTGCGTTTGAACGTCTTGACGGTGGCCTCGCCGTCGATCATCGCGGCGACGATGTCGCCGTTGTCGGCCACGTTCTGCTGACGCACCACCACCCAGTCGCCGTCGCAGATCGCGGCGTCGACCATTGAGTCGCCGACCACCTTGAGCAGGAAAAGCGCGCCCTCGCCGACCAATTCACGCGGCAGCGGGAAGACGTCCTCGACGGCTTCCTCGGCAAGGATCGGGCCGCCGGCAGCGATGCGCCCCAGCACGGGAACGAAGGTCGGTTCCGGCAGAGCATCCGAGCCCGACACATCGGTGAGCACGGTGGGTCCGCTCGCGTCGTCGGCGCCACGGACGTCCACGGCGCGCGGCCGGTTGGGGTCGCGGCGCAAGTAGCCTTTGCGCTCCAGGGTGCGCAGTTGGTGAGCCACCGACGACGTCGACGTCAGACCGACGGCATCACCGATTTCCCGGATGCTGGGGGGATATCCGCGGCTGGTGACCGATGCGCGGATGACGTCCAAGATCGTGCGCTGCCGCTCTGTCAGGCTGCCCCGGCTCTCGCTGCTGTCGCTCATAGGTCCGAATGTAGCCGCGATCCAACCGAAACTCAAACATGTGTTCGAGGCGTGTCGTCGAAGCGCCCCGGCCTTGTCGGACCCCCGCTTTATCGTGCTGCTGGGTATGCAACGAATCGATCACATGTTCGGAATTCGAACGTGTTATCGATTATAGTTCGAACAAGCGATCGATCACCTGCGACGGAAGGGGTTCCCATGACAGTCATCGAGACGACCCGGCCCGGTACGCCGCGTCGCAGTCGACCGGTGCGGGTCCGCCCGGTCGGGCAGCAGGGCCGGCCGCGGCCGTCGAGGCCGCCCGTCGCGCCGCCGCGCTACCGGGGCACCGGCGTGCTGATGTCGACGGCGCCGCACCGGCCACGCCCCATAACGCCGGCGACGACGGTGGCGCTGGCCCTGCTGGCCGGGGTGATCACCGTGTGGCTGGGCTTGGTGGCACAGTTCGGCGAGGCCGTGCAGAACACCTCCGCGGACATGCCCGACCAGCTGGCGGTGGTGCGCGTCGAACCGGGGGAGACGTTGCAGCACTTGGCCGGCCGGGTCGCGCCGGACGCCCCGAGCGGTCAGGTCGCCGCCCAAATCCGGGAACTCAACGGGCTGGACACTGCGACGCTGGCCGCCGGTCAGACATTGATCGCGCCGGTCGGCTGACCGTCGGCCGTGGACGGCGAAAACCACGGCGGGCCAACGGTCGCCGCTGCGCGCGGCTGGCGGTGGGTGCCGATCGGGCCGGCGCTGGGCCTGCGGGGAGGCGCGCAGGTACGCTCAGAAGGTTCTGAGATACCCGGCTATCAGCGCGGCGAAGGAGCGGCCATGCACTGTCCGTTCTGTCGTCACCCCGATTCAAGGGTGGTCGACTCCCGGGAAACCGATGAAGGCCAGGCGATTCGGCGTCGCAGATCATGCCCCGAGTGCGGTCGGCGGTTCACCACCGTCGAGACCGCGGTACTGGCCGTGGTCAAGCGCAGCGGTGTCACCGAGCCGTTCAGCCGCGAGAAAGTCATCAGCGGCGTACGGCGGGCATGTCAGGGCCGTCAGGTCGACGACGACGCGTTGAATCTGCTGGCCCAGCAAGTGGAAGACACCGTCCGGGCCAACGGATCTCCGGAAGTCGCGAGCCACGAGGTCGGGTTGGCGATCCTCGGGCCGCTGCGCGACCTCGACGAGGTGGCCTACCTGCGATTCGCCTCGGTGTACCGGTCGTTTTCCTCGGCCGATGATTTCGAGCGCGAGATCGAGGCGCTGCGCGCGCACCGCGAGATATCAACTCCCCGTTGAGCCGCCGGGAGTGGCCCCCGTCGACCGACGTAGGCTGGCCGCATGCCGGCTGACCTGCACCCTGATGTCGAAGCACTCGCACCGCTGCTGGGCACCTGGGCCGGCCGCGGATCGGGCAAGTACCCGACGATCGAGCCGTTCGACTACCTCGAGGAAGTCGTGTTCACCCATGTCGGCAAGCCGTTCTTGGCGTACGGGCAAAAGACGAAAGCGGCCACCGACGGCAAGCCGCTGCACGCCGAGACGGGCTATTTGCGGGTGCCGCAACCGGGCCGGCTCGAACTCGTCCTCGCCCATCCCAGCGGGATCACCGAAATCGAGGTCGGTACCTACACGGTCGACGGCGACGTCATCGAAATCGACTTGACCGCCTCGACGATCGGCCTGACACCCAGCGCCAAAGAGGTGACTGCGCTTGGCCGCCGCTTCCGCATCGACGGCAACGAACTGACGTATTCGCTGCAGATGGGAGCGGTCGGCCAGCCGCTGCAAAATCACCTTGCCGCCGTCCTGCACCGGCAAGGTTAGACAAAGCGGGTGACGCCCTCGTTGACGACGTGGCCGGCCACCCGAACCCAGCCTTCCGGGTTCCAGCTGGTCTGGATCACCGAGCCCTTGCCTTGGGTGATAGTCAGGTCGCGGCTGAGGTAGTCGGTGATGCGGACCGCAGCCGAGCCCGTCGCCTCGTCTTCGGGCACGCCCAGGCCCGGCGCGAACATCCTGGAACGCAGCGACCCCGTCGACTCGTCGGTCCAGGCCCACAGGTAATGCTGGATGTCGTCGGGAAAGTCGGCGGGGTTGGCGCCAGCGAGCTCATCGACCGAGTCGAGATCGTGGATCGCCAACTCCGGAGCCCACTCCGAGCGGGCGCTGATCGCGGTGACGTCGTTGTCATAACTCACCTGCACGATCCCGGCCGGCAACTGCAGGGTGCGCAGCGGTATGCCCTGTTCGCGTAGCCACCACGACAGTCCGACGGCCGGGTGGCCGGCGAAGGCCAGTTCGGTCATCGGCGTGTAGATGCGGGCGTGCGCTGTGGTCGAGCCGGCCTGGGGCATGTCGACGAATATCGTTTCGCTGTAGCCCAATTGGCTTGTCAGCCGCTGCCGTTCGGCGACCGGGACGCTAGCCGAATCGACAATGCCGAGTGGGTTCCCGAAATTGCCCGTCGAGTCTGTGAAGACCCGCAACACCGTCACGTCGATGCTCATGGGGTGACTGTACGACGTCGTCGTCGCAAGGCGTCAGGTGGCGCTGCGTTCGTCGGAACCCATGGCGCTCAAGACGGCAACGCGGGTGTCGTGCGGCCCCGACACGGTCGGTTCGCCGCTGCCGGTACGCAGCAGCTCACGCAGTGCGTCGGGGTCGTATTCGGCGGGCTCGGTGGTGTCGATGAAATGCTCGACGACGCTGATGAAGCGGTCGGGGTCGTCGTGGAACGGAAAGTGCCCGGAGTGCTCGAAGATCTCGAGTCTGGAACCGGGCATCGCCGCATGCGCCATCCGGGCATGGCTGACCGGTACCACGACATCTTCGGTGCCCCAAATGATCTGCACCGGAATCGATTCCATCAAGTAGCAGCGGTCCAGCATGGTGACCATCTGACCACGCCAGTCCACCACGGCCCGCAAGGTTCGGGTAAATGCCGAGGAGGCCGTCGGCTCCGGCAAATCGGCCAGGATCCGCAACACATTCGGCAGGTCGTGGCCCAGTCTCGTCGACCCGAACACCATGCCCGCCGCGCGTCCGGCGAACTGCACAGCCGGAAGCACCAACGGCAACCGCAGCAAGGCCAGCGCTTCGCCGCCCAACGGCAGCGAGGCCAACCGGAACACGAGGTTGACGTCCTTGGTGACACCGCCGGCGCCGACGAGGATCAGCCGCTCGACGAGTTGCGGAAACTGGTAGGCGAACTGCATCGCCACCCCGCCGCCAAGCGAATGACCGACCACGGTAACCCGGTCGATGTCGAGTACCGAAAGCAGATCGCGCAGACCATTGGCGTAGGCCGCCGCCGAGTAGTCGGCGCGCGGCTTGTCGGACTGACCATGGCCCAGCAGGTCTACTGCGACGACGGTGAACCGCTGCGCTAGGTGGGCGTGCACGGTCTCCCAGGTCGTGGAGTTGTCGCCGATGCCGTGAATCAGCAGAATCGCCGGGCCCGAACCCGCGATCCGGTAGGCGCGTCGATAGCCGTGGATGGTGCGAAACTGCAACGAAGGCGCCGCCTCGCGCACCGGGCGCAGCGTTGGCCGTCGACCGATGACATCGCCAACCTCGTTGTCGGCGGTCACAAGCGCTCCTCTCCCCCCGCGAGTGGGCGGGTGTCCGCTACCTCGCTTGCTCTGCGTCCGTGCCGGAGCGTTCGGGCTCAGGTCCTGTCGTCGTCGTCGAACTTCTTCTCGGCCTGCTGGGCCAGGAATCGTTCGAACTCCGCGCCGAGTTCGTCACCGCTGGGCAGATCTTCATCACGCGTCAGCAGTGACCGGTTCTCTTGGGCGGCGACGAACGTATCGTACTGGCGCTCAAGTGCCGCTACGACCTGGGCCACGTCGCTGCTGGCTTCGACTTGTTCGTCGATCTTGGCCGCGATGTCGGCCGCCGCTTCGGCCAGCGCGGTCAGCGGCAGTTGCAGCGACCCGGTCTTGGCCACCTGCTCCAGCAGCGCCTGGGCGGCGGCCGGGTAGTCGGTCTGCGCCAGATAGTGCGGGACGTGCACGGTGAAGCCGACGACCTCGTGGCCGTGCTGAGCCATCCGGTATTCCAGCAGGTTCGAGGCACTGCCCGGTACCTGTACCTCGGAGATCCACGGCGTGAAATCGGCGATCAACTCGCGATTGTTCGAATGCGCGGTCATCGTCACGGGCCGGGTGTGCGGCACCGCCATCGGGATGGTGCCCAGCCCGATGGTCTGCCGGACTCCGAGGCGCTCGGCCAACAGTCGCACGGCACTGATGAATCGCTCCCACTTGAGATCCGGTTCCATCCCGGCCAGCAGCAGAAATGGTGTGCCGACGCTGTCGTGCAGCGCGTAGAGGGTCAACTCCGGATCGTCGTAATGGGTGAAGTGATCGGTCTTGAACGTCATCAGCGGCCGGCGTGACCGGTAATCCAGCAGCTCATCGATGGCAAACGACGCCACCAATTCGGTGTCGAGGGCGTTCTTCAGGTGCGTTGCGGCCAGCCGGATGGCGTGACCGGCGTCGGAAAACCCTTCCAGGGCGTGGACCAGCACCGGACCGCGGCCGTCTGCGGACGACAACTGCGGGGCCGGGAACTCGAGCTCGTACATTCCGTTCTGCTCGGGCTGATAGTGCTGCCCGTGGTCCGCAGGCTGGTTGTCGGTCATCGATGTTGCCTCCTCGCCACGGCGCCGAATAGCGCACCGTGTCAAATAGTGTCTCTCAGGCGGACCGGCCAGGTCTCACAGACCCCACTCCTCGGTTAGCCCGCCTGTATGTTCGAAACGCGGCGGCACAAGCCCGCATTCCACGGGTACCCATTCGGAATAGCTGTTTCGCGGCCGGGTGAACGGGGGCATCATCGTCAACGATGATGCGCACTGTTGTGGCGGTGGCAGCTCTGGCGATCCTGGTCGTGACGGGCTGCGGTCGGCAGCCAGATCCGTCGCCTCCTGCCAGCACAACCCAACAGCACCTCGCTGATCCCGCATCGTGGGTGGTGGCCGCACCGGTGGACCCGGATCCTCGGGTGGGCGCGCTGTTCTTCGGTGCCGGCGATCTGCACACCTGTACCGGCGCGGTCCTGCATTCAGCCGGAGGCGACCTGGTGCTGACGGCCGCACATTGTCTGTCCGACGGTACGCAGGTGACCTTCGTACCGGGGTTTTCCGGAGCCGCGGCGCCCCCGGACACGTGGACGCTGGACACCGTCTATCTCGATCCGCGGTGGACGACGGACAAGGACCCGCACGCGGATTATGCGATCGCGCGAGTCAGTCGTGGCGACGGCGCATCGATCGAGGCGCAGGCCGGTTCGGCGCTGACGCTGGGCACCGCGCCGGAGCCAGGCACGGCGATCACGGTTGTCGCCTATCCGGCCGGGGTGGGCGGCACGCCGATCGGCTGCCGCGCCAAGAGCCAGACCGCGCACGGCGGCTATCCGGCTGTGCCGTGCGCGGGGCTGGTCGACGGTACCAGCGGCGCGCCCTGGATCACCGGATCGACGGTGAGGGGAGTGGTCGGCGGCCTTGACGGCGGCGGCTGTGAGGAAAACGTGTCGTATTCCGCACCGTTTGACGAGCACACCGCCGCATTGTTGGCGCGGGCCGAGGCCGGCGGCCCGGGCGACGCCGCCCCGCCGGCGCTGACCACCGAGTGTTAGCGGGCTGGGCGCTGAGGCTCAGCTGCGGAACTGGTTGAGCGCACGCACCTTGTTGCGCACATCCAGGGCGGCGACCTTGTATGCCTCGGAGAACGTCGGATAATTGAACACCGCGTCGACCAGATAGTCGACGGTGCCTCCACAGCCCATCACCGCCTGCCCGATGTGGACCATCTCGGTGGCGTTGCTGCCGAAGATGTGCACGCCCAGCAGCGTCAGGTCGGCGGTCGAGACGAGCAGCTTGAGCATGCCGTAGGAATCGCCGGCGATTTGTCCGCGAGCCAGCTCCCGATAGCGGGCTACCCCCACCTCGTAGGGGATCGCGTCCTTGGTCAGCTCCACCTCGGTGGCGCCGACGTAGGAGACCTCCGGAATCGAATAGATGCCGATGGGCTGCAGCTCGGTCATGCCGTCGGTTGGCTCGCCGAAGGCGTGGTAGGCCGCCAGCCGCCCCTGATCCATCGACGTCGCCGCCAGCGCCGGGAAGCCGATCACGTCTCCGACGGCATAGATGTGATCGACCTTGGTGCAGAACTGGTCGTCGACGAAAATCCTTCCGCGGTGGTCGGTTTCGAGGCCGGCGTTCGCCAAGTCGAGGTCCTCGGTCTGACCCTGCCGCCCGGCGGAGTACATCACCGTCTCGGCGGGGATCTGCTTGCCGCTGGCCAAGGTGGTGATGGTGCCGGCAGCTCCGACGTCCACCGCGGTGACCTCCTCGCCGAACCGGAACGTCACGGCAAGGTCGCGCAGATGGAATTTCAGCGCCTCGACGATTTCGGGATCGCAGAAGTCGAGCATGGAATCGCGCTTTTCCACGACCGTCACCTTGGTGCCTAGCGCGGCGAACATCGATGCGTACTCGATGCCGATCACCCCGGCGCCGACGACCACCATCGACGCGGGCAGCGACTTGAGATCGAGGATGCCGTCGGAGTCGAGCACCCGCTCCTCGTCGAACTCGACCCCGCTCGGGCGCGCCGGCGTGGTGCCGGTAGCGATGACGACGAAATCGCCGGAGAGCGTGATTCGTTCGCCCCGGGACGCGTCCTCCACCATGACGGTGTGCGGGTCGAGGAAACGGCCGTGCCCGACAATCAGGTCGATCCGGTTGCGAATCAACTGCGAGCGCACCACATCGATCTGCTTACCGATCACGTGCTGGGTCCGCGCCAACAAGTCGGCGGGGGTGATTTTGTCCTTGACCCGGTAGCTCGCGCCGTACAGCTCGCGCTGGTTCATGCCGGTGAGATAGACCACCGCTTCCCGCAAGGTTTTCGACGGAATCGTCCCGGTGTTGACGCAGACACCACCCAGCATCCGGCCGCGCTCGACAATGGCCACCGACTTGCCCAGTTTGGCCGCCGCGATCGCCGCCTTCTGCCCACCCGGTCCTGAACCGATGACGACGATGTCGTACTCCCGCATCGAATTCACCATGCCATAGAGGTCTACGCCGGTTTCCCGGCCGCCGCACGGCGAACCGGCCAACAGTCGTGACTTCATCCACAGCACACCGGTCCGGCCGCGGTTGCCCGCCAACCGTTGACGGCCGGCATTGACAGCGTCGACTCATGACCAAGCATCGAAACGACTTTGAATTGAACCGGCCGGGCGCGTTGATCGCCGCACTGCCCGCGGTTTTGGGATTTGTGCCGGAGAAATCACTGGTGTTGGTGTCCGTCGACGGCGGCGAGCTGGGTTCGGTGATGCGCGTCGACCTATCCGCTCCGCTGGCGCAGCGTTTGGGGCACCTCGCCGAGGTTGCTGCGGCAGCTGACCCGGAGGCCGCGATCGCGGTGATCGTCGACTCTGAGGGAGCATCGTGTCCGGTGTGCAACGAGGAATACCGCGAGTTGTGCACGACGCTCACGCAGGAGTTGTCCAGCCACGGCATCCTGTTGTGGGCCGCCCACGTCGTCGATCAGGTGGCGCCCGGCGGCCGCTGGCATTGTGTCGACGGGTGTGGCTCCGCCGGCACGGTTGACGACCCGTCGTCGTCGCCGCTGGCCGTGGCCGCCGTCCTGGACGGCCGACGCCTGTATGCGCGACGGGCCGACCTGCAGGCCGTCATCGCCGCCGACGACCGGGCCGGTAGCGCCGAGCTTGCCGCTGCGTTGGACCGATACGCCCGCTCCCGCGAGGCGGCACATCGCGCGGACCCCGACGGGTGCAGCCGTCGCGATGTTGAAGATGCGATGGCCGCCGCCGCGCGGGTGGCCGACGGGCAACCGCTTTCGGAGGTGGAGCTGGCCAAGCTCGGCTGCGCCCTGGAGGATGTGCGCGTTCGCGACACGCTGTATGCCCTGGCAGTGGGGGACCACGCCGGTGAGGCCGAGTCGCTGTGGGCGCTGCTCTCGCGTGAGCTACCTGAGCGCTGGCGGGTCGAAGCGCTGGTGCTGCTCGCGTTCAGCGCGTATGCGCGCGGCGACGGGCCGCTAGCCGGGGTGTCGCTGGAGGCTGCGCTGCGGTGTCACCCGACACACCGGATGGCGGGCATGCTGGACACCGCGTTGCAGTCGGGACTGCGACCCGAACGCATTCGGGACCTCGCGCTGACCGGATACCGGCTGGCCATGCGCCTCGGTGTGCGGCTGCCGCCGCGTCGATCGTTCGGCCAGCGTGCGGTCTAGGCCCTGAGTGGCGGGTCAGACCTTTTCGACCTTGACGGCGTGGGCCATCTCGTGGGGCAGGCTGACGTTTTCGTGGCCCGGGATCACGATGGTCACGCCGCCGGCCGGGTTGGTCTCGACGGTCACCCGTGCATTGGGGACGACGCCGGCGTCTTTGAGGCGGGTGATCAGGTCGATGTCGCCTTGGACATGCTCGGTGAGTTGCCGGACGACTACAGCGACTGGCGACCCGCCCGGCAGCTCGGTCAGCCGCACCAGGTTGGCCTCTTCGGCGCCGAACCCGGGTCCCACGCCAAGGTCCAACAGCCCGGGAATGGGGTTGCCGAACGGCGATGTCGTCGGGTTGTTGAGCACCTGCACAAGCCGGCGCTCAACGTCTTCGCTCATGACGTGCTCCCACCGGCAAGCCTCGGCGTGCACGTCCTCCCACGGCAATCCGATCACGTCGACCAGCAGGCGTTCGGCCAGCCGGTGCTTGCGCATCACGGCGATCGCCAGCGCCCGGCCCTTGTCGGTCAGCTCCAGGTGCCGATCACCGGCGACATGCAGCAGTCCGTCGCGTTCCATCCGCGACACCGTCTGGCTGACGGTAGGTCCACTCTGGTCGAGCCGCTCGGCGATCCGGGCACGCAGCGGGGTTACGCCCTCTTCTTCGAGGTCGTAAATGGTCCGCAAATACATCTCAGTGGTATCAACCAGGTCGTTCATTCCGCACCCTTCGTTGCACCTGAGTCTACTGGCCCAGCTGCGTGAATGGTCTGCTAACACACACCCACGGTCCGGGGGCATTAGTGGTAACCGCGCCCACGGCAGCAGTATGCCCGCCGCAACGCGGCGGGCATACCCCGTGGCAAGTCTTAGCTGGCGTACGACCGCAACCGGTCGGCGCGCTCGCCGTTGCGGAGCTTGGCCATCACCTCGCGTTCGATCTGGCGCACCCGCTCGCGCGACAACCCGAACAGCTTGCCGATCTGGTCGAGCGTGCGGGGCTGGCCGTCGTCGAGGCCGAAGCGCAACCGGATCACCTGGTGCTCACGTTCGTCGAGCGTGGCCAGCACGCTGCGAATGTCGGTGTGCAGCAACTCGGCGATGACGGCATTCTCCGCGGACATCGCTTCGGCGTCTTCGATGAAGTCGCCCAGCGGGGCCTCCTCCTCGGAGCCGACCGGCATGTCAAGGCTGACCGGATCGCGGCTGTGCTCGAGCAAGTCGTTGATCTTGTCGACCGGGATTCCCGACTCCGCGGCCAGTTCCTCGTCGGTGGCTTCCCGACCGAGGTTCTGGTGCATTTCCCGCTTGATCCGGGCCAGTTTGTTCACCTGCTCCACCAGATGAACCGGCAGGCGGATCGTGCGACTCTGGTCGGCCATACCGCGGGTGATCGCTTGGCGGATCCACCAGGTGGCATACGTCGAGAACTTGAATCCCTTTGAGTAGTCGAACTTCTCCATCGCACGGATCAGCCCCAGGTTGCCCTCCTGGATAAGGTCCAGCAGCGGCATGCCGCGACCGGTGTAGCGCTTGGCCAACGAAACCACCAGGCGCAGGTTGGCTTCCAGCAGATGCCGGCGGGCGGCTTCGCCGTCGCGCACCACGGTGGCCAGATCACGCTTGCGCTTTTCGCCGAGGCGCTTGCGGGTGTCCAGCAGATGCTGAGCGTAGAGCCCGGCCTCGATGCGCTTGGCGAGTTCGACTTCGTCGGCGGCGTTGAGCAACGCTGTCTTGCCGATGCCGTTCAGATACACGCGCACCAAGTCCGCGGCGGGACTCTGAGCGTCCAGATCGCTGTCAACCCGGGTGGTGGCATTTGCCATTGCGGCCTCCTGATCGGCTTGAACTGTCATGTGGTCCAACGACTAACCCGTGACAAGAGTTCCCACCGGGCGGCGATCTCACACCCGTTGACGTGCGCTAATGTGCCGACGCCCTGAGAATGTGCTGAGAAGTGCCGCCGGGTGGCGGCTATTCGGAACTGTCGGCGGCCGGACCCCGTGATTCGGGTTGGGGCGCTGGACGAATGTCTCGTTCGAGCGCGGGACGCTCGGCGGTCGGGAACAGCGGGGTATGCCGGTGCGAAGGATCGAAACGGCGGGGTTCGTCAGCGCGGCGCGGCGGCCGGTCATTGGCGATCAGCACCGCCATCCACGGCAACGGAATTGACGCGACGAGAATCAGCAGCGAAATCAACCCGTTGTGCCACGCACCGTAAGCGAGGGCAGCCAGCACCAGGGCAGGGATCCGGAATGCCATCAACGTCAGGTACTTGCGTACCCGCTGACGATGCTGCACCTCATAGGAGGGTGCGGCTGCAGTGATGAGCACCGGCCGACCGTCGTCGTCGAAACCCAGCTCGGAGCCGTGCTTCATCTATCCACTGTCCCACATTCGGCTCAGTCGGGCACAGGCGCATGCTGCCGCGAGGCGGGCTCAGGGTCGGCTCACCGACCGGTTTCCGGCACAATGAAACGCATGCAGACCCAGACGATCGAACGCACCGAGACCGACGAACGCGTCGACGACGGGACCGACAGCGACACCCCGAAATATTTTCATTACGTCAAAAAAGACAAGATCGCCGAGAGCGCGGTGATGGGTACTCATGTCGTCGCGCTGTGCGGGGAAGTGTTCCCGGTGACTCGATCGGCCAAGCCGGGGTCGCCGGTGTGTCCGGACTGCAAGCGGATCTACGAACAGCTCAAGAAGAGCTGACCCGTTCGCCGCTGACACAGCCCGAATCCTCATCGTCGGCGCCCTCGGCATCGTCGCCGACGCCGTTCTGCGCCCGGGCTTTCAGCCAGCGCCGCAACCGATGAGCATGGGTCACCGGTGCCGGCCACTCCTCCTGGATGGCGGCATTGAGTTCGGCGCCCAGCATGATCGCGAAGCCGCCGAAGAAGGCGAATAACAAAAACGCGATCGGTGTAGCCAGCGCGCCGTACGTGTAGCCGGTGGCGGTGATCCAGCTCAGATAGATCCGCAAGCCCAGGGTGGCGATCAAAAAGACCACGGTCGCCAGCACTGCGCCCAGCACCAGTCGATGGGTCGGCAGCGCCTCGGGCAGCGCCACCCGATACAGGATCATCACCGCGACCATCAACCCGGTGATCAGCGCCGGGTAATAGCCGATGTCCAGCCAGCTGTCGGGGATGAACTGCGCCACCTTCCACTCGCCGCGCACCAAAAGTGGGGCAGTTGCGATGACGAACAGCAGCATCGCGACATATAGCAACAGGGCGAACAGTCGCTGCCGCACCGGGTGACGCAGCGGGGTCTGGTCATGGGCTTCGACCACCGCATCGACGAACGCCGAGATCGCCGACGATCCGGCCCACAACGAGATCACGAAGCCCAACGACACCACCTCACCGCGCGCGCCCTTGTCGATGTCGCTGATCGTCGGCTTGATGATCTCGTTGACGACGTTCTCGGAGAAGAAGCTGTGCGCCAGCGTCACTAGGCGGTGCTCGATGACCGGCAAGGTGTCGGGACCGAACAGCGGCGCCACATAGGCCAGGCTGCCCAACATGCCCAGCAGCAACGGCGGCAACGACAGCGCTGACCAGAACGCCGCCTGCGCCGACTCGGAAAAGATGGAATCGTCCCAGCTTTTCGACAGCGTCCGACGTGTCACACGCCAGATGTGATGTCTCGACGGCTTTGCGCGTTGATCACTCATGACCAACCCAGCATTCCTGACGAGCTGTCATGCCGTCCGGATTGCCGAGGGGTGAGTTGTGCCTCAAGACTCCAGAGGGGCGCTAACGTGCAGCACCGCGGCCAACTCGACCAACTTCGCTTCGTGCTCATTCGCGTGATGCTGGCAGAACAGTAGTTCGGCGCCAGAGGGCAGCGTGGCGCGCACCCGGGCGGCCGCACCGCACCGGTCGCAGCGATCAGCCCTAGTCAACTCCGGACTGGTCAGTGTCGCGTTCATGGCTACTCCGTTTCTGGCCTATCTCCACTGTCTCAGATGTCGGGGCGTTTGGCCTTCTTCCCCGAGTGGTTACCCGCTGTGTCGTTTCTCACGCCCTGCCGGTTACACCGAGTTGCACCTCGGGCAGGGTGGTCGTGTGAACCCCGATCCCGCGGTGCTGGTCCACCTCTGTTCAGCCGACCAGTGGTCTGCTGCCCAGACTCGCGGTGGCCTGCACCGGCCCGACGGCTCCGGTTTCATCCATCTGTCGACACCTGGCCAGGTACATCTACCGGCCAACCGTCTCTTCAGTGGACGCGTCGACCTGGTACTGCTGCACATCGATCCGGCCCGGTTGGATGCACCGGTGCTTTGGGAACCGGGAGTAGCAACGGACCCCGAGTCGATGCTGTTCCCGCATCTGTACGGATCACTTCCGGTCGGTGCTGTGTTCAATGTCACCGACTATCGTCCTGGCCCCGACGGCACCTTCCCGGCGGCTCCGGAGTCCGCGTAAGCGCTTTGGCGTCCGCCGCTTGGCTTGCGGCCCGGATCGTCGGGCGTGCTCAGTCGAGGTAGTCGCGCAGAACTTGAGACCGGCTGGGGTGGCGCAACTTCGACATCGTCTTGGATTCGATCTGGCGGATGCGCTCCCGGGTGACCCCGTAGACCTGTCCGATTTCGTCGAGGGTCCGCGGCTGGCCGTCGGTGAGCCCGAAGCGCAGCCGCACCACGCCGGCCTCGCGCTCCGACAACGTCTCCAATACCGACTGCAGCTGATCCTGCAGCAAAGTGAACGACACCGCGTCGACGGCGACGACCGCTTCGCTGTCCTCGATGAAGTCGCCGAGTTGACTGTCGCCCTCGTCGCCGATCGTCTGGTCCAGTGAGATCGGCTCGCGAGCGTACTGCTGGATCTCCAGCACCTTCTCCGGCGTGATGTCCATTTCCTTGGCGAGCTCCTCCGGGCTGGGCTCACGGCCCAGGTCCTGCAGCAGCTCACGCTGGATGCGGCCCAGCTTGTTGATCACCTCGACCATGTGGACCGGGATGCGGATGGTGCGCGCCTGGTCGGCCATCGCGCGGGTGATCGCCTGCCGGATCCACCACGTCGCGTAAGTGGAGAACTTGTAACCCTTGGTGTAGTCGAACTTTTCGACCGCGCGGATCAGACCCAGGTTGCCTTCCTGGATCAAGTCGAGAAAAGCCATGCCCCGACCGGTGTAACGCTTGGCCAGCGACACCACCAGACGCAGATTAGCTTCCAGCAGATGGTTTTTCGCTCGGTCGCCGTCCCGGCAGATCCATGCCATGTCACGTCGCTGGGCCGCAGGCAGTTTCTCGCCGCGTTCGGCCAACTCGCTCATCAGCTGAGTCGCGTAGAGCCCGGCCTCAATTCGCTTGGCAAGCTCCACCTCTTCTTCGGCGTTGAGCAGCGCTACTTTGCCGATCTGTTTGAGGTATGCGCGTACCGAGTCCGCCGACGCGGTGAGCTCGGCATCCTTGCGCGCCTGACGCAACGCCTCGGACTCGTCCTCATCCCAGACGAAATCGCCTGAGGCCTTGTCCTTTTCGCTGGGCTCAGCAATTTCCTCGTCGTCGTCGGTGGAGCTGTCAGCGGGTGCCTTCTTGGCCGAGGCGGCCGGCGCGTCGTCGGTTTCGGCTTGCTCGAGTTCGGCGTCGTCGTCGTCACTGTCTTCTTCGTCGCCGTCGGACGACACGTCCTCCTCGAGGTCGTCGAGGTTCAGGTCGGCGGCGTCGATCTCGAGATCCTCACCCGGCTCCCCGTCGAGTTCGGGCTCGGTGTCGAGGTCTTCATCGACCGCGTCGTCGGTAACGACGTCGCGATCCTTTGGGGCGTCCTTGGGTGACGTCGTCTTCTTCGCGCGGCCACCCGCCGGCGAGGCCTTGGCAGCGGCGCTTTTGGCCGCAGTGCGGCTCTTCTTGGCCGTGTCAGCCCCGTTGGCCGCGCCCGCTTTGGCGGCTTTGGCCGGCGCCTTGCTGGCGCGAGTTGTTGTCTTGGTGGCCCGTTTGGCGGGGGCGGCGCCGTTTGCGGATTTGGCCGCGGGTCGCTTCGTCCCGGCTTTGGCGGGGGACTTGGTAGCGGAGCGCTTAACCGGCTCGTCGGTGGCCGGGCTTGCCTTGGTCGCTGCCACGTAAACCCCTTCGGTAGGACTCAGTCCGTCAAGCCGAGCCTTCGGTGCTCCTGGGCGTGCGTTACCGAAAGTGTCGGCTATGTCGGATGTCGGTCTTGATATCAGCTTGGATGCTCGCCGCTATGGGTTGGGCGGCTGCCGGTGACCAGTGTAACGACCGAGTGCGGCCACACCGCCCGGAGCGCGCAATTCAGTGGGTGACGTCGCTGGTCGCCGCCATCGCCGCGCCGACGATTCCCGCTGTGTTCTGCAGGGCGGCGGCAACGACGGGTGTCCGGTTCTCGAGTAATGGCACCCATTTGTCAGCTTTGCGGCTGATTCCGCCGCCGGCGATGAACAAATCCGGCCAGAAAGCGTTCTCGAAAGCGACCAGTACTTTCGTCACCTGTTTCGCCCATTTCTTATAGCTCCAGCCGTGTTTGTCCCGTACCGACGATGCGGCGCGGTGTTCGGCTTCTTTGCCCCCGACCTCCAGGTGGCCGAATTCGGTGTTGGGCAGCAATATCCCGTTGTGGATGACCGCCGACCCGATTCCGGTGCCGAATGTGAGCAGCACCACCACGCCGGTTTTGTCCTTGCCCGCGCCGTATCGCTCCTCGGCCAGCCCGGCCGCATCTGCGTCGTTGAGGACGACGATTTCCTGGCCGTCCAACTCGCCGGCGATCACGTCGCGTGCGTTGGTCCCGATCCACGCCTTGTCCACATTCGCCGCGGTCTGCACGACGCCCTCGGTGACGACACCGGGATAGGTCACCCCCAGCGGGCCCGACCAGCCGAATTCGTTGACCACGGCGGCGATAGTCTTCGCGACGGCCGACGGGGTGGCCGGCTGTGGTGTGGGCAGCTTGAACCGGTCGCCGATGAGCTCGCCGGTGTCCAGATCGACGATCCCGCCCTTGATCCCGCTGCCGCCCACATCGACGCCGAAGCCGCGCCGCTGCGGCGTAGCGCCGGTCCCATCGGTTGCAGACGAAGCCGTGGTCGAGTCGCTATTGGTCATCGGATCTCCTCGGCGGGACGTGGCTGTCGCCCACACCCTAATGGGGATGACCCTGCCGCGGGGGTGGGCCAGCGACGATTGTGATGCGATAGAGCGGTGACGACACCTGACAACAGCCCTGCTCAGCTGCGTTCGGTGGCCGAAGCACTGGCTGTCGAAGCGGCCGAGTTCGTGCGCCGTCGTCGTGCGGAAGTGTTCGGCGCCGACGCGAATGCCTCGGCCGGCGAAGCGGTGCAGACCAAGTCCACCCCGACGGACCCAGTGACCGTCGTTGACACCGAAACCGAGCGATTGCTGCGTGATCGACTGTCGCAGCTGCGATCCGGCGATCCCATTCTCGGTGAGGAAGGCGGCGGGCCGGCCGACCCGGCCCCCAGCTGTGCCGACACGGTCACCTGGGTACTGGATCCGATCGACGGCACGGTGAACTTCGTCTACGGCATCCCGGCCTACGCGGTCTCGGTGGCCGCGCAGGTCGACGGCGTGTCGGTCGCCGGCGCGGTCGCCGACGTCGTCGGTGCTCAGGTGTATTCGGCCGGCATCGGGCTCGGGGCGCACCTGACCGACCGGCAGGGCACCCGTCGGCTGCGGTGCACTGCCGTCGACGATTTGTCGATGGCGCTGCTGGGCACCGGGTTTGGCTATTCCAGGCGGCGCCGCACAGCCCAGGCTGCGCTGGTGGACCGGATGCTGCCGGTGGTGCGCGATGTGCGCCGCATCGGTTCTGCCGCATTGGATTTGTGCATGGTCGCGGCGGGCCGGTTGGACGCTTACTACGAGCATGGGCTCCACGTGTGGGATTGCGCGGCCGGAGCGTTGATCGCCGCCGAGGCCGGCGCCCGGGTGCTGCTGCCGGAACCGGGCGCGTCAGCCGGCAGCGCCGGGCTGGTGATGGCGGCCGCGCCGGGGGTCGCGGACGAATTGCTCGCTGCGCTCGACCGATTCGGTGGCCTGGCGCCGATCCAAGACTGAGATCTGCGATCAGCAGCTGTTGGCGTGGATCTTCGACAGCAGCGCGGGATCTGGCGGTTCACCGGGCCCTGGCCGTAAACCGGCGAGCACCGCTTCGATGTCATCGCTGTGGGCCAAGGCGGTGAAGTCGGTGCCCAATGCCAGATCGACAGAGTCGTCGGCGCGGTCGTCGCGGAACAACTCGGTGCATGGCGCTACCACCCACAGGGCGGCCGCCGCAGCCTGGCCGACCTCGCCGAAGCGGATCTGGCCCTGGCAGGCCAGTCGGGTGTTGGCATAGATCGGGTCGTTGGCGGCGGTCGGCTGGGCGAAGCCCAGGTCGCGTAGCGCGCCCGCCACGTCGCCGGCCTGACCGCCGCGCCCGCTGGCGTTGAGCACCCGAATCTTGGTATCGGCCAATTTGGCCGGGGTGACGTTGATCATTGTGCTGTACGGGACCGGCTCACCCAGCCGCGGTTGCGCCGGATCGGTCTGCTGCGGTGGGGGATTGCAGATCGCGACCTCATGGACGTCGGATGGACGGGTCAGCGCAATGGTCCAGATGAAGCCGGTTGCCACCACCAGAAAAGCCAGCAGGAACATAGCGGGCCGGATGTTGCGGCGGCGAAAGGGGCGACCATGTTTGTCGAACGCGGTGCCTTGGGTGATTTGCGCGACCACGGGAGCACTCTAGCGGCGATCACAAGCGCGGCGTAGCCGGGCGCGGTGGGTCGCCGCCGTCGAGGCTAGCGGCGATCACAAGCGCGGCGTAGCCGGGCGCGGTGGGTCGCCGCCGTCGAGGCGAGCGGCGATCGCAATGTGATGTTTAGAACGAGATAGCGCGGTCAAGATAGGTGTGTGACGTAAATCACACTTGAACAGACCGGGTTACGGGCACGAATCGTTTGGCGGATGCGTTCGACGCTGGTACAAAGCGTTGCTTGCAGGGTTTATGAGGGGAGCGAGGGGAAAGGCCGATGGCTACCGACTATGACGCCCCACGGCGCACCGAGACGGATGACGTTTCCGAGGATTCGTTAGAGGAGCTCAAAGCGCGGCGCAACGAAGCGGCGTCGGCTGTGGTTGACGTTGATGAATCCGAGTCCGCTGAGTCGTTCGAACTGCCTGGCGCCGACTTGTCCGGCGAAGAGCTGTCAGTTCGGGTTGTTCCCAAGCAAGCTGACGAGTTCACCTGCTCGAGCTGCTTTCTGGTGCAACACCGCAGTCGGCTGGCCAGCGAGAAGAACGGCGTGATGATCTGTACCGACTGCGCGGCCTGAGCGGGTTGGGTCAGCTCCGCAATGCTGACAACACCCGCTGCGGGTGCCGGCAGCTCACCAACCAATACGGCGTCGGGTCGTCGGGGTCGTCGAGAACGACCAACACCATGGGGCCGACCCAGCCGCGATGCAGGACATAGGCGGCCGGATCGAGCTGGCGCCCTAACGCCGCCGACTTGGCTGAGCGCGGGATCTCCGCGGAACGGGCGATCGCGGTGACAGGCAGATGTGCCTCACCGGCCCACAGCTCGACGCTGTCGTCGGTCGCGGTGACCCGAATCTCCATTCGACCCAGCCACAGCAACGCTCCGGCGGCCACCGCGAACAGAACCGCAAACGGTAACCAGTCGGGCAGCGTGGGCACGCCGTGGTTGACCTCCAATGCAATGAGAGCTGCCGCGGCGAAACCCATCGGCCACCACCACCATGGCACCCATAAATGTTCGCGATACCGCACACTTTGCGGCGCGACGCGCGTACCCGACACGCGGTCAAGGGTAGTCTGTGCCCCCGTGTCGACCAGTCTGGCGATCGTCCGCCTCGATCCGGAGCTTCCACTGCCCAGTCGCGCTCACGAGGGTGACGCCGGTGTCGACCTCTACAGCGCCGAAGACGTCGAATTGGCACCCGGTCAGCGCGCTTTGGTGCGCACCGGCATCGCAGTGGCTATCCCGTTCGGAATGGTCGGGCTGGTGCATCCCCGTTCCGGACTAGCTGCGCGAGCGGGACTTTCGATCGTCAATAGTCCCGGGACCATCGACGCCGGCTATCGCGGGGAGATCAAGGTCGCGTTGATCAATCTCGATCCTGCGGCTCCGATTCTGCTGCACCGCGGCGACCGCATCGCCCAGCTGCTGGTGCAACGAGTGGAGTTGGTCGAACTGATGGAGGTGGCGTCGTTCGACGAGGCCGGCCTGGCCGGCACCTCCCGCGGCGACGGCGGTCACGGCTCCTCCGGCGGGCATGCGAGTTTGTGAGCACGGGCGAGGATGCTGAGGGGAGAGTGCAATGAGGTGGGGGTACCTCCCGGTTGCGGGAGAGAGCGGCGCTTGTAATGGCATTCGGTAAACGCAAACCCCACGATGAACCGGCCGAGGCGGAGGTGGCGGTCCCGGTGCAAAAACCGGAGCCGACGGCGGCAGCCGAATCTGACGTCGAACTCGACGGCCCGTTCGACATCGAGGATTTCGACGATCCGGCGGCAGCCGAAGTGGCCCGCCTGGATCTCGGCTCGGTGCTGATCCCGATGCCCGGGGACGGTCAGTTGCAAGTCGAGCTCACCGACACCGGCGTCCCGAGCGCGGTCTGGGTAGTGACGGTCAACGGCCGGTTCACCATCGCTGCCTATGCAGCGCCCAAGACGGCCGGGTTGTGGCGGGAAGTGGCCACCGAGCTCGCTGATTCACTGCGCAAAGACGGCGCCAAAGTAAGCATTCAGGACGGTCCTTGGGGCCGGGAAGTGGTCGGCAGTGCGGCCGGCGAGGTGCGGTTCATCGGAGTCGACGGCTACCGCTGGATGATCCGCTGCGTGGTCAACGGTACGCACGAGACCATCAACGCGCTGACCGAGGAAGCGCGGGAAGCGTTGGCGGACACCGTCGTCCGTCGCGGCGATACGCCGCTACCGGTCCGGACACCGCTGGCCATTCAGTTGCCCGAGCCGATGGCAGCGCAGCTGCGGGAGGCCGCCGCCCAACAAGCGGCCGCGCAGCAAGATGACCCGGAACCGGCTGCCCGGCGCAGCGCCCAGGGGTCAGCCATGCAGCAATTGCGCAGCACCAGCACCGGAGGCTAAACGGCCCCCAGCGCCGCCACACAGGCGGCGCCCAGCGCAGCGGGGTCGGCGCCAATCTGCTCCAGCGTCACGGTGCGCAAGGCGGCTCGCGGCGCCGCGGCCGCCCATTGCTCGCCGACCTCGAGCGGATGGATCGGGTCGTCGATGGCCGCCGCCACCGCCAGGGGGGCCGCCAGACCCGCGAGCTCTGTACAGGTTGGTGCGACGTAGGCCGCCGCCTCGTCCATGGCGTCGGGCAGTTGGGGCCACTGGCCCAGCCAGGAGCGGGCAAGCTCGTCGCCTAGCCACGGCGGGCTGGATCCACGCATCTGCGCCGTCGTCGCGGCCAGGCCTTCGCGGCGGAGTTGCTGCGCGGAATGCCGCGCCGCGTGCGCGGCCGGCGCATCGTCGGGTGCACCCGCCCAGGCGGGCAGCGCGGCCAGCACCGCTACTGCGCGATCGGCATGCGCCAGTGCCCATGCGGCGGCCACGGCGGCGCCGATCGAAACACCGCCGACGGCGATCGGCCCGCCGCGCGCCGCGTCGTCCAAGGCAGCGAGGTATCCCCGCACCAGGCCAGCCGGCTCCGGGGGCGGCGTCACCATCAGCGCCCCGGCGGCACGTAACGGGCCGCTGAAGGCCCGCCGGATGTAGTCGTCGTCGGATCCGGTGCCGGGCAGCACGACGGCCGGCACACCGCTCAAGTCGACGGTCACAGGTTGATATTGCCTGGCATCCGCGGGGTATCCATCCGACACCCCAGGCGCTGCGTGGCGTTGAGGAACCAACGGGTCTACGGTGTCCGTTGGTATAGCAGGGTTTGGTTTCGGCCGCCATACGCGGATTGGTTCCCGCGGGAAGCGATCGAAGTGATCAGAAGAGGTGATGGCGACGCCCGAAGGCTTACTGCGCCGGCTCACTCGGCGCTTGACAGAGGACCCCGAGCAGCGCGACGTCGAGGAGTTGTCCGACGAGGCAACCAACACCGGCGCACAGCGCGCGATTGACTGCCGTCGCGGCCAAGAGGTCACGATGGTGGGCACGCTGCGCAGCGTGGAAGCCAACGCCAAGGGCTGCGCGGGTGGGGTTCGCGCGGAGTTGTTCGACGGCACCGACACCGTCACGCTGGTGTGGCTGGGGCAGCGCCGTATTCCGGGCATCGACTTGGGCCGCATGCTGCGAGTGCGGGGCCGCCTGGGCAAGTTGGACAACGGCACCAAGGCGATCTACAACCCGCATTACGAAATTCAGCGCTGAGATGCGACGCGACGGGCGGGGATGACGATGGCAGATAACCGCACCGGCGGCGCCGAACGGGTGATGGCACACCTGGGCGGTGTGAGCGGAATGGTCTATTCTTCGCTGCCTGTCGTGGTGTTCGTCATCGTGTCCGGCGTGTCGGGGGTGGTGCAGGCCACCGGCGCGGCGCTGGTGGTGGCCGCCCTCATCCTGCTGTGGCGACTGGTCCGGGGGGAGTCCACCCGACCGGCGGTCTCCGGGTTCATCGGCGTTGTGATCTGTGCGGCAATCGCCTACGCGCTCGGGGAGTCCAAGGGTTATTTCCTGCTGGGCATCTGGGTGTCGCTGGTGTGGGCGACAGTCTTCGCGGTGTCCGTGCTGATCCGCCGACCCGTTGTGGGCTACTTGTGGAGCTGGTGGGCCGGCGACGACCGCAGCTGGCGTGATGTGCGTCGCGCCGTCTACGCCTTCGATCTCGCGACCCTGACCTGGGTGCTGGTCTTCGGGGCCCGTTTTGTGGTGCAGCGGTTGCTTTACGACGCCGACGAGACCGGCTGGTTGGGCGTCGCCCGGATCGCAATGGGCTTGCCGCTGACCGCTGTGGCTGCCGTGGTGACCTATCTGGCGATCAAGGCGGCGCAGCGCGCAGCCAGTCCCGTTCTGGTCAGTGTGCGGGCAGAAGCAGCTGGCGCAGCTCCGCCTCCACCTCAGTAACGGCGACGAACAACAACTCGTCGCCGCCCTCCAGCGGTTCGTCGCCCTGCGGGACGATGACTCGCGGCCCGCGCAGGATCGTCACCAGCGCCGCATCACGCGGCAGGTCCAGTTTTCGTACCGGCTTGCCGCCCCACGGTGTGTCGTCGGGCAACGTGATCTCGACGAGGTTGGCCTGGCCCTTACGGAATTCCATCAGCCGCACCAGATCTCCGACGGCGACGGCCTCTTCGACCAGGGAGGCCAGCATCCGCGGGGTGGACACCGCGACGTCGACGCCCCAGGCGTCGGTGAAAAGCCATTCATTGCGCGGATCGTTGACCCTGGCCACCACCCGCGGTACCGCGAACTCGGTTTTGGCCAGCAGGCTCAAGACCACGTTGGCCTTGTCGTCACCGGTAGCGGCGATGACGACGTCGAAGTCCTCGAGGTGGATCGATTCCAGCAGACTCAACTCGCACGCATCGCCCAGCCGCCAGTGCGCAGCGGGGATGGCATCGACATCGAGGTGTTCGGGGTTGCGCTCGATCAGGCTGACTTCGTGGCCACTTTCGATGAGTTCCCGCGCGATCGAGCGGCCCACCGCGCCGGCGCCGGCAATCGCGACCTTCATTTGCGCCACTCTCCCCCGCGAGCGGGGGGACCCCCACAACCCCGAGTTATGTCGTCGTTTTCAACGCCAACTCCGCCGGCGTCTTCGTCGTCGACGCGCTTCATAACTCTTCGCTCGGCGGCAGAGCGGCGATCGCCACCGCCTCGGCGGCGCGCCCGGAGATCGCGGCCACATAGACCTGATCGCCGGCCTGAATGACCGTCTTCGGTTCGGGCAGCAATCCGCTGCCGAACCGGATCAAGAACGCCACCCGGGCGCCCGTCGCGGTTTCCAGATCGGTGAGCCGATGTCCCACCCAGTCCTCGTGCAACACCACTTCGACGACGGCGACGGTGCCGGTCGGGTCGCGCCACTTGCTGGTTTCGGTCTCCCGGGTGAGCGCGTTGAGGAGGCGATCGGTAGTCCACGGCACGGTGGCGATCGTGGGGATGCCGAGCCGCTCGTAGACCGCCGCGCGTTTGGCGTCGTAGATCCGTGCCACCACGCGCTGTACGCCGAAGGTTTCCCGGGCCAGCCGCGCCGAGATGATGTTGGAGTTGTCACCGGATGACACCGCGGCAAAGGCGTCAGTCTCCTCGATGCCCGCCCGCAGCAGCACATCACGGTCGAAACCCAGGCCCAAGACCCGCTCACCGGCGAAATCCGGGCTGAGCCGGTTGAAGGCAGTCCCGTCACGGTCGATGACCGCGACATCGTGGCCGATCCGGGACAGGCCGTCGGCCACCGAAGACCCGACCCGGCCGCACCCCATCACCACTACCCGCACCTGAGGTCCTTTCGGCTGCGTTCTGCTCGTCTACGGAACGCTACCGCCAATCGCCGGTGGGCTTACTCTTGGCTCTCGTGTCCAAACTTTCGACGGCCGCGCGCCGGTTGGTGCTGGGTCGGCCGTTTCGCAGCGACCGGCTGAGCCATACCCTGCTGCCGAAGCGGGTCGCGCTGCCGGTGTTCGCCTCGGATGCGCTGTCCTCGGTGGCGTACGCCCCCGAGGAAGTCTTTCTCATGCTGTCAGTGGCCGGCCTGGCGGCGTATTCGCTGACACCGTGGATCGGGCTGGCGGTGGCGGCGGTCATGTTGATCGTGGTGGCCAGCTACCGGCAGAACGTGCACGCCTACCCGTCCGGCGGCGGTGACTATGAAGTGGTCACCACTAACTTGGGCGCGAATGCGGGCTTGACCGTTGCCGCCGCGCTGATGGTGGATTACGTTCTGACCGTTGCTGTTTCGACGGCGTCGGCCATGTCGAACATCGGCTCGGCGATTCCGTTCATCGCCGATCACAAAGTGCTGTTCTGCGTCATCGCGATTCTGTTGGTAATGGCGATGAACCTGCGTGGTGTCCGCGAGTCCGGGGTGGCGTTCGCCATTCCCACCTACGCGTTCATCATCGGTCTCGGCATCATGCTGGTTTGGGGGCTGTTCCGGATTTACGTGCTCGGCGATCCACTACAGGCCGAATCAGCCGGTTTCGACATGCGCGCCGAACACGGCCAGATCGTCGGATTCGCACTGGTTTTCCTGGTCGCCCGGTCGTTTTCCTCAGGGTGCGCGGCCTTGACCGGTGTGGAGGCGATCAGCAACGGGGTGCCGGCATTCCGGAAGCCGAAGTCACGCAACGCCGCAACGACTCTGCTGATGCTGGGCATGATCGCGGTCAGCCTGCTGATGGGCATCGTCGTGCTGGCCGACAAGACCGGGGTCAAGATCGTCGACGATCCGGCGCGTCAACTGATCGGTACCCCCGAGAACTACCAACAGAAAACCCTCGTCGCCCAAATTGCCCAAGCGGTGTTCGGCAGCTTTCAGATCGGTTTCCTGCTCATCACCGTGGTGACCGCGCTCATCTTGGTGCTGGCGGCCAATACCGCATTCAACGGCTTCCCCGTGTTGGGTTCGGTGCTCGCCCAACACAGCTATCTGCCGCGCCAGCTGCACACCCGCGGTGACCGGTTGGCTTTCTCCAACGGCATTTTGTTCTTGTCCGCGGCGGCTCTGGCCGCGATCATCCTGTTCCGCGCGCAGGTGACTGCCCTGATCCAGCTCTACATCGTCGGGGTGTTCTGGTCCTTCACGCTCAGCCAGATCGGCATGGTGCGGCACTGGACGCGGTTGCTGCGCAACGAAACTGAGCCAGCGGCCCGGCGCAAGATGATGCGCTCACGGGTGGTCAACACGATCGGCCTGGTTTCCACCGGAACGGTGCTGTGCGTCGTGGTGGTCACCAAGTTCGCCGCCGGCGCCTGGATCGCGGTCGTCGCAATGACTGCGCTGTTCTTGGTCATGAAGTTGATCCGCAAGCACTACGACGCGGTCAGCCGGGAACTGCAGCAGCAGGCCGCCGAGAACGAGGGTGTGGTGTTGCCCAGCCGCAACCACGCCCTGGTGCTGGTGTCGAAATTGCATCTGCCGACTCTGCGGGCACTGGCCTATGCGCGGGCAACACGTCCCGACGTTTTGGAGGCCGTCACGGTCAGCGTCGACGACGTCGAAACGCGTGAGCTGGTCAGCAAATGGGAGGGCAGCGATATCAGTGTGCCGCTCAAGGTGATCGCCTCGCCCTACCGCGAGGTCACTCGCCCGGTGCTCGAGTACGTCAAGCGAGTCAGCAAGGAGTCGCCGCGCACTGTGGTGACCGTGTTCATTCCGGAGTATGTCGTGGGCCATTGGTGGGAACAGGTGCTGCACAACCAGAGTGCGTTGCGGCTCAAAGGGCGGTTGCTGTTCATGCCGGGCGTGATGGTGACTTCTGTTCCATGGCAACTGTCTTCGTCGGAGCGGCTCAAGACGTTGCAGCCGCACATCGCTCCCGGAGACGCTCGGCGGGGAATCTTCGATTGACCGAGCTCACGCTGACGGTCGGTGCGCCGGCGAACGGAGGCAGCTGTGTGGCCCGGCATGACGGTCGGGTGGTGTTCGTCCGTTATGCGCTGCCGGGTGAGCGGGTTCGGGTGCGGGTCACCGCCGAGCGGGGTTCCTACTGGCACGCCGAGACCATCGAGGTGCTGGAGGCTTCGCAGCACCGGATCGCGTCCTTGTGCCCGATCGCCGGGGTCGACGGGGCCGGTTGTTGCGATTTGGCATTCGCCGAACCGGAGGCCGCGCGGGTGCTCAAGGGTGAGGTGGTGGCCAATCAGCTGGCGCGCCTGGGCGATCAGCAGTGGTGCGGTGCGGCCGAAGCGCTTTCGGCGACCGGCCCGACGGGGTGGCGCACAAGGGTCCGGCTGGCGGTGGACGCCGACGGTCACGCCGGTTTTCATCGTTACCGCAGCGACGAGGTAATCACCGATATTCGTTGTGCGCAGCTGATTCCCGGGATGGTCGACGGTCTGGCCGCCGCGAGTTGGCCGCCGGCCGCGCAACTGCATGTGGCCGTTGACGACGATGCGCAGCGTCATGTGGTGTGCACCGCACGGCAGGGCCGGCGCACCGCGACCGATGTGGTCGAGGGCAGCTACCAGGCCGTGCAGCGGGCCGGTGAGCGCGGCTGGAAGGTGCCGGTCACCGCGTTCTGGCAGGCCCACCGCGACGCAGCGCGGTTCTACAGCTCGTTGGTCGCCGACTGGGCGCAGCTCGGTGCCGGCCAGACCGCGTGGGATCTCTACGGCGGCGCAGGCGTTTTCGCAGCCGTGCTGGGGGAGGCGGTGGGTGAGTCGGGGCGGGTGGTGAGCGTCGACACCTCCCGGGCAGCATCGCGCGCCGCCCGAGCCGCGTTATCCGACCTGCCCCACATCAGTGTGGTCAACGATTCGGTGCGCCGGGCGGTGGCCACACAACCGACCCGCGCCGACGTGGCGGTGCTGGATCCGCCGCGTGCAGGCGCGGGCCGCGACGTCATCGACCTGCTGGCTGGCGCCGATGTGCCTCGAGTGGTGCACATCGGCTGTGAGGCAGCGTCTTTCGCGCGCGACATTGGCTTGTACCGAGGCCACGGCTACGCCGTCGAGAAGATCCGCGTGTTCGATTCGTTCCCGCTGACCCACCACGTCGAGTGCGCCGCGCTACTGACCCGCTGACGGCGAACGGGTTGGCCGCGAGGGTGCATAGAATGCCGGATTCAGCGGCGCGTCGGCGTACAAACACGCACGTTCGCGGTGGAAGTTACGCCGTCACCCGAACACGAAATAGCGCAACCACAAATAGAGCGCCGAGAGCGCGACCGACATCGTGGTCACGACCAGGCCCTTGCGAGTGAACTCCCAGAACGAGATCGGATTGTCAGCGCGGCGGGCGATGCCGAGCATGACGACGTTGGCGCTGGCGCCCACCGCGGTCAGGTTGCCACCGAAGTCGGCCCCCAACGCCAGCGCCCACCACAACGCGTCGGGGTGGGGCTGATCCGGCATGGCCGCGGCCAGCCCGGCGACGATCGGCGTCATCGTGGCGACGTAGGGAATGTTGTCGATGATCCCGGACACCGGCGCCGACACCCCCAGGATCAGCATCACGGTCAGCAACGCGTTGCCGCCGGTCGCCTCAGTGGCCGCGCGGGCCAGATCCTCGACCACGCCGGTCTTCACCAGCGCGCCGACCATGACGAACAACCCGGCGAAGAACAGCAGGGTCTCCCACTCGACATTGGACAGGTAGTCGGAGCGCTCCAACCCCGAGATCACCACCAGCACACCGGCGCCCAACAGCGCCACCGTCGAGGGCTCCACGTGCAGCGGGGTATGCGCGACGAACGCGGCGAAGACGGCGGCCAGCACCACGCCGCATTTGGTCAGCAGCGCCGGGTCGCGAATGGCTTCGCGTTCCTCCAGCGACATCACGTCGGCGACTCGCTGCGCATCCACCGTGAACGAGCCCCGAAACAGCAGCGGCAGCAGGACGATGAACACCGCGGTGACTATGAGAACGATCGGCGTCATGTGCGCCAGGAACGCGTTGAACGACAAGCCGGCGCGGCTGGCGATGATGATGTTGGGCGGGTCGCCGACCAGGGTCGCGGCGCCACCGATGTTCGACGCGAACACCTCGGCCAGAAGGAACGGCGCGGCGTTGATCGCCAGCCGATCGCAGACCAACAGCGTCACCGGTGCGATCAACAACACGGTGGTGACGTTGTCCAGCAGTGCAGAGGCGAACGCCGTCACCAATACCAGCAGAATCATGATGCGCAACGGCGAGCCATTTGCGCGCTTGGCCGACCAGATCGCGATGTATTCGAAAACGCCGGTCTGCCGCAGGATGCTGACGATGATCATCATGCCGAGCAGCAGAAAGATGACATCCCAGTCGATTCCGGTTTCCCGGGAGTAGAAGATGTCGTCGGAGCTGATCACCGGCAGCGCGACGATGACTCCCGCGCCGGCGAGCGCTACCAGTGTCTTGTTGACGCGGTCACTGGCGATAAGCGCATAGGCGAGCGCGAATACCGTGATCGCAATGACAGTCATCGGTTGGCGGCGCCCATAGTGCACTCCCGGTCGCAGGACATCTCACGCCGACCAGGCTTCCCGGCACACCGGTGCTCACGCTATCAGTCGGCGGGTCGCCTCAGTGTTGCAGCGCTGCGGCCAGCAACCGCGATGCGGTGATCACCCCGTGCAACTCGCCGTCTTTGACGACCGCGATCAGCGGGCTTCGCAGCCGCGCCATCGTGGTGGCCACCTCGATGATCGTGTCGTCGGCGTTGGCGGCCGGCACCTTGAGCAGGTGGTCCGGCAATACGTCACCGACGGTTTTGCCGCCCAGCTTGTCGGCCGCGCGGTCGGCCATGGATTCGTTGAGCACCCCGGCCAGCGACGGGTCGTCCTGTACATACCGCGGCACGATGAAGCGGACCACCTGCGAGGCCGGCAGCACGGCATAGGGCCTACCGTCGGTGTCGGTGACCACGATGCCGGGCAGTCGATGCTCGGCCAGCAGCCGGGCCACCTCCAGCGCGTCGGAGTCGATGGTTACCACCGGAAACTCTTCGGCGATCTCCTCGGCGTGCACACCACGACCGTACGTCGTTTCGGGCCGCCTCGGCGCGCCGCACGCCGGGAGAGCAGGCGCTGGCGTGCGTAGGATGGCGGGATGCTTGAACAGATCCGCGGGCCCGCTGATCTGCAGCACCTTTCCCAGTTGGAATTGCGCGATCTGGCTCACGAGATTCGTGAGTTTTTGATCCACAAGGTCGCGGCCACCGGGGGGCATCTGGGGCCTAACCTCGGCGTCGTCGAGCTGACGCTGGCGCTGCATCGGGTGTTCGACTCGCCGCACGATCCGATCGTCTTCGACACCGGTCACCAGGCTTACGTGCACAAGATGCTGACCGGCCGGGCTGCCGACTTCGAGACGCTGCGCAAAAAAGGCGGGCTGTCGGGTTATCCGTCCCGCGCCGAAAGCGAGCACGACTGGGTGGAGTCCAGCCACGCCAGTGCCGCCCTGTCGTACGCCGACGGGCTGGCCAAGGCCTTCGAGCTGGCCGGGCACCGCAACCGGCACGTCGTCGCGGTGGTGGGCGACGGCGCGCTCACCGGTGGGATGTGCTGGGAGGCGCTGAACAATATCGCCGCAGCACGCCGCCCGGTGATCGTCGTCGTCAACGACAACGGCCGCAGCTACGCTCCGACCTTCGGCGGCCTCGCCAATCACCTGGCCGCGCTGCGGCTGCAGCCGAAGTATGAGCAACTGCTGAACCGGGGCCGCGCCACCGTGCGCGGCATGCCCGTCATCGGCGAGTTGGTCTACCACTTCATGCACAGCGTCAAAGCTGGCGTCAAGGACGCGTTGTCGCCGCAATTGCTGTTCACCGACCTCGGGCTGAAGTATGTCGGGCCGGTCGACGGTCACGACGAACATGCCGTGGAGACGGCGCTGCGCAGCGCCCGCGGGTTCGGCGGCCCGGTCCTTGTGCACGTCGCCACCGGCAAGGGGCACGGCTACGGGCCGGCCGAGGCCGATGAGGCCGAACAGATGCATTCCTGCGGCGTCATCGACCCGGTGACCGGGTTGGCCACGAAGGTGCCGGGACCGGGCTGGACGGCAGCGTTCTCCGAGGCGCTGATCGAGTTGGGCGCCAAACGCCGCGACGTGGTCGCGATCACCGCGGCCATGCCGGGCCCCACCGGGCTGACGGCGTTCGGGCAGCGTTTCCCCGACCGGTTGTTCGACGTCGGCATCGCCGAGCAGCACGCGATTACCTCGGCGGCCGGTCTGGCCATGGGCGGCTTGCACCCGGTGGTAGCGATCTACTCGACGTTCCTCAACCGGGCGTTCGACCAGATCATGATGGACGTGGCACTGCACAAGCTGCCCGTCACGATGGTGCTCGACCGGGCCGGGGTCACCGGTCCCGACGGCGCCAGCCACAACGGGATGTGGGATCTGTCGATGCTGGGCATCGTGCCCGGTATCCGGGTGGCCGCACCCCGAGACGCCGTCCGGCTGCGCGAAGAACTGGGCGAAGCCCTCGACGTCGACGACGGTCCCACTGCCATCAGGTTCCCCAAAGGGGATGTGGGCGAGGACATTCCGGCCGTCGAGCGGCGCTCAGGGATCGATGTGCTCGCGCTGCCGACCGAGGGGCTGAACCACGACGTGCTGCTGGTGGCGGTCGGGGCTTTTGCGTCGATGGCATTGACGGTGGCCGAGCGGCTGCGTAACCAGGGCATCGGCGTGACGGTGATCGACCCGCGGTGGGTGCTGCCGGTTTCTGATGTGGTGCGCGACTTGGCGGTGGCCCACAAGCTCGTCGTCACGCTGGAGGACAACGGTGTGGCCGGCGGGGTCGGTTCGGCGGTCTCGGCGGCGTTGCGGCGCGCGGAGATCGACGTGCCGTGCCGCGACGTCGGGCTGCCGCAGCAATTCTTCGACCACGCCTCCCGTGGCGAGGTCCTCGCCGAGGTGGGCCTGACCGATCAGGACGTGGCACGCCAGATCACGGGCTGGGTGGCGGCGTTGGGCAGCTCGGTCACCGAGGCCGAGATCCGCGAGCACCTGGACTAGGTCTGACGCTGCAAATGAGCTGCTCCCGGCCGGATATCGGACCGCCGGTGCCGCTGCTGCGGATCTTCGACGTCGCCGGCGCGCTGGCAGAACCTCAACTGGTTGCCGAACGGATCAACGACGGTCATCGTCGGCCCGCCGGGGGCGTCGTTCTCGATCCCCGGCCTGGAGTAACCGTGACGCCGGCCGATCAGCTCGGCGTGCAGCGCGTCGACGTCACCGACCGGAATCCACAGCACGGTGTTGGGACTGCCGTCGCCGTAGTGCTCAGTGAGGTGCAGCACCACATCCGACCTGCTCACCTGGATATAGGCGGGCAGGTCGGGCTCGAAGCGATGTTCCCAGTCGCGGCGAAAACCGAGGTAATCACAGTAGAACTCCAGCGCGCCGGCGACGTCGAAGATCCGCAGCAGCGGCACCGGCGGTCCGATATCCGGCCGGGAGCAGCTCATTTGC
>NZ_LZKJ01000196.1 GCF_001672775.1 Mycobacterium kyorinense | reverse complement strand
GGAGTCGGCCATCGCGCGGGCTCCGGCTTCCGACATCTCGATCTGACCCGGCTCGCGGTGCAGTAACTCGTCGATCCATAGCCGCACTTTCTGGCGGTGCTCGGCAGGTACCCCGAGCATCCGGGTGATCACTTCGACCGGAAACAAGGCCGAAAAGTCTTGCACGACATCGAATTCGTCAGGACCAGCTGCCGCCAGAAATCGCTCGACTTGCTCAGTCACCATCGACTTGAGCGCCGTGATCGCCCGAGGGGTGAACACCTTGTTCACCAGGCTGCGCATCTGCCGGTGCTCAGGCGGATCCATGAAGATGATCGATTTCTGGGGCACCTCGCCCGAACGCACCATCGCCAAATCGCAACCGCGGGCCGACGAGTAGGTCTCGAAATCCTTGAATGCGGCCGCCACGTCTTCGTGGCGGGTCAACGCGTAGAAGTCATACTGCTCGCTGTAATAAACCGGCGCCTCGTCTCGCATCCGGCGATACGTCTCATACGGCCCGTTGAAGAACTCTTCGGAAAACGGATCGAATTCCAGCCCGGCGACGCCCATACCGTAACACTAACAGTATAGGCGCCAGTATAGGCGGCCAAGGCTCGGCGAGAAGAGCCCCCAGATCAGCTGCTAGCCAGGCGTCGACGGCATGTCGAAGCCGGAGAGGATGACGGCGTTGCAGTCGGCCGCCGCCTGCCGCAGTTTCGCCGCGTTCTGGTAGCCCTCCGACTCGTACCAGGCGCGGGCCGCCTCCACCGACTCGAATTCGAGCACCACGGTCTGGTCGCCATGCCAGCTACCTTCGATGACCTTGGGCGCCGTATCCACTGCGAGGATGTTGACGCCGGCCATCGCTCCTCCCGCCGCCCGGGCATACGCCTTCATCCCCTCTGGGTCTTTGATGGCCTCGGTCAGGATGACGTATCCCTTGGACATAGCGGCAGCTCCTCAACTCGTGTCGATGGCCTGTTCTGGGCATTCTTTGACCGCATCACGAACCGCGTCCTCGAACTCCGCGGGTATCTCAGGCACCGTCACCGTCGAGTAGCCGTCGTCGTTCAGCTCGAACACCGACGGGCAGATCGTGGTGCAGATCCCGTGTCCGCGGCAGCGGTCCTCGTCGACCCTGGCTTTCACTGAGCGCCCTCCACTGTGAATTCGAGGTGCAACTCGGTCAAGCCGCGCAGGATGTAGGTCGGAACATATTGATAGCGACGGTTATTGGCCGGGCCGTGGCGACGTTCTGAAATCGTGATGTCGGCAGTCCGGTCCAGAAGCCGCTCGATCGCCACCCGGGTTTCGGCCCGGGCCAGCGGCGCGCCCGGGCAACTGTGAATCCCGCGTCCGAATGAGATGTGCTGCCGCGCGTTCTTGCGGGCAAGCTCGAACGTTTCCGGATTCTCGAACCGGCGCGGATCGCGGTTGGCAGCCGCATTGACGACCATCACCGTTGTGCCGGCGGGAATTTCGACTCCTCCCACGCTGGTCCTCACGCGCGACAGCCGGAAGTCACCCTTGACCGGACTTTCGATGCGCAGCGCCTCTTCGATGAAGTTCGGGATCAGGCTGCGGTCATTGCGTAGCTTCTGCTGAATGTCGGGGCGTTCGCCGATGACCTGCAGCGCGGCGCCGAGCAGCCGCACCGTGGTCTCCTGGCCGGCCGAGAACACATTGGTGGCAACGCGGGCCACGTCGGTCACATCCGGGGTGGACCCGTCGGGGAAGGTGGCGGTGGCCAGCCCGGTCAGCACGTCGTCGCGAGGGGTGCGACGACGGTCCTCGATGTACTCGGCGAACGTGCCGTAGAGGAATTCCAATGGACTGTGCGCCAACGACTTTTCGCCGGTACCACCGACACCACCGCCTGCATTGCGGTGAATGCCGTTGACGAATTCCTCGCGGTCTTCTTCAGGCACACCGAGCAGATCGGCGATGACCAGCAGAGTGAACGGACCGGCGAAACCCTTGATGAACTCCCCCTCGCCCGGTGCGAGAAAGTCGTCCAGCACCCGGTCCGCAAGCACCCACATCGCGTCCTCGTTCTCCTTGAGGCGCTTGGGAGTGATCAGCCGCATCAGCAACGCACGATGATTCGTGTGCGTCGGGGGATCCAGGGTCGGCAACTGGTCGCTGAACGGCAACTCGGCGCGGTGCTGCTCGATGAGGTCAGATACGTCGTCACCCTCCAGCGGCACCGGGAACCCGGGGAACGGTCCGGTCACCGAAATGCACGACGAGAAGGTCTCCGCGTTGCTGGCGACCTCGACGGCCTCCTGCCAGCCGGTCACCATCGTCACTCCGTGGTGCGGCTCCCGCGTGACGGGGCATTGCTTGCGCAGCGCGTCGAAGTACGGATACGGATCGTCGACCAGACGGTCGTCTTTGAAGAAATCCATCGCGGTGAAGTCATCCGCCATCTACTGCTCCGTTCGCGCCTGGTGAGAACGTCCCTCTCAGCGATGAATATTACATTTCCACAGCGCGTCGCCAGCGTCAACGTGGGTTATGGCACCGATCGCAATGCGCAACGCGCGCGGATGCGGGCCGCCGGACTCCGTCCGGAACGGGCAGGTTCAGCTGGCCGGGACCAAGTCCGCGGCAACCGACGGACAAGCCATCACACCGGTGCGGAAGGTCTCGACCAGACCGATTCCCTCCCGCACCGAGCCTGCCGCGAGGGCCTGGGCTTTGAATGCCTGCGCCGCCGCGCTCAGCCGGTGATGAACCAGACCGACGCTGTCGTTCAGTTCGGCCGGCCAGGTCTCACCCCACAGGGTGACCTCGGTGGCGCCGGCGTCCAGGGCCTGCAGCACGCCCTGGCGAACCCGGGGATCGCATCCGATGAGATCGGCGGCGGCTGCCAGGGTCTGGGGAACCGGACGGTGCCCCACGGTCGCCAACGCGTGTTCGAGGTCGATGATCTGGGCACCGAGAATCCGCAATGGGCGTTCGTCGGCGTGGTCAGCGACCAGGACCGTCACATCCCATCCGGCCATCGCCCGGTCGAACAGCCAGCCGCCGGCGAACCGGACCACGTCGATGACGTTCGCCGCGACGACGTCGACTCGGTACCTCATGTCGTGTTCGGCGGCGTCATGTCGCGGGCCAGCGACTCCGCGTACTCCTTGAACACTTCGGTCAGCGGTATCGAAGGATCGAGCAACCATGTGGTCTCCATTCCGGTGATGAACGCGAGAATTTGCACGGCCTTGACGGCGACATCCATATCCATCCGGAACTGGCCGGTCTCTTGACCGCGCCGGATGAGAGCGGTGACGATCTCGACGGCGTCCTGATATCTGCGGACCAGACGGTCATGCAGGGGCGCTTCGGGATCCATGTTTTCGGCCAACAGCACGGTGTAGGTGCCCACCAGCTCCGGTGACCGGTAGAAGCGATCAGCGACGGCCGCGATTTCGGCGATCAGGTCGCCGGCCCGGTCCGCGTGGGCGTCGTCGTCGGCATCGCGGACATCGACCACCGCGTGCAGCAGCTGGTCTTTGGATTCGAAATGGTGCAGCAGGCCGGCCGGGCTGACACCGGCTTCACCGGCGATCTGGGCCAAGGTGGTGTTGCGCCACCCGTTGCGGGTCAGCAGCCGCTGCGCGACCTTGAGGATGCGCTGTTTGCGGTCTTCACCCTTGGCCAGCAGCGTGTCGTAAGGCCGTGTCTCCGGCACCGGGCTCCTTCGATCAACCAACCGGTGGTGATCGCCAGCGCGGCGGAGCCGGCGCAGCGGGTCGCCACCAACCAACCTAGTGAACACACAGTAGGTTGGTTTACGCGCTGTGACAAGGGTCTCAATGAAGGAGGTTGGGCGCCTGTCACAAACCGAGCGACTTGGCGATGATCACTTTCATCACTTCACTCGTGCCGGCGTAGATGCGGGCCACGCGGGCGTCGGTGTAGAGCCGGGCGATCGGATACTCCATCATGTAGCCGTAGCCGCCGAACAACTGCAGGCAGCGGTCGACAACGCGGCCCTGCATCTCGGTGCAGAACAGCTTCACCTTGGCCGCGTCGGATCCCGACAGCTCGCCGCTGACCAGTTCGGCCGTCGCCCGGTCGACCATCGTCTGCGCGGCCTCGATCTCGGCCGACATGGCGGCCAGTTCGAACTTGGTGTTCTGAAACGATGCCACCGGCGTACCAAAAGCCTTGCGCTGCTTGACGTAATCGATTGTGGCGGCGACGGCGGCGCGCGCTTGGGCCACCGACCCGATGGCGACGGTCATCCGCTCTTGGGGAAGGTTGTGGCCCAAGTAACCGAACGCCTCGCCCTCGTCGCCGAGCCGATTGGCCACCGGCACCCGCACATCGGTGAACGACAACTCGGCGGTGTCCTGAACTCGGCAGCCCATCTTGTCCAGCGCGCGGCCCTTGACGAACCCGGGCATCCCGTCCTCGACCACCAGCAGGGTCAGCCCGCGCCGGCGGTTGTCGGGATCGGTCGAGGTGCGGGCCACCACGATGACCAGGTCGGCCAGCAGGCCGCCGGTAATGAAGGTCTTGGCGCCGTTGACGACGTAGTCGTCGCCGTCACGTACGGCGGTGGTGCGGATTCCCGCCAGGTCGGAGCCGGTGCCCGGTTCGGTCATCGCGACCGCCGTCAACAGGGTGCCTGCGGCAAGGCCGGGAAACCAGCGCTGCCGTTGCTCGTCGTTGGCGTAGTGCAGGAAGTACGGCAGGATCACTTCCAGCTGGGTGCGGACCGTGCCCATCGTGACCAGAGCGCGGGCGGCTTCCTCCTGCAGGATGACGTTGTAGCGGTAGTCGGGCAGGCCCGAGCCGCCGTATTCCTCGGGAATAGCCATGCCCAACATGCCCAGCGCCCCGAGCTTTTCGAAGATCTCCCGCGGCATCCGGCCGGCCTTTTCCCAGTCGGCGTAGTGCGGTTCGATCTCTTTATCCACGAAATCGCGGGCCAATTGCCGAAACGCCTCGTGGTCTTCGGTGAACAGGTCTCGACGCATCGGTCAAGCCACCAGTTCCACCAGGGTGGCGTTGGCGGTGCCGCCGCCCTCGCACATGGTCTGCAAGCCGTAGCGAATCCCGTTGTCGCGCATGTGATGTACCATTCGGGTCATCAGCACCGCGCCGGACGCACCCAGTGGGTGTCCCAGCGCGATCGCCCCGCCGAGCGGGTTGAGCCGCTGCGGGTCGGCGCCGGTTTCGGCGAGCCATGCCAGCGGCACCGGGGCGAATGCCTCGTTCACCTCGAACACCCCGACGTCGGCGATCGTGACGCCGGCTTTGGCCAAGACCTTCTCGGTGGCAGGAATCGGGCCGGTCAGCATCAGCACCGGATCGGCCCCGGTGACCGCGCCGGCCCGGTAGCGCACCAACGGAGTCAGCCCGAGTTCGAGGGCAGTCTCTGGCGTGGTGATCAGCAGTGCCGCAGCGCCGTCGGAGATCTGCGACGAGTTGCCCGCATGGATCACCCCGTCGTCGACGAAGGCCGGCTTGAGCGCGGCGAGCTTCTCCACGCTGGTCCCCCGCCGCACGCCCTCGTCCTGGGTGATCGCGGTGTCGTCGACGAATACGGGCACGATCTGGGCGTCGAAGGCACCGTTGTCCTGGGCGGCGGCGGCCAGTTCGTGCGAGCGCGTCGAGTACTCGTCGAGCCGGGTGCGGGAAAAGCCCCACTTCGTGGCGATCATCTCCGCAGACAGCCCCTGGTTGAACGAGAAATCACCATAGCGCTCAAGGACTTTGGGTCCGTAGGGCATTCCGGTGGCCCGAGCCGCGCCCAGCGGCACCCGGCTCATCACCTCCACGCCACCGGCGACGACGACATCTTGCTGGCCCGACATCACCGCCTGCACCGCGAAGTCGAGGGCCTGCTGGCTGGAACCGCACGCCCGGTTGATCGTGGTTCCCGGAATGCTCTCCGGCCAGCCCGCGGCCAGCACCGCATAGCGGCCGATGTTGCTGGACTGGTCGCCGACCTGCGACACACAGCCCCACACCACGTCGTCGACGATCTCCGGATCGATGCCGCTGCGTTGCACCAATTCATTCAGGACGATCGCGGACAGGTCGGCGGCGTGCATCGCCGACAGTCCGCCGTTACGTTTGCCGACTGGGGTACGCACGGCCTCGACGATCACTGTTTCACGCATCTGTCTGCTCCGATCTCGAAACTGCCCACCGACCAGTAAACGACGGCTTCCGTCGTTCGGCGAACGCGGCATAGGCCTCGGCGGCGTCGGCCGTGGCGAAGTTGACCACCTGCGCGCGAGCTTCATTGGCCAGCGCGTCACGCAGTGTTTGGTCGGCGCCCTCATTCAGCAGCGCCTTGCTGTGTGCCAGCGCGATCTGCGGGCCGGCCGCCAGGCGGTCGGCGAGGTCGGTGACGTAGGTGTCGATCTCGGCCGCGGCCACCACCCAGGTCACCAGGTTCAGCGCCCGCGCTTCCTCGGCGTCGATGGTCTCAGCCAGCAGCGCCAGCCGTTTGGCCTGTTGCAGCCCAACGATTTTCGGCAGCAACCAGGAGCCGCCCAGATCCAGCGATAGTCCCCGCTTGGCAAAGATCTGGCAGAAGCTCGATTCCGGCGTGGCCACCACGAAGTCGCAGCCCAGCGCCAGGTTCCACCCCGCGCCGACGGCCACGCCGGTGACCTTGGCGATCGTCGGCACCGGCAATTCATGCAGCGCCAACGCCACATCGGTGAGTAGCCGCAATTTGTATTCAGGATGGTCGCCGTCGGGGGTGGAGATGTCAGCGCCCGAGCAAAACGCGCCGCCGGCGCCGGTGAGGACCACCGCACGCACGCCGCGGTCGTTTCGCGCGGCGGTCAGCGCCTCGGCCAAGGCGATCCACAACTGGCGGTTGATCGCATTCTTGCGGCGCGGGCGGTTCAGCGTCAGCGTCCGCACGCCATTGCGGTCACTGGAGAGCAGCACAGGGTCCTCGGACATCAGCGGTAGGCCGCTCCGATGGCGCCTTCCCGCCGCAGCGCGGTGATCTCGTCATCGGTGAGGCCGAGTTCGGCGAGCACCGCCTCAGTGTGCTGCCCGAGTCCGGGTACCGCGCCCATCGCGGGGCGGTAGCCGGCGACGACGGGTGGTGGCAGCAGGGCCGGAATAGGGCCCACGGGTGTGTCGACCTGCCGCCATCGATCCCGCTCGCTCAGCTGTGGATGCGCCAGTACCTCGCTGGGCAAGTTGTACCGTGCGTTGCCGATCCCGGCAGCATCGGCGGTCTTCTGCACGTGTTCGAGGTCGTGTGCCGCGCACCAGCCACCGATGGCCTCGTCGAGAATGTCGCGGTGCGCCACCCGCCCGGCGTTGGACGCGAACCGCTGGTCATCCGCCAAGTCGTCACGCCGCAGGATTTCCCGGGAAAGTCGTTGCCATTCCTGGTCGTTGGTGGTCCCTAGCACCACAGTCTGCCCATCGGCGGTGCGGTAGGCGCCGTAGGGGGCCACCGCCGGTGAGCTCATGCCCAGCGGCTGCTGGTCGATGCCCGAATGCTGGGTGTAGGTCAGCGGGTAGCCCATCAGGTCGGTCATGGTGTCGAACAGGCTCACGCTCACCGCGTTGCTCACCGCCCGGCCGCCATCGCGCGAATACAGCAGGGCCAGAATGGAAATCGCTGAATACAGCCCGGTGCTGATGTCGGCCACCGGCGGACCGGGCTTGGCCGGCGCGCCCGGAGAGCCGGTGACCGCGCACGCCCCGGATTCGGCTTGGGCCAACAAGTCATAGGCCCGCTTGTGTGACAGCGGGCCGCCCGAGCCGTAGCCGTCGATTTCGACGGCGATCACATCCGGGTGCCGCTGGGCCAGATCATCGGGGGCAATGCCCAGCCGCGCCGTCGACGCCGGCGCGAGGTTGGACACCAAAACGTCGGCCCGCTCCAGGAGCCGATGCAAAACACCCAGTCCGGCAGGAGTTTTCAGGTTCAGCGTGACTGATTCCTTGCCGCGGTTGGCCCAGACGAAGTGCGCGGCCAGTCCATTGACGACATCGTCGTAGTGACGAGCGAAGTCTCCGCCCTTGGGGTTTTCCACCTTGATGACCCGCGCACCGAAATCGGCGAGCACCCGGGTGCACATCGGCGCGGAGACGGCCTGCTCCAACGCTACGACGGTGACACCGGCCAGCGGCGCCGCAGAGTCGGGCATTACATCACCATTCCGCCGTCCACGGGGAGCACTTGGCCGGTGATGTAGGAGGCGGCATCAGATGCGAGGAACACGAACGCCCCGGCAACCTCTTCCGGTTCGGCCCAGCGCTTGAGTGGGATGCGGTTCATCATGTTGGCCGCGAACTTCTCGTTCGTGCGGATGGTTTCGGTCATCGGCGTCGCCGCCAGCGGCGCCAGCGCATTGACCAGAATGTTTTTGGTGGCGAGTTCGCGGGCGAGCGATTTAGTGAACCCGATGATGCCGGCCTTGGCGGCTGAGTAGTTGACCTGGCCGAGCGTGCCGGTCAAGCCGGCCGCCGACGTCACGTTGATGATGCGTCCAGTCCCGTCGGTGGGGATGTGCGGCATGGCCGCTTGCGTGCAGTTGAATGCCCCCATCACATGAATGTCGAACAGCAGCCGGAACGACTCCTGGGAGGTCTTCTGGAACATCGCCGGCCGGGTCACGCCCGCGTTGTTGACCAGGATGTGCAGCTGGCCGCCGGCCAGCGCGGCTGCTTGGGCTGCTGCTGCGTCGGCCGACTCGCGGTCCGACACGTCCAACCCAGCAGACTCGGCTCGTCCGCCAGATGTCGAAATCTGTTCTGCCACCGCGGCTGCCGCGTCCTTGTCCACGTCGGTGACAAGTACCGCCGCCCCTGCGTCGGCCAGGGCCTGCGCGACCGCGGAGCCGATGCCGCCGGCGGCGCCGGTAACCAGCGCTGCGCGGCCGCTCAGGTCGAAATACCGGCCCATCAGTAGCTCCTCGGCAATCCGAGTACGTGTGAGCCGAGAAAGTTCAGGATCATTTCCTGACTGACCGGGGCGATCTTCATCAGCCTGGCCTCCCTGAAGTACCGCGACACGTGGTACTCCTCCGAATACCCCATGCCGCCATGGGTCTGCAGCGCCCGGTCGGCAGCGGTGAAACCGGCGTCGGCGCAAAGGTATTTGGCGGTATTGGCTTCGCGCCCGCACGACTTGCCGTTGTCGTAGAGCCAGGTGGCCTTGCGCAGCATCAGCTCGGCGGCATCAAGCCGTGCCAGCGAGTCGGCTAACGGGAACTGGATGCCCTGGTTCATGCCGATCGGCCGGTCGAAGACGTGTCGTTCGTTGCCGTACTTGACCGCTTTCTCCAACGCGACCCGCCCGATGCCCAGGGCCTCGGCGGCGATCAGCATCCGCTCGGGGTTCAGGCCGTCGAGAATGTACTGAAAGCCTTTGCCCTCCTCGCCGACTCGATCTTCGACCGGAATGTGCAGGTCGTCGATAAAGACCTCGTTGGAGCTGACGGCGTTGCGGCCCATCTTGCGGATCGGCCGCACATCGACCCGGCTACGGTCCAGGTCGGTGAGAAACAGGGTCATCCCGTCGGTTTTCTTGCTGACCTCGTCGTAGTGCTGGGTGCGGGTCAGCAGCAGAATTTTCTCCGATTCGATCGCTTTAGAGATCCAGACTTTTCGGCCATTGACCACGTAGTGGTCGCCTTTGCGCTTGGCGAACGTGGTGATCCGTGAGGTGTCCAGGCCGGCACCGGGCTCGGTCACCCCGAAGCAGACATGGAGGTCACCGGTGACCACCCGGGGCAGGGTGCGCGCTTTGAGCTCGTCGGAGCCGTGCACCACCACCGGTTGCATGCCGAAGATCGACAGGTGAATCGAGCTGGCGGCGTTCATCCCGCCGCCGGACCGGGCGACTTCCTCAGCCAACAGCGTCGCTTCGGTGATGCCCAGGCCGTGGCCGCCGTACTGCTCCGGGATCGTCATGCCGAGCCAGCCGCCGTCGGCGATCGCCTGATAGAACTCAGTCGGAAACTCGTGCGCCTGGTCTTTTTCCATCCAGTAGTGGTCATCGAACTTCGAGGCCAGTTCGGCGACCGACTTGCGGATCAGCTGCTGGTCGTCGGTCAGCTCGAAGTTCATTCCACCGCCGGGCACTGCGGGATCTCCTTCAGCTCAGTTGATGCACCGGCGCAGTTGCATTCCGGCGGCGTGGTCAGTCTTTGTTGCCGGTAAGCGCTTTGGCGTTGGCGGCAAAGTCGGCGAACGACGAACCCGACCGGTCTTTGTGCTGACTGAGCGCCTGAATCGAGACGTCGTGTCCTTCGGCGGCCTTGCGCAGCGCACCGACCGTCGCTTGCTCTCGGGGAATGTGGCTGAACGGGTCGAACGAGTACCAGCGCATCGCGTTCTCGTGGGTGATCTTGTTGATCTCGTCGTCTGGCACGTTGTTGGCGGACAACACTTCCCACAATTCTTCGGGGGCCCCTGGCCACATCGAGTCGCTGTGCGGGTAGTCGGCCTCCCAGCAGATGTTGTCGATGCCGATCATGTGGCGCAGCTGCACGCCGACCGGGTCGCTGATGAAGCAGGTCAGGAAGTGCTCCCGGAAAACCTCACTGGGCACCTTGCCGCCGAAGTTCTGATGGGTCCACGTCGAGTGCATCTCGAAGGTACGGTCCACGCGCTCCAAGAAGTACGGAATCCAGCCGGTCCCGCCTTCGGACAGCGCGACCTTGAGGTCGGGATATTCCTTGATCGGCTTGGACCACAACAGGTCTGCCGCAGCCTGCACAATGTTCATCGGCTGCAGGGTGATCATCACGTCCATCGGCGCATCGGGTGCGGTGATCGCCAGCCGGCCCGAGGACCCGATGTGCACATTGAGAACGGTGTTCGTGTCGCACAACGCCTTCCACAGCGGGTTCCAGTACGCGTCGTGAAAGCTCGGGTAGCCCATAGCCGCCGGGTTTTCGGTGAAGGTCAACGCGTGTACTCCCTTCTTGGCCACCCGCCGGACCTCGTCGGCGCACTTCTCGGCATCCCAGATCACCGGCAGCGCCATCGGAATGAACCGGGCCGGGTACGCGCCGCACCACTCGTCGATGTGCCAGTCGTTGTAGGCCTGCACCAACGCCAGCGAGAACTCCGGGTCTTCGGTGGCGAACAGCCGCCCGGCAAAGCCGGGGAACGACGGGAAGCAGATCGAACCCAGGATGCCGCCCGCGTTCATGTCCTTGACCCGTTCGTCGACGTTGTAGCAGCCCTTGCGGATCTCGTCCAGACCAGTCGGCTCGATCCCGTACTCCTCCTTGGGTCGCCCCGCTACCGCGTTCAGCGCGACGTTCGGAATTACGGTGTCGCGGAACTGCCAGGTGTCCGAGCCGTCCGGGTTGTGCACCAGCCGCGGCGCATCGTCGGCGTACTTCTTGGCCAAGTGGTTCTTGAACATGTCGGGCGGCTCAACGATGTGGTCGTCGACGCTGATCAAAATCATGTCGTCTTTGTTCACCGGTTGGTCCTTTCCCTCGGATACCTCGGGCCGCGGCAGGCGAGGCGAGTGAGCCCCTGCTTTGGAAATTAGCTTCTCAGATCGCGAGAATCAACATCTTCAGGCTACCCCCTACGTACATTGCGCGTGGCCGAGCCACTGGGAGCGTCGGCGGCGCACCTGACGTTTCTGCAGGTGACCACCACCTTTTTTGTCGGTATTGACCAAACTGACGGATCGTGGAAACCTATTGGTCAAATATGAGAATATGATTCTCCACAACGAGGAGGCTGCTATGCGTCTGTCCCCGCTGCCGGCGGATCAGTGGGACGACGCTGTCCGCCACGCGGTGGCAGGCATGCTGCCCGAGGAACGGCGAAACCCCGACGACGCGGGAAACCTCCTGGCCACCCTGGTCCACCACCCCGAACTCACCCGCGCGTTCCTGCGGTTCAGCGTCTACCTGCTCTACGGATCGACGCTGCCCGAACGTGTTCGGGAGCAGGCCATCCTGCGCGTCGCCCATCGGCGCGGTTGCGACTACGAATGGACCCACCACGTCACGATCGGCAAGCGGGTCGGGCTGTCCGACGCCGACATCGCCGCAATCCAGTCCGGCGACCCGCGCGACGACTTCGACCGCGCGGTCCTCACCGCGGTCGACGAGCTCGACGAGAAGACCAACCTGTCGGATGCGACCTGGACGGCGCTGTCCGAGCGGCTCGATGAGCGCCAGCGGATGGACCTGGTTTTCACGATCGGTGGCTACACCGCGCTGGCGATGGGGCTGAACACCTTTGGCGTCGAAGTCGAGGATGACCGAAAAGAGAGGTAAGAACCTTGGCACACTTCACCAAGCCGGCTGCGGGCAGCTGGACCACAAACTATCCGGAGCTCGGCACCGCGCCTGTCGATTACACCGATTCCATCGACCCCGACCATTACGCGGCCGAGCAGAAGGCGATTTTTCGCCGCACCTGGCTGAACGTCGGCCGGGTGGAACGGCTCCCGCGCACCGGCAGCTACTTCACCAAGGAACTGCCATCGGCGGGTGCCGGCACGTCAGTGATCATTGTCAAGGGCAAGGACGGCGTCATCCGGGCCTTCCACAACATCTGCCGCCACCGCGGCAACAAGCTGGTGTGGAACGACTTTCCCCATGAGGAAACAGCCGGCACCTGCCGGCAGTTCACCTGCAAATACCACGCCTGGCGCTACAGCCTCGACGGGGAGCTCACCTTCATCCAGCAGGAAGGCGAATTCTTCGACGTCGACAAGAGCCAGTACGGGCTGGTCGGCGTGCGCTGCGAGGTGTGGGAGGGGTTCATCTTCGTCAACCTGGACCCCAACGCGGCACCATTGACCGACTACCTGGGCCCGTTGGCCAAAGGCATCGAGGGCTATCCCTTCCACGAAATGACCGAGGTCTACCACTACAAAGCTGAAGTGGGCAGCAACTGGAAGCTGTTCATCGACGCGTTCGCGGAGTTCTACCATGCCCCGGTGCTGCACCAGGGGCAGTACACCAAGGAAGAAGCCGCCAAGATCCAGCAATACGGCTTCGAGGCGCTGCACTACGAACTCGCCGGGCAGCACTCGATGATCTCGGTGTGGGGCGGTCAGTCGCCGCCGAAGGACCTGAACATGGTCAAACCGATGGACCGAGTGCTGCGCAGCGGTCTATTCGGCCCATGGGACCGCCCCGATATCGACGGCCTGGATTCGCCGCCGCCCGGCCTCAATCCCGCCCGCGCACCACAGTGGGGCGCAGACACATTCGTCTTCTTCCCCAACTTCATGATTCTGATCTGGGCACCCGGCTGGTACCTCACCTACCACTACTGGCCCACCGCGGTGGACCGGCACATCTTCGAGGGAACGCTGTACTTCGTTCCGCCGAAGAACGCTCGCGAACGTCTCGCGCAGGAACTGGCGGCGGTCACCTTCAAGGAATACGCGCTACAGGATGCCAACACGCTGGAAGCCACCCAGACCATGATCGGCACCCGCACCGTCAACGAATTCCTGTTGTGCGACCAGGAAATCCTGTTGCGCCACCTGCACAAGATCGCCCACGACTACGTCAACGACTACAAGGAGCGCACCAATGGCTCTGCCCGCTGAGTTCACCGACCTGGAGTCGTACGCGGACTGGGATCTGGCCACCGAACCGGAACGGTATGCCAAGCGGCTGGCCTCTACGATGCCGGAAATGCAAGCGTTCTACGACGCCGCATTTCCCCGCCTTGAGGAAGCGATCACCTACCTGGACAAGTTTCCGCTCAACGACCTGCCCGACGATGCCCGCTCGCTCATGCATGTCATGCAATCCTTGATCATGGTGTCATTCCCGATCGAGGCATGGAAGCAGCCGCGGGTGCCCGACAGCGGCGCCGCCTATCTGAATCTGGTGCGGGAGCCGGTGGTCTGACAAGTGTTGACGCTCAAGGCCGCTGGGCTGCTTGACGTCGACGCCGGCGAGATCGTCCGTCCCGGCATTCTGCGGGTGGACGGCGACCGGATCGTCGGGGTCGGCGAATCGGCAGCGGGCACCGACGATGAGGTCCTCGACCTCGGCGAACAGATCCTGCTGCCGGGATTGATGGACATGGAGGTCAACCTCCTGATGGGCGGGCGCGGGGAGACCGGTCTGGCCTCCTCGGTCCAAGACGACCCGCCGACCCGGGTGCTGCGTGCGGTGGGCAACGCCCGTCGCACACTGCGGGCCGGCTTCACCACCGTGCGCAACCTCGGATTGTTCGTCAAGACCGGCGGATACCTGCTCGACGTCGCACTCGGCAACGCCATCGACGCCGGTTGGATCGACGGCCCGCGCATCGTGCCGGCCGGTCACGCCATCACTCCGACCGGCGGCCATCTGGACCCGACGATGTTCTCCGCGTTCGCCCCGGATCTGCTGCACCTGACCGTCGAGGAAGGCATCGCCAACGGCGTCGACGAGGTCCGCAAGGCCGTTCGGTACCAGATCAAGTACGGCGCTCAGCTGATCAAGGTGTGCTGCTCGGGCGGCGTGATGTCGCTGACCGGAGCGCCTGGCGCGCAACACTATTCGGACGAGGAGTTGCGGGCAATCGTCGACGAGGCGCACCGCCGGGGTTTGCGGGTCGCGGCCCACACCCATGGCGCCGAAGCAGTGCGGCACGCGGTTGCGGCGGGCATCGACTGCATCGAGCACGGCTTTCTGATGGACGACGAGGCGATCGCCGCGCTGGTCGACAACGACACATTTTTGGTGACCACCCGGCGCCTGGCCGATGCCATGGACGTCTCCAAGGCGCCCCCGGAGCTACAAGCCAAGGCCGCCGAGATGTTCCCGAAGGCCCGGACTTCGCTGCTGGCCGCCTATCACGCCGGCGTGAAGATCGCGGTCGGCACGGACGCGCCGGCAATCCCGCACGGCCGCAACGCAGACGAACTGGTCACGCTGGTCGAGTGGGGTATGGCGCCGCTTGCGGTGTTGCGGGCAGCCACCGTCACTGCGGCCGACCTGATCGACGTCACCGACCGTGGACGGCTGGCCGAGGGACTACTCGCCGACGTGATCGGCGTTCCCGGAGATCCGTTGTCCGACATCACCGTTACCCAGAACGTGCAGTTCGTCATGAAAGGCGGCAAGGTGTATGCCAACAAGAACTGACGACCTTGTCGAGATCCAGCAATTGCTGGCTCGGTATGCGGTGACCATCACGCAGGAGGACATCGACGGGCTGGTGGGCGTCTTCACGCCCGACGGTACCTACAGCGCATTCGGCGAAACCTATTCTCTGGACCGCTTTCCCGTCCTGGTCGACGCCGCGCCCAAAGGGCTGTTCCTGACCGCGACACCGGTCATCGAGTTGTCCGGCGACACCGCGACCGGCACCCAGCCGCTGTGTTTCATCGACCACGCCACGCACGACATGCGGATCGGCTATTACAACGACACGTACCTGCGTACCCCCGACGGCTGGCGGCTGAAGACCCGCGCGATGACCTTCATTCGCCGCAGCGGCACGCACGACTCGGGCCGCCCGCACGCAGTGGGACGCCCCTCATCGAAATGAAGGTCGAGCAGTTCCGGGCCGATCTGCGCGCCTGGCTCGACGACAACGACCTGACTCCGGGGCCGGAGCATTCACTCGAAGCTCACATGCGGCAGCTCGCTCGAGTCCATGCCGCACTCTATGACGCCGATTGGATGCGATACGGGTGGCCCATCGAGGTCGGCGGATTAGGCGGTCCCGCAATGCTTCGCGCGATCGTCGGTGAAGAGGTCGTCGGTCGGGGACTCGCCGAACCGGGACCGTACTCGATGGTCGAGGTGCTGGCCCCGACAATGATCGACTATGCACCGGCCGACCTCGCCACCGAAATGGTGCCGCGGCTGCTGTCCGGCCGGGAGCAATGGTGTCAGGGCTTTTCCGAACCCGGATCCGGTAGCGATCTGGCGTCGCTGTCCACCCGCGCTGCCCCCAAGGGCGACGACTGGGTCGTCAACGGGCAGAAAGTCTGGACCAGCTTCGCGCAGTATTCGACGCGCTGTGTCCTGCTCACCCGCACCGCGCCCGGACACCACGGCATCACGGCGTTCTTCGTCGACATGGATACCCCGGGGATCACCGTGCGGCCGCTGCGCACCATGCACGGGGTCGACGAGTTCTGCGAGGTGTACTTCGACGACGTCGTGATCCCCGGCAACCGGATGCTGGGGAATCCGGGTGACGGCTGGCGATTGGCGATGGATCTGCTGCCCTACGAGCGCTCCACCTGCTTTTGGCAGCGGATCGCTTACCTGTATTCGCGATTCGACCGACTCATCTCCCAGGCGACCGATCCGGACGACTCCGCTTTGGGCTCGGCATATCTGGCGTTGCACACGCTGCGCTGCCGCTCGCGCGCCACCCAGCATCGGTTGGCCGAGGACCAGACGCGGCTGGGACCAGAGACCTCGATCGACAAAGTGTTGCTGGCCACCGCCGAACAGCGGCTATACGACACTGCGCGAGACCTGCTGCCCGGCGTCATCGAGCTCGACGAGTCAGACTGGCGCACCGAATTCCTGTATTCACGCGCGGCGACCATCTATGGCGGAACCGCCGAGATTCAACGCAACATCATCGCCCGCCGGCTTCTGGACTTGGGCAAGGAGTGAGCGTGGACACCGACTCGCTGGAGCTGATAGAAGACGCGCTCCGCAAGACCATGACCGCGATCACCGGCCAGCAGCTCGATGTGGCGCTCGCAGACCTGGGGTGGCTGGACATGCTCGACGAAACACCTGATCTTGCAGTCTCTTTGGTGTTCCGGCTCCTTGGCGAAACCGGAGCGCATGCACCCATTCTCAACGACGTCGTGTTGCGCTCGGCCGGTCATGACGGCGGCGGCACCGTGGCGCTGCCCTACGCGGGCGGATGTTGGGTCCGCTGGGAACGGACCGCCCAAGCGAGCTCGACGCTGGGTGAAGAACTACCGATACACCGTGTGGCCGAAGGGCATCCGGTGCCGCTGGCCGCCGGGCGGCGCGCGGTCGCCTGGTGGCTGGTCGGATCTAGTCGGGCGATGTTATCGCTGGCCCGTCAACACGCCCTGGACCGCGTGCAGTTCGGCCGGCCCGTCGCGTCGTTCCAGGCGATCCGGCATCGGCTCGCCGAAACGCTCGTCGCGATCGAGGGCGCGGAAGCCACTTTGCACGCCGACGCAGCCGAGCCAGACGGTTTTGGCGCGCTGTTGGCCAAGGCCGCGGCCGGTCAAGCGGCGCTGACCACCGCGCGGCACTGCCAACAGGTACTCGGCGGTATCGGCTTCACCGCCGAACACGAGCTGCATCGCCACGTGAAGCGCACGCTGGTCTTGGACGGAATGCTCGGCAGCACACGGGAACTCACCCGCGAGGCCGGTGCCATCCTACGGACGAAGGGTTTCGCCCCGCGGCTGGCACACCTCTAACTCTTTTGCGCGAGCGTGCGTGTCCCCGGCCGACACGCCGTCTCAATTGCCGGATTTGCGCACGCTCGTGCGGGGTGACCCCCTCGTGCGGGGTGACCCGCTCGTGCGGGTTATCGCGGCAGACCCAAAACCCGCTGCGCGATGATGTTGCGCTGAATCTCCGAGGTACCGCCGGCGATGGTCCCGGCAAAGCTACGGAAGTAGCGATCGAACCAACTGCCGTAATGGGCATCCAAATTCAGCGGTGCGAACGGACCGGTGACGTCGGGGTGCAGCAGACCGTCAGCCGCCGCAGCATTAAGCGCGTGCTCGGATGCGGCCTGCACTGCCTCTGACCCCAGCAACTTGAGCACCGACAGACCCGGTACATCCTCCTCGCCGCGGTCCGCGCGGGCCAGTGCGGCGGAGCCGAGCAGGCGCAGCGCCTCAGAATCCATTAGCAGGGTGGCGTAGTGGTCGCGCTGCAGCGGATCCGACGGACGGTAATCGACGATCAGTTCTCGTAGCCGATCTGCGTATCCCAGCCACAGCATCGTGCGTTCGTGGCCCAGCGAGCCATTCGCCACCCGCCACCCCTGATTGAGCGGGCCCACCAGGTTGTCGACCGGCACCCTTGCGTCGTTGAAGAAGACCTCGTTGAAATCCAAGTCATCGCGATACGATGCCGACGCGAACGGCCGGCGAGTCACGCCCGGAGTGTCGGTAGGGATCAGCAACACGCTGATTCCCTTGTGTTTTGGCGCATCAGGGTCGGTGCGCACGAATGTCAGCAGCACGTCGGCGTCGTGGGCGCCGGACGTCCACACCTTCTGCCCGTTGACCACGAAGTGGTCCCCGTCCAGTACCGCGCGAGTCCGCAACGAGGCCAGATCGGAGCCCGCGCCCGGTTCGCTCATTCCCAACGATGCCGTGATGTCGGCCCGCAGAATCGGCACCGCCCAGCGCTGCTTCTGCTCGTCGGTTCCGAATGACAACACCGACGCGGCGATGATGCCGACACCCTGCGGATTGAAGCTTTGATAGACGCGTCGCCGCGACAACTCTTCGAGGTGAACGTATTGCTGCAGGACGGTGGCGTTGCGCCCGCCGAACTCCGGTGGGTTACCCGGAAGCAGCCAGCCATGCTCGAACAGCAGCCGCTGCCATCGGCGTGCCCAGTCCGGTACGTGCGACGACGAGTGGGGCCGCTCGCCGGCTTGGGCCTCGTCGGGCAAGTGCTCGTCCAGAAAGGCCACAAATTCGGAGCGGAACTCTTCCACGTCGGCATCAAAAGTCAGCTGCACGGGTACTCCTCGGCGTCGGCGCCCGCAGTTCCACATTTGTACTTCCGTGAGCACTGCAAAGAGAATAGTATTCTCGTGGTGAGAAAGTTACAATCTCTGACACGTCGTCCGTGAGGGGGTGCGAGACACCGATGGCACGGCGTTCTCCGGTACAGTCCAACCATGTTCTCCCCTCACGGCAACCGTCCGAGCCGTCGGTGACGAGTCCGAGCGAAGAGCCGGCCTGGAAGCAGCGGGCGGTCGAGCGGTCGATCAAAACCGCGAAACTGCGCGCGGCCCAGCGCGTTCAGCGCTTCCTGGATGCCGCCCAGGCAATCATCATCGAAAAGGGCAGCACGGACTTTACCGTCCAAGAGGTTGTCGACCGCTCCCGCCAGTCGCTGCGCAGCTTCTACCTGCAGTTCGACGGCAAGCACGAGTTGTTGCTTGCCCTGTTCGAGGACGCGTTGAGTCGGTCTGCTGACCAGATCCGCGCCGCCACGGCCAGCCACTCCGATCCGCTCGAGCGGCTGAAGGTCGCCGTCGAGCTGCTCTTCGAGGCATCCCGTCCTGATCCCGCTGCTAAAAGGCCGCTGTTCACCGACTTTGCACCAAGGTTGCTGGTCTCCCATCCAGCCGAGGTCAAGGTCGCTCATGCCCCGCTGGTGGCGTTGCTGACCGAACTGATGGAAGAGGCGGCCGCCGCCGGGCAACTGCGCACCGGCGTCCCGCCCCGGCGGATGGCCGCGATGACGATGCAGACGGTGATGTTCATCGCACAGTCGAGCGGCGGTTCGGACGACGCGACCGTGCATCCGATCACCGCCGACGAGGTATGGGACTTCTGCTCACGGGGATTCGCAGCCGAGAATTAGGTTACCCCGAGTCGAGAGCCCGACTTACACTCACGGCATGCCCGATCTGTGGACGGGCTTGCTCAGCTCAGGCTGATCGGGACGGCGCTGCGCCCGCTCGATGGATTCGACCAACGCGGCAACGGGACGGTGTTCACCTCCGCGGTGACCAGCCATACCTTGCCCGTTCCGCACCGACGACTGGCTCCTGCCCTCGGCAGCACAGGCCGGTGTTGGCGCACGGCCGGTGCTTTGGGCGCGGCGACGTGCTGGGTGCAGACGGCTCGCTTGTCGCTTCCTACGCGCAGGAGGCCCTGCTGCGCTTCAGCCAGTGACGCCTGGCGCCGAATGCATTGGGGGCCAAGCCCACTGACCCGTCCAGCGCGCAACAGCAGCAATTGCAGTGTTCGAATATCGCACCAACGACCGTCGATCAAGAATTGGATTCTCTGAACCAGAGAATTCCAGATGTCGGAAATGGATTCGAGATTGACACTGATAGCGGCTGATGACAGAGTTCAGGGGCGACAGGATGCAAGATCCCGTGAGAACACGGTTCCGTGAGAGGCGATATCCGTGACAGTCAGTGCCGCCAGTGACGTCTACTACGACCCGTACAACCCTGAGCTCAATGCGGATCCCTACGGAATGTTCCGTCGGCTGCGTGAAGAATCGCCGTTGTACTACAACTCCGAGCACGACTTCTATGCGCTGAGCAGATTCGCCGACGTCGACCGCGCTCTGGTGGACTACCAGACCTTCAGCTCGGCCCGCGGGGCCATCCTGGAATTGATCAAGAGCAACATGGAAATGCCTTCTGGCGTTTTGATTTTCGAAGACCCCCCGGTGCACGACGTCCACCGCAAGCTGCTGGCGCGGATGTTCACGCCTCGTAAGATCAACGAATTGGAAAACAAGATCCGAGACTTCTGTGCTCGCTGTTTGGATCCGCTGATCGGAGCCGAGCGGTTCGACTTCGTCGCCGATCTCGGGGCCCAGATGCCGATGCGGGTGATCGGAATGCTTTTGGGCATCCCAGAAGACGACCAGGAGGCGATTCGGGACCGCTCGAATGCCACCATGCGCACCGAGGTCGGCCAACCGATGACCATCGCCTCGGACGGCTTCGACACCGGTGAGGCTTTCGCTCAGTACATCGACTGGCGGGCGGAGCACCCGTCCGACGACATCATGACCGAATTGCTCAACGTCGAGTTCGAAGATGAGACCGGCACTACCCGCCGACTCACCCGCGACGAACTGCTCATATATGTCAACGTGGTGGCCGGGGCCGGCAATGAGACCACCACCCGGCTGATCGGCTGGACCGGCAAAGTCCTTGCGGAGCATCCGGACCAGCGTCGCCAACTTGTCGAGGACAATTCGTTGATTCCACGGGCGATCGAAGAACTGTTGCGCTACGAGCCGCCGGCGCCGCACGTCGCACGGTATGTGACCCGCGATGTCGAGTTCTACGGCCAGACGGTGCCCGAGGGCAGCGTGATGATGATGCTGATCGGGGCGGCCAACCGCGACCACCGTCAATTCCCCCCGGACGGTGACGTTTTCGACATCCACCGGGAAGCTCGTCAGCACTTGGCCTTCAGTGTCGGCACGCACTACTGCCTTGGCTCGGCGCTGGCTCGGCTCGAAGGGCGGATCGCGCTGGAGGAGATCCTCAAGCGCTTCCCGGAGTGGGACGTCGACCTGACCAACGCCACGTTGTCTCCGACCTCCACGGTGCGGGGATGGGAAGCAATGCCGGCTGTGATCCGCTGACTGGCACCATATTTGAGTTAAACGTCAACAGAAATCGAGGTAATGATGTCGGGACGGGTCGAAGGCAAGGTCGCCTTCATCAGCGGTGCGGCGCGCGGTCAAGGTCGGGCGCATGCGGTGCGACTGGCGCAGGAAGGCGCCGACATCATCGCGGTCGACATCTGCAAGCAGATCGACAGCGTTCAGATCCCCCTGTCCACGCCCGAGGATCTGGCCGAGACCGCGGATCTTGTCAAAGGCCACAACCGCCGCGTCTACACCGCCGAAGTCGACGTCCGTGACTACGATGCGCTGAAAGCCGCCGTCGATACCGGTGTGGAGCAGCTGGGCCGGCTGGACATCATCGTCGCCAATGCCGGTATCGGCAACGGTGGAGCCACGTTGGACAAGACCAGCGAGCGCGACTGGACAGACATGATCGACGTCAATCTCAGCGGTGTGTGGAAAACTGTGAAAGCCGGTGTGCCGCATATCCTTGCGGGCGGGCGCGGCGGATCGATCATCTTGACGAGCTCCGTCGGCGGACTGAAAGCATACCCGCACACCGGCCACTACGTGGCCGCCAAGCACGGTGTGGTGGGGCTGATGCGGACGTTCGCAGTCGAGTTGGGCCAGCACATGATTCGAGTCAACTCAGTGCATCCCACCAACGTGAACACGCCATTGTTCCTTAACGAGGGGACGATGAAACTCTTCCGGCCGGATCTGGAGAATCCGGGCCCCGATGACATGAAGGTCGTCGCGCAGATGATGCACACCTTGCCGGTCGGCTGGGTCGAGCCCGAGGACATCGCCAACGCGGTGCTGTTCCTGGCATCCGACGAATCCCGCTACATCACCGGCGTGCCCCTTCCCGTCGACGCTGGCAGCTGCCTGAAGTAAGAGCTCCAGCTCAAGCGACGCGCTGCCATCCGGCATCGGTTAACGTTTCGCCATGGATGGTTTCGAAGGTCGGGGCGCGGTCATCACGGGCGGCGCAAGTGGCATCGGTTTCGCCACCGCCAGCGAGCTTGCCCGACGCGGTGCGGCGGTCGTGTTGGGCGATGTCGAAGGTCCTGCACTCGAGCAAGCTGTCGCGCGACTGCGCGCCGAAGGCCTCGACGCGCACGGCGTGGTCTGCGATGTCCGCCACCTCGACGACGTTATCCACCTGGCCGACGAGGCGTTTCGTCTGCTCGGACGCGTCCACGTGGTCTTCAACAACGCCGGCGTCGCGGTCGCCGGGCCGATCGCGCAGATGTCGCACGACGACTGGCGCTGGGTGATCGACGTCGACTTGTGGGGCCCGATCCACGGCGTCGAAGCATTCCTGCCCCGGCTCCTCGAACAGGGGGAAGGCGGCCACATGGTGTTCACCTCGTCGTTCGCCGGCTTGGTCTCGAACGTCGGCCTCGGGCCGTATTCGGTCGCCAAATATGGCGTGGTCGCGCTCGCCGAGGCGTTGGCCCGCGAGGCCAAGGCGAACGATATCGGGGTGTCGGTGCTGTGCCCGATGCTCGTCGGAACCAATATCGGCGACTCGGAACGCAACCGCAGCACTGATTACGGTGGCCCGGTACGTCAGGCGGTTCCGACCCCGGATACCGCCGGCGAGGGCGTCCTTGACGCCGATGCGGTCGCCGGGCTGACGGTGGAAGCGATACTGGCCAACCGGCTTTACGTCCTACCGCACCAGGCGTCGCGGGGTTCGATCCGGCGCCGGTTCGAGCGGATCGACCGCACTTTCGACGAGCAGGCCGCCCACGGGTGGGACTACTAAGCGGGCCCCAGCGTGGGCTCATCGGTGCTGGATGTCGGACGGACTGATTGCCACGGAACCTAGCCTGCCGCCCCGGCTTTCTGGAAGTATTGATCGGCGAAACGAGCAATACCCTCGAGTGCGTCGCGGGTGCGTTGCCACGGCGCAACGATGAGCCGGTCGATACCGGCGTCAGCAGCGCGCGAGATATCGTCGGCCGACGAGATCGGCACGGATGTGGTGACTTGTGGTGTGCCGCTGCGGCCATACTCGGCCCACAGCCCGGTGAGTATGCGCACCGACTCCGGTATCCGGTCCACGGTGTGGTTCATCGGCAGCCAGCCATCGCCCAGCTGTGCGACCCGACGCAACGCGGCCTTGCCATCACCACCGACGTGCACCGGCGGACCGCCCGGCTGCACGGGCTTGGGCTCGAACATGACTTCACCGAATTCGAAGAAACGGCCGTGGTATTCAACACTGGGTTGGCTCCACAACGCCCGGCATACCTGTAATGCCTCGTCGACCCGGGGACCGCGGCTGTCGAAGTCCAGACCGACCGCCTCCCACTCTTCGCGCAGCCAACTCGCGCCGATACCGAAGTCGAAACGACCGCCCGACACGATGTCCAGGGTCGCAGCGGCGCGTGCGCTGACGAAGGGGTGGCGCAGGCCGATGTTGTAGACATAGGTGCCCAAGCGGATGGTTTCGGTCTGACCGGCCAGAAACGACAGGTAGTTCAGCGCGTCGAAAATCGGTGTCTGCGGCGGAACCGGTGGATGGGCATCACCCCGGTGCGGACTACCGCTCATCGCGACCGGGAACACCAGGTGCTCGGGAAGCCAGACCGACTCGAAGCCCAATGCCTCGGCCTGCTTGGTCAGCTCAGGCCACAGGCCTGGATGGGCACGCGCCAGCGGAATACCGAACTTCATTGGGCTTTGGCCTTTCTCGCGACACCCGGGGCCCAGCCGATTACGCCGTCGGCCTCCAGCTCGGCGATCTCGGACTCGGTGAGCCCGAGTTCGCCGAGGAGTTCGTGATTATGCTGCCCGAGCAGCGGCGCGGGTCGCTGATGGAAGCGCTGCGGTCCACGGGAGAAGCGCGCCGGCACGGTGCTGTGTGGGACCGACTCGTTGACCGGGTGACCGACGCTTTCGAAGAAGCCGCGAAATGCCAGCTGCGGCAACTCGGTTTGCCGGTGTGGCTGCATGACCTTCGCCACCGGGACGCCGGCCTCCCACAGGCAATTCACGATCTCCTCGCCGCTGCGCTGCTGACACCAGGAACTGAGCTGCTCGTCGATCAGGTCATGGCGTTGCCGCCGCCCGGCGGCATCCGTCAATGCCGGATCCATCGCCCACGCCGGCCGGCCCAGCGCGTCACGCAGGCCCGTCCACTGTTCGTCGGTTGCCACCGCGACCGCGACCCAGCTGTCGAGGCGGCCGAATTCGTCGACATCGGCGGTGCGGTAGAGGTTTTGCGGCGCCGCCGTAGGCCCGCGGTTACCGGCTCGTTCCAGCAGAGCCCCGTAGGCGCTGTATTCGACGACCTGTTCGGCGGCGACGTTGATCGCGGCATCGACCATGGCGGCTTCCACCAGCACTCCCTGGCCGGTTCGGCGTCGGTGTTCCAGCGCGAGCAGGAGCGCGTTGACCGCATGCACTCCGGCGTTGGGGTCACCCACCGAATACGGGTCATACGGATTGCGGTCGGGATAGCCGGTGAGCCAACTCAACCCGGACGCCGCCTCGATCACGTAGGCGAAGGCCGGATTGTCGCGCCAAGGACCGTCGAGCCCGAAGCCGGGCATCCTCAGCAGGATCGCATCAGGCTGTATCGCCTGCACGGCAGCGAAATCCACGCCGATTTGTTCGAGCACCCGGGGCGTGAAGTTCTCGACGATCACGTCAGATCTCGCAATGAATCGGCGCAGCAGATCCCGTCCGGCGGCCGACTGCAGATCGAGCGTCAAGCCCTTCTTGTTGGTGTTGAGACCGGAAAAGATCGGTGAGCGCTCCCACCATTGGTCTTCGGTGACCGGCACCCCGGCGATCAGGCGGGTGCCGTCCGGCCGGCCGGTGGACTCCACATGGATGACCTCGGCGCCGAACAACGCGAGAAAGTGCGTGCAGCAGGGGCCCGCCCAGAACGTCGTCATGTCCAACACGCGCAAGCCGTTGAACGGCAACCGGTCCGCGGCGCTGCGCGCGGCCGGTCGGGCGGGTGGCCGGGCCTGCCGGTAGCGGTCGGTATGTTCGCCGAGTCGCGGGGCGGGTCGTGGTGCCGGCAGCAACGAGGGCTGCATGCGGTAGGGAGGGCCGGGCTGGCAGAAGCCGTCGCGAGGATTGGTGACGAACGACCGGCGCTGCTGGAAATGGTCCAATCCGGTGATGTTGGCGCCGTTGGCCACTGGGGCGTTGGGAACGCGGAAGGCGGTGGCGAGGTCGCGAATCTCCGCGACCGTGTGCTCCTCGAACCAGGCATAGATGTCGTCGGCCTTCGCGTTGGCCTGCTCGGTGATCGTCAGCGGCGATTCCTCGTCGATCCAGTCCTGGTGACCGGTCATCGCGCACAGATCGAACCACTGCTGGGCCGTTCCGCAGCCGACGTCGATGAGGCCGTCCGTGGCCCGCGCGATCCCCGGGACGGTGAGCCGGCGAGCGTCGCGCCATGGCCGGCCAAGCATCTCGAAATAGCTCACCGGGTAATACGTGAGTCCCAGGATTTGGGTTTCCAGCATCGACAGATCGACGAGTTCACCGGCGCCGCTGTCGATTTGACGCAGTCGCGATGCCAGGGTGATCGCACTGGCAAACGCCCCGGCCACGTATTCTCCGACCTGGCCGCCCACGAATACCGGTGCTCGATCTGCCGATCCGCGACCGAGTCCGACGATGCCACCCGACCAGGCCTGCAGGGTGAATTCAGTCGCCGGCCGGTCCCGCCACGGCCCTGTCAAACCGAACGGCGTGATCGCGGTGACGATCAGATGCGGGTGAACGCGGTGGATTTCGGCAGGGGCCAACGACTGGTGCTCGGCAACCGCCGAGCCGCGCGACCACACCACCGCGTCGGCAGACTCCAGCAGATCGTTGACGAACGCGACATCGCTTTCGGGATCGGCGACCACGCTGTGCTTGGAGCAGGACAAAAAGCTGAACAGCGCTCCGTCGCTGCCGGATTCGATGGCCGAACCAGACGCAGACCACCGCCGAAGCGGATCCCCTTTCGGCGGCTCGACTTTGATCACCCGGGCACCGCCGTCGGCCAGGAGTTTGGTGCAGTAGGCGCCGGCGATGCCGGTGGAGAGGTCGACGACGGTGTAGCCGTCCAACGGGCCGTGCAGCGGCTCCACGGTTACCGGTTTTTCTCGCGAGTGGACTTGCTCAACCGGAACTCAGGCGGAAACTTGCTGTCGTTGTCCTTGACCGCGTCGCTCAGTCCGCTGCCGATGGCGTCGTCGAGCATCAGATTGTCGCCATCGGGAGCCGCACTGCCGCCCGTCGATTCGAACAAACCGGTCAGCAGACTGCCGAGATATTCGCCCTGGTACTGCTTGACCACCTCGAAGAAGACCTTCTGCATGAAGATGGTGTCGGTGGGGCGGTTACGTGCGCACGCCAGCGCGTACTTGTCGACCTCGGCCTCCAGTTGATCCCGCGGCACGACCTTGTTCAAGAAGTTGCAATGGAACATCTCATCGGCGGTGAAAGGCCTTCCGGTGAAGACCATTTCCTGAAAAGTCCGCAGGCCCATGGTCTGCACCCAGGTCCACATTCGCGGGCCCCAGCCGTAGTAGCGGAACGACGGGTGGCCGAACAGCGCATCGTCGGAAGCGATCACCAGGTCAGCGTCGGCGGCCTGGTAGAAGTGCCAGCCATAGCAATATCCCTTGGCTTCGACGATGCTGATCTTCTTGAACTCCTGCAGCGCGCGATTGCCGGCCTGCGCGTTGGCGTACCACTGGCTGATCGTCGCGCCGTGACGAAACGATCCTTTGGGCGGATACTGAATGCCGTCGTCGTCCAGCCTCAGTTCGGCCAGCCGGGCCTCCGGTGAATCCCGGCCTTCCATGAACTCGGGAAGATCGGCGCCGCTGCCGAGGTCGTCGCCGACGCCTCGGATCACGACCACCTTGACGTCGTCGTCGACGGTGGCGCCGCGCAGCAGATCGGCGTAGCGAAGCCGTGCCGCGGTGGTGGGCGCGTTGAGAAACTCGGGCCGGTTGAACGTGATCGTCGCGATCTTGGTCTGCGGGTCCTTCGCGTAGAGGATGAGCTCCTCAGGCGGCGGGGGTTTGTCAGGCATGGACGACGCCTTGCCACGACGGACTTGTGGTCAGCAACTCGGGCCCGTCCGCGGTGATCAGCACCGCCTCTCGACCGAACACCGCGCCGACGCCCCGCTGCCAGACGTAACCGGTGACTGCGAGCACCATGCCCGGCTCCAACTGTTCCTCGGCGGCAGTGGCCGGCAGATGCGCCGACACCACCGGCGGGTCAAAACCCAGTCCCAACCCGCGTGCCACCGGCATCGGCGGCAGCGGCTCACCCGCAGCGTGGTAGGCGGTCAGCAGTTCAGCAGCCGGGGCGGCGGGCTGACAGGCCTCATAAAGCCTGTCCCACAGCAACTCCCAGCGCCGGTAGAGATCGGCAGCCCCGTCGAGTTCCCCGACCGGCCAGCTGCGGCCGACTTCGCCGGCATAACCGCCGGCCAGCACGCCCGCCGACAGCGCCACCAGGTCACCGGCCGCGACCCGTCCATCGTCGCTGCCCCGCCGCCACGGGTGATCGCGCGAAGTCACCCATGCCACATCCTGGGTGGCCGGCGTGCTCACCCCGCCCGCAGCCATGGCCTCCAGCAGGACGCCGGCCAGGGTCTTCTCGCTGATCCCGGGCCGCAATTCGGCAACCGCTGCGGCCAGCCCGTTCTCAGCCACCCGGATGGACTCCCGCAGCGCCGCCACCTCTTCGGTTGTTTTGATACGCCGGGCGGCTCGCATCGCCAGCTCCCCGTCGACCAGCTCGGCGTTGGGAAAAGCTACCGGCAGCAGCTGCGCAAAACCGGGGGAAAGCGCGTCGGTGCCAACACGTTTCGCGGTGACCGCGCCCTCGATGCCTTGCAGCACCGAGATGGTGTTCATCGGGTTCCAGGCGATACCGTAGAGGTTCTCATGCGGGATGTCCTCGGGAACGCCCTCGTCCCAGGTGCTGAGCAGGTGGATGGCCCCGGTTTCCGCTACGACGACACAGGTCGGACCGAACGGCCGGGTGCCCGCCACCCATAGCTGCGGCGCACCAGACACGTAGCGCACGTTGGCCTGCCGACCGAGGACCAGGATGTCGAGGTCGTGGGCCGCCATTTGGGCCAGTGCGCGCTCGCGGCGCCCGGAGCGCAGCGCGCGATCGTCGGGCAGAACTTCAGTAGCCATAAGGGTCATAGGGGTAGTCGGTCAACGGGATCCAGCCTTCCTCGGTGATGACGATGATCTCTTCGCTGCGATAGCCGCCGGTGCCGTCCGCCCACACCACCGGCTCCAAGACCAGCACCATCCCGGGTTCGAAAACAAAGTTCTCGTCAAACTCGTCGCCGAGATCCGTTCCGATCATTGGTGTTTCGGCAGCGTTCACGCCAATACCGTGACCCAGATAGAAATGCGGCAGCCACGGGCGGGCACCGCCGTTGGCTTTCGTCGCGGCCCTGCCCAACTCTGCGGCGGTGGCGCCCGCACGCGTGGCGCCCAGCACCGCGGTCATGATCTCCCGCCACCGGTCGAACTGTGCCTGCTGCCGCGGTGTGGGATCCTGGCCCACCACCCAGGTTCGGCCGAAATCCGAGCAGTAGCCGGCGTAGGTGATGCTGACGTCGGTCCACAACACGTCGCCGGCAACCAGTTCGCGCTCGGTCGTCAGCAGCGGCAATGCCAGATCGCCGTGGGTGGTCCACACGCCGTCGGCCTTGTTCTTCGGCATCACCTGCCAGATCGGTTCGAGCATGCTGGCCATTGCGCCCAACTCGAACGCGCGACGCAAAAACCCGGCCGACAAATCGATCTGGCGAATCCCGGGGGCAAGTGCTGCTTGCACGCCGACCATGGCCTGGTCAGTGATCCGGCACGCGGTGCGGATACAGGCCAGCTCGTCGGGAGTCTTGATGAGCTTGGCGGCGCCAATTATCTGGGCGGCATCAACAGGCCGGCCGGCCCGGAACAGCTGGTGCTGGGCTCGCCGCATCGCTCCGGTGAACTCGTCGACCGCGACGACGGCTTCGGCGGGAACCAACTCGGCGACTACCCGTGCGAAGTTCTCCACGCCCTCGTCGAACTCCAGGTAGACCGGTCCGTGCAGATGGTCGGCGGGCAGTCCCGATTCCGATGCCGTGCCTTCACGGAACGGCAGGAACAAATGTGGCCAGGGATCGTCGGCACTCACCACCGCCACCGGACGTTCGACATAGGACAACCCGGCATCGCCCAGTGGCCAGCTCGCTCCGGTAGCGTAGACGACGTTGTTGTTACCCAGCAGAATCAACGCGTCGACTCCGCGGTCCGCCATCGCCGAACGTAGCCGCGCACCGGTCTCCGAGCGCATCCGGTCAAGGTCCGGGATGTCGGGGATCTCAATCGCAGACGACGGTGCCTGCATGAACGTAGTCACCAAACTGCCTTACAGTCCGAGGAATTGGGTGATGTTGCCGCTCACAATCTGCGTGGCCGCCTCTGGGCCGACCGCTTCGACGACTGCAGCCAGTGACTTCTCGGAATAGCCGTAGGTGCTTTCGTTGTGCGGGTAGTCGCTCGACCACATCACCTTGTCGACGCCGATCTTGTCGATCAACTGCAGCCCCAGCGGGTCCACCATGAACGACGCGCTCATGTGCTTGTCCCAGTAGTACCGGACGTCGTGTTCGAGAGGCCGGTTGAACATGTGCTGATAGGACGCGACGAGATGCTCGGCGTCCTGCAATGCCCATGGCACCCAGGCGATCCCGCCCTCGAACCAGCCGATCCGCAGCTTCGGGTGCCGGTCGAGGATGCCGGAGAAGATGTACTTGGCGAACGTTTCCCGGAATCCGTCGATGTTGATCATCATGCCCACCACCACGCTGTTGAATTCGCATGGGGTTTTGGGCGGTGTCTCGCCGATGTGGTGGGTGACCGGCAGGCCGGCTTCTTCGATCTCGTCCCACACCGGGCTCATCGCATCACTGGCGTAGTCGATGATACTGCCCTCGTCGTCCTTGCCCGGGTTCAGCGGAAGCAGGAATGTTCTGAGGCCAAGCGATTTCAACTCCGAAAGCGTCCGCCGCGCGCCTTCCGGGTCCCACCAATTGATCAGTCCGGCACCATAGAAGTGGCCACCTGATCGCTCCTGCAACTCCGCAATGTATTCGTTGTAGATGCGGAACGCGAGTTCGCGAAGCGTTTTGTCCGGGTAGTGGAACAGCGCCAGAATCGCGTTGGGGAACGCCAGCTCTTTGTCGACGCCATCATCGCGCAACTCTTGGATTCGCGCCTCGATGTTGGTGCTTCCGGCCCCTGGCAGGTCGTCATACTGCATCAGCACCGCGCTGAAGTCACCGGGCAGGAACGACTGCCCTTTGCGGCCGACCTGGTAGGCCCCGTCCTCGTACCAGATTCGCGGCGCCTTGTCTTTGAGGTCATCCGGAAAACGCTCGTAGAAGATGTCCTCGGCAAGCGAAATGTGGTTGTCCGCAGAGAAAACTACGGTGCCTTCGGGCAATCCGGTGCTTTTGACATCAGCGTGGCCCCGTCGATCCTTGGGTGCGCCGTATCCGCCGGGCGGGTAGAGCGAGAGGGTGGACTGGCTGGACATCGTTGATCCTCCCATCGGATCGGCTTGGTTTTCACGGGTAGTCATCTAGGGGTGGCCCGGATAGGCGATCACCAGGTCACCGGCAACTCGTAGACGCCGTAGGCGAGCCGGTCGTTTTTGAACGGGATCTTCTCGAACGGCATCGCCAGTTTCAGGGTCGGCATGCGCCGAAACAGTTTGTGGAAGACCATCTGCAGCTCGACGCGGGCCAACTGCTGGCCCACGCATTGGTGCGGGCCGAAACCGAACGCCAGGTGCTGACGGGCCGGCCGATCCAGATCGAGTACCTCGGGGTCGGGAAACTCGGCGGCGTCCCAGTTCGCCGGAGCCAGGTCGATGATGATGCCCTCGCCGGCACGGATCACCTCACCGGCGATCTCGATGTCCTCGGCGGCCACCCGGCGCTGTCCGTTCTGAATGATCGACAAGTAACGCAGCAGTTCCTCGACCGCGTTGGCGACCACGGTGTCGTCATTGGTGTCTCGGATCACTGCCAGCTTCTCGGGTTCTTGCAGCAGCGCGAGAATCCCCAAACCGATCATGTTCGCGGTGGTTTCGTGGCCGGCGATCAGCATCCCGGTGCCGAGCTGAGTTGCCTCCTTGAGGCTGAGCTCGCCGGACTTCACCCGGTCCCCCAAGTCGGACACCATGTCTTCGGTGGGCTCGGCGATCCGCGCCTCCAACAGGCGGATCAGATACTTGGACAGCTCATTTGCGCCTGCGGCGGTGTCTTTGGCGGTCGCGTATCGGGAGACGCCCATGGTGGCGTGCTCCTGGAAGAAGCCGTGATCTTCATAGGGCACCCCGAGCAGTTCACTGATCACCAGCGACGGGATCGGCAACGCCAGCGCCGTCACAAGATCCGCGGGTTGCGGGCCGGCCAGGATGGCGTCGATGTGCTCGTCGATGATCTGCCCGATCGCCGGGCGCATGGCCTCGACCCGGCGGGAGGTCAGCGGGCGAGACAGCATGCGTCGGAAGCGGATGTGTTCGGCGCCATCGGAAGTGAATACCGACCGGGGCCGCTTGTGCACTGTGGCCAGCATGCCTTCGTTCCAGTGCGGAAACCCGTCGCGTCGGTCGTCGACACTGACCCGCGGGTCGCCGAACAGTGCCCGCGCCTCCTGGTAGCCGGTGATCAGCCACGGCGTGCTGCCGTCCCAGATCCGCACCCGGGAAAGCGGTTTCGTCTGTGCAAGGGCCATCACGTCGGGAGGCGGCGCGAACGGGCAGCCACTCGACCTCGCCATCGGGTATTCCGGAATTCCCGAGGTGATCTCGATCGCGGCGCCGGCGAGGGTGTCGGGCACGTCTTACTCCTCGATGTGGATGGCTTGGGCGGGGCACACCGCGGCGGCGCCGCGGGCGTCGTCAGCCTGCTCGGCCGATGGGTGGTTGTTGAGCAGCACGACGACACCGTCGTCGTCGCGTTGGTCGAAGATCTCGGGCGCGCGCATCACGCAGTTTCCCGAAGAGGCGCATGCGTCTTGGTCGACAGTCACTTTCACCGGTCGCTTCTTTCACTCACCGGGGCCAGCCACAAACCCACGATCGCGTCGATAAGACCGGAACCGGCGGCCTGCCAACTGGTTTGGGGCACTGAGGCGCCTGTCAATAGCGGCGACCCCCTTCCGTCGGCTACGCCGAGCTTGCGATCGCCGCGAGTCGATGCCTTCGCTCCGCTGGCCATGGCCCGTTCCCGATCCGCGCAGGTGTGCATCAGCAGGTTGCGGGCCATCAGATTGCGCTCCACCCGAACCTCGATCGGTAGCTCGGGCAGGCAACCGTTGATGCCGTCGATGACCTGCACCAGCGACGCGGACGTCAGCGCATCTTTGACGATGATGTTGTGGTAGGCCGGGTCGGTCATCACCTGCGCGGCAAAGCGCGCGTACCAGGTGGGGTTGCCCAGTTCGGCGAGGTGCTCGGTGAGCGGACGCACCAGGCACGCCACCCAGTCGCGCATCTCGTTACACGCGCCGGTCTGCAGCAGCTGATCAACCATCTCGTCGCGCAGCCGCTCGATGGGCACCCGGTGCCTGTGCTCGATGGCTCGCACCAGGTCGGTTTTGGTGCCGAAGTGGTAGCCGACTGCGGCGTTGTTGCCTTGGCCGGCGGCCTCGCTGACCTGACGGTTGGACACCGCGAAAACCCCGTGCTCGGCGAACAACCGCTCGGCCGCGGTAAGGATCGCCTCCTGAGTCGTGCTGGCCCGCTCGGTGCGCGCCGGCCTCGCCGTAGTCACGCCGCCCAGTCAACCGCGCAGCATTGTTTAAGTCAAGTGATTGATTTAATCGGTGGGGCGGCGTCGTCGGATCGCTTTCCCGGCCGACGTGCCGCCATCGACCGGAAGCACCGTGCCGGTGACGTAGCGGGCTCGGTCACTGACCAAGTAAAGCGCGGCTTCGGCGACGTCGTCCGGTGTGCCCTCCCGCTGTAGCGGCCGATCGGCGCGCATCTGCTCCCGGATCGTGTGCTCAAAGCGTTCGAGCTCTTCAGCTGACTTCGCGGAAGCCGACGACGCCAGGATCGGAGTGGGGATACTGCCCGGAGCTATGCAATTGACCCGGATCTCGTAATGTGCCAACTCGATTGCCACCGATTTGGTGAATTGGATGACCGCCGCTTTGGAGGCGCGATACGTCATCACCCCGCCGCCGGCCTGGATACCGCCGATCGACGACACATTGACGATCGAACCGCCGCCGCCGGTCGCCATGTGCCGAGCCGCCTCGCGGGTGCCCGCCATGACGCCGAGCACGTTGACCGCCATCACCCGCTGGAAGTCGGCGAGGTCGTCCTCCAAAAAACTGCGGTGCATCCGACTGGAGATGCCGGCGTTGTTGACCATGATGTCGAGCCCGCCGAACTGCCGAACCGCCTGCGATACCAATTCGGTGACCTGATCGGGATCTGCGGTGTCGATCTGACGGAAATCGGCTTGGGCGCCATGCCTTTCCGCGAGCGCCTTGCCCCCGTCGGCGTCGATGTCACCGATCACCACCTGGGCGCCCTCCGTCAGGAACCTCTCGACGATGCCGGCGCCGATGCCCGAGGCACCGCCAGTGACGATCGCGACCTTGCCGGCTAATTCGTTGACCACACCGATGAGTTAATCGACGCGATCTCGGTTAAGTCAAGCGATTGATTTAGCCTTGGGGGGCGAGGCCCAGGACCCGAGAGCATGACGACGACAGTTACCAGCCTCGGCGATCTTGAAAAACCAGTGGATTCCCTGGCTGCCTGATCTTCGTGCGTGATACGTTCGCGTCGGTGGGGCCTTTAACTATGCGTCTACACGGTGCCGGCTTGGAGCAGCCGCGGACCCACCCCACTTGCATGGCTGCGCGGCTCGGCGTGACCTGGTGGCGCAGTCAATGCAGTCGTCATCCCTTCCGTTCAAAGGAGCCGATTTGAAACTCAAACGATGTGGCGCGGCGCTGGGTGTGATTGCCACCGGCGCACTGGTGCTGTCGGCATGCGGCAATGACAACAGCGCGAATCAAGGGAACCAAGGGAACAACCAAGGGGCGCAACCGTCTGGTTCGGCGTCCGCTTCGTCGTCGGCGAACATCAACTGCGGCGGGACCAAGACGCTGAAGGCCAGCGGGTCGACAGCACAGGCCAACGCGATGGCTCGCTTCGTCAACGCCTTCGAGCAAGCGTGCCCAGGTCAAACCCTGAACTACACCGCCAATGGTTCGGGTGCCGGCATCACCGAATTCACGGGCAAACAAACTGACTTCGGCGGTTCGGACGTACCACTTAGCGCCGACGAGGCCGGCAAAGCGCAGGAACGTTGCGGCTCACCGGCATGGAACCTGCCCACGGTGTTTGGGCCCATCGCGGTCACCTACAACGTCAAGGGCGTGGACAAGCTGACCCTCGACGGCCCGACGGCTGCCAAGATTTTCAACGGCACCATTACCACCTGGGATGACCCTGCGCTCAAGGCGCTGAACACCAACGCCACGCTGCCCAGCGAGCCGATCCACGTCGTCTTCCGCAGCGACGAGTCGGGCACCACAGCCAACTTCCAGGAATACCTCGATGCGGCGTCCGACGGCGCATGGGGCAAGGGTGCCGGAAAGACGTTCAACGGCGGTGTCGGTGAAGGCGCCAAGGGCAACGACGGCACGTCGGCTGCCGTGAAGAACACCGAAGGGTCGATCACCTACAACGAGTGGTCGTTCGCTCAGGCGCAGAAGCTGAACATGGCTCAGATCGTTACCTCGGCAGGACCCGAGCCCGTGTCGATCAGCAGCGAGTCGGTCGGCAAGACGATCTCCGGCGCAACGATCAAGGGACAGGGCAACGACTTGGTCCTCGACACGATGTCGTTCTACAAGCCGACGCAGGCCGGCTCGTACCCGATCGTGTTGGCGACCTATGAGATCGTCTGCTCGAAGTACCCCGACCCGCAGGTGGGTTCGGCTGTCAAGGCGTTCCTGCAGGCCACCATCGGCCCCGGGCAGAACGGCTTGGCGGACAACGGGTACATCCCGATTCCCGACTCGTTCAAGTCGAGACTGTCCACTTCGGTCAACGCTATCGCCTGATCTGAGGCCGCCATTTCCCGAGAATCGCTGACCCGACCCAAACCGGCCGGGACAATGCCTGGGTTGACGGCGACAGGTAGCGGCGCAGGGCGGCACGGCGACCGGCTGTTCAAGTCGGTCGCCGTCGCCGCCGGCGCGACGATCGTCATCGCGATCGCGTTGATCGCGATTTTCCTACTGATCCATGCCGTGCCGTCGCTGCGTGCCAACCACGCGAATTTCTTCACCAGTGCCGAATTCGACACCCGCGACGCCGCGAATCTGGCCTTCGGTATTCGCGACCTGTTCATGGTCACGGTGCTGAGTTCGATCTTCGCCTTGGTGTTGGCCGTGCCGGTCGCCGTCGGGGTGGCGGTGTTTTTGACGCAGTACGCGCCGGTACAGCTGTCGCGTCCGTTCGCAGTGATGGTTGACCTGCTGGCTGCGGTGCCGTCGATCATCTTCGGGCTCTGGGGCATCTTCGTCCTGGCGCCCCAACTCGAGCCGATCGAATTGTTTCTCAACCACCACCTGGGCTGGTTGTTCCTGTTCCACAAAGGCAATGTGTCGCTGGTCGGCGGGGGCACGATCTTCACCGCCGGGATTGTGCTGGCCGCGATGATCCTGCCGATCATCTCCTCGGTCTCCAGAGAAGTGTTCCGCCAGACCCCGCATATGCAGGTCGAAGCCGCGCAGGCGCTCGGCGCGACCAAGTGGGAAGTCGTTCGGATGACCGTGCTGCCGTTCGGCCGCAGCGGTGTCATTGCGGCGTCGATGCTCGGTCTGGGCCGCGCGCTGGGAGAAACGGTGGCCGTGTTGATCATCTTGCGCGCGGCCGCCCAGCCCGGGCATTGGTCGCTGTTCGACGGCGGCTACACGTTTGCTTCCAAAATCGCCTCGGCGGCAACCGAATTCAGTGAACCGCTACCGACCGGAGCCTACATTTCCGCTGGATTCGTACTCTTCGTGCTGACGTTCATGGTCAACGCCGCCGCCCGTGCGGTCGCCGGCGGGAAAGTGAACGGCTGATGAGCTGCGCCGGCGACGATGCAGAGCGAAGCGATGAGGAGGAGCGGCGCACATGAGCACCGCAGCGCTGGACCGGCCGGTCAAAGCTGCCGCGTTTCGCGGTATCAGCATCAATCGGCGGATCAAAAACAGTGTCGCGACAGTACTTTTCCTCGCCTCATTCGTCGTCGCGTTGGTGCCGCTGATCTGGTTGCTGTGGGTCGTCATCGATCGTGGTTGGTGGGCCGTCACCCGAAAGGGCTGGTGGACCCATTCGCTGCGCGGCGTGATGCCCGAGCAATTCGCCGGTGGTGTCTATCACGCGCTCTACGGCACGGTGGCGCAAGCGGTGGTGGCCGCCGTCATCGCCGTGCCGCTGGGATTGATGGTCGCGATCTACTTGGCCGAATACGGCCCCGACCGCTTGACCCGGGTGACCACCTTCATGGTCGACGTGCTGGCCGGAGTGCCCTCAATCGTGGCGTCGCTGTTCATCTTCAGCCTCTGGATCGCGACTTTGGGCTTCGAACAGAGCGGCTTCGCGGTGTCGCTGGCATTGGTTCTGCTGATGTTGCCGATCGTGGTGCGGGCAGGCGAGGAGATGCTCAAGCTGGTGCCCGACGAACTGCGGGAAGCCAGCTACGCGTTGGGCATCCCGAAGTGGAAAACAATCGTGCGGATCGTCATTCCCGTTGCGCTGCCGGGCATCATCTCCGGTGTCTTGCTGTCGTTCGCCCGCATCATCGGGGAAACCGCACCGGTGCTGGTGCTGGTGGGTTACAGCCGATCGATCAACTACGACATGTTCAGCGGCAACATGGCGTCGCTGCCGCTATTGATCTATACCGAACTCACCAACCCCGAACACGCCGGATTTCTGCGGGTCTGGGGCGCGGCGCTGACTTTGATCATCGTGGTGGCCGTCGTCAACCTGGTTGCCGCTTTGGCGACCAGGATCTTGGCCATCGGGCGTCGGTAAACCGTTGCTCCGCTGAGCCTTCCCGGTCAAATCAACTGGGCGGCAACTTCTCCACCCTGTTGTTGCCGCGGTCGGCAACGTAGACGTTCCCGTCGTTGTCCACCGCCACATCCAACGGGGTGTTGAGGCCAGTGAACGGCAACACCACCGGTTTGTTCGACCCGGCCTCCAACTTCACCACCTGGCTGTTGTCGTGTTCGGTGACGTAGACGGTGCCGGCCTTGTCGACGGCGATACCCCAGGGCACAGCAAGCCCGGTGAACGGCAATTCGATCTGCTGGTTGGTACCGGCCTCCAACTTGAGCACCCTGTTGTTGTCGGAGTCGGTGATGAAAACGTTGCCGGTGCTATCCACCGCCACGCCGTCTGGGTGGTTGAGGCCGTTGAACGGCAGATCGGTCTGCTGGTTGGTACTGGCGTCGAACTTCACCACCCTGTCGTTGCCTCGGTCGGCGACGTACACGTTGTTGGCGCTGTCCACGGTCACGCCCTCGGGGTAGTTGAGACCGTTGATCGGCAGGTCGGTCTGGTCGTTGGACCCGGGCGCCAACTTGACCACCCTGTTGTTGAAGTCGGTGACATACACGGCCCCTGCGCTGTCCACGGCCACCCCTTGCGGTTCGTACAAGCCGGTGAACGGCAATACGGCCGGGCTACTCGAGTCCGGCGGCAACTTCACCACCCGGCCGTACATGCCCTGGTTGGTGACGTAGACGTTGCCGGCGCTGTCCAGCGCGACTCCGCCCGGGGAGAGGTGGAAGTTGAGGCCCTTGAACGGCAGGTCAACTTGCCCGTTCGCCGACGTCGGCGCGGGCGATGGCCGGAACATCAGTATCGCGACCGCGACGAGGACGCCGATCGCCACGAGCGCAATAGCGCCGATGATGACCCACCGTCTGCGTTGCTCCTCGTCGGCGCCCGGTGCCTTGCTGAAGTCCGGTGTGTCACCGCGGCTGCCCGCCGCCGGGATTCCCGGTTGGCTGGGCCAGCTGCCGCCGCCGCTGTCCGGCGGTGGCGCCCACGCCGGCTGGGTCCACGCATCGCCGCGAGGACGCGACCCGGTGGACTGGTTCCGGAAGCCGGCCGGGCCCGCGTCGGCGGCCGGGGCCATCTGGGTGGCATTCTCGCCTCGCCGCAGAATCGTGGCGGCCTGATGCTGGTCGGAAGTGGTCAGCGCGTCGTGGGCGGCCGCGGCCAGATCACCGGCGGTGCGATAGCGGTCTTCGGGTTTTTTGGCCATGCCCTTGGCGATCACCTGATCGAGCGCCGGCGGAACCTTCCCGGGTTGCATCTGGCTGGGCTGCGGCACCGGCTGCATCAAATGCGCGGCGACCAACTGTTCGATGCTGTTAACCCGGTAGGGCGGTGCACCGGTCAAGCACTCAGCCAATACACAGGCCAGCGCATAGATATCCGCCGGGTAACTGACCTCGTCACCGGAGAACCGCTCCGGAGCCATGTACTTGTACGTCCCGATCGCGGTGCCCGTCTGGGTCAGCCCCGGGTCGGTTGCGGCGCGGGCAATACCGAAATCCACCAGGTAGGCGAAGTCGTTCCCGGTGATCAGAATGTTTTCCGGTTTGACGTCGCGATGCATCACGCCGCTGGCGTGCGCGGCGTCCAGCGCCGACGCGATCTGGCTGACGATCGCCACCGCCCGCCCCGGTGGCAACGGCCCGCCGCGGGCCAGAATGTCCCGCAGCGACGTGCCCTCGATCAGGCGCATGTCCACGTAGAACTGCCCGTTGATCTCGCCGTAGTCGTGGATCGGCACCACATGTGGCTCGGTCAGTCGTCCCGCGGTGTCGGCCTCGCGTTGCATCCGGGCGCGAAATTCGGGGTTTCCGGAGAATTGCGAGGAGATCAGCTTCAACGCCACCACCCGCCGTTTGCGGGTGTCCTCAGCCTCGTAGACCTCGCCCATTCCACCGCGGCCCAGTAGCCGCTTCAGCTGATAGGGCCCAAACCACGAACCCACTCGCGAATCTGGGTCGGTCACCGTCGACGCTCCCTTCCGCTCATCACGAGATCGCATTCACCGCCGACTCGAGTTTCGATTCGAACGACTTCGGTAGCGGAATGTATCCGTACTCGTCCAAACCGTCCTGCCCGGATCCGATACTTGCCTGCATGAATGCTCTTACCGCCGGGCCGGTCGCCGGATCCGGATACTTCGAGCAGACGATCTCATAGGTCACCAATACGATCGGGTAGGCGCCGGACTGCGTAGGCTTGTAGAACGACGACGTGTCCACCACCAGGTCGTTGCCCTGACCCTTGAACTTCGCGCCATCGATCGTCTTGCCGACTGATTCGGCGGTGATCGTCACCGGGTCCGGTCCCGCTGACGTGATGATCTGGGCCATGTTGAGCTGACGACCCACCGCGTAAGACCACTCGTTGTAGGTGATCGCTCCGTCGGTGGTCCGCAGGATCGATGACGTGCCACCGTTGCCGACGGCACCCTGTCCGACGCCTCCGTTGAACGTTTTCCCGGAGCCCTTGCCCCATGCCCCGTCGGAGGCAACGTCGAGGTAGTTCTGGAAGTTGTCGGTGGTACCGGACTCGTCGCTGCGGAACACGACGAGAATCGGCGTCGCGGGCAGATTGGTGCCCTTGTTGAGCGCCGTGATCGCGGGATCGTTCCACATCGTGATGGCCCCGTTGAAGATCTTCGCCGCCGTCGGCCCGTCCAAGTTCAAAGTGTTGACGTTTTTGATGTTGTAGGTGATCGCGATCGGTCCGAACACCGTTGGTAGGTCCCACGCCGGCGAACCGCACCGCGCCGCTGCTCTGTCAGGCTCACCCTTCGACGGATCCAGAGCGACGTCTGAGCCGCCCAGGTCGGTCTCGTTACTGATGAACTGCTCCACGCCCTTGCCGGAGCCATTCGCGTCGTAGTCCAGCGTGTAGCCGGGGCACGCCCGGATGTAGGCGTAGACGAATTGCTCTATCGCGTGCGTTTGCGCGGTGGAGCCACTCGCCTTGAGCTTCTTTTTGCCGCCGCAGTCCACGGGCACCGCCGTCGCACTAGATGGCGACGACGAGCTGTTGTCGTGGCTGCTGCACGCCGACAACACCAGTGCGATGGTGGCGAGCAAGGTCACGGCGGCGCTGAATCGGTTGGCCTTCACGCAACTCCTTTGAAGCGTCAGGGTAACGAATACGCTCACTCCGCCGCCGGATCGAGCCGAATGCGGAACCACCCTCCGTCGCACAGGCGCATCGCTGCTCGGCAGTAGTCGGCAACAGAACGCTGAGCTTACCGTGAGTAGGTAAACACCCGAGGATGAATGGTGGTTTGTCGCTGCGCGGTCAGCCGAGAAATCCCTGCAGCAACCCGTTGACAATTGACGATTGTTCGATTTGCGGGCAATGGCCCGCGGCTTCGACCACAGCCGAACGGCCGTCGGGAATCTGGTCGGCAATCTGCTTGGCCCAACCGAGCGGAAGTAGTTTGTCGCACGCGCCTTCGATTACCAGGGTGGGAACCGAAATGCGCGGGTACGCACGGTTACTCGGCGGGCTCGGTGTCGGCGGGGCGCCGGGACGGCGAAACCGCGCTGCCGCGACGGCTTCCCAGGCACCAGGCGCGGTGCTGGATTCGTAACGGCGCCGCACATAGTCCTCGTCGGCCGGGTAAGCGGAATCGTGGAAAAGTGCGGCCACGATGCGGCGCATGCCCTCGAGGGAGCCGTCATATTCGTAGAGCGCCTCCATGTGAGAGTTGCGCTGGATGTCTCCCCCGCCGCAGATGACCGCCATGGCGCGGATCGGCAACAGGGCCGAATCCGACGTGGCGTCGTTGAGCAACATGATGGCGCCCATCGAGTTGCCGACGAAGTAGGCGGAGTCGATTCCCAATTCAGCGCAGAATCGTGCGACGTGGCGGATCCGCATACCGCGCCCGTCGTTGAAGTCGACGACCTTGGCCGACTGCCCGAAGCCCAGCATGTCGGGCGCCAGCACCCGATGATTGGCTGCCAGCGCCTCGATGTTGCGTTCCCAACCGATTTCCGCGCTCGCACCGAACTCCCCGCCGTGCAGCAAGACGACCGGGTCGCCGGCTCCGGCGTCCAGGTAGCTGGTGACGAGCCCGTCGATGACGGTGGTTTTGTGCTGGATCTCCAACGAGACTCCTCAGTTCGGGTCCAGTCATCGTCACACACCGCGAAAGCCGCGGTGTATCAGTGCAGAACGCATACCCCGCACCTCACCTGAAGCCCGGTGTGAGAACCGAACGCGTGAACGTCAGCACCTGGGTTGCCAACAGGTCGAGCTGAGCTTGCACGCCGGCATCGGTCAGCGCTCCGGCCGCATCCCAGACCTGGTCTGCGGAGTTGATCGCCACGCCCAGCGGGGTGGGCCAGGCGCGCAGCGCGTGACCGATCGCCCGGAGTTGGTCAAGCGTGCCCACCGCCGCCTGCCATCCGTAGGCGCAGCTGATGCACCCCCACGGCTTGTTGTCCAGGTAGACCCGGGAATCGTCGCGCATGTCCTCGATGTAGTCGAGCGCGTTCTTCACCAATCCCGAGATGCCGCCGTGGTAGCCGGGTGAGCCGACGATGACGGCGTCCGCCTCGCGCAGCGCGCCGATCAGCTCGATGGCTCTGGCTGTTCGGGCCGGTTCGTGCGGGTTGTACATCGGCAGATCGATGTCCTCGCCGCAGTACAGCTTGGTGCGGCCACCCTGGCGCTCAACGGCTGTCAGACAGTTCCGTAGCGCCCGTTCGGTCGACGAGTTCGATCGCAACGTTCCGCCCAAGCCGACGACCAATGGCCCGGCCCCAGTTAGTGTGGTCATCTTCGCCCCTACTTGATTGCGATGGGATTCACCGGGGACCCCACCGCGCCAACGACTCTCAGCGGCGGGGCGACCAGTTGAAACTCGTAGATCCCGTCGGCTGCGCAGTCTGCTGCCAGCGCGGTCAGGTCCCAGTACTCGCCGAGCATCAAACCCATGTCACGCAGGCACAGCATGTGCATCGGCAAAAACGTTCCCTTGACCCCCGATACCGGGTCTTCGACCATCAGGTTGTCGGCGGCCACGGCCGCGATGTCGTGGTCGTGTAGCCAGGAAGCACAGCGCCAGTCCAGGCCCGCACCGAGTTCACTGCCGTCGCCGGTCTCGAGAAACCGTGCCCACCAGCCGGTCCGGATCAGCACGATGTCCCCGCGTCCGATCGTCACCTGCTGTGAGCGGGCCACGTCGTCGAGCTCGCCGGGCGTGATGGGGTTGCCGAGTTCGAGGAACGTGTCCGCACCGCGGTGGCGGACCAAATCCAGCAGCACACCGCGGGATGTGATGCCTTTGCCGTCGACCTTGTCGATGCCGCAATGGAATGCGCCAAAGCTGGTGACCGAACCTGCCGGAAAGCCGTTGTAGAGCTGGTCGTCGTAGTAGACGTGCGACAACGCATCCCACTGAGTGGCGGCCTGCAACGGCATGATGATCATGTCGTCGTTGAAGCGGAACGGATTGTCCTGAAAGTATTTACTGAGCTCCTGCGCGCCCGGGTTGCGATCCCACTGCGGTCCATGCTGGGCCAGCGTGCTGGTGTCGCCGCCGTCGACGGTCATGACGTGAATCGGATTGTGCCGGAATTGGAAGGCGCCCTGCGGGCCTGATGACCCGAAGTCCACGCCCAGCGGGAAAACCTTGCCGTGCTTGACCAAGCTCGCCGCCTCGGTGATCTTTTCGGCGGTGATGAAGTTCAGGGTGCCCAGCTCGTCGGCGTCTCCCCAGCGGCCCCAGTTGCTGACTTCGCGCGCGACGCGACGAAAGTCGGTCAGGCCAGCCACGATGCGACTCCTCCCTCGAGTTCGCCGGCGATCGCGGAGCCCACGGTTCCGCCGTCGACCCAGAGGACTTGTCCGGAAATGTAACTGGCTGCGCGGCTGTTCAAAAACACCAGCACCGCTGCTTGTTCGGCGGGCTCGGCGGCCCGGCCCAGCGGCTTGGGGATTTCGTCGAGATAACGTTGACCGTACGCGGTGCGCAATTGGTCGAGAATCGGTGTTTCGGTCACCCCCGGCCCGGTGCAGTTGATCCGGATACCTCGGGCACCGAGGGCGGCAGCGCATCTCATGGTGTAGAGAATGATCGCTTCTTTCGATAACCGGTAGCCCCCACCCGCCAGCGCGTCGGGATGACGGTTGCACCACTCGATCCCCTCGGCCATCGTCGCGGTGTGCAGCAGGCCGGCTGTGGTCTGGTGACGATCGCGGTAGCCGGCGGCCGCCAGCGAGGACACACTGACCACCGACGACCCAGCGGGCATCTTGGGGATCAGCGCCTCGGTGAGATGCCGCAAACCTAAAAAGTTGGCCGTGACGACGAGCAGCGGATCGCCGATACCGGAGGACACACCGGCGACGTTGAACAGCGCATCCACTTGCCCGCCAACGGATGCCACGGCCCGGTCGATCGACCGGTCATCAGTGAGGTCGACTTGGTGAAACTCGTCGAGCTCGACTGCCGGCCGCGCGCGGTCCAGTCCGACGACCTGTGCCCCGAGTTCGAGGAGTTGAGCCACCACCTGCGCACCGATCCCCGACGCGCATCCGGTCACGACGGCACGGCGGCCGTCATAACGCCACAGTTGCTCGATCACGAACCTTGCTCTTTGGCGCGCTGCGCAGCCTGGACGCGGCCCTCGTTGATCTCGGCCATCGCTTCGGGGATCTCGCTGGCGGTGAATTTCCCTCCCCGCCCGGTGGGCAGCCCTCCGAATGAGTAGCTTTCGTCGAACTCGGGTGCGGTGGAAGCCGTGCGGCGCGCTTCGATCTTCTCGACGACCGGCGCCAACCGCTTCGCCTTGTCGACCACCGCTTTGGCATCACGCTCGATGAATTCCGGGAGCACTTCTTTGCCCATGATCTCGATGGATTCCATGGTGCCCTCGTGGCTGCGCGGGTTGAGCAGCAGGATGATCTCGTCGACACCGCTGTCCTCGTAGCCCCGCAGAAATTCCCGCACGGTGGCCGGTGAGCCGATCGCGCCGCGGCCGGGCCCGTAGGCCAGCGTCGGGTCCTTCTCGCATTCTTCGAGATACCGCTCCCAAACGCCGGTACGTCCCGGCGTGTGTACCCCCGTCATGTAGTAGTGCATGATCCCGAATGAGAAGAAGCCGCCGCCCATCCCGAGTCGTTCGAGGGCCTGCTCGTCGGTCTTGGCCACCATCATCGACAGGTCGCCACCGATTGCCAGGATGTTCGGGTTGATCTGCGGGGTGACCGGGACCCCGCTTTCCTCGAGTTCCTTGTAGTAGCCGTTGACCCTCTCGGTCAGCGGGCCCGGTCCGGTGTAGGCGAAACTGAGTGCGCCGATGCATTTTTGGGCCGCCATCTGGACGGATGCGGGCCGGGTGCACGCGACCCACACCGGCGGGTGCGGCTTTTGCGCCGGCTTCGGGATGACGTTGCGGGCCGGCATCTCGATGTGTTGGCCCTTGAACCCGGTGAATGGCTCCTCGATCATGCAGCGGATCGCCACCTCGAGTGCCTCTTCCCACTGCGCGCGTTTGTCGGCGGGATCGATGCCGAAGCCGCCGAGTTCGCCGACCGAAGACGACTCGCCGGTGCCGAACTCGACCCGTCCGTTGGAAATCAGATCGAGGGTGGCGATGCGTTCGGCCACCCGGGCCGGATGGTTGACGACGGGCGGCAGGTGCATGATGCCGAATCCGAGGCGAATGTTCTTGGTGCGCTGGCTGGCCGCAGCCAAGAACATCTCGGGTGCGGTGGAGTGGCAGTACTCCTCCAGAAAGTGGTGCTCGGTCAGCCAGACCGTGGAGAAGCCGGCCTTGTCGGCCGCCTCCACCTCGTCGAGGCAGTCCTGCAGCAGGATCCGCTCGTCGTCGGGCTGCCACGGTCGGGGCAGAGCGAATTCGTAGAACAGCGAGATCTTCACTGGTTACCTCCGATAAGTGATGAGCTTTGGCTGACAAGGTGTTTGGCGGCGACGTAGCCGAATGTCATGGCCGGGCCGATTGTGGCGCCAGCGCCGGCATAGCTGCGTCCCATGACGGGCGATGCGGTGTTGCCCACCGCGTAAAGGCCATCCACCACGGTGTCGTCGGCGCGGAGCACCCGAGCGCACTCGTCGGTGCGCAGACCGCCGGATGTGCCGAGGTCGCCGAGAATGACCTGGAAGGCGTAGTAGGGCGGTTTGCCAAGTGGATACATGTTGGGGTTGGGCAAGGTGGGATCTCCGTAGTAGTTGTCGTAAACGCTGTCGCCTCTGTTGAAGTCGTCGTCATGGCCGTTGCGGGCCAGCTGGTTGAAACGTGTTGCGGTGTTCCGTAGTTGATCCGCCGGAACCCCGATCTTGGCGGCGAGCTCATCCCAGCTGTCCGCGGCTTTGACCACCCCCGAAGACAGCCAGGCTTTGGGCAGCTTGCGTCCGGTGGGCACCGGGGCGCCTGGAATCTTGGGTAGAGGCAGATGCCCGGCGACAACGTATCGGTTCCAGGACCGATGGTCGGTGATCAGCCAGCACGGGATATGGGTGACTCCGGTTTTCTGTCCCTCGAGCATGGCGTGACCGAAATCCATGTAGGGCGCCGCTTCGTTGATGAAGCGTCTGCCCGCACCGTTGACGATGAACTGCGCCGGCATCATGCGCTCGTTGAGCATGAATTGCAGTCGGCCATCAGGCCATTGGATGGCAGGGAACCACCAGGCTTCGTCGAGCAGGTCGGTGGCGCCGCCCACCTGTTGACCGGCACGGATACCGTCGCCGGTGGCAGCGGGGTTGCCGAAGCTCCAATCGTGGTCCACGACCGGTTGGTGTTCTTTGCGCCAGGCCAGATCGTGGTCGAATCCACCGGTGGCCAGGATGACTCCGCGACGGGCGTGGATCTGCTGCGGTCGACCGTCTTTCACGACAACGGCGCCGATGACCGAACCGTCGTGGTCGGTGAGCAGCTGTGTCATCGGCGAGTCCAGCCACAGCGGAATGTCGCGGTCTTTCATGGCCAGCCGCAGTCGTGCCGCCAGCGATTGCCCGATGGCTGCGATTCGGTCGCCGAACATTCGCGCCCGGATCATCCGCCACACCAGCCTGGCCAGGACGGTCTTGCCCGCCCAGGATTGGCGGACCTGATAAAACGATCGAAGCTCCTTGGGCCCAAGCCAAATTCCCTTCGGAGCCAGCGCCAAGGGTTGCAGCAGGTTTTGCTCGTCGTCGGCCAGCTCGCGCAGGTCGATCGGCGGCACGTTGATCGTGCTGCCCAGTTCGGAGCCGCCGGGCAGTTCCGGGTAGTAGTCGGCATAGCCGGGTTTCCACACGAACTCAAACCGGGGGCTGAGTTGCTCGAGAAACGCCATCATCTGCGGCGCGGAGTCGACGTACTGTCGGATCCGCGCATCGCTGACCAGCCCGTCGGTGATGCGCTGCAGATACTCGACAACACCGTCGCGAGGCGGCTCGTAACCTTCCCGGCGTTGCGCCGGTGCGCCCGGCACCCAGATTCCGCCGCCCGACAGCGCCGTGGAACCCCCGAAGTACCGCGACTTTTCGACGACGAGGGTATTCAGGCCCGAAGCGTGGGCCGTCAGGGCGGCGGTCATGCCGCCGCCGCCGGAACCGACGACCAACACGTCGACCGTGTGGTTCATATTGCCGCCACCCCGACGTCATCGTGCCCGCCGAAAGTGAAGCTAATTTCACTGTCGGGCGCCGACAGTGAACCTAACTTCACACTCGTGTCGGTGGTGGGCGTCATGTCGGTGCCGCCGTGCGGATGGCGAACCCGGCGATGAGCTCGGCGGCTGCCTTGTAATAGCGCACTTCGGTCTGGTAGGGGCCGGCCGCGGCCAGCGCAGCGAAAGCCGCTACCCAGGTGCGGATCTCGTGCGCAGAATTGCCGCCCTCGTGGGTGATGAACGAGTTGGACCACAGATCGAGGTCGGCAAGCTGACCGGAGTCCACGATCTCGAGGAAGCGATGATCCCAGGCCGGGTTGATCGGTCGGCGGTCGCTGCGTCCTTCGGTCAACGCCTGCGCCGCCTCGATCACCGCCGTCTGACGGTCCTGACGCTGCTCGGAGGTCATCGGTTTGCCGTGCACGATCCGGTCGGCGACCTGCGGGGTCGCGGTCGCCAGGGTCGCTATCGGCGGATCATGGGACAAGCCACCGGATCCCATCACGAGGACCCGCTTGTCCAGCGTGGCCAAATGGTGGCCGACCGCGGTTCCCAGCGCTCTGCAACGCTGAAGCGGGCCAAGCGGTGTGGCGACCGAGTTGATGAAGATCGGCACGACCTGCCGAACGGTGGGGTCGCCGAAGAGTTTCTCCAGGGGTTGGACGGTGCCGTGGTCCACCGCCATGCTCGCCGAGATCGCGAGATCGACGCCCGCATCGAGGACGGCTTCGGCGCAGGCCATCGCGATGGCTTCCGGAACGTTGAGCGGCCCGGCGTGAGTGCCATAGTCGCCGACACCCGTCGCGGCCGTGGCGATGCAGAACGGCGGCATCAACTTGTAGAAGAACCCGTTGTAGTGGTCGGGGGCGAAGACGACGACCAGCTCGGGGTCGAACCCGCGAACGTAATCCCGGGCTTGCGCCACCGCGCTGTCGATGTCATCAATGAGGTCCTTGGGCGGCCCCGGCAGATTCAGTAGCGGGCTGTGGGACATACAGCACAGGGCTATGGGCACTTTGCGAATCACCCCCTCCCGGAGTCAAGGTGAGGACGTTGAAAAGTGCCGCGCTCAGTTCCGGTGCCAGCTGCGCGATTCCGGCGGCAGCGATGCAACGGTCGGGACGCAGGAACAGTACGGATTCCTGGTGGACGTCGAACCAGGCTTTCAGATCACCGTCGCGATCACCGATGACCACCACGTCGGGATCGTCGTGACCGGTCCACCGCAGCTGAGGCAGTGGACGCGCCGCCACGAAACGCGCGCCGAGCGCCTGCCAGTTCGCAAACGCCTGTGCGCCCAGGATTTCTCGCGGATTGTTGTTCCATGCCAGCACCGCGAAGTTGGCGCCCAGGACGTCGTCGAGCATCACGTTGCTGCGTTGACGGGTATCGACCCGCGGTTGGATGAACAGGGTGCCGACCGGCGAGTCTTGGCGGCGAGGTTCGGAATGCACCACCGCGCCGTGCTCGTAACGGGGCATCGGCTTAAACCGCATCTCGAGTACATACCGCTTGAGCGAGGGCACAATTGAGGCGGATCGCACCATGAGGTCGCGAACGGCGGCCACCCGGCGGTTGGTCGGAGAGATGACCCGGCCCACCATCGTGGACAGATCGATCATGGCCCGGGCATGCTTACGCCGTTCGACGTCGTAGGTGTCGAGCAATGCGTCGTCAGCTTGGCCGTTCACCACCGCGGCAAGCTTCCAGCCCAGGTTCGCCGCGTCCCGGATCCCGCTGTTGTAGCCCTGGCCTTGCCACACCGGCATCAAGTGTGCGGCATCGCCGGCAAGAAGCACCCGACCGCGACGGAACGCACCCGCGATGCGCGAATGGTGGGTGTATACCCGCTGCCGGATCACTTCGACCCGGTCGGGATACGGCACGAACGGCGCCAGCATCCGTGCCAGGAAGGCCGGATCCTGCACCTGCTCGTCGGATTCGTCGGCGTGAATCATGAACTCGAACCGGCGGATTCCGTGCGCGATCGAAATCGACGCGTACGGCCGCTCGGGATCGGCGCCGACCTCGCTGTTGGGATGACCGAGCGGGTCGTTCGCCAAATCGACGACCAGCCACCGGGTCGAGGATGTCGTGCCGTCGAAGGACACGTCCATCAGTCGCCGGGTGGTGCTGCGCCCGCCGTCGCAGCCGACGACGTAGCGGGCCTGCACACTCGACGGCCCGCCGTCGCCGCCGAGCTCGACCGTCACGTCGTCCGGCGCTTGCGCGTATGAGGTCATCGGGCGATTCCAGCACACCTCGACATGCTCGAATCTATCTAAACCGCCTAGCAATTCGGCATCGACCAACGGCTGCACGAAGCCGTTGCGCTTGGGCCAGCCGAACCGCGCATCGGCCGGGGCCATCTCGGCCAGCACCCGGCGCTTGGCGTCGACGAATCGCAGAATTTGGTTCGGCACCGTGTGCGGCAGGATCTCTTCGGCCAGGCCGATGGTCTGGAAGGTCCGCAGTGCCTCGTCATCCAGGCCAACCCCGCGCGGATAGTCGATCAACGTTTCGCGCTCGTCTACCACCATGGTGCGAACACCGTGCAGGCCAAGGATATTGGCGAGCGTCAGGCCGACTGGACCCGCCCCGACCACGACGACGTCGAAACCTGTTGCCACGTCAGCGTCCCAAGAGGAAGTCGAGATGCAACCGGTTGAACGTCTTGGCATCTTCGTACTGCGGCCAGTGTCCACAACTGGCCATCACCTCGAAGCGCGCACCGGGGATCATCGACGCGATCCGGCGGCCCTCGCTGACATCGGCTGTGGGGTCATCGCTGGTCCACAACACCAGGGTGGGCGCGGTGATCCGGCCGTACTCCGCCGGCCCCAACAGGTTGCGCGCCCGGATCTCGGGGTCTTGCAGCGCCATGATGTCGCGCATCGCGGCGACGAAGCCTGGCTGCCGATAAACCCGCTGTCGACTCGCGACCAAGTCGTCGTAGTCCCTCGACTTGTCCGCCATCAACCACTTGATCCGGGCCTGTACGGTCTCCCAGGTTGGGTTCTCTGCGGCCGCCATCGACAGCGTGATAATGCGTTGCATCACTTCGGGATCGGCCTGCGAGCCGCCGGCGGTGTTGAGTACCAGCCGGTCGACTTTGTGGGGATGATCGGCAGCGGCGCGCGCGACCACCCAGCCGCCGAGCGACTCGCCCGACAGGCTGGCCCGCTCGGCCCCGATAACGCGCAAAACCGCCAGCAAGTGTTCGACGTAGTGGCTGATCTCGAGCGGATGGCCGGGCTTATCGGTGTAGCCGTGCCCGAGCATGTCGATGGACCACGTCCAGAAATGCTCGGCATGTGCTTCCAGATTCCGGACGTATGCCTCGGCGTGGCCGCCTGATCCGTGCAACAGCACAAGCACCGGTTTGCCCGCGTCACCGGCACGTAGGTAGCGGGTGCGAACCCCCTCGGCATCGAGGTAGCCCTGCTCGAACGGGACACCTTGGAGGTCACTCCAGACGCTCTCGTACTCGCCCACCTGGTTCCTTTCTGCGGAAATCCGGTTCTCGCCAGGCGCGACCGTTGTGTGCTAAAATCGCACATCAATGTGCACTATGTATAGAGCATCGCTCTCCGCTGGTGGTCTGTCAAGGGAAGCGCCGCCGTGGTGAACGGGTCGCAGACGCTGGCCAGAGGACTCAGTGCGCTGCAACTGGTCGCTGGTGCGCCCGGGGGCCTGAGCGTGCAACAGGTCGCCGACGGCGTCGGGGTGCACCGGACCATCGCCTATCGCCTTCTCGGCACGCTGGCTGAGTTCAAGCTGATCGCCAAGGGCGAGGATGGCCGCTACCGACCGGCGGCGAACCTTGCCGTTTTGGGTGCCTCGTTCGATCGCAATCTGCGCCAGCTCAGCGTGCCAATCCTGCGGGCGTTGGCCGACGACCTCGGCACGACCGTGTCACTGCTGGTGGCCGAGGGCGATCAGCAGGTGGCGATCGCGGTGATCGTGCCGACCCAGGTTCCCTATCAGCTGGCGTTTCACGAGGGCAGTCGATATCCGTTGGACCGCGGCGCGGCCGGGATCGCGCTGTTGGCGAGTATGCCGTCGCGCCCGGGTGAACGCGACCTCGTCGCTGAAGCGCGTACCCGGGGTTGGGTCGTCACCCACGGCGAAATTGAGCCCAACACTTACGGTTTGGCTGTGCCCGTGCAGCGAGAACCGCCCTCGCCGCCGACGTGTATCAACTTGATCTCGCATCGGGAAGACGTCGTGATGGGCGGACAGGACGCCGTCATCAAGGCCGCCAAGCAATTGGCCGAAATCCTCAGCTGAAAGGACGCACGCCAATGCCTTCTTGGGACCATGAAGTCGACGTCGTCGTGCTCGGCAGCGGCGGCGCCGGCCTCACGGCCGCGCTGACGGCAGCCGCCAACGGCGCGTCGGTGGGGGTCTACGAGAAGGCCGCGACCGTCGGCGGGACCACCGCAGTGTCCGGCGGCGTGGTGTGGATTCCCGCGCATCGTCGTTGCGCTGACGAAGAATTGACGGTTGACGACGCATTGCGCTATCTGCAGGCACAGTCGCTCGGATCGATGGACGAGGCACTGGTCGACACATTCGTCCGTACCGGCCCGGTCATGCTCCACTTCGTGGAGGCGCACAGCGGCCTGCGCTTCGAAATCGCCACCGGTTTTCCCGATTACAAACCCGAGCTTCCTGGCGGGCGGCCCACCGGAGGCCGGTCGCTGAGCGCAGCGCCTTTCGATCTGAGCAGGCTCGGCCAGTGGCGCGACCGCATCACCTCGTTTCCCGCTGACTGGTCCAACGTCGGATTCGACGCCGAAACCCGGGCTCGGCTACACGCAGAGATCGACGAGAACGCATCGGACCTGTGCGTGGCCGGCACCGCGCTGATTGCGGGGCTACTCAAGGGATTACTCGATCTGGGCGTGACACCGCAGACCAATGCGCGGGCCGAGGAGCTGGTGGCCGACGACAACGGGGTTATCGGCGTCCGGGTTCTCCGCGACGGACAGCGGCTGACCGTGCGCGCTCGTCGCGGCGTGATTCTGGGCACCGGCGGGTTCGAGTGGAACACGGCATTGGTCCACGCATTTTTACGCGGGCCGATGCACGGAGCGGTCTCACCGCCCAACAACACCGGTGACGGCTTGCGGATGGCGATGGCACACGGCGCCGACCTGGCCAACATGGGCGAAGCGTGGTGGGTGCCGATCGTGCAGATCCCCGGCGACACGATCGACGGCGAACAACGCAGCCGCAGTGTGCGACTGGAACGGACCCGACCGCGCAGCATCATCGTCAACCGCGCCGGACGGCGATTCGTCAACGAGGCGTGCGACTACAACTCGATGGCCGGAGCCTTCCACTACCTCGACCCGCGCGACGGGTACGTCAATGATCCGGCGTGGATCGTGTTCGATGCGCTGCATCTGAAACGCTATGGGTTTCTGGGCGTCGCGCCCGGCGAGCCGGTGCCGGACTGGTTCTGCGCGTCGGAAGACTTGGCGGAACTGGGTGTCAAGACCGGTATCGATTCCGACGGGCTGGCCCGCACGGTCGCGGAGTGGAACCGCAACGTGGCCGCCGGCCACGATCCCGACTACGGCCGCGGATCTAGCGCGTACGACGGATATTGGGGTGACGAGCGGGCGACGACGCTGGCTGAGAAGACGCTCGGGCCCGTCGATAACGCTCCCTACTACGCGGTACCGGTGTCTGTGGGAGCGATGGGAACCAAGGGCGGGCCGCGCACCGACGGCGACGGTCGCGTCCTACACGTCAACGGCGAGCCGATACCGGGGCTGTTCGCCGCCGGCAACGCGATGGCAGGCGTGACCGGCCGGGCTTACGGCGGTGCAGGCGGAACCATCGGACCGGCAATGGTTTTCGCATTCCGCGCCGCGCACGTCGCAGCCACCGGCCGCTCGGTTGACGCCTGAAGCGTTCTGCCGCCGAACACCACATTTCCCGAAACCATCGATCAGCGCCGAGCGGAATGGTTCTATTGTTCCGTCAAACCGAGTCGCTAGTGATCGAGGTGGGCAATGAGGCGACTCAACGGCATGGACGCCATGTTGCTGTACACCGAAACCCCCAGCTTGCACACGCACACGCTGAAGGTCGGAATCATCGACGCCACCGACTTCGACGGGCAGTTCAGTTTCGAGGTGGTTCGGCAGACCTTTGAGCGCCGCCTACCCCTGCTGGATCCACTGCGCTTCAAGCTCGTCGATATTCCCTGGCGGCTCCACCACCCGATGTGGCTGGAGAATTGCGAGGTCGATCTCGACTATCACTTACGCCGGGTGCGGGTTCCGCAGCCCGGCGGGCGGCGCGAACTCGACCAGGTGATGGGCGAGATCGCCAGCACACCGCTGGACCGTAGCCGACCGCTGTGGGAGTTCTACTTCGCCGAGGGCCTGCGTGACGATCGCTTCGCGCTGATCGGCAAGGTGCACCATGTGCTCGCCGACGGGGTCGCCTCCGCGAACCTGCTGGCGCTGCTGATGGATCTCAAGGAGTCGACCGGCGACGAACATCGCGACTACGACCACTGTGCCCCGCCCACCAGGGCCGAGTTGCTGCGGGCGGCCGGACGCGACCACCTGCGGCAGGTTGCCGCGCTGCCGCGACTGGTTGCCGACGCCACACGTGGCATCTCCCGCGTCCGACGGCGCTCACGGGATCGCGGTGAGCACCCCGATCTGGCCGAGAATTTCAAAGCGTCACCAACCTTTCTCAACCATGTGGTTTCGCCGGTGCGCACGTTCGCCACCGCTGCCTTGTCACTGGCCGAGGTCAAGGAGACCGCCAAACACCTCGGCGTGACGTTCAACGATATGGTTCTGGCGATCGCGGCGGGCGGCCTACGAGAACTGTTGCTGCGCTACGACGGCAGATCTGACCGGCCGATCATCGCCTCGGTTCCGGTCAGCACGGACAGGTCGCCGAACCGCATATCCGGCAACGAAATCAGCGGGCTGTCGGTGTCGTTGCCGGTGCACGTCGACGATCCACTCGAACAGGTTCGGCTGGTCTCGGTGTCCACGACCATCGCCAAGGAAGATCACGATCTGCTCGGTCCGCAGCTGCAGGGGCAGCTGATGGCGTACCTGCCGCCGCCGTTGACCCCGGCCCTTTTTCGGTGGTCGTCGAAGCGGGCAGCACAGAACAGGGCGATGAACGTTGCGGTCTCAAATGTGCCGGGACCACGGGAACGCGGCACGATCGGAGGCGCCCCCGTCACCGAAATCTATTCGGTGGGAATACTTTCCGCGGGCGCCGCGGTCAATGTCACCGTCTGGAGTTACGTCGACCAAGTCGATATCTCGGTACTCGCCGATGATCGGACCTTCGACGATGTGCACGAAGCCACCGACGCGATAATACATGCGTTCGGTGAAATCCGGCGGGCCGCAGGCTTTCCCGGCGAACCGGCCAGAGTCGAAACGGCGATGGCACCGGCAACCACCAACGGCTAGCTGCTTCACCCCAGTACGGGGAAACGGCGTTGCTGCGCGAGCCGGTCGAGAGCGGCCTGCATCACCGAACGCACATGCGCGTCGACCTCGGCGATATCCGGCTCCGGACCGAACCGGGCCGCGACGTCGATGGGCTCCAGCACCTCGGTGACGATCTTGGTGGGCAGTGGCAGGTTGGGCGGGAAGATCACGCTGAGTCCGAACGGGACACCGAAGCTGACCGGCAGGATCTTCATCCGCGCCCGATACAGTCCCAGCAGCTTGGCTATCCGGTCGCCGCGCAGCAGAAACAGTTGACTCTCTTGAGCCCCGATGGAGACCATCGGCACGATGGGGACGCCGGTCTCGATGGCGGTGCGCACGTATCCGGTGCGGCCTTGGAAGTCGATGGTGTTGGCGCTCAGCGTTGGCCGGTACGAGTCGTAGTCGCCACCGGGAAAGACCAGCACCACCCCACCGGACCGCAGTGCCTGGGCGGCGTTTTCGCGGTCGGCGTGGATGACGCCCGCCCGGATCAGCCATTGGGCAAGCGGCCCGATGAACAGGCCGTAATGGCCCAGTGTGTAGACCGGGCGGTCGTATCCGAATTTGTGGTAGAAGGCGGGCGCGAAGATCAGCACGTCGGGAGTGAGCATGCCGCCGGAGTGGTTGGAGACCACCAATGCACCACCGGCGGCGGGAAACGACTCCAGGCCGCGCACTGTCGCCCGAAACCACCGCTTGACGATCGGACCGATCGTGTTCGTGAGCTGGCGGGTGAGGCCCGGGTCCCACTTGGCGATGTCGGGTTTGCCGTTACCGCTCACAAACTCCCCTGTCTGTGTACCGATCGTGGTTTACCTGCGGATATGATACTCTCCATATTCGAGAATGTCATAATCCACTCGTCGATTGAGGAGGCGAATGCCTGGGACTGTCCTAGTGACCGGAGGGTTCGGGTTGGTCGGGTCGGCGACTGTCCGGCAGTTGGCCCGCAGTGGCAGACAGGTGGTGGCCGCCGACCTCGGCACCCCCGCCAATCACAAGGCGGCGCGAGCGCTGCCGGCCGGCGTCGAGGCCCGGTGGGCCGACCTGACCGACCAAGCTGCCGTGGATCGGCTGGTCGCTGAGACCGCACCCTCGGCAATTGTGCACTTGGCCGCCGTCATTCCGCCGCAGATCTACTCCAACGTCAAACTGGCCCGCAAGGTCAACGTCGACGCCACCGCGACGTTGGTGCGCGTCGCCGAAGCACAGAAGACCCCGCCGCGTTTCGTGCAAGCCTCTAGCAATGCCGTCTACGGCGCACGTAACCCGCACCGGGCGAAAGCTCCCATCCGGGCCGACGATCCACCGAAGCCATCCGACGTGTACGGACAGCACAAGCTCGAGGCCGAAGAACTCGTGCGTTCGTCGAATCTCGAATGGGTGGTGCTGCGCCTCGGCGGTGTGTTCAGCGTCGACCCCACTGCGATGCCGTTCAGTTCCGACGCGCTGTTCTTCGAAAGCTTGCTGCCGACCGACGGACGGCTGCACGGCGTCGATGTCCGCGACGTCGCGGCCGCATTCGCGGCAGCCACCACCGCAGACGTCGTCGGCGAGATCCTGCTGATCGCCGGCGACGACTCACACCGGTTACGACAAGGCGAGGTTGGCCCAGCGCTGGCCGCCGCCCGCGGCATGGCCGGAGTGTTACCCGAGGGCAGGCCCGGCAATCCCGACAGCGACACCGACTGGTTCGTCACCGACTGGATGGATAGCACCCGGGCGCAGCAGGCCTTGAATTTCCAACATCATTCGTGGCCCGACATGGTCGCCGAGATGCGCGCGCAGGCCGGCTGGACGCGCTACCCGATGCGACTCCTGGTACCGGTGGCGCGGCAGATCTTGACCCGGCGCGCGGCCTACCGGAATGCGCCCGGCCGCTACGCCGATCCGTGGGGCGCGATCCGCGCCAGGTTCGGAGATCCGCGGTCCGATAAGCCGTTCAGCCGGCCGACATCTCCATGAATCGTCGTGTCAGCCGGAGCAACTGGGAGCGCAGCGCCTCGTCGTCGACATCCGAGACGAGGGGATGCATGACGCCGACGGCGATGGCGCCGGACAGCATCGCCGCCGTCACTCGCGCGTCGTCGCCGGCGTCGCCGACCAGGACGCTGTAGAGCCGCTGGATGAATTGCTGGAACGGCTGATGCTGGGCAAGCAACCGGACGATCACCGGATCGAACTGCAGCGTGCTCGCTACGCCGCGGCGCCTGACGGCAAGGTCGATGACGCCGTCGAGCAGCAATTCGCGTGCCCGCAACTGGGATTGCTCGGCTTCGGCGGCCTCCAGCGCCTCCTCGAGCCCGCCCAGCTCACGTTCGGTGAGCGCGATGACGATCTCGTCCTTTGTCTTGAACTGGTGGTAGACAGCGGCTTTCGTCACGCCGATGGCGTCAGCGATCATCTGCAACGACGTTCCGCCAACGCCGTTTTCGGCGATCAGCCGCAGCGCCGCATCAAGGATGCGCGTTTGTGCGGCGCTGCGCTGGATGGAACGCAATCGCCTGTCGGCCTCGGTGGACACCACCCCGCCAGCCTAGCCGATCGGCTATTGACCGTGGCATAGCCGATCGGCTAGGTTCGGCGAGCAGGTCCAAACTTCCTTCAGATGCCGGAAGGTGCGATGTCAACTCTCGCCGAGGAGCAGGATGTCCGGCCGACGGTGAACGTACGCGGACAGCTGATCTGCCTGTGGATGACGCCGGTCGTCGGCGCCGTTTTGGTGATCGCGTTTCTGGCGTTCCCGGGTTTCTTCCCGCCCATGTCGCCTCGGATGACCGCTGACCAGGTGGCCGGCTTCTACGCGCACAACACCACGATGATCCGGTTCAGCATGATCACTTACAACCTGTTCGGCATCATGCTGATCCCGCTGTTCGCGCTGATCGTGGTGCAGATGAAACGGATGGCGACCCCTAACCAAGTGCTCGCCTACTGCTATTTGACCGCTGCTGTCAGCGGCGCAACGTTATTCGCGCTCGCCGACATCTTCTGGCTGGTGGCTGCCTATCGACCCGAGCGGAATCCGCAGTTGATCCAACTGCTCAACGACTTGGCCTGGATCACGTTCATTGCACCGGTCGGCATGCTGGTGGTCCAGAATCTGTGTCTTGCGGTGGCCGTTTACCTCGACGCGCAGCCGAGGCCGATCTTTCCCCGGTGGGTCGGCGCATTCAGCCTGGCGACGGCCGCGGCGATGACGCCGGCCGCGGGTGCGGCCGTGTTTCGAAGTGGGCCTTTGGCCTGGGACGGGGTGGTGTCGTTCTGGGTGCGCATCGGCGCGTTCGCGGTGAATGTCGCGGTGATGTTCGTCGTTGTGCGCAGGGCGATCAAACAACAAGCCGACGACGGAGCCACGGCGGAATGACCCGCACCGCAACGGCTTCAGCGGGGGCGATTGCCATCGGAGATGGCAAGCGCCACCGGCCGAGGACCAAAACCGATCTGCTGATCTGCTTTTGGGTGGTCCCGGCGTTTTACAGCCTGTTCGGCCTGATCTTCGTCGTGCTGACGCGCGTGATGCCGCCGCCGCGACCCGATGTCACCGCCGACCAGATGGTCGATTTCGTGCATCAGCATGCATTGACCATCCAGATCGGCTTTGCGCTGTTGATGGTCATCATCGGCTTCGCCGGGGTGACCAATGGCATTGTCGTGTACGAAATCAAGCGAATGTCGGTCAGCCCGGTATTCGCTTATGCGTACCTGGGGGCGCTGGCAGTCGGCGCGATACCAGGATGCCTGATGGCCGCAATATCGTTTTTGACGGCTGCGTTTCGGCCCGACCGCGACCCGGAGATCGTCGCGCTGATGTATGACCTGACATTCCTGTCCTTCGTCGGATCGCTGGGGTGTTTTTCCACCGGATATCTGGTGTTCGCGATCGCGATCCTGTTGGACAGGAACCACGTCTTTCCCAAATGGCTGGGCTACATATCGATTTGGCAGATCGTCACCGAGTTGCTCGCTGCTCCGGTATTCATTTTCAGGTCCGGACCACTGGCCTGGAACGGCTCGATCAGTTTCTGGATGGGTACCGCGATCTTCGGATTCTGGCAAGTATGCGTGATTGTGCTGCTGAAAGTGGCGGTCGACCGGCAACCGCTCGGTGAGCAGGTGCAGGATTAGAGCCGGGCTGATGACAGAAACCCGATCCGATGTCAGTCGCAAGTCGCAGGCACATGTTCCCGGCGATGGCAGCATGTGGGTGTTCGTGCTGGGCGACCTCATCATCTTCGGCGCCTACTTCGTCATCTTCATGGTTTACCGAGCTCAGCAGCGGGCGCTGTTTCTGGAATCCCAAGAGCATCTGAGCCTCAACATCGGGGTCGTCAACACGTTGGTGCTCATCGCCAGCTCGTGGTTCGTCGCGCGTGGTGTGCAGGCGGCCCGTTCGGCGAACCATTCGGCTGCCGTGCGGCTGCTGGTCTGCGGCGGTGGCTGCGGTGTGCTGTTCATGCTCATCAAGGCCTACGAGTGGTCGACGAAAATCAGTCAGGGACTGACGTTTCCACGCAACGACTTCTTCATGTTCTACTACCTGCTCACCGGTGTGCACCTGTTCCATGTGCTGCTCGGGCTGGCGATATTGGGGGTCGTCGTCGTCGATCAGCGCAATCCCCAACTGCGGCGGGTGGGCATGGCGGAAGCGGGCGCCACTTATTGGCACATGGTGGACCTGCTGTGGATTGTCATCTTCGCACTGCTGTACGTGATGCGATGACTACGACTGCGCGACTCACCGGTGTGTGGCTGATTCTGTCGGCGATCACCGTCGTCACCTGGTGGCTCGGACCGGCCCACACCCACGGAACACCGACCGCCAGCTTGGCGATCACGATCGCGGTGTTGGCTCTGGCATTGGTCAAGGCGCATCTGATCATTGCGAACTTCATGGAAGTGCGCACCGCCCCGTGGTGGTTACGGCTGTCCACCGACGGCTGGCTCCTCGCGCTTTGGGGCGCGATCCTGGCGATCTACTTCTGGTGAACAGCTGGCCGGTCCGCTATTCGCCGAGCGTGAACTTAGGTTCACACTGGGCTCCGAGAGTGAACTTAACTTCACGCTCGAGGGGCGGGAGCGGGCCACGCGACGTCAGGAAATCAGTCCTTCGGCCGCGGAGTAGGGATCGCTGCGGCCGTCGGCAACCGACTCGGCGAGCCGGTCGAGATCGGGATGCGTGCGCAGCCGGGTTTGCGCCAACGACAGGATCTGCGCCCGCGCGCGGGCCAACCGGCGAGCGGGGCTGTCGCTGCGGTGATGGGCGTCGATCGCAACCATCAGGTCCGCCAGGCCCTCGCCCTTTGCGGCGACGAGACTGAGGATCGGCGCTTTGGTCTCGGCGCGCAGATCGCGAATCGTCTGGTCGGCGCCCTCCCGGTCGGCCTTGTTGACCACGACGATGTCGGCGACTTCCAACAAGCCCGCCTTGGCGGCCTGGACGGCGTCGCCGGCTCCGGGGTTGAGGATGACGACGGTGGGGTCGGCGACTGCGGCGATTTCGATCTCCGACTGCCCCACGCCGACGGTTTCCAGCAGGACCACGTCGTAGGCCAGTGCGCCGAGCAACCGGATGGCTGCGGGAACAGCGGCGGCCAGTCCGCCCAGATGGCCGCGGGTGGCCAGCGAACGGATCAACACCTCGGAGTCGTTGATATGGCGCGTCATTCGAATCCGGTCACCGAGCAACGCACCACCGCTGAATGGCGAGGACGGGTCGACGGCCAGCACCGCGACCCGCAACCCCCGCTCGCGATAGCCACCGACGAGAACCGCGATGGTCGTCGACTTGCCTGCCCCCGGCGGCCCGGTGATCCCCACGACGTGTACCGCCGATGGATCGAGGTTATCCAGCACCTCGGCACGGCGCTCGCCCTCGACCAGGCTGAGTAGTCGACCGGCCGCACGGGGTGATCCGTTCCGCGCGGCGGCGATCAGCTCGGCGATGTTCATCCTCAGGATTTTATGGCGCCGGCACCTCGATGACCGTGGCGGAACCCATCCCGCCGCCCGCGCACATCGCCGCGACCCCGAAACCGCCGCCGCGCCGCCGCAATTCGTGCACCAGCGTGACGAGCATCCGGGCCCCGGTAGCTGCGACCGGGTGCCCTAACGAGCAGCCGCTGCCGCTGACGTTGACCCGATCGGGGTCCAGATCGAGCAGTTTGATGGTGGCCACGCACATCGACGCAAATGCCTCGTTGATTTCGAACAGGTCCACGTCGGATAGCGAAAGATGCGCGCGGGCAAGCGCCTTGGGGATGGCTTCGACTGGTGTCAGGCCGGTGGCTGCGGGATCGACACCGACCGATGCCCAGGCGCGGACGGTCGCGAGCGCGGGCAGCCCCAACCGGTCGCTTGCGATTGTCAGCACAGCGGCGCCGTCGTTGGCGCCGCAGGCATTGCCGGCCGTGATCGAGAAGCCCTCGATTTCGGGGTGCAGCGGCTTGAGCGCGGCTAGCTTCTCCATCGTGGTGTCGCGACGGGGATGCTCGTCGACGTCGAACAGCCCGTGCGGTGTCTCGATCGGGACGATCTCGTCTTTGAACCGTCCCTCGTCGATCGCGGCGATCGCATTGCGGTGTGACCGCAGCGCCCACGCGTCCATCTCCTCGCGGCTCACGCCGGCTGTCACCGCGGCATTCCAGCCGACAGTGATCGACATGTCCATGTTTGGCGCGTCGGGCCGGTTCGGGTGTGTCGGCGGGAACCAATCGACCCATTCGCCGTCGACTTGCAGGCGTGACCGCGGCGACGTCGAGGCGGAGTTCACCCCGCCGGCAATGATCAACTGGTCCATTCCGGCGCGCACGCTGGCCGCCGCGCTTTGCACCGCGGCCTGCCCGGCCGCGCAATGGCGGTTTTGGGCCAGTCCGGGCACCGAGGGCAGCCCCGCGGTCACGGCGGCGTGCCGGGCCAATACCCCTCCGCCGTAAAGACCTTCACCGAGGATCACGTCGTCGAGCTGTGAAACATCCACGTCCGCAGCGGCTTCGGCCACCACGTGGTGGGCCAGCTCGTACGCGGTCGTATCACGTAGGGTCCCTTTCCGGGCGGTACCGATGGGCGTCCGCAGGGCGGACACGATGACAGCTTCAGGCACAGCGTTTCTCCAATTCGATAGGCGGGGTCAGTTTTTGCCGGCGGTCAGTTTCGTGACGATCGAGCGGAAATCCTCGGTCTGGAAGGACTCTTTCTCGGCGGTCAGCGCGAAGTCCAAGGTGGCCAGCACCGCGCGCTCGAGGTGCACGTTGAGCACCCGTTTGGTGCTTTCGACCGCCTGCTGGGGCAGCTCCATGATCTTTTTGGCGGCGGCCACCGCCTCAGCGACCGGATCGTCGGCAATGTGGTTGGCCAGCCCGAGTTCGACGGCGCGCGCCGCGGAGATACGCGCGCCGGTCAGCGCGTATTCCTTGGCCAGCAGCAGACTGATGTGCAGGGGCCAGGTCAGCGGTCCCCCGTCGGCGGCCACCAGGCCGACCTGCACGTGCGGGTCGGCCAGATAGGCGTCTCCGGCGATATAGACGATGTCGGACAGGGCGACCAGGCTGCAGCCCAAGCCGACGGCTGGCCCATTGACGGCCGCTACCACCGGGATTCGGCACCGCGCCATCCCCAGCACAATGTCGCGGCCATGCGCGATCGTCTTGGCGCGCAGGTCGGCGTCTTGCGCCAGTTCGGCCAGGTAGTGAAAGTCGCCGCCCGCCGAGAACGCCCGTCCGCTACCGGTGAGCACAGCCGCCCGCGCGGAGCGGTCGGCGCTGAGCCGCGGCCACAGCTCCGCCAATCCGGTGTGCAGGTCGTCGTTGACCGCGTTGAGCGCATCAGGGCGGTTCAGCGTGATGATCCGCAGCGGCCCGTCGGCGCGGACGTCGATTTCGGTTGGCATGTCGTACACGTCAAACTCCTTCGATGGTCGTGACCCGCTTCACCCGGGCTTCGCCCGCGTTCGCGAACACTTCTACAATCCCAAGATTCGTGAGGCGATGATGTTCTTCTGTATCTGTGACGTGCCGCCCATGACGCTTTGTGCCCGGCTGTACAGATAGGCGCTGAGCAGGTCGGCGTCCTCGGTTCCGCCGGCCGCCAGCGCGGCATGGCCGACTGCCTGCTCGACCCAGGTCATCAACAGCTTGTCCAACGATCCGTCCGATCCGTGCGACACACCATCGAGCTGCTCGGACAGCCGCCGTCGCACATGATGGGTCAGCATCTCGGTTTGCACTGCCGCCCAGGCGAGTTCGTCGCTGGGCGGTCCGTCGCTGCGTGCAGCCAGCTGGCGCACCAGCTTGCCGTAGCGAGCCGCATAGCCCAGCGTGGACGGTTCACGTTCGTGTCCCACCACGGTCATGGCGATCGCCCAGCCGTCGCCGGGGGCGCCGACCATCTGATCGGCAGGCACCGTCGCACCGTCGAAGAGCACCTGGCCGAACTCGGTGGTGACGCCATTCATCATCTGCAGCGGACGTTGTTGCACGCCAGGCTGTTTCATCGAGATCACAAACGCCGACAACCCGCGGTGGCGTTTGGCGTCCGGATCGGTGCGGGCCAGCAGCAGGCACCAGTCGGCGACATCGGAGTAGCTGGTCCAGATCTTGTGTCCGTGTATCACGTAGTTGTCGCCGTCGCGGGTGGCGGTGGTGGTCAGCGACGCGAGGTCCGAACCGGCGCCGGGCTCGCTGAAGCCCTGACACCAGCGCTCGGTGCCGTTGATCATGCCGGGCAAAAAGCGCCGCTGCAGTTCCTCGCTGCCGTGGTGTCCGAGTCCGACCACCAGGTAGCCCAGGCTCGGCCGTGGCGGGGCGCCGGCCCGGGCCAGCTCCTCGTCGACGATCACGTCATAGACCGGCGGCAGCTCCTGGCCGCCGTACTGCCGCGGCCACGACAGCCCGAAGAAGCCGCCTTCGTAGAGCGCACGATGCCACTCGCCCTGACGGCTCCAGTACTCGTCGCCGGAACTGGCGAAATCCTTGGCGTGCAGCGCAAGCCAACTGCGCAGCCGGTCCCGGAAGGCGGCTTCGTCCGGCGAATCACGAAAGTCCAATGTCGATCTCCTCCAGCCTCACAGGCCATAGTTCGGCGGATGTCAACGCGCGACGTAAGTAGACGTGCGCCAAGCATTCCCAGGTATTGCCGATGCCGCCGTGTACTTGTACCGAAGTCTCACATACGGTGCGCGCGGCACGTGCGCAGTAGATTTTGGCCACCCGGGCCGCCCGAATCGCCTCGGCTGGCGGAAGTTCGTCGACCGCCCATGCGGCGTGGCGCAGCACGCTCACCGAGCCTTCGATCAGCGCCAGACTTTCGGCCAACAGATGAGCGACCGCCTGATAGGAGCCGATTGGTTTGCCGTACTGCTCACGGATTTTCGCGTAGTCACAGGCCAGGGTGTGCGCGCCGCGCGCTGTTCCGACCAGGTCCGCCGACGTGGTGGCCAGCGCCAGCGCCAGCCAGCGCGCGGCGACGTCGTCGGGCACCTCGCCGATGACGGCCGGTGTTCCGGAGAATTCGGCGTTGGCTCTGGTCAGGTCCGCGCCCACCCGAGCGCCGCCCAGATCGACGGCCGACACCGTCGCATCACGCAGACTCAACGCGCGCTGGTATCCGCGCGCGTCAATTGCGTGATCTCCGAACGCAATTGTCGAGCCGTCGGCATCTGCGTCAACCTGCCGCGCAAGCTCGTCAGCCAGCACCGGTCCCAGAAACGGCGCATCCACCAGGCCGCGGCCGAATTCCTCAGCGACGATGGCGACTTCGACCCCGGTGGCCCCGTCCGACCGCAGCGCACGCCAACCCGTCGACTCGATCTGCCTGTCCAGCCGCGTGATCCGGTCTTGGTCGGCGAGGCTCTGAACCGATCCGGGACCCAAATCATCAGCCAGTTTGGCGGCGGCGTCCCGCAGTTGTTGTTGTTCAGCTGTCAGACGTACATCCATACCGCTCCTTCAGCGTTCGACGCAGGACTTTGCCCGACGGCAGCCGCGGAATTTCGTTTACGAAGATCACCTTGCTCAGTCGTTTGTAGGATGCCAGCCGCTCATCGACTTGTGCGCTGAGTTCCGTTGCATCGACCGGGATGTGCGTGGCGACCGCGGCGATCACCGCTTCCCCGTCGCGCCCGTCGGGAACGCCGAACACCGCGCAGTCTTTGACCGCGGGATGCTCGTGTAGCACGGCTTCGATTTCGGCGGGCGCGACCTGGAAACCGCGTACCTTGATCATCTCTTTGGATCGGTCGGTGATCCGCAGCCAGCCCGCGCTGTCGAGACATCCGACGTCTCCCGTGCGATACCAGCCGTCGCAGCATGCCTCTGCGGTAGCGGCGTGAGGCAAGTAGCCGGCCATCAGCGACGCCGAGCGCGCCTGGATCTCCCCAACTTCGCCCGGGCCGAGCACTTGTCCGGTCTGCATCGAGACCACCCGCACGTCGACGCCGGGCACCGGTCTTCCGACCGAATCGAGCCGCGAACCCTCAACCGGATTGCAGGCAATGACCGGCAATTCGGTTGTGCCGTAAGCGGGAACCCAACCAATTCCGGTACGCCGCGTAAACATTTCCGCGGCGGTCTCGCTGACCGGCGTAGCACCCCACATGATGAACCGCAGCGACGAGAGGTCATAGGACTCCAGCCGCGGGTGGGTGGCCAAAGACAGCGCGATGGGCGCGACCGCCATCTCGACGGTGATGCGGTCGGCCTCGATGTGGGCCAGCATCGCGTCGATGTCGAACCGGCGATGCAGCCGCAGCCGCACACCGGTCTGCAGCGCCGTAACGATGTTGAGCAAACCCAGGATGTGCGAGGGCGGTGTGGTGATTTGGATTCGATCATGCGCGGTCAACCCGAGCGCGTCGCGCCAGTGCCCGACGGCGGCGCGCAGCGATGCGTGGGTATGTCGCACGGCTTTGGGCAGACCGGTGGTACCCGAGCTGAATACCAGGAGTGCGTCGGTCTCGGCTCGCGGCGACGCCCGCACCGGCGGTCCTGGCGTGATCGGTTCATCGAGGTGCAACATCGGCATTAGTTCCGACAGCACGGGCTGGTCACCCGCGGCGTGCCCGGGGTTCGTCAGGGCCAACGCGTGCTCGACCTCGGCGCGTTTCCAGGCGGGGCTGATCAGCACCGGCGTCGCCGCCAGCCGCCAGATGGCATACACCGCGACGACGAATTCGGGCCGGTTTGAGGACATCAGTGCGACCCGGTCGCCGGCGGTGACGCCGTGCTTGCGCAGGGTCGCCGCCAGGCCGTCGGCCAGCGCATCCAGTTGCGGCAAGGTGTACTGCCGGTCCTCGAACGCGAGCGCGGTCGGTTCGCTCACCCTTGCCCCTCGACGGATTGAGAAGAAGCTATCGCTTTGAGAGAATACTATTCTCTATACTGAAGAACGCAAGTACGGAAGGGGGTGGCTGTGGCGGAGCTGCACGCGTTTCATCGGGCGACGGTGACTCGGATCGTCAAGGAGACCGCCGATGCTCGCACGTTCGTGCTGGCCCCCCATGACCAGCCCTTCCGTTACCGTGCGGGGCAATTCTGCACGTTTCGGGTGGCTGTCGACGGCGAGGAGCTCTACCGGTCCTACTCGATGTCCAGCGCCCCGGAGACGGACTCGGAGTTGATGACCACGATCAAACGCGTACCGGGCGGCAAGGTGTCCAACTGGCTGGTAGACAACGTCACCGAGGGCGACGAGCTGACCATGACGCGAGCCGCCGGAATCTTCTGTCTGGGCAACAGCTCCGTGCCGTTGCTGGCGTTCGCGGGCGGTAGCGGCGTCACCCCGATCCTGTCGCTGGCCAAGAGCGCGCTGGCGACCACGGACCGCCCGGTGCGGATGCTGTGCGCGGACCGGGACCGGCCGTCGGTGATCTTCGATGCGGTGATGGATGAACTTGCCGAGCGTTACCCCGGCCGGCTCTTGGTGGTGCGGCATCTCGATGACGAGCAAGGGCTGCTCGACGCGGCTACGGTCCGGGATTTCGTTGGCGACGACGTCGACGCCGACAACTATGTATGCGGCCCCGAGGGGTTCATGACCGTGGTGCGCTCCGCGCTACCCGGGCCGGGACAGCTATTCGTCGAGGACTTCGACGCTGCGCCGACGGTAAAGCCGCCTGCGCCGGAACCGGTCGACGGCACGGCCGAGGGCACGATCACGATTCACCTCGAACGCAAGAAGGCGACAGTGCCGCGGGTCGCCGGCGAAACCCTGCTGGAGAGCGCCCGCCGAGCTGGCCTGGCACCGCCATTCAGCTGCGAGGCAGGCAACTGCGGAACCTGCATGGCACGACTCAGCGAAGGCAGCGCGACCATGCTGGTCAACGATGCGCTCGAACCGGACGAGGTGGCCGACGGCTACGTTCTGACGTGCCAGGGCATACCCGACACCCCGTCGGTGACGGTGCATTACGAGTAGCGTCTAGTCGACCCCTTGGTCCAACGTGGGTGGCGGCCGGTAGTCCGGCTGATAGCCGTCAATGTGAATCGGGTTACCGACCAGACGGAAATCACCTGCGGTGACGATGATCTCGGGTGTCGCCTTCAGCGCATCAGGCAATGTCCGCACGGCTGCGGCCGGCACGCCGAGTGGTCGCAGCCGCGCTTCCCAACTGGCGGCGGTATCGGTCGCCAAAGCGTCAGTGACGATGGCGCGCACCTCGTCGGCTCGCGCCACCCGCTCGGCCATTGCCGCGAAGCCCTCGATGTTCGCTTCACCGGCGAACGCCTTCCAGAAACCGTCGTGGGTGATGAACAATGCAAGATAGCCGTCGGCGGTCGGAAACATCTGGGCCGGAACGTAATAGGAGTGCGCACCAAAGGATCGCCGCTGCGGCTCGACCCCGTCGTTGAGATAGGCGGACGCGTGGTAGTTGAGCTGAGAGAGCATCACGTCGCGCAATGACACGTCGACCTGGCCGCCACGGCCGGAGATGATTTGCGCGAGCAGCCCTAGCGCAGCGCTCATTCCGGTGGAGTTGTCCGCCGAGGAGTAGCCGGGCAGCGTGGGTGGCCCATCCGGGTCGCCGGTCAGCGCCGCGACCCCGGTAGCTGCTTGGACGACGTAGTCGAACGCCGGGTCGTCCCCGCCGTGCAGCCCGAAGCCCGTGATCGCGACGCAGACGATGTGTTCATTGAAGCGGCGCAACGACTCATAGGTCAGACCCAGCCGGCGGATCGCCGATGGCTTCAGATTGACCAGCAGCGCATGGGATTCACCCACGAGCTCGCCCAGCTTGGCTTGGCCTTCTTGCGCATTCAGGTCCAGACAGATGCTGGCCTTGTTGCGGTTGAGGCTGGCGAAATAACTGTCACTGACCTGCCGTGAAATCTCACCGCCCGGCGGCTCGACCTTGGTGACCTGCGCACCGAGGTCGGCCAGCAGCATGGTGGCGTACGGGCCGGCCAGCATGGTGCCAACCTCGAGGATTCGGATACCGGCCAGTGGTCCGGTCATCGCAGTTCGGCACCCAGGGCCGCGATGACTTCGCGGGTGCGCCGTTTGGACGCGACGAGCTCGTCACGGGTATCACCAATCGGCAGTAACCGCACCGAAAGATCCGTCACGCCGGCGTCGGCGAACCGACGGAACCGCGCCAGGATGGCCTCCTCGTCGCCGGCCGCACAGATGTCACCGACGTCTTTGGCGTCGCCGTAATCCAGCAGCCGCTGATAGTTCGGCGACACCTCGGCCTCCCCGAGGATCCGATTAGCGCGCTCCCGAGCCGCGTCGACTTCGTTTGGCGCGCACAGGCATACCGGTATGCCGGCGACGATCCGCGGCGCCGGACGGCCGGCATTGTCGGCGGCCTTGGTGATGCGCGGCACGACATGCTCGGCGACGGCTCGCTCGTCGGCCATCCACAGCACGGTGCCATCGGTGCGCTCCCCGGCCAGGGTCAACATCACCGGTCCGAGTGCGGCGAGCAGCACCGGCAGCGGCGATACCGCGGCCAAATCCAGCGGGTTGTGCACGGCGAAACTCTGGTTGTCGACATCGACCGGGCCGGGCCCTCCGAATGCGGCCTCGAGCACGTCCAAGTAGTCGCGGGTAAAGGCGGCCGGCCGCTCGTAGGGAAGGCCGAGCATGTCGCGGATGATCCAGTGATGCGAGGGGCCGACGCCAAGCGCCAGCCTGCCGCCGGTCGCGGCGTGGACCGACAACGCCTGGCGCGCCAGGGCAATCGGGTGCTGAGCCTGCAGCGGTACGACGGCTGTGCCGAGTTCGATGCGGGTGGTGCGGGTAGCCATCAGCGCGACGGCAGTCAAGGCGTCGAAATCGTTGGGCACCTGCGGGATCCAGGCGGTATCCATGCCCACCCTCTCGGCCCACTCGATATCGGCGAGCAACTTGGTGACCTTGCGGGCCGAGTCGCCGCGCTCGGCGCCGATCATTACTCCGAGACGCACGGTTCCTCCACGGTCGGTTCGGGCACGCCGGTGAGCTGGCGGATTTCCCGCACCAGCACCTCCAGCGCTGTTCCGGTCGGAAACACCGCGGTGGCACCGGCGGCCACCAGTTTGGGCACGTCGGCCTCCGGGATCGTTCCGCCGACGACGACGGCGATGTCGGCGGCGTCGGCTCCGCGCAGCGCTTCGATGGTCCGGGTGGTCAGCGCGACGTGCGCACCGGACAGGATGCTCAACCCGACGACAGCGACGTCTTCTTGCACGGCGATCGAGGCGATGTCCTCGATGCGCTGCCGGATCCCGGTGTAGATCACCTCGAACCCGGCATCGCGCAGGGTGCGGGCGACGACCTTGGCGCCGCGATCGTGTCCGTCCAGGCCGGGTTTGGCCACCAGGATTCGTGCTGTCACTTAAAACACCACCGGTTGTTCGAATTCGCCCCATACCGCTTTGAGCGCAGAAACCATCTCACCGACCGTGCAGTAGGCGTTGGCGCAGTCGATCAGTTTGTGCATGAGGTTATCGGTTCCTTCCGCAGCAAGAGACAATGCAGCGAGGCTGGATTCTACTGTGGCCGAGTCTCTTTCGGCTCGGACCTTGGACAGCCGCTTGAGCTGAAGATCGCGTCCCTCGGCGTCGAGCTCGTACGTGACGATCTCGGGCGCCGGCTCTTCGGAGACGAACCGGTTGACGCCGACAACCGGGCGAGTGCCCGCCTCGATGTCCTGGTGCATTCGGTAGGCCTCGTCGGCGATCAAGCCTTGCAGATAGCCGTCTTCGATGGCGCGCACCATTCCGCCGTGCTGTTCGAGGTCGTGCATGATTTCGACGATGCGGGCCTCGGTGGCGTCGGTGAGCGCTTCGACGAAGTAGGAGCCGCCCAGCGGATCGGCGACCCGGGCGACACCGGTTTCGTGGGCCAGGATCTGTTGAGTGCGCAGCGCCAGCGTAGTGGACTCCTCGGTGGGCAGTGCAAACGGCTCGTCCCAGGCCGCAGTGAACATCGACTGCACGCCGCCGAGCACGGCGGCCATCGCTTCGTAGGCCACCCGCACCAGGTTGTTTTGCGCCTGCGGTGCATACAGCGATGCGCCACCACACACGCAGCCGAACCGGAACATCGACGCCTTGTCGGTGCTGGCGCCGTAGCGTTCCCGCACGATGGTCGCCCAACGGCGCCGTCCGGCACGGTATTTGGCGATCTCTTCGAAGAAGTCGCCATGGGTGTAGAAGAAGAACGAGATCTGCGGGGCGAACTGGTCGATGGTCATCCGGCCGCGTTCCACCACGGTGTCGCAGTAGGTGACGCCATCGGCCAGCGTGAACGCCATCTCCTGCACCGCGTTGGCCCCGGCATCGCGGAAATGTGCGCCGGCCACCGAGATTGCGTTGAACTTCGGTACTTCGGATGCGCAGAACTCGATGGTGTCGGCGATCAGTCGCAGCGACGGCTCCGGCGGCCAGATCCACGTTCCGCGCGATGCGTATTCCTTGAGGATGTCGTTTTGAATGGTTCCGGTGAGTTTGGCGCGCGGCACGCCCTTGCGTTCGGCGGCCGCGACGTAGAACGCAAGCAGGATCGCGGCGGTGCCATTGATGGTGAAGCTGGTGCTGATCTTGTCCAGCGGAATGCCGTCGAACAGGATCTCGGCGTCGGCGAGGGTGTCGATCGCCACGCCGACCCGGCCCACCTCCTCGCCCACCTCGGGGTCGTCGGAGTCGAAGCCGCATTGCGTGGGCAGATCAAGCGCTACCGACAGGCCGGTCCCGCCTTGGTCCAACAGGTAGCGGTAGCGGCGGTTGGAGGCTTCGACGGTGCCGAACCCGGAGTACTGACGGAAAGTCCACAGCTTGCCGCGGTAACCGCTGGCGAAATTGCCCCGGGTGAATGGATAGGTGCCCGGAGGCGGCGGCTCGACAGGACGGTCCCCCGGCCCGTACACGGGTTCCAGCGGGATGCCGGACGAGGTCTCAGTGTGGTTATCCATCGACTGATAACGTACTTGCCAAAAAAGAGAATGCCAATACCGCGTGCCTGACCAGGCCAAAGGAGAGTGATGGGTACTTTGACGACCGCACCGTGGTGATCTCCGGGGCCAGCCGTGGGATCGGCCTGGCCGCGGCCAGGCAAGGGGCCAATTGGTGCTGCTGGCCAAGACCGACCAACCGCACCCCCGTCTGCCGGGCACCGTGCACACCGCGGCCGCCGAAATCGAGGCCGCCGGCGGCAAGGCGTTGGCCGGGCAGGACTTGTCCCGCTACGGCGGCGGCGACCAGCCGATTCCCGACCTGTTTCTGGATTAAGTCTGCTCAGACGATTCGCTATGCGCGACAAAGGATTTCGCCGTGCGGGATCGCCAACCACCCATCAGGCGCGGCTGCCCAGGCCCGCCATGCGGCGGCGATCTCGACGAGGTCGTCGCTCGTGGCGAGCGCCGAGTCCACCAGCTGGTCGGCCAGTGCCGACTGCACAATCCGGTCCGCCCACATGCCGCCCCACCAGTCGCGGTCCTCGGGCGTGGCAAAGCACCAGACCCCGCCACCGGGTGTGATGTCGTCGAAGCCCGCTTTTCGGGCCCACGACAACAGCCGGCGGCCGGCGTCGGGCTCGCCGCCGTTGGCGCGCGCCGCCCGATCATAGAGATCCAGCCACCGATCCAGCGCCGGAAGCTGCGGATACCAGATGAAGCCGGCGTAGTCGGCGTCACGCGCGGCGACGTAACCGCCCGGCACGCATACCCGGCGCATCTCTCGCAGTGCCTGGACCGGGTCGCCGACGTGCTGCAGCACCTGGTGCGCGTGCACGACATCGAAGGTGTCATCAGCGAATTCGAGTGCATGCACGTCGGCGGTGGCAAAGGCAATGTTCGACAGCTCGTGCGCCTGGGCTGCGGCACGCGCGGCATCCAAGGCGTCATCGGCGATGTCCACGGCGGTGACTTGGCCAGGTGCGACGCGTGCGGCCAGGTCGACGGTGATCGTCCCCGGGCCGCAGCCAATGTCCAGCAGCGACATCCCTTGTCGCAGATGCGGTAAGAGGTAACCCGCGGAATTCTCGGCAGTGCGCTGTCGATGGGAACGCAGCACCGACTCATGATGGCCGTGGGTGTAGCGATCCACCGTGCAGCTCCTAGCTTTTAGTTGACCGGGATATCAAGGATTGGGTGGTCGACGGTTGACCCGGGACCGTCGAAGTGCCACCACTCGCCCGAATACACCTGCAGTCCACCGATTTTCATGGCGTCGCGAAGTCGAGTCCGGCTTGTCTGCGCGGTGGTGCTGACGCCGTCGGTGGCGAATGCGTGGGCGCGGGGAGTGAAGTCGTCGAAATCGGTTCCCATGTCGAGAAGGCAGGCTTGTCGGCATTGGGTGCCGGCGAGCGTCACGTCGACCGAGCGCCCGGCTTCGTGGCTGTGTGCGTACTGGCCGGGTCGTGCGACCCATGCTGGATTGGGCACCACTTGAAACATCTTGACCTGTACTTCGTGCGGCCGGTAGCAGTCCCAGAAGGCCAAGACGGCGCCTTGCGAACGCAGCGCATTGGCCGCGGCCGCGAGGCCAGGCCCCATGGATTCATGCACGAGGCAGCGCGCATTGGCGGGATACAACGGCATCCCGGTGAAATTGTTGGGTGTCGCATATCGCAGGTCGATGACCGCGTCCGGGACGACGCTCCGAACGTCGACGAACCCCGCCGCTTGCGCCTTCGCGCTCACTGGCGGCACGTCGGCGCCGGCCAATGACGGCCAGCAGATCCCGGATGCCATGACGAGCAGTCCCGTTAGGAACCGGCGAATGACCCACATGGTCGAAATTGTCCTCGATCATCGATCCCGGCGTCACCGCTGCCTGCATGAACGTGCGCTTGGTGGAAGCTAGCTCGGCGCCAGTTTTGGCGCATTGGGGCATGTTCGGGCGGCGGTAAAATTTTGCGCAAACCGGTCGGCTGTGGCTGGGCGAAGGATCGGGTGAGCGTGGTGGGCAAGAATTTGCGGGTAGACCCAGTAGATGTGCGTTTCGCGGGTGAGCAGGTTGATGCGAATGCCGGGGATTTCCTGAAGGGACATACGGCGGCGCATGAACGTATCGCTGCTGCCCAGGCGGGGTTTATTGGGGACAGCGCTGCGGCGTTAGCAGAGTTGACCGCGCACTGGCAGGAGGAAAGCGCCAGCCACCACCGTGAACTCTGCGAGCATGCCGAGGGTTTGCGGTTCACAGGCGCCGAATATGAAACCACCGACACCGAAGGGGCCACAAACCTTGACGCCGCCGCATCGAGGGTGGCCAAACGAATGGGTATCTGACGGGTGGGTCTGACGCTCGCCGATCTGCAGGAGTGGGACCCCGAGCAGATCCACGAGTTCGCCGACGCTGCCGCGGCACGAGCACGGCACAGCCGGGAAGCCGCGCAAAACATCGCTAACCTGCCGGTCTTCGCTACGTGGCATGGTGAAGCCGGAGCAGCCGCCCAAGATGCGATGGCCAAAAGCGGCACCAAAATGGAGCTGTCGGCGCAAAACGCGTTTCGGGTGTGGGCTGGCGCCGGGCACGCCTATCAGGAAGCCGCGGCGGTCAAAAAGGAACTCGCCGACCTTTTCAATGAGGCGGCGGCCGCCCCGGCGGTGCACATCGACGCCGCAAGCAACTCGGTGATTCCACCGGACACCACCGGCATGGCCGACCAGGATGTCCAGAAGATCAAGGCCAAAGTCGACGAGCTACAACGCAAGATCACGGCGCTGCTGGCCACCGCTGAGAAAACGAACACCGATTTGGCGGCTGTGTTGAAGGCAGCCACCGGGACGCAGGAACCGGATCCCGCCGCAGATCCGCCAGTAGGCAAGCCACGAACGTGGCAGGACATGCTGTTACCCCCCGGGCCGGGCGGTGCCACACCTGCAGACCCGACGACCCCGGCCAGCCCCACGGGCAAGCCACCGACGCTGGAAGACCTCATGTTGGGGAGGGGTCAGCCTGCCGACCAACAGCCTCCTGGCAGCCTGCCAGACCTGCTGAGTCGACTTCGCCAACCCGGGCCTCCTGGTACGCCGGCGCCTCAGATCACCCCCGCCGACGCGGAGAGGTTCAAGGCCATGGCCCGCCAAAGCATGGCCCTTGAAGGAGTGCCACCCGATCAGATCGAGGCACGCCTGGACGCGATTGTGGCGCGGACCCAGCAGTGGATCGACAACGGTATGCCCAATTACGTTGCCCCTGAGCCGCAGCGCCCGCCGCCACCGGGATTCGGCGAAGGATTCGGTGACCGCTGGTTTGCGACCGAACAGGGGATCAAAAACCTCATCGGGCAAGGAGGACCCGGTGCACCCGGTGTCCTCGAGTCATGGGAGCAGATGCTTAAAGGCACTGCCGAGATTGCGCAGAACCCGGTTGGCGCGGCCGCGGGGGAAATTAAAAACGCGTTCGACTCACCGAGTGCGGCCTACTACTTGGGCGCCAAAGCCTCCGACGGCGCCTTCGCCCTGCCCGGCTTAATGTTCGGCGGCGAGGGCGCAGCTGTTGAAGCAGGACTTCCGGCAGAAATCGTCACAGAGCGCGGCGCACCCTTAGCCGTTGTGCGCGGATGGGAGCCTACGGGCGGAATGCCGTGGGACGACTTTGCGTCGCACTTCGGTACCCCGGAAACGCGCAGTTACCCGTTGAATGACGGTTTCCCGCCAGGCCATGTCCCCCAGCCCGCCCAGCTGCCTGAAGGTACGATCATCGACCGGTTCGGGTCCGAGTACGGCCGCTATCTTGCACCCGATGGCACCCCTTTCACGGATCGCGCCTTAGCGCCAGAATCGGTTGGAGCGGATTACAACCGGTACATGGTGACTGGAAAGCCATTGCCTCTGTCGGTTCCGGTCGAATCCTGAGCAGGTGATTCC
>NZ_LZKJ01000195.1 GCF_001672775.1 Mycobacterium kyorinense | reverse complement strand
AACGCAGCAAGCGGCAGGCCACGGGGTTTCGTGATGCCAGCCATCCCCGCTCAGTTTTTCATCGACCTGACCACCGTTGGTGGCGTGTCAAGGACCCCCGCCGAATTCCAGCATCTGCTCAATCATGTTTCGGTGTTGTCTGCCCGAGGCGTCAAACTCGATGACGTTCAACGTTATTCGCTGCTGCGCGAAGTCGCCTCCACGCTGGCGTTCATGCACAAGCACGGTGTGTGCGTCGGCGACATCTCACCGAAAAACCTGCTCTTCGCCCTGAGCCCCCACGAGGCGGCCTACTTCATCGACTGCGACGCCATGCGCATCAACACCGTCTCGGCGCTGCCCCAGATGGAAACCCCGGGCTGGGACGCACCCCCCGGCGAAGAACTGGCCACCATCTACACCGACACCTACAAACTCGGGCTGCTGGCCCTGCGCCTGCTCGCCGGCGACCACGACACCAAAAACCCCCACCACCTACCCCCCACCACACCAGAACTGTTGCGCCAGATCATCACCGACACCTTGACCAACCAACCACACCAACGCCCACTACCCGAAGCCTGGACCTACGTGCTGGGCCACGCCATCGAACACGCCCAACACCAAACAAA
>NZ_LZKJ01000194.1 GCF_001672775.1 Mycobacterium kyorinense | reverse complement strand
GGCTCCAGAGTTTTTCACTACGTGGGCTGCCGAGCATGCCTCGGTGGCCGGTCTGGCCATTGAAGTCAAGTGTGGGTTGGCTGATAACGAGTTGACCCGGTACCGCTATGACGTCACCATTCATAAGAATCCCACCGCGGTCCGTTCATTGGCCGCTGCGCCCAGCTGGGCATGGACTCACTGTGCTGGCCTTAGTGGGCTGCATGCCGAGTTGATATCGCAACGCCCAGATATGGTGCGTATCACCGATATTCCCCGCGCTGGGCTGATCACCGACGTCGGTATCGAAGCTGGCTTGGCCGCCGGACTGCCGCTGGCTGATGCAGTGGCCCAAGCCGCCAGCGCGGCCAGCACGGCCGCCACCCCCCAACAATTGCACCGTCTGGGCCAAAGCGCCGGCTACCACGTCGCGCTGACCTGGGGCACCCAACCGGGCACTGTTGATGCCGTCTTGTTCACCCCCACCGACTGCGATGGCCAGCACAACCAACCGCTGACCGACCTCTACCTGCCCCCCGCTGGGGTCCACCAACGCAACACCTACGCCAATGACCCCCAAACCAACACCAAGATCAGCGCGGTGCGTCAATGGCTGAGCGCACACCTACCCGACTACATGGTGCCGTCCCAAATCATGGTGCTCGAGGCGTTCCCGTTAACCTCCTCAGGCAAAATCGACCGAAAGGCATTGCCAGCACCGGTGTTTGCCACCACCCCCTTCCGGGCGCCGCAAACCCAGACTGAACAGATCGTCGCCGACATATTCGCCGAAGTGCTAGGCCTAGACCGCGTCGGACTCGACGACGACTTCTTCGCCCTGGGCGGAGACTCACTAATCGCCACCCGCGTCAGCGCACGACTGCAATCAGCACTCAACAGACAAGTCCCCGTCCGCTACCTCTTCGACGCCTCCACCGTGGCAAACCTCGCCGACTACCTACACCGCCACCACGACGCCCCCGCCCGCGCCCCACTACAACCAATGCCGCGTCCGCAGCATGTTCCGTTGTCGTTTGCTCAGCAGCGGTTGTGGTTTATCGATCAGTTGTATGGGCCGTCGCCGATTTATAAC
>NZ_LZKJ01000193.1 GCF_001672775.1 Mycobacterium kyorinense | reverse complement strand
ACTGCTCGGCGGCCTTGACCATCAGCGACAGGTCCGACATCGCGAGCATCTCGATCATCGTGATCGCCGCGCCGACACCGTCGCCGCCGCCGCCGCCGCGGGGACCGAATCGCCCCGCACCGCCTTCTCAATTGCCCACTCAGCGATTCCGGCCGCCCGTGCCCGAGCCAGAGCCTGCGCCGCCGCCCGCTGAGTCGACGCCACCACCCGACCGGCAACCGGCCGGACCAACGCCGCCGTCGGAGGCACCGACCCGACGATTTCGGACGCCTCAGCCGACGCCGGAACCGCCGCCACCACCGCCCCCACCGCCGACCGACCAACCACCGCAGCCCCCGACACCGCCGCCGCCCCAACAAGAACCGGCCCCGACATCCCAGCACGGAGGGTCCGATCTGATCGGGCGGATGACTGGAGCGATGCAACGGCTGATCCCCCACCAGCCCGAACCACGCCCGCACGAGATGACGCCGACCAGCCCGCTGCCGCACGCCGACGTCACCCACAGTGCGGCTCCGCCAGAGAAGCCTGCGGCCCTGGGCACATTGGAGACAGAACAGTTGGGCCTCAATATCGACGGGCACGCGGTTCTTGTCGACGTGTCCTTCACCGCCCAGCCGGGCACGCTGACTGCGGTCATCGGACCGTCGAAGGCGGCCCGCTCGGCTCTATCTCACCTACTCGCCGGTGAGATGCGGCCCAGTCTGGGCGAAGTCACCATCGGCGGTCACGACGTGCACGACGAATTCGCTTCGCTGCGAACCAGTATCGGGCTGGTAGGTCCATATGACGTGGTGCATCCGCAACTAACCATCGAACAGGCGTTGGGTTACATCGCTGAGTTACGGCTGCCGCCAAGCACTTCCGCTGACGAACGCCGCCGGGCAGTCAACCACGTCATCGCCGAGTTGCAGTTGAACTCGCTGCGTACCATCCAAATCGGCAAGCTTTCCGACGAACAGCGTCAACGCGCATCGCTGGCATCCGAGCTGATCACCGCGCCGTCGCTGTTGGTCGTCGATGAACCTGTGGCGGGATCCGACCCGCAGACGATGGCGCTGCTGCGCCGACTCGCCGATGCCGGGCGGGTCGTGGTGGTGTCGACAGCCTCGCCGGACCACGTCGATGTGTGCGACCAGGTGTTGCTGCTCGCGCCGCAAGGAACCCCGGCGTTCGTCGGGCCGCCCGCCGAGATCGACGACGCGTTGCGCAGCGCCAACTGGGAGGAGACTCTCGAGCGGGCTGGCGCAGTCCAGCACCGGCTTTCCCCGCCGAGCCCACAAGCTCGGCAGACCGCCGTGGAACCACTGGCTCCGCCCGAACACCTCGGGCTGTGGCGCCAAATCGCGGTCGCGGTCCGTCGGCAGGCCTGGCTGTTAATCGGCGATCAGCGCTACTTCATCTTCTTGACGATCCTGCCGGTGTTGTTCGGCGCCCTGACGCTGGTCGTGCCCGGCCACGCCGGCCTGGGGCAAGCCGACCCGTACGGAAACGGTCCCGACGAAGCCCTCGAAATATTGATTGTGCTGAATCTGGGCGCTGTCTTCATGGGCACCGCGTTGGCGGTCCGCGATCTGTTCGGCGAGCGCCGCATCTTCCGGCGCGAGCAATCCGGCGGGTTGTCGACGCCTGCTTATCTGACGGCCAAACTCACGGTCTACAGCCTGGCCGCCCTGGTTCAGACCGGCATCATCACCACCGTTGCCGTCGCCGGTAAAGGCGCACCGACCAAGGGTGCGGTTCTGCTGGGCAGTCCGGTGTTGGAGCTGTATCTCACGCTGGCGGTCACTGCCGTCGTCTCCGCGACCGTCGCACTGGCGCTGTCGTCGCTGGCGAAGTACCGCGAGCAACTGCTGCTGATGGCCGTCTTGGTGATCCTGCTTTCATTTCTGTTCTCCGGCGCGGCATTTCCGCTGGCGGGCCGTTTCGGTTTGGAACAGGTGTCTTGGCTGCTGCCATCGAGGTGGGGTTATGCGGCATCGGCGTCCACCGTCGACCTGCCTGCCGTCAATCTGCTGGCGACCAGCGACGAATCGTGGACACACTCGGCGGGTTGGTGGCTGTTCGACATGGCGATGCTGATCGCCCTCGGGGCGGTGTGCGCCGCGTTTCTGTACTGGCGGTTGCGGCGCCGCGCTGAACCCGGCACCGCGGTGAGCGAAACGGCTGACACTGGGCTGCCGGATGCGGGCGCGGCGCGTTACGGTCAGGTATGACCACGACTGCCGAACACCTGCGCAACGCCCTCGACGGGCGGTGGCGCGATGTGAAGAACCAGATGCGGGACAGGCTGACCGATGAGGTCTTCCGCCCGCACCACACCCCCAACACCGTGATCGCCCGCACCAAAGTGGTGGAACAGATGACGATCATGGCGGCGGCTGGCGCGGCAGACGACGGTTTCCGCAAAGAGCACGGCGGCACCGGCAACGTCGGCGCGGCGATCACGATGATCGAGATGCTCGCGATGTCGGACCTGTCGCTGATGGTCAAGGCCGGCGTCCAGTGGGGCCTGTTCGGCGGTGCCGTGGAAAACCTGGGCACCGAACGCCACCACGAGGCCTACGTCAAGAAGATCATCAACCTCGAGCTGCGGGGTTGCTTTGCGATGACCGAGACCGGGCACGGCAGCGACGTGCAGTCGCTGGAGACGACCGCGACGTACGACCCGGACACCGAAGAGTTCGTCATCGACTCAGCCACTCCGACTGCCCGCAAGGACTACATCGGTGGTGCCGCCGAAACCGCCACTATCGCAGCAGTATTCGCGCAGTTGATCACCACCGAGGACGGCAAGCCGGTCAATCATGGCGTGCACTGTTTTCTGGTGCCGATCCGCGACGCCGACGGCAACGACCTGCCCGGCGTGACGACGTCGGACAACCACTACAAGGGCGGGCTGCCCGGCGTCGACAACGGCCGCATCGTGTTCGACCAGGTTCGCGTTCCACGGAACAACCTGTTGAACAAATACGGCGACGTGGCGGCTGACGGCACCTACACCTCGCCGATCGACAACCCCGGCCGCCGATTCTTCACGATGATCGGGACGCTGATCCGCGGCCGGGTGTGCGTGGGCGGCAGCGCGGGCAACGCAGCGCGGCTGGCGTTGGACATCGCCACCCGGTATGCGTTGCAGCGCAGGCAATTCAGTGCGCCCGACGAAGACAACGAAGTGGTGATCATGGACTATCTGGTGCATCAGCGCCGGCTGTTCCCGCTGATCGCCAAGTCCTACGCATTGCAGTTCGCGCAGAACGAACTGGTGTCCAAGTGCCACGATCTGCAGACCGCCGACGAACCGGACGCCGAGGAGCAGCGTGAGCTGGAATCGCGGGCGGCCGGACTCAAGGCGGCCAACACCTGGCATGCCAGCCGCGCCATCCAGGAGGCCCGCGAAGCGTGCGGCGGAGCGGGCTACATGGCCGAGAACCGGCTGATCGCGCTGCGCGCCGACACCGACGTCTTCACCACGTTCGAGGGTGACAACCATGTGTTGACCCAGTTGGTGGCCAAGGAACTGCTGACCGCCTACGCCGACGACATCCGCAGCATGAACCCCGTCGAATGGGTCCGCTTCGCGGCGAATGCCGTCGGCGAGCGGGTGATGAAACGGACTGCGGCGGAGACGATTATGCAAAGAATCGTCGACGCCCGCCAAGACAACGAAGAAGAGGGCAGCCTATTCAACCGCGGCACCCAGGTCACCATGTTCGAAGACCGCGAGGAGTACCTGCTCTCCTCGGTGGCGCGCCGACTGCAGTCCAAGTCCAACGAGATGTCGGAGTTCGACGCGTTCAACGCCGTGCAGGACCACGTGCTGCACGCGGCGACCGCGCACATCGACCGGGTGGTGCTGGAGGCATTCGTCGCCGGGATCGACTCGTGTGAGGACGAGCAGGCTCGCGAGATCCTCGAGTTGGTGTGCGACCTCTACGCGCTGTCAGTGATCGAGGATGACAAGGCCTGGTACATCGAGCACCGGTATCTGTCCACCGAGCGGGCCAAAGCGGTCACTGCCGGGATCAACGAGCGATGCCGGCAGTTGCGGCCACACGCCGAAACGTTGGTCGACGGGTTCGGGATTCCCGAGGAATTGCGCTACGCCGAGATGCTGCACCCGGAGAACCTGCCGGAATAACAGGCAGGGTCTGCCGACGAGGTGGCTCCCCCGGAAGGACTCGAACCTTCAACCGTTCGGTTAACAGCCGAATGCTCTGCCAGTTGAGCTACAGGGGACTGCCCGGTCCACGCGGATGCAACCGCGTGACGAGGGATGACTCTAGCCTACGGGCCTACGGCGGCGCCAAGTCACCGCCGCCGCCCGCCGCCGCCTGACGATGTGAGGCAGGATGTAACCACGCACCGTTGTTTGGAGGGGACCGCATTGATCCGGTATGTCGTCGTGCTGGGACTGGGTTACATCTTGGGCGCGAAGGCGGGCCGCCGCCGCTATGAACAGATCGTCGGCACCTATCGCGCGATGACCAGCAGTCCTACCGCCAAATCGCTGATCGAAGCGGGGCGACGCAAGGTCGCCAATCGAGTCTCGCCCGACGCGCGGATGGTGACGTTGACCGAGATCGAGGATGGAACCAGCGTCGTCGAACCGCAAAAGCGGAACGCCGCCAGATAGCAGGGTCAGGCTGTCAGGTCGTCGCCGCTGGCCTGCTCCAGCAGGCTGCGTCGATAGGCCTCCATCGCGACGAGGTCACCGAACAGCGCGTGATACTCGTCGCCTTGCTCCACCGGTGACATGCGCTGCAGCTTCGACTTGACCTCGGCAATTTGGCGGCCCACCCAGACTTCCTGCAGCCGGGCCAGCACCCCGGCGATGTAGCGCGGCAACCTCTCGTCGTCGTCGACCCGGATGCCCTCGACACCCAGTTCGCTGATCAGTCCTGCCGCTGCCGGCGACGGAGCCCGTTGGCGCACCGCGTCGAGCCACTGGCCTCCGCTGATGCCGGCGTTGGTGCCGCCAGCCGCCTCGATTGCGGCGCGTACAGCGGCATAACCGGGATGGGTGAAGCTGTCCACAGTCAGCGCGTCGAACACCGGTCCCGACAATGCCGGATATTGCAGCGCCGACTTGAGCGCCTCGCGTTGCGGCCACAGCGTCGGATCCCGCGGATCGGGACGCACCGCGGCGGCCCCGGACGTCTTCTCGGCCGGCGCCACGGCGCTCCGCTGCGGCCGGCCCCGGCCTTTGGCTTGATCACGCACCCGGCCGACGACTTGGGCGACGTCTGACCAACCAACCCAGCCGGCAAGTTGGCGCGCATACTCGTCGCGCAGCGTGGGGTCCTTGATCTGGGCGACCATCGGCACGCAGCGACGCAGCGCGGCCACCCGGCCCTCGGCGCTGTCCAGGTCGGTCTCAGCCAGTGCGCTGCGAATCGCGAACTCGAACAACGGGGTTCGCCGCGCCACCAGGTCCCGCAGCGCGCCGTCACCGGAGGCCAGCCGCAGATCGCAGGGATCCATGCCGTCAGCAGCCACCGCGACGAACGACTGTCCGGCCAGATGCTGTTCGCCGCCGAACGCCTTGAGAGCAGCGTTTCGGCCCGCTTCGTCACCGTCGAACACGTAGATCAGTTCGCCGCGAAAGAAGTTGTCGTCCATCATCAATCGCCGCAACATCGCCAAGTGCTCGTCGCCGAAGGCGGTGCCGCAGGAGGCGACTGCCGTGGTCACTCCGGCCTGGTGCATCGCCATCACATCGGTGTAGCCCTCGACCACGACGGCTTGATGCCCTTTGGCGATGTCCCGCTTGGCCAGGTCGATACCGAACAACACCGACGACTTCTTGTACAGCAGCGTCTCGGGAGTGTTGACGTACTTGGCTTCCATCGGGTCGTCGTCGAACAGCCGCCGAGCGCCGAATCCGATCACCTCACCGGCCGACGAGCGGATCGGCCACAGCAGGCGACGGTGGAACCGGTCGATCGGACCGCGCCTGCCCTCCCTGGACAGACCGGCGGCCTCCAGCTCCTTGAATTCGAAGCCCTTGCGCAGCAAGTGTTTTGTCAGCGAATCCCATCCCGACGGGGCGAAGCCGCAGCCGAAATGACGGGCCGTGTCGGCGTCGAAACTGCGCTCGGTCAGATATTGGCGAGCCGGCGCGGCCTCGGCGGATTCCAATGCTTCTGCATAGAACTGCTGGGCGGCCGCAGTGGCGGCCACCAGCCTGCTGCGGCTGCCGCGGTCGCGTTGCACACTGGTGGCTGCGCCGCTGTAAGTGATCGTGTAGCCGATCCGGTCGGCGAGCACTTCGACGGCCTCGACGAAGTTGACGTGCTCGATCTTCTGGACGAACGCGTACACGTCGCCGCCTTCGCCGCAACCGAAGCAGTGGAAGTGGCCGTGGTTGGGCCGCACGTGAAACGACGGTGACTTCTCGTCGTGGAACGGGCACAAGCCCTTCATCGAATCGGCGCCGGCGCGGCGGAGTTGGACGTAGTCGCCGACGACCTCGTCGATGCGGACTCGTTCGCGGATGGCGGCGATATCGCGATCGGAGATACGGCCGGCCATCGGCTCAGTGTAGAGCCCACCGGCGACTAACTTGCCTCGATGCGTTCCAATCGGCCCTCGGTGTAGGAGGCGATCTGGTCGACGATGACGCGCAGCCGGGCGCCGTCGTCGGCGGCGGTGTTGAACGCCGGGACGAAGATCGGGTCGAGGGTCCGCGGGGCGCCGGCCAACAGCCACTGCGCCACCCGGTGAATGCGTTCGCGCTGCCGGGCTTGGACTTCCCGGTGCCGCGGATCGGACATGATGAACTGCAGCGCCAGGATCTTCAGCACCGCGACCTCCCCGCGGACCAAGTCGGGCACCTGCAGGTTCACCGCGTATCGCACCAAGGGCCCAGGCCCGGCAGCCGCGCGGGTGGCCGCGATCGCTGCCGAGGCGAACCGGCCCACCAGCTCGCTGGTCAGCCGCTTGAGCGCCACCGACGCCGCCAGCGTGGCGTCGTACTTGCCGACCGCGGCGACCACCGGCAGCCCGGAGAGGCGTTTGGCGGCGCCGACCAGGTCGTCGGCGCGCACCTGGGTGAACTCCGTCTCCCCCAGTTTGGCCAGCGCGGCGGCCTCGTCGTCGTCGGCCAGCACTCGTAGGTCGATGCGCCCGGAGACGACACCGTCCTCGACGTCATGCACCGAATATGCGACGTCGTCGGCCCAGTCCATCACCTGCGCTTCCAGACAGGCCCGGTCCGGCGGCGCGCCCTGACGCACCCAGGCGGCAGCGTCGGCGTCGGCGTGATAAAAGCCGAACTTGCGCCGGTTGGCAGCACGCGGCCAGGGATATTTGGTGACCGCGTCCAGCGCCGCCCGGGTCAAATTCAGTCCGGAGCTCAGCCCCTGTGGGTCAAGGACTTTGGGCTCCAGGCTGGTGAGGATGCGGAAGTTCTGCGCGTTACCCTCGAAGCCGCCGTAGTCTGCGGCGACCTCGTCGAGGGCCTGCTCCCCGTTATGGCCATACGGCGGGTGCCCGATGTCGTGAGCCAACCCGGCCATGTCGACCAGGTCGGGATCACAGCCCAACCCGATCGCCATCCCCCGCCCGATCTGGGCGACCTCCAGCGAGTGAGTCAGCCGGGTGCGGGGAGTGTCGCTTTCCCGGGGCCCGACGACCTGGGTCTTGTCGGCCAGGCGGCGCAGCGCGGCGCTGTGCAGCACCCGGGCTCGGTCGCGGGCGAAATCGGTGCGGTGCTGGCCCTCGCTGCCCGGTAAGCCCGCCGTCTTGGGCGCTTCGGGCACCAACCGCTCACGATCGTGCTCGTCGTAGGGATCCTGCTGGGTCATCGCCGCTCAGTCTGCCAGTACGTTCCGTCGGCGGATTACATTGGCGACCATGCGCACCGTTCGTCTGCTCGGCCTGGTTTTGGCGGCCTTGAGTGCCGCACTGCTGCTGGCGCCGGGCGCGGGCGCGCAACCACCGTTCCGGCTGCCCGACTACGTCGTCGACAACGCCGGAGCGTTGAGCGGGTCGGGCCACGGCGCGGTCGAGTCGGCGGTCGACAAGCTCTACACCGATCGCAAGATGCGGCTGTGGGTGGTCTACGTCGACAGCTTCTCCGGCCAGGGCGCCATGAGCTGGGCGCAGAGCACCTGGCGAGCCAGCGACTTGAGCTCCGGCGACGCGTTGCTCGCGGTGGCCACCGTCGACCGCTCCTACGCGTTTCTGGTGCCGTCGACGGTGAAGAGCATCGGTTCGAAGCAGGTCGACGACCTGCGGCACAACCAGATCGAACCGGCGCTGCGTCGCGGCGACTGGGGCGGTGCGGCAGTCGCGGCCGCCAACGGCCTCAACCGGGGACCAGGTGCGACAAACTGGGCGCCGCTGGCGATCGCGCTGGGCGTCATTGCGGCGGCGGTGCTGGGCTTGTGGTTGATCATGGGTTACCGGCGGCGGCGCCGGCGGGCGGCCGAGGTGGCCGCGGCGCGACGGGTCGACCCCACCGATTCGGAGGCGCTGGCCGCCGTGCCACTGCACGCCCTCGACGACCTGTCGCGGTCGAAGGTGGTCGACGTCGACAACGCGTTGCGCACTAGCACCAATGAGCTGGCACTGGCGATCGACGAGTTCGGTCAACAGCGCACGGAACCGTTCCGCCGTGCGGTCGAGAACGCCAAAGATACTCTGGCGCAAGCGTTTAACGTGCGTCAGCAGCTCGACGACGCCATCCCCGAGACGCCGGCGCAGCGACGCGAGCTGCTCACCAGTGTGGTCGTGTCGGCCGCACGGGCCGACCGTGAGCTCGAAGCGCAGCGGGAGGCCTTCGAGCAGCTGCGGGACCTGGTCATCAATGCGCCATCTCGGGTGGACGGATTGACCCAACAGTTCGTCGAGCTCACCGCGCGGCTTGAGCCGTGCGAGCAGCGGCTGGCCGCGCTGCGCGACGAATTCGACGCCGCAGCGCTGACTTCGGTGTCCGGCAACTGTGAAACGGCCAAGGAGCGGCTGGCTTTCGCCGAACAGAACATCGGCCATGCCCGCGATCTGGCGGCCCGGCCGGTCAGCGGGCAGCTCAGTGGTTTGGTGGACGCCGTGCGCGCCGCCGAGTCGGCCCTGGGCCAGGCCCGTGCGCTGCTCGACGCCGTCGACAGTGCCGCCGGCGACATCCGCCACGCCGCCGCCACGCTGCCGGAGCTGATCGCCGACATTCGGGCGGGTATCGAGCAGGCCAACGTGCTGCTGGGCAAGGGGCTGGGCGAGCACACCCGCGAACTGGCCGCCGCGCGTGATGCCGCTGCCAAGGCCGTCGACGCCGCGCGGGCCGGCGGCTCGGCCGATCCGCTCGGGGCGTTCACCCGCTTGACCAAGGCCGACGCGGATCTCGACCGGCTGCTGGCCGTCCTCGCCGAAGAGCAGGCCACCGCCGAGCGGCTCAACCGGACGCTGGAGCAGGCGTTGTTCACCGCGCAGTCGCGGGTGCGGGCGGTGTCCGACTACATCGACACCCGTCGCGGCAGCATCGGCCCGGAGGCGCGCACCAGGCTCGCGGAGGCGAGGCGGCAACTGCAAGCCGCCCTCGACCAGCGGGCGACGAACGTCGGCGAGGCGATTTCGTATGCCAACGGCGCGGCGACGCTGGCCGCGCAGGCGCAGGCGCTGGCCAACGCAGATCTCGAGTCCGCGCAGCGTGCTTACGCCGCGCGGTACGGCGGCGGCAATCAGATGGGCGCGATGCTCGGCGGGATCATCATCGGAGACATGCTCGGCGGTGGGATGCGTGGCGGCTTCGGCGGGGGCTGGGGCGGCGGCGGTGGCTGGGGCCCAACGTCCTTCGGCGGCTCCGACGGCGGCTTCTTCGGCGGCGGCGGCCGCTTTTAGGTCCCGTTTGGGGCGCGAGCGTGCGTGTCCCCGGTCGACACGCCGAGGTGATTTCCGGATTTGCGCACGCTCACGCAGCACGCGAGGCGGCCAGCTCGATGTCGATTCGACGCACCATGTCCCAGGAGCGACGCCGCACGTCGTCGGCGACAATCGAAAGCACCGTCCAACCGACCTCGCGCAGCGCGGCCCGCTTTTGCCGGTCACGGCGGAGGTCGTCGGGGCCGCTGTGCCAGTCGTACCCGTCGTACTCGACGGCAACCAGGCGGTCGGGCCAGGCGAAGTCGACGCGCCATGTCTGCCAGTTTCGGTCGACGATCTCATACTGAAGCGCAGGCGCCGGCAGTCCGCCGTCGAGCATCGCCAGTCGGGCCTCGCTCTCCATCGGCGATTCCGATTCCGCTGCGGCCAAAGGAATTAACTCCCGAACATGGACAATTCCACGCCGACCGGCCTGACGGGCAGCCGCCGCTCGAAGCTGACGCCGACTGCATGTCTCGCTGCGTAGCGCGGCGTCCAGCGTTGCCAATGCGCGGGGCCGACGGAGGCCGCGCGCGACTTCGACTGCCGTCCAAGCTGGTTCGGTGGCCGGCCTGCCATCGACGATGCCTAGTGGCGCGCCGTCGCGGCGGTGCACGATCAGGCCGTCGGAGTTGCGCAACTGATGCCCGGCCGGGTTCAGCACGTGCAGGTCGTCTTCGTTCTCTGTGTCGAAACCATAAGCGGCGGCCGCGGTTCCCAGACAGATCGCAACGGGCTCACCGGCGCGCAAGTCCAGGCCCCGCAGTCGCAACAGGATGTCGGGTTCTGTGCGAGCGTAGACGCCCGTCCACACCGAAACCAGTTCCCCGCGCGCAACACCGGTTTCGAATCCGGCGCGGCCAAGCCGCTCGATGAGCTGACCGCTGGTCGCGACGCCGCCTTGCTCGGCCAGGAGGGTATCCAGATCGTTGACCATCGGCGGATTGTTCCGCCGCCGCGGCGGCGACGGTAGTCACGCCTGTGGATAGCGAGCGTGCGCGGATCCGGCGACACTCCGTATTTGAATCTGGGACACGCACGCTCGCGCCGGAAAGTTAGCAGCCCCGCAGGCGCGCTCCGAGGTAGTCGGCCACCCCGTCGAGCGCCACCCGGTCCTGAGTCATCGCATCGCGCTCGCGAATGGTGACGGCGTGATCCTCAAGGGAATCGAAATCCACTGTCACGCAAAACGGCGTCCCGATCTCATCCTGACGCCGATAGCGTCGCCCGATCGCGCCGGCGTCGTCGAAATCGACGTTCCAGCACTTGCGCAATTCGGCCGCCAGATCACGCGCCTTGGGGCTGAGGTCGGCATGTCGCGACAGCGGCAACACCGCAGCTTTGACCGGAGCCAACCGCGGATCCAGCCGTAGCACCGTACGTTTGTCCATGCCGCCCTTGGCATTTGGCGCCTCGTCTTCGTGGTAGGCGTCGATCAAAAATGCCATGAACGATCGGGTCAGACCGGCCGCCGGCTCGATTACGTAAGGCACATAACGGCTGTCAGTGGCTTGGTCATAGAACGACAGGTCGACACCGGAATGCTTTGCGTGCGTGGATAAGTCGAAGTCGGTGCGGTTGGCCACGCCTTCCAGTTCACCCCACGGGTTGCCTTGAAAGCCGAACTTGTACTCGATGTCGACGGTGCGATCGGAATAGTGCGACAGCTTGTCTGCGGGATGTTCGAACAGCCGCAGATTCTCCGCGTCGATACCCAAATCGACGTACCAGGACAGCCGTTCGTCGATCCAGTACTGGTGCCACTCGCGCGCCGTGGCCGGCTCCACGAAGAACTCCATCTCCATCTGCTCGAACTCGCGGGTCCGGAAGATGAAGTTGCCGGGGGTGATCTCGTTGCGAAAGCTCTTGCCGATCTGCCCGATACCGAACGGCGGCTTGCGACGCGCGGTAGTCACCACGTTGGCGAAGTTGACGAAGATGCCCTGCGCGGTCTCCGGCCGCAGGTAGTGCAGCCCCTCCTCGGTTTCGATCGGCCCCAGGTAGGTCTTGAGCATCATGTTGAACTCGCGCGGCTCGGTCCACCGACCGGGTTCGCCGGTCTCCGGGTCGCGGATATCGGCCAGGCCGTTGGGGGGCGGATGACCGTGCTTGGCCTCATAGGCCTCGATGAGGTGGTCGGCGCGGTAGCGCTTGTGCGTGATCAGCGATTCGACTAGCGGGTCGTGGAACACCTCGACATGCCCGGAAGCAACCCACACCTCACGCGGCAGGATGATCGACGAATCCAAGCCGACGACGTCGTCGCGGCCGGTGACCACCGAGCGCCACCACTGCCGTTTGATGTTCTCCTTGAGTTCCACCCCCAGCGGTCCGTAGTCCCAGGCCGATTTGGTGCCGCCATAGATCTCCCCGGCGGGGTAGACCAGGCCGCGTCGTTTGGCCAGGTTGACGACAGTGTCGATGACAGACGCCACGAGGTGCTGCACTCCTGTTCGATGGGGGCGATGGGCACCGTCATCGTAGCGACCGATCCCGGGCATCTTTGACATGCATCAGTGCGCATGTGACAGTGGAAGCAACCGAAAACGGTTCCCACTAGCTTCCCAACAGCGCAGGTGATGGCATGTCCCCCTCGACGTCAATGGCCGCCCCCGACGGCGACGAGCTGGTCGGCGACCACGACCACAGCGGATCGGCGACGTTCCCCGCGCCACCGTCGCGGGAGATTCTGGACGCCGCCGGTGAGCTGCTGCGGGCGCTGGCCGCGCCGGTACGCATCGCCATCGTCTTGCAGTTACGCGAATCCCAGCGTTGCGTGCATGAGCTGGTCGACGCGCTGGGCGTGCCGCAGCCGCTGGTCAGCCAGCATCTGAAAATCCTCAAGGCCGCCGGCGTGGTCACCGGGGAACGGTCGGGCCGCGAAGTGCTCTACCGGCTGGCCGATCACCACCTGGCACACATCGTCATCGACGCCGTCGCCCATGCCGGTGAGGACCGACGCCTATGACCCGCGCCGACGACGATGCAGAGCGAAGCGATGAGGAGGAGCGGCGCCTATGACCCGCGCCGGCGACGATGCAGAGCGAAGCGATGAGGAGGAGCGGCGCCTATGACCAGAGCGAGTGTGCGCTCCACCCGGCAACGGGCAGCGATCTCCACGCTGTTGGACACCCTCGACGAGTTCCGCTCGGCCCAAGAGCTGCACGACGAGCTGCGCCGGCGCGGCGAGAACATCGGCCTGACCACCGTCTACCGGACGCTGCAGTCGATGTCGGCGGCCGGATTGCTCGACACCTTGCGTACCGACACCGGGGAATCGGTGTACCGGCGCTGCTCGGAGCACCATCACCACCACCTGGTGTGCCGCAGCTGTGGATCCACCGTCGAAATCGCCGGCCACGACGTTGAAACGTGGGCCGCTCAGGTTGCTGCCGAACACGGGTACTCCGACGTCAGCCACACCATCGAGATCTTCGGCACCTGCGCCGAATGTCGAAGGTAAGCGCCCGCCATGAGCGCGAGCGTGCGTGGATCCGGCGACACGCTCGGCGTGTCGACCGGGGACACGCACGCTCGCCGAGAACGGACGGCCAGACGCTAAGTGGTTAGCGCGCTGCGGATCTCGGCCCCTTTGTCCAGCACCATCAAAATCAACGTACGAAGCGCATCGTCGGTCAGACCGGCGCCGGGAAAGTTGTAGCGCAACATCACGTCGGCGGTTTTTCCAGAGTTGCGCTTGGCGGTAACGTCTCTGACTTTCTCCACCAATGCCACCGAGCCCAACAGTGTGCTATCCGCTTGTGCGGCTACTCGATCGCGAACCTGCTTGTTGAGCACCAGATCCCACGCCAGAACCTGGGTAAGCGATACCAGGTCGAGATCCTCGACGATGGTCACCACTCGCAGCGACGCGAATGTCCCGCCGTGCCGCACCGTCAGTGCGCCGTCGGCTTCCTCTTCGACGGGCAACACCGCGCCGAGTACCGACACCAGTCGCTCCTGCAACGACGACATCAGGCCGTCCCGAAGCGTCGATGCCGGGAGGCATATTCTTCGCAAGCAGCCCACAGGTCACGGCGGTCGTAGTCAGGCCACAGCTTGTCCTGAAAGATGTACTCGGCGTAGGCGGCCTGCCACAACATGAAGTTGCTGGACCGCTTTTCACCGGAGGTGCGCAGCAGCAAGTCCACGTCGGGGATATCGGGTCGCTGCAGATGGCTGGCGATAGTCGCCTCGTTGACCCGCTCCGGGTTCAGCTTGCCGGCGGCTGCCTTACACGCGATATTCCTTGCCGCTTCGGCGATTTCGGTTCGGCCGCCATAGTTGACGCAATAGTTCACGGTGATGACGTCGTTGTCCCAGGTCATCTCTTCGGCGATCGCCAATTCCTTGATGACGCTGCGCCACAGCCGAGGCCGCGACCCGACCCACCGGATCCGCACCCCCATCTCCTTGAGGTTCTCCCGCCGGCGTCGCACCACCTCGCGGTTGAATCCCATCAAGAAGCGGACCTCCTCGGCAGAGCGCTTCCAGTTCTCCGTGGAAAAGGCATACAAGCTGAGCCACTTGATACCGATCTCGATTGCGCCACAAGCGATGTCGATCACCACCGCCTCACCCATCTTGTGGCCCTCGGTGCGGGGCAGCCCGCGTTGGGTGGCCCATCGGCCGTTGCCGTCCATCACGATGGCCACATGATCGGGCAATTGGCTGGCCGGAATCCGTGGCGGCGCCGCCTTCGACGGGTGTTGCGGTGGCCGGCACGGTCCACCGTCGGGCGACGGCGGCAACTTCGGGAAGACGACAGGCCAGGTGGACGTATCGGGAAACGTCGGGTAGTCGTCGGGCGCCGGAGGTAGCTGCGGGAAGTCAGCCGGCTTCTGGTTCCGCACCATGGGCAACATCCTGCCCGACCACCGCGATGCGGCGCCCGGCGAGGCTCGAATCGACACGGTCCACCCGCTGCATCCGCTCCACCAGCGGCAACGTCCGCAGTTGCCGCTCGAGATGCCATTGCAGGTGCGCGGCCACCAATCCGCTGACATGGCTGCGATGAGATTGCGGTGCGGCCTGCGCGGCCTCCCAATCGCCGTCGTGCAACGCGGACATCAGCTCCAGCACACCCAGCGGCGGTGTGGTGGAACCCGCTGGGCGGCAGTACCCGCAAACGCTGCCGCCGGCAGCGATGTGAAACGCCCGATGCGGGCCGGGTGTGGCGCAGCGGGCACACTCGGTCAGCGCCGGCGCCCACCCGGCGATGCTCATCGCACGCAGCAGATAGGCATCCAGCACCAATTCGCGGGGACGCCGCCCGTCGGCCACCGCCCGCAGCGCACCGACGGTCAGCCGGTGCAGTGCCGGGGCCGGCGCCCGTTCTTCACCCGCAAGGCGTTCGGCGGTTTCCAGCATGGCGCACGCACAGGTGTAGCGGCCGTAGTCGCTGACGATGTCGGTGGCAAACGCGTCCAGCGACACCACCTGGGTGACGATGTCCAGGTTGCGACCGGGGTGCAGTTGCACATCGATGTGGGCGAATGGCTCTAGCCGCGCGCCGAACTTGCTGCGGGTGCGCCGCACACCCTTGGCCACCGCGCGGACCAATCCGTGGTCGCGGGTGAGCAGGGTGACGATTCGGTCGGCTTCGCCGAGCTTGTGCTGGCGCAGCACCACCGCCCGATCCCGGTACAGCCGCATCACACCAGTCTGTCATCGCGCCGCGACATCGCCTTGCCCACGCGCCGATAATGTCTAATACCGATGAGTAGCACTTCCGGCGCCCGCTTTCCGACCCTGACCGAGCAGCTCTACCAGCTGGCCAACAATGAGGTGAGCTCCGACGAGCTGGTCCGCCGCGCACTGCACGCTATCGATCTCAGCCAATCGACGCTGAACGCGTTCCGTGTGGTTCTCACCGAGTCCGCGTTGGCCGACGCCGCCGAGGCCGATCGGCGCCGCGCCGCCGGCGAACAAGCGCCGCTGCTGGGTGTCCCGATCGCGGTCAAGGACGACGTCGACATCGCTGGCGTGCCCACCGCGTTCGGCACGTCGGGGGGCGATGTCCGGCCGGCCACCGGCGACGCCGAGGTGGTACGACGGCTCAAGGCGGCCGGCGCGGTGATCGTCGGCAAGACCAACACCTGCGAGCTCGGTCAATGGCCGTTCACCAGCGGACCCGGCTTCGGGCATACCCGCAACCCGTGGTCGCGCAAGCACACGCCGGGCGGATCATCGGGCGGCAGTGCCGCAGCGGTGGCCGCGGGCCTGGTCGCCGGGGCGATCGGTTCCGACGGCGCCGGCAGCGTGCGCATTCCCGCCGCGTGGACCCACCTGGTGGGCATCAAGCCGCAGCGCGGCCGCATCTCGACCTGGCCGCTGCCGGAGGCGTTCAACGGCATCACGGTCAACGGCGTGCTGGCCCGCACGGTCGAGGATGCGGCACTGCTGTTAGACGCCGTGTCCGGCAGCGCCGACGGTGACCTGCACAAGCCGCCGTCACTGACGGTGTCCGACCACGTGGGCACAGCGCCCGGCCCGCTGCGGATTGCGATGTCAACGCGGTTTCCCTACACCGGTTTTCCGGCCCGGCTGCACCCGGAGATCAAGGACGCCGTCGAATCGGTGGCCGAGCAGCTGCGGCTGCTCGGCCACAGCGTGGTGGCCGGCAACCCCGACTACGGGCTGCGGTTGTCGTGGAACTTCCTGGCCCGCTCCACCTCGGGGCTGCTCGACTGGGCCGAACGACTCGGCGCCGGCGTCGATCTGGACCGGCGCACGCTGTCCAACATGCGGATGGGCCGGCTGCTGTCGCAGTCGGTACTGCGCGCGGCCCGCGCACACGAAGCCGCCGACCAGCGCCGGGTCGGCTCGATCTTTCGGATTGTGGACGTGGTGCTGGCGCCGACGACTGCCCAGCCGCCCCCACCTGTGCACGCGTTCGACCGGCTGAGTGGCCTCGGCACCGACCGCGTGATGATCGCGGCGTGCCCGGTGACCTGGCCGTGGAATGTCTTGGGCTGGCCGTCGATCAACATTCCTGCCGGATTCACCTCCGAGGGCCTACCGATCGGCGTTCAGTTGATGGGACCGGCCCACAGTGAGCCGTTGTTGGTGTCGCTGGCAGCGGAATTGGAGGCGGTCGGCGGCTGGGCCGCCAAACAGCCTGACGTTTGGTGGAACACCGGCACCGGGATGCAGCCGGCGCAGTAGTTCACATTGCGCGGCTGATGATCTCTTTCATGATTTCGCTTGTGCCGCCGTAGATTCGGTTGACCCGGGAGCCGGTGTACATTTGCGCGATCGGGTACTCCATCATGTAGCCGTAGCCGCCGAAGATCTGTAGGCAGCGGTCCACGATCTTGTCGCTGGCTTCGGCGGCGAACAGCTTGGCCATCGACGCGGTCGCGGCGTCGTTCTTGCCGTCGATGTACTGCTGGATCGCGGTGTCGACCGTCGCCTTGATCGCGAACGCCTCGGCCTTGCACTCGGCCAGGGTGAACGCAGTGTGTTGAAACGCGCCGATCGGGCGGCCGAACGCCTCGCGGTCTTTCGAATAGCGCACCGCCTCGAGGATCGCGGCCTCTGCCACCGCTGAGCACATCGCCGCGATGATCAGCCGCTCCCGCGCGAGCTGTTCCATCAGCTGGTAGAAGCCCAGCCCCTCTTGCTCGCCGAGGCGGTTGCTGACCGGCACCCGCATGTCGGAGAAGAACAGCTCTCGGGTGTCCTGGCCGTGCTGACCCATTTTCTCCAGCACCCGGCCGCGTTCAAAACCGGCGAGGTCCTTGGTTTCGGCCACGATCAACGACACACCCGCGGCGCCCTGCGCGGGGTCGGTCTTGGCGACGATGACCAGAAGATCGCAGTGAGTTCCGTTGGAAATGAATGTCTTCGATCCGTTTATGACGTAGTCGTCGCCGTCGCGGATCGCGGTCGTGCGCACCGCCTGCAGATCCGACCCGGTCCCCGGTTCAGTCATGGCGATCGCCAGCACCAACTCGCCGCTGATGATGCCCGGAAGCCAGCGCTTACGCTGCTCGTCGCTGCCGTAGACATCGATATAGTGCGCCACAATCGGCGCGTGCACCGCGAATCCAAATCCGCTGTCGTGGGCGTAGACCAGTTCCTCCTGAACAACGGCATGCATGCCGAAGTCGCCGCCCAAACCGCCGTGTTCCTCGGGCAGTTCGAAGCCGAGCAGTCCGGCCTGGCCGGCCTTTGTCCAGAATTCACGGTCGACCGCGTGCTGCTTGGCCCATCGCTCCTGGTTGGGTGACGCCTCCTTGCGGAAAAACTCCGCCGCATGCTTGCGCAACTCGCGGTGGGCATCGGTCTCCCAGGACGGGCGGTAATCGGGAAACAACTGCGACATGACCAGCGACGACCTCCGAGAATAGACGATACAGTTGTATCGTAGACCAGTCAGGCGTACAGCTGCGAAGGAAGTGGTGGGATGGCCAGCCCGCGCGCATCCGACGACCTGACCGCCAAGGCGCGGATCCGCAACGCGGCGCTCGAGCTGTACGCCCAACATGGCGAAGAACGGGTTTCCTTGCGCGCCATAGCCTCCGAAGCCCAGGTGACGCTCGGGCTGGTCCAGCATCACTTCAAGACCAAGTCCGGGCTGCGCGAGGCGGTCGACAAGTTCGTCGCGGATTACTTCGCGCAGGCCATCGCGGCGGCGCCATCAGATGGCACACCGGCCGACATCGCCGCTGCACGCGACGAGGCGGTGCGGCAGATGCTCGAGGACAACCCTGCCGTCGTGAACTACGTGCGACGTGCGGTCCTGGAACCGTCTGCGCAGCGGCTGCACTTACTGGAGGTGCTGGTCGACTTGACTCGCAGCGAGGTCGGCATGCTGCGAGCCGCGGGGTTAGCGTCCACGAAGCGTCGCGAGTCGATTCAAATCGTCGGTGTGCTGGTGCGGCAGATGGGCGAGCTGTTGTTGCAGCCGTTGGTCGACGCGGTCTGGGACCGGGTTGCCCGCCCGAGCGACGGGTCCAAGCCGCGGCTGTCGGTCAAGGTCGAGGAGTAGTTCCCGACGGCGGGTCAGGCGTGGCGGATAGCCCGGTATGCCGCGCGGCCGACCAACTCCCCGAGTTCGTCTGGGCTGTAGGTGTTGTCGGGTGCGAGCAGGCTGCGCACGCCGGCTTCGCCCATCGAGACGAACAACTCCACGAGAACAGGTAGCTTGCGCGCCGCATCCTGGGTTTCCCAACGGTGCAAATCTGGCTGGATCAGTTCGGCGAACTGCTCGGCCACCCGTCGGCGCCCCCGCGCGAACAACTCCGCCACATCGGGTCCGGGGTTGCACCAGAACAACGTCCGCCAACTGTCGGGCTGGTCGGCGACCGTGCGGAGCAGCGCCTGCATACCACCCACGAACGCCTGCTGCGCGCTGTCGCGGCGACGGCCGGGCGTGGGATAGGCGGCCAACACGCCAGTGAGCAGCTTTTGCTCCTCGCGGGCCAGCAGCGCCTTGATCAGTTCGATGCGGTCCGCAAAACACGCATACACGACGGGGCGAGTCACACCGAGCCGTTCCGCGACAGCGCCGATAGTCACCGCCGGAATGCCACCATGCAGCGCGATCGCCTTCGCGGCGTCCAGCACCTGCGGGCGTCGCCGTTCCGGGCCGAGATGGGCCGCCCGCGGCCGATGAACGGCAGCATGCGAGACGGTTGCTTCACCCATGAAGGAAAATGCTACGCTGCTGTAGGAATTGCCGCCAACGTGACACGCGGAAGGACACTGTCATGCGCCAGCGCACTGTTGTTGAGCCCGCCGAGGACTACGGCTTCTTCGGTCCCGAGTCGGTCACGTGGAAAGTCTGGAGTTATCCGACGTCACTGACCGTCGGCTTCATTCGCGCCGTCGTGATCGAGGAGCTCGACCCGGCTCTGGTTGCCTCCGTCGACCACACCCACGACATCTACAACCGGCCGCGCACCCGCTATGACCGCACGCTGCGCTATTTCGCGATGGTGGCATTCAGCGATGCCCGCTCCACGTCCCAGGCTGCCGACGTGCTGGTTAAGGTCCACTCCAAGGCGATCGGCACCGAGCCCTACAGCGGGCAGCGCTACGACGCCAACGATCCGCATTCACAGCTGTGGATCCATCTGACTGCGTGGCACTCCATCCTGTACGCATACGAGAAATACGGTCCCGGCAAGCTCTCGGCCGAAGACGAAGCCCGCTACTGGGCGGACTGCGCCGTCGCCGCCGAGCTGCAGACCTGTGATCCGGCCGACGTGCCGCGAAGCCGGGAGGGCATCCAGGCCTACTTCGAGCGGATGCGCCCGCAACTGTCCGGCTCGCCGATCGCCCGTCAGGCGATGAAGCACCTGATCAACGGCGCGGCGCTGATTTCCCCGCTGCCGCGCTACCTTGCCCCGCTCACGTGGATCATCAACCGCACCCTGCAAGCCGGCGTGATGGCCACCATGCCGCAGTGGATGCGCACCATGGGCGGAATGCGGCAGTCACGGCTCAGCGATATCGCCGTCGTCCCGATTCTGCGGATCGCCTTCGCGGCACTGAATGCCAGCCCGCCGGCGATTCGCCTCCAGGTGCTACGCCTCCTGTCCCCTGCGACGGTACCGGTCGTCGCCCCTGTGCTGCTCGGAGTGCCCCCGCAAACCCCGGTCGTGCTCACACCGACAGAAGCCCGCGAGCGCTACGGCTACGATCGGCCGGCCGAGGCGCACCTGGAGTGGCGCGCCAAGCAACACAAGCGCGTGTTCACCGACGGCGCGGCACCCAGCGATCAAGGGCTGATCGAATCCCAGCCGATTCTCGGATCGATCAGTTGATGTCGCCTCGCTGTAAACCTTTGACCCGCATGACGATTACAGCTATTGCCGCGGCACTGGCTGTCGGCTGCTCGGGCACCGACCCCGCCAGCCTCGGGTCGTCAACTGCAGCGTCGACCAGCCGAATTGCCACTCCCAGCGGGCAATTCGTCGTGCAAGGCGTAATCCTGCATAAATACAACGAAACCGGCGGGCCGACCGGACCACTCGGAGCACCGATCTCCAACGAGCAGTCGGGACCCAACGGTGGTCAATACAGCAAGTTCCAAACCGGGGTGATCTATTGGTCGCCGCGTACCGGGGCCCATGTCCTGTCCGGCGACGTCCGATTGGCGTGGCTCAACCACGGCGGCGCCGAAGGCCCGCTCGGTTACCCGACCAGCGACCAGCACACCGTTCCCGGCGGTTGGCAAGCGGAATTCGAACACGGCACCATCACCGTCACCGACGGCCAGCCCCACATCAAGATTTACCAGTAGCACTGGTAACGGCATCAAAACCCCAGTCGGCCAAGCTGCTTGGGGTCACGCTGCCAATTTTTGGCGACCTTGACCCGCAGGTCGAGGTAGACCTTGGTGCCCAGCAGCTTCTCGATCTGGCCGCGTGCGGCAGTGCCCACTTCCCGCAGCCGGGCACCGCCTTTGCCGATCACGATGCCCTTCTGGCTGTCCCGCTCCACGTACAGCACCGCATGCACGTCGATCAGATCGTCGCGCTCTTCGCGCGGGCGGACTTCGTCGATCACCACCGCCAGCGAATGCGGCAGTTCGTCGCGCACCCCTTCCAGGGCCGCCTCCCGGATGAACTCGGCCATCAGCACTTCCTCGGGTTCGTCGGTCAACTCACCGTCGGGATAGAACGCCGGCCCGGGCGGCAGTGCGGCCGCCAGTACGTCGATCAGCACGTCGATCTGCTCACCGGTGACTGCCGACACCGGCACGATCTCGGCGTGCTTTACGAGTTCGCCGACCGCGGCCAGCTGAGCGGCCAGCTTGTCTTTGGGGACCGTGTCGATTTTGGTGACGACGACGACGAGCGCGGTGTTGGGTGCAATGGAACTAATCTGTTGCAGGATCCAGCGGTCCCCCGGGCCGATGGCCTCGTCGGCGGGTATGCAAAGTCCGATGGCATCGACTTGGCTGTAGGTGTCGCGCACCAAATCGTTGAGCCGCTTGCCCAACAGCGTGCGCGGGCGGTGCAGTCCGGGTGTGTCGACCAGGATGATCTGGAAGTTCTCCCGGTGCACGATCCCGCGGATGGTGTGCCGGGTGGTCTGTGGTCGGTTCGAGGTGATCGCGACTTTGGAGCCGACCAGCGCATTGGTCAACGTCGACTTCCCGGTATTCGGTCGTCCGACCAAACAGACGAAACCGGAACGGAATTCGCTCATGGTTCGGCCGGCGCGGTCATGACGGGTTTCCGGCGCCGTCGGTCAGGATGATCGCCGCTGTCGGCGACAGTTCGCGGACCGCCGCGATCCCGGCATCGTCGGCCGATCCAGCCACCAGTACCGCGGCTTCCAGCCCGGCCACACCGCTGGACACCGCCGCGGCGACCGCCGTCTGCAGCGCAGTCAACTGTAGGGCCGAGAGCTTCACCGGCGCGCCGGCGTAGGTCCGGCCGTCGAGATCACGCACCGCCGCGCCGCTGTCGGCTTCCGCGCGCGCCATCGCCGAGCGCGCCAGCACCACCAGCTTTGCGTCCTCGTCGTCGAGTGACTCAGGCATTGGCCTCCTCAGCACCATGACCGTCGGAATCGATGCGGCTCAGCAAGACAGTGCCAATCCGCAGACGTCCGCGATGATCGGGGCCGCCCTCCGCGTAGAGCCGCAGACCATGGGATATCACCTCGGCGCCGGGCAGCGGCACCCGGCCCAGTTCCAGGGCCAGCAGCCCACCCACCGTGTCGACGTCGAGGTCGTCGTCGAATTCCACACCGTAGAGTTCGCCGACGTCTTCGATCGGCAGCCGCGCCGAAACCCGGAACCGGTTGTCGCCCAACGGCTCTACCGGCGCCGTCTCGGCGTCGTCGTATTCGTCTGCGATTTCACCGACAATCTCTTCGAGCACATCCTCGATCGTCACCAGCCCGGCGATCGCGCCGTATTCGTCGACCAGCAGCGCCATGTGATTGCGGTCGCGCTGCATTTCGCGCAGCAGCGCGTCTAACGGCTTGGAGTCCGGCACGAACACCGCGGGCCGCATCACCTGCGCCACGGTGGTGTCGCGTCCTCCGTTGACCGAGTAATACGTCTGCTGGACAAGATCTTTGAGATAGACCACGCCGACGATGTCGTCGACGTTCTCACCGATCACCGGCATCCGGGAATGCCCGCTGCGCACCGCCAGCGACGTCGCCTGCCCGGCGGATTTGTCGCTCTCGATCCAGATCATCTCGGTGCGCGGCACCATCACCTCGCGGGCCGGTGTGTCGCCGAGTTCGAAAACCGACTGGATCATCCGGCGTTCGTCGGCGGCGACGACACCGCGCTGCTGGGCCAGGTCTACCACCTCGCGCAGCTCGATCTCCGAGGCGAACGGGCCGTTGCGAAATCCGCGTCCGGGGGTCAGGGCGTTACCCAGCAGCACCAGCAGCCGGCTGATGGGCATCAGCAGCCATGAAATCACCTGCAGCGGATATGCGGCCATCAATGAGATCGTGTACGCATTCTGCCGGCCCAGGGTGCGCGGGCCCACGCCGATGACGACGAAGCTCGTCACCACCATGATCGCGGCGGCAAGTAACCGCCCCCACTCCAGCTGGAGTTTTGCGTAAAGGAAGACCACCAGAAAAACCGTCGCCGCGATCTCACAGGTGATCCGTAGCAGCACCACCAGGTTGATGTAGCGGGGCCGGTCGGCCATCAGCCGCGCCAGCCGCTTTGCGCCCGGCCGTCGATCGCGCACCAACTCCTGGACACGGGCCAGTGACACCGTGCTGATCGCGGCGTCGGTCGCGGCGAACAGCCCACCGAGACCTATCAGCGCTATCGCGCTGAACAGCGGAACATATCCGTTCACGGCTCGTCGAAAAACCTTGACTTGTCCAGCAGCCGGCGGTCTCGTTCGAGTTGACGGTCCAGATGATAGGACTCGACCTGTTCGGCGACCCATTCCTCGAGCAGACCGCGTTGCAGGTCGAACATCTCCCTTTCCTCGTCGGGCTCGCCATGGTCGTAACCCAGCAGATGCAACACCCCGTGGATGGTCAGCAGGGCCAGCTCGTGGCCCAGCGAATGACCCGCAGCAGCAGCCTGTTCAGCGGCGAATTCCGGGCACAGCACAATGTCACCGAGCATGGCCGGCCCCGGCTCCGGGGCGTCGGGGCGCCCGCCAGGCTCCAACTCGTCCATCGGGAAACTCATTACGTCGGTCGGGCCGGGCAGGTCCATCCACCGCATGTGCAGATCGGCCATCGCCGCGGTGTCCAGCAGCACCATCGACAGCTCCGCTGCGGGGTTGACGTCCATCTTCGCGATGACAAACCTTGCCACGCTGATCAATTCGGCCTCGGACACGTCGATGCCGGATTCGTTGGCTACCTCGATACTCACGGGCGCCGCTCTCCCCCGCAAGCGGGAGGTGCCCCCACCTCATCGCTGCGTTGTATATCGTCGCCGGCGCGGATCATGAACGTCACCGGCGACTGCGGCCGCCGGACGCCCGCCGCGCGGCCCGGTTCAGCGCCAGGCCCGGCTCCTCGTGCTTGGCGTAGGCATCCACGATTTCGGAAACCAGCCGATGGCGCACCACGTCGGCGCTGGTGAGTTCGGCGATGTGGATGTCGTCGATACCCTCGAGGATGTCGACTGCTGCCCGCAGCCCGGATCGCGCGCCGCCCGGCAGGTCGATCTGCGTAACATCGCCGGTGACAACGACTTTGGAGCCGAACCCCAGGCGGGTCAGAAACATCTTCATCTGTTCGGCGGTGGTGTTCTGGGCCTCGTCGAGAATGATGAACGCGTCATTCAAAGTTCTTCCGCGCATATATGCGAGTGGTGCGACTTCAATGACACCGGATGCCATCAACTTGGGGATCAGCTCCGGGTCCATCATGTCGTGGAGCGCGTCGTAGAGCGGCCGCAGATACGGGTCGATCTTCTCGCTCAGCGTGCCCGGCAAAAAGCCCAGGCGCTCACCGGCTTCCACCGCCGGGCGGGTCAAGATGATGCGGGTGACCTGTTTGGTCTGCAGTGCGCTGACCGCCTTGGCCATCGCCAGGTACGTCTTACCGGTACCGGCCGGGCCGATGCCGAAGACGATGGTGTTGGCGTCGATCGCGTCGACGTAGCGTTTCTGGTTGAGCGTCTTAGGCCGGATCGTCTTGCCCCGGCGCGACAAGATGTCCAAGGTGAGGACTTCCGCCGGCGACTCATTGCCGGTGCCGACCAGCATGGCGACACTGTGGCGCACCACTTCCGGCGTCAGCGTTTGACCGCTCCCCACGATCGCGACCAGCTCCGAGATCACCCGCTCGGCAAGCGCGACATCGGCAGGCTCACCGGAAAAAGTGATGGCGTTGCCGCGCACATGCAGGTCGGCGGCCAGGATTCGTTCGAGTGCGCGCAGGTTTTCGTCGGCTGAACCCAGCAGGCCCACGACGAGGTCGGGCGGAACATCGATGCTGCTGCGAACCTGCGAAGACGGGGAGTCAGCAGCGTTGGTCTCGCGGGGCGTCACGTGGCTTCTGATGCCTGCTTTCTGCGGTTTTGACAGTCGGTCGGTGTCCCATTCTACCGCCGGCACCGTCACTCGTCTGCGGTGTGAGGTTTCGACAGCAGCGTATTGGCCGGCAAATCCTGGTCGAGCACCTTTCGCGCCTGGACGGCCCCGGTGATCGGCAGCTCGGTGTCGTCGAGCAGGCCGATCTGTGCCAGCAGCGACGCCTGATCCCAGTAGATGCGCTCGTAGGCGACCTTGCCACCCTCGATGCCCATCACGACCACCACCGGCAGCATGACCGGACGGCCGGTCGGCGCCACGTTCGGCAGGAAGGCCGGCATCGGTATGTCGTGGGTAAACGACATGATCATCTCGTCGACGACGCGATCGGCGCCGACGGTGCGGCACACCGGGCTGATTGTGGTGTCCTCGGGCCAGTGCCCGATGAAGTAGTTGGTGTAGAACTCCGTGAGCGCCGCGCCGCCGACGCCGCCCATCATCGTGGGCACGTGGTTGACGTTCGGTTCGGCGACCATGGTGGCCATCGTGGCGGCCACGTCCTTGGCGACGAACTCGTCGGCCACGTGCTCGTCGAAGATCGCGCTGAGATCGTGAGTGGCCTGACACATGAGGGACGCTCCCTTCGAGTGCTTAAGCTGTGATTATGACCACCGCGCATTCAACGGTTAAGGCTTATCGTTCGTGAACTTTCGGTATCTCGAGCTCCTGCGCGCCGGCTGGGGCCTGACGTTGCTGATCGCGCCGCGCACGGTGTTGGCTCGGGCCCGCGCTGTGCGGATTGACCGTAGGGCCGTTGTCGTCACCCGCATCCTCGGCGCACGCCAAGTCGTGCAGGCGTCGTTGTCGGGAACCCAACCGACGCCGGAGATCCTGGCGGCCGGTGTCTGGGTGGACGCCGTGCACTCGCTGACCGCGCTCGGGCTGGCGGTGGCCGACCCCCGACGGGTCCGCGTCGGTGTGGTCGACGCGGTCGTTGCCGCGCTGTGGGCGGCGCTGGGGGCCTACGACCTGCGTCGCGGCAATGTCCCACCAAACGACCACGCACAAGTCCGCAACCAGTTGGCGCGCACGGTTATCGGCGCCCTTCCGGGCGGTCGCATCGTGATGGACCAAGCGCGCAAGGCACGAGCAGGTTAGTCACGCTCCCACCGCGGCGTCAGCACGCCCAGCGCACCTAACGCCACCGCCGCCGCCGTCGACGTGCGCAGCACCGAGGGACCCAGCCGGACGGCCACTGCACCGGCGTCGGTCAGCGCGGTGATCTCCTCGGGCGCGATGCCGCCCTCGGGGCCGACGATCAGCATCAGCGAATCTGCCTGCGCCAACGCGAGTTCCGTCAGTCGCTCAGTCGCCGACTCGTGCAGCGCCAGCACCACGGAACCGCGCGCTGTCGCGCCACGCACCCGCTCGACCAAACCCGCGGTGGACAACACGCCGTCGACGACGGCGATATGAGCGCGGCGAGATTGCGCGGCCGCCGATCGGGCGACCGCGCGCCAGCGGCGCAGACCCTTCTCGACCCGTGCGCCATCCCAGCGCGCCACGCAGCGGGCGGCCTGCCAGGCCACAAACGCATCGGCACCGGCCTCCGTGGCCAATTCGATCGCCAGCTCCGAACGCTCGGCCTTCGGCAGCGCCTGCACCACCGTCACCGGCGGTTGCCCCGGCGCCACACTCCAGCGGTCCAATACACGCGCGGAAAGCCCGCCGCGGTCGGCCTCTTCCACCCGGCAGCGCGCCAATGTGCCGGCGCCGTCGCCGAGCAGCAGCTCCTCGCCGGGACGGATGCGTCGAACGGTCGCGGCGTGAAACCCGTCGTCGCCGCCGAGGACGGTCAGCGCGCCGGTCTCCGGCAGCGCGTCGACGTAGAACAGGCCGGCCACACGCGGCTCAGCGTCCGGTGAATGTCTCGCGCAATCTGCTGAACAGTCCGCTGGTGGCCGTCCCCTGCGTGGACCGGACTTCGGGCACGTCGCGGGTGCGGCGACTCTTGAGCTCGCGCAGCAGTTCGGCGTCGCGGTGGTCGAGTCGATCCGGCACCACGACGTCGACGTGAACGTGCAGATCGCCGCGCGCTCCGGAACGCAAATGGGGCATGCCGTGCCCGCGCAACGTCGTCACCGAGCCGGGCTGGGTGCCGGCCGGAATCGCAATTTCGGTGATCCCGTCCAGGATCGCATCCACGGTCACCGAGGTGCCCAACGCCGCGTCGACCATCGGCACCGAAATCGTGCAGTGCAGGTCGTCGCCGTCGCGGACGAAAATCTCATGCGCGTGCTCGTGCACCTCGACATACAGGTCGCCGGCCGGTCCTCCGCCAGGCCCCACTTCGCCCTGAGCAGCCAGCCGAACCCGCATGCCGTCGCCGACACCGGCCGGGATCTTCACGCTGATCTCCCGGCGGGCCCGCACCCGGCCGTCGCCGCCGCACTGATAGCAGGGGTCGAGGATGACCTCGCCAACGCCGCGACAGGTGGGGCACGGCCGAGACGTCATCACCTGGCCCAGCAACGAGCGCTGCACGCTTTGCACCTCGCCGCGACCACCACAGGTGTCGCAGGCCACCGGCGCCGAATTCCCGTTGGTGCCGCGCCCCTGACAACGGTCACACAGCACCGCGGTGTCGACGGTGACCTGCTTGGTGACGCCGGTTGCGCATTCAGCGAGGTCCAGCCGCATCCGCAGCAGCGAATCCGATCCGGGCCGGACCCGGCCGACCGGCCCGCGGGAAGTGGCACCGCCACCGAAAAACGCCTCGAAGACATCGCCCAGGCCTCCGAAACCCGGGAAGCCGTTGGCTGACGCCGCGTTTTCCAGCGGGTCTCCGCCCATGTCGACGATGCGTCGTTTCTCCGGGTCCGACAGCACCTCGTAGGCGACGCTGATCTCCTTGAATTTCGCCTGGGCGGCCTCGTCCGGGTTGATGTCGGGATGCAGCTCGCGCGCCAACTTGCGATAGGCGCGTTTGATCTCCGCATCGCTCGCGTTCTTGCTCACGCCGAGCAGACCGTAATAATCGCGTGCCACGCCTGACCTCTCCTACGCCGCGTTTACGCAGCTATCCACAGATTCGGGTACAGCATTATCGAGCACCCAGCACTTCGCCGATGTACAAAGCAACCGCAGCGACACTAGCGATAGTTCCCGGATAGTCCATTCGGGTGGGCCCCAGCACACCCATGCCGCCGTAGACGGTGTCCATCGAGCCGTACGCGGTGGACACCACCGAGGTGCCCACCATCTGTTCGGCCTCGGTCTCGTGGCCGATGCGCACCGTCACCTTGCCGGCCTCCTGCTGAGCCGCCAGCAACCGCAGCACCACGACTTGCTCTTCCAGCGCTTCCAGGACCGACCGCAGCGAACCACCGAAGTCAGCGGTGTTGCGGGTCAGGTTGGCGGTCCCGCCCAGCAGCAGCCGCTCCTCGCGGTGCTCCACCAACGACTCCAGCAGCACGGTCGCCGACCGCCCCACGGCGTCCGACAGGCTGTTGGACTGCCCGCCGCGTCCGTCCAGGTGGCCGACGAGCTCTGCGACGGCCACCGAGGCCGCCGCCAGCTTCTTGCCCTCCAACGCCTGGCCGAGCATTTCCCGCAGCTGGGACAGCTGATGGTCGTCGATGGTGTCGCCGAGTTCGACGATGCGCTGGTCCACCCGGCCCGAGTCGGTGATGACCACCATCAGCAACCGGGCCGGCGTCAGTGCGATCACTTCCAGGTGCCGCACCGTCGACGTCGACAGCGTCGGATACTGCACGACGGCCACCTGACGGGTCAGCTGGGCCAGCAGGCGCACCGCGCGGCGCAGCACGTCGTCGAGATCCACGCCGGACTCCAGAAAACTCTGGATGGCGCGCCGCTCGGCGCCCGAGAGCGGCTTGACGTCGTCCAGCCGGTCGACGAACTCGCGGTAGCCCTTCTCGGTGGGCACCCGCCCGGAGCTGGTGTGCGGCTGGGTGATGTAGCCCTCGGCCTCCAGCACCGCCATGTCGTTACGGACAGTGGCCGACGAGACACCGAGGTTATGACGCTCCACCAGCGACTTCGATCCGATCGGCTCCTGGGTGGCGACGAAGTCGGCGACGATCGCACGCAGCACCTCGAAGCGGCGCTCGTCGGCAGTCCCCATACCAATCCACCTTTCTGACCCGGCCTATTTTACGGTGATCAGCGCGGGACTAGCCTTGTCAACCATGCTCACGTCGGTCGGGGCACCCCGGACGGTCGGGGAATGATCTTCAAGGGCGTTCGGGACGGCAAGCCGTATCCCGACCATGGCCTGTCCTATCGGGACTGGTCGCGGATACCCCCTCGGCAGATCCGGCTCGACGAACTCGTCACGACGACGACGGTGCTGGCGTTGGACCGGCTGCTGTCGGAGGACTCGACGTTCTACGGCGATCTGTTCCCGCACGCGGTGAAGTGGCGCGGCATCCTCTACCTCGAGGACGGCCTGCACCGGGCGGTACGCGCGGCGTTGCGTAATCGCACCGTGTTGCACGCGCGGCTGCTCGACATGGACGCGGTCGGCCAGCACGCGTAGCACTCCGGTCACGTTCTGGCGCCCGCCGGTGTCGAGGTAGGTGAGACCGCTCGATAGGAGGACCGCCATGCCACGAATCGCCGGAGTCTCGGACCGCGACGCCGGGCTGGGCGCAAAGATCGCTTTCTTCTTCACCAAGAGGCGTTTCAAGCAGATGACCGGTCTGGAAACCGCCACCATGCTCGAACCACTGCGAATGTATGCGTATATCCCCAAGTTGCTCAACGCCATTGGCCGATTGGAGCTGGCGGAGTCGAAACTGGATATCCTCAGTCCCCGCCACCGTGCGCTGGCCGAGCTCAAGTCTGCGACGACGGTGCGCTGCGAGTACTGCATCGACCTCGGTTCGCAGATCGCGCGCGGCTGGGGAATCAGCGACGAGGAACTGCTGGCGATGGCCGACTATCGCAACGCCACCTGCTTCTCCGATCTGGACAAGCTGATCCTCGAGTACGCCACCGCCATCAGCCGTACGCCCGTCGAGGTGAGCGACGAGCTTTTCGACAGGCTGCGGCCGCATTTCGACAACGCTCAACTCGTCGCGCTCACCCATGTCATCAACCTGGGCAACTTGCGGGCCAGGTTCAACTTGGCGCTCGGCATCGGATCCTCAGGCTTTTCCGACGGCCGGGTGTGCGCGTTGCCCGAGACCGGCACGTGACCGCAGATACGGCGCCTCAGTTGGTGGCCGTGGCCGCCTGCACCAACGCGATCGCGGCGTCGTGCTGCATGATCCAGTTGCCGCCCTCGTTGACGAACGCAAGCTGCTTCGTCACCGGGCCGGCGAACTTTGGACCCGAAATTGCCACATCGGCGGTGGCCGCATTGGGGCCGGCCGGCTGGATATTCGTCACAGCGAACTGCTCGGGAAAGTTGCCGTTCCGGTAGGCCTTCCGCAGGTCATGGTCGGCCACGTGCCCCTCATCCGGACTGATGCCGCCCTGCACCAGATTCTGCTTGGTCGTGTAAGACACGCCGGCATCCGTCACCTGGTTGCACAGGTTAGTCAACTGGTCAGGAGTCGGCAGATCTGCCGGCGCACCGGGCGGCGGGTCCAGCGGAGCTCCGATAGCAGCGGGCTGCACCTGAACCGAGGCGGGTGTGTTCGCCAAGGCGGCCACGCCGCCGGCTGCGGTGCCAATTGCGGCCAACGCTGCCACACCGGTGATAACGGCTTTCACAGTCATAGCTGGTCCTTTCGATACGCGGTTGCGATTGGCCGCGAGCGTGCACAAATGATACGGGTTTGAGGCCGCGTTACGTCGAAATACGCACGCTCGTCGAAAGCGGATAACGGCGAGGTCAGTGCCCCGAGGCGGCCTGCAGCAGCGACATGGCCGAGTCGCGGGAGAGCATCCAGCTGCCCTGGTTGACGAAGGTGACGCTCTGCGTCACCGGCGCGGTGAACTTGGGACCTGAAACTGCCACGTCAGCGGTCGCCGCATCGGCAGCCGCGGGCTGGATGTTCGAGATGTTGAAGGACAACGGCAACTGCCCCTTCTTGGCGGCCTTTTGCAGTGCGCGGTCGGCCATGTGCGCCTCCGTCGGACTGATCCCGCCTTCAACCAGCCCGGCCTTGTTCCCGAACGGAATGCTGGGGTCGGCAAGGCTGTTCAGGACGCTGGTCAGCTGCCCGGCGGTCGGCAGGGCGGCGGTCTGGTCCTGAGGCAGCGGCGCGGTGAAGACGACGGGCTGAACGTGCGCTACAGCGGGGCTGCTGAACGCCACCGAGCCGACGGCGGCGGCTCCGATTGCGGCGAGGGCGGCCGCACCAGCGGCGAGGGCTTTCACGGTCATAGCTGTTCCTTCGGTCGGCTAGGCACTGATACTGGTGTGTCGCATCGGCGGCCGGTTGTGTTACATCGCAGCCGAAACACGACCTGACGTGCACCGCACTGGGGCGATGGTGCGCTGGTCAGCCTGGCCTAGACTCAGGAACTTGGCCCGGTGAGCCGCCTGAAAGAACCGAAAGGGCACGCCATCACTTACCCCGAGCAGACGACGTATGCGTTCCGTCCCGGCGTCACCTGCGTGACCACTCCCGCTGGAGCCGTGCTGCTGAATCCACCGCGCAGCGAGAAGCTGGCGCGATTGTCCCCGAGTCAGCTGCGGGCGCTCAAGACTCTGAACCTGGGTCCGGCAACGGTTTCGGAGATATCGACGCCGGGAGAAGGCGGCGACGCCGACACACTGATCGATCAGCTCATCGCCGGCGGCTGGCTGACCATCGCGGTGCGCGACGACGAGAGCGAGCTGTACTCGATACTCCCGTTCGGACAACCCCCGCCACGGGTCGAGCCGCAGTCGCCGGGCACCGGCATACTCTCGAAATTCGCGGTATTGCATCGCGATTCGGACGGTTTCGTCCTCGAGCACCCGCTGGGATGGTGTGATCTGCGGATCCACGACTCACGTCTGCTCGCCCTGCTCGGCGGGACGGCGGCAGCCGACCCGGGATTACCGCCTACCATCGTCTCGCGATTCATCGAGGATCTGCACTGGTGCGGCTTCCTGCTTCCGGCCGGTGAAGAGGACCGCAGCTTCGAGTCGCTCAGCTGGAGCACACCGGATCTGTGGTTTCACCGCCGCAGCACACTCGGCGAACGCACCGTTACCTGGGAGCATTTCGGCCCGACCAAGTGGGCCAAGGACCGGTTTGCGCAACCTGCCGCGCGTAGGCCGGACTATTCCGGGGAACCGATCGGCCTGTTCGTTCCCGACCTGACACTCACACGAGCGCACGACCCGACGCTGACCGCCGTTGTCGAGGACCGTGTTTCGACGAGGACATTCGACGACGCTCGCCCGATCACCGCCGACCAACTCGCCGAGTTGCTGTATCGCACAGCGCGGACGCGGCGCACTCAGCCGGTCGGTCCGGGTGAGGAACTCCTGTCCCGGCCATACCCCTCCGGCGGCGGGATCTATGAACTCGAGTTGTACCCGGTGGTGCGGAATGTCGCTGGACTGCATCCGGGTATGTATCACTATGACTCGTTTGACCATGTGCTGCGGCCGGTGGCCGACGCGGAGTCCAAAGCGGTGGCTGCGCTTCTCAAACCGGCTTCGGCGACGCTGGCCGGTGGCGCCGAGCCCCAGGTGCTCATTGTCATGGCGGCGCGGTGCGGGCGCATCATGTGGACCTACGAACAGATCGGTTACGCCGCCATTCTCAAGGATGTCGGCGTGCTGATGCAGACGATCTATCTGGTTGCAACCGCGATGGGCCTTGGCGCGTGTGCTCAGGGCTTCGGTGACACCGCGGCGTTTGTCGCGGCCACCGGAGTCGACGAGCGACAAGAATGCAGCGTCGGCAGTATCATCGTCGGCTCCCCCGGCCCGACCTGATCACGCCGCGTCACTCCTGAGCGAGAACCTGCTCATCCGTCAGCGCAGCGACTTCCAGGTAGGCCCGCGCGATCACCGCAAGGCGGTCTGGTGTGCCGCGTTGCGCTTCACGATGATTCAGCCGCTGCGCCAAGCCGGCGGCGGATCGTGTCGCAAACAAGTCAGCGACCACTGCGTGATCGATTTCCAGCCAGTCGCGCACCCGTGCGATCACGGCGGTAGCCAGCACCGAATCACCGCCCATCGCGAAGAAGTCTTGTTGCACCCCAACACTATCCACGCCAAGAACTTCAGCGACGATCATGGCCAACGCCGCTTCGACGTCGTTGCTCGGAGCACTGTCTCGGGCGTCCGCGGCCTGCGGCTCGAGTAGATGGTTCACGGCGCGACGGTCGAGTTTTCCGTTCGGTGTCAACGGAATCTGCTCGAGGACCACGATGCGTTTGGGAACCATGTAACTCGGCACCAGGTCGGCGACAGCCGTGCCAATGCCGTCGGCGTCGACCACGTCTCCGGCGACCGCGGCGACCAGGGTAGGCGCGTTGGCTCCGATCACAGCGGCGACGGCGTGGCGCACGCCGGGCATCGACCGCAGCGCGCTTTCCACTTCGCCGAGCTCCACGCGGTAGCCGCGAATCTGCACCTGATCATCTGCGCGGCCGAGGAATTCGATGGTGCCGTCCGGCCAGTAGCGGGCCATGTCGCCGGTTTTGTACCACCGGATTCCGTCGTACTCGACGAAGCGCTCCGCCGTTCGCTGCGGGTCGTTACGGTAGCCCGCTGCGACATTTGCGCCGCCGACCCAAAGTTCCCCGGGGACCCAGTCGGGGCAATCGCGGCCCGCGGGTGAAACCACGCGGCACCGCACATTGCGTAGCGGACGACCGAACGGCACCGTAGCCCAGTGTGACGGTGGTTCGCCGGTCACTTCGCAGATGGTGTGATGGATCGACGTCTCGGTGGCACCGCCGAGACCGGCGAACCGGCAACCAGGAACCTGCCGGGCGAGTCGGTGGGCCAGATCAGCGCCGACCCAGTCACCGCCGAGCGTGACGGCCCGCAACGAGTTGCCCAGCCGCTCGCCGCCGAGCTCCAAGATCATGTCCAGCATGCTGGGCACGCAGTTGAGGATCGAGACTCGGTGGCGGCGAAGCAACTCCACCCAGGTGGTGGCTGCGGCTCGTTGCTCGGCATCGAGGACGACCAGCGATCCGCCGACTGACAACATGCCGAAGATGTCGTAGACCGATGCGTCGAACTCGAGTGCGGACAGCGCGAGCACCCGGTCGGCGCTGCCGACATCGAACCACTCGTTGACGGCGTCGATGGTGTTCATCGCCCCGCTGTGGCGGACGTCCACTCCCTTGGGTACACCCGTCGAGCCCGAGGTGAAAATCACGTAGGCGATTTCGTCGGCGTCGGCGAAGATCGGCCCCGACAATGGTTTGGTGTCGAGGCGCGCGTCGTCGAGCGACACGCACGGAATCGTCGCACCCATGTCGGCGCCCGCACAGGTGACTGCTGCGGCGACGTCAGCGTTCTGAAGAATCTTGGCGCGCCGCGCAGCTGGCTGATCGAATCCGATCGGCAGATAGGCCGCCCCGGACGCGAGCACCCCGAGTACCGCCACTATCTGGTCACGCCCTTTGGGCAGCTGAACCGCGACCGTGTCCCCTGGCCGCACGCCGCGGGCACGCAGCGCCCCGGCAACGGCCAGTGAGCGCTCCGCGAGTTCGGCATAGCTCCACGCGCCCGCGTCGTCACCCAGTCCCCACACCACGGCGGTCGCATCGGGTTGGGCTGCAGCGTTTTCGAAGAAGCCCTGGTGCAGGCACCGACCGCTGACCGGGCCGGCAGTCGCATTGACTGCTGCCCGAACTTGTGCCTGCTCGCTGGGCAACCGCAGCACTGCCTCGGCGTCCCAGCCTGCATCGGTCTCGGCGAGTCGCGCGATCGCGTCGGTGAACTTAGTGAACATCGTATCGATGAGGCCCGGCGGGAAAGCCGACTCGCGGACGTCCCAGTTGACCAGCAATCCACCGCGCAGTTCGGTGATCTGGGCATCGAGTAGCACTTGGGGACCTTGCGAGACAATCCACACCGGGTCGCCGAAGGTCTCGATGACGTTGTCGGCGAACAGTTCACCGAGATCGAGAGCACTGGTGAAGACGACCGGCGCAAGCACCGGCTGGTCGCGATGTCTGCCCAGGTCCCGCAGCACATCGAGGCCTGAATACGCGGAGTGGCTTGCGCTGTCATACATCCGACGCTGGATTTCACGGGCCCGGTTCGCGACGGACACATTCTCGGAGACGTCGACCTCGAGCATCACCGATGAGGTGAAGTCTCCGATCACCCGGTCGATGTCGGGATGAACGGATTGCCGCTGAAACAGCGGAACATTCAGGAGAAATCTGCTCTGGGCAGTCCAGCCGCCGATGGCGTCGGCGAAGATGGCCGCGACCGCCATCGCCGGCGTGACCCCGTGCTGGTGGGCCTTGGCTATCAGTCGCTGCTTGGCGGCCGGTTCCAGCCAGTGTTCGTAGCGGACAGTGCGATGCGACGCGGTGGGATCGGCACCGGTCAGCGTGGGAAGTTCAGGTGCGCCGGGCATATCGGCTAGCCGCTGCTGCCACCATTGCCGGTCGTCGGCACGTGCGGCGCTGTCTGTGGCGTGCTCGGTGCGGTACCGCCGGTAGGTGTAGCCCGGCGCCGTCAACGTCGCGCCCCCGTACAGCTTCGCAAGCTCGGAAACCAGGACGCGATAACTCATCGCGTCACCGGCCAGCATGTCGACGTCCAGATGCAGCCGGCTGCGGTTCTCGTCGTAGAGCGTCAACGCGACGTCGAAGACTTGACCGTCTTCGATGGCCAGGCGCTGGTGGGTCTTTTCGTCGCGTATCTGCGCCAACGTGGCGGCGACGGTCTCGCGGGGCCGCCCGCGCAGATCCATGACGGCGAACACCGGCCGCCCGGGCCGGGGCATGGTTTGCTGGGTGCCGTCGGGCAGGAACCGGGTGCGAAGCATCGGGTGGATGGCCGCGAGATCGGACACGGCCCGTTCCAGACGCGCCGGATCGACTGGGCCGCCGTCGAATTCGACGTAAAGATGGGCCGCCACGCCACCGAGCCGCTGGCCCTCGGAGCGGCCGATCCAATACGCGTGCTGCATGGCGGCCAGCGGGAATGGCGCATTTTCGTCACCGGCGGCAGCGTCAACCGCGACCGGCTCTGCGGCGCTTCCCGTCTCGTCCACGCCGAGCAGAGCATGCCAGGATTCCACCGTCGGGCTGGCGGCAAGTTGAGCGAACGTGATGTCGGTCCCACGCTTGCGCCACCCGCCTGCCAGCGCCATCATCCGAATCGAGTTCAGGCCCAACTGGATCAGGTCGTCGCCGTCGGCGATGTCTGCGGTCGGGCACTCGAGCTGGGCCGCAACGGTAGCCCTGATCTCGTCCCGGGTGATTCGCTCACCGTTGGGCAAGCTCTGGCGCGGCGCCATGCCGGTCCCTTCTTTCCAAGCCAACTGCGAGGGCCGCCACGCCGCGCTGCCAGAATTCGGCCAGCAGGTCGATGTCGGACGCGGCGAACAGCGCATCGCTCCAGCGCAGGTTGGTGATCAGTTGCGCGCCAGTTTCGGTGGCGCCGACCAGGGTGCTGATATTCAGCGCGAAACGCAGCGGCAGTTCGGGTTCCGGGTCGATCGGCAGCGCACCGATATACGGCTCGGTGAGCAGCGACCAGGGCTGGTCGCTGATGCCGCTGAGATCCAAGCGGCCCAGATAGCCGAACTGGATCTGGGGTTCGGCCTGCACCTCGGGTATGCGCGCGACATAACGGAGCAGGCCGTAATCCAGGCCTTCGTTCGGGATTGCCCGCAACTGCGTTGCGACCGAATCGAATAGCGCGTGAGCTGCTTGGGGGTCGTTCTCTGCCTGCTCGACGTCGAGCGCGGCGGCGCCCGAGCCGATGCGCACCGGAAATGCCGTGGTGAACCAGCCGACCGTGTTGGTGGTGTCGGTGTCCAGCACCGCGTCCGCCCGGCCATGTCCCTCCAGTGCGACAAGCGCCCCGGCGCTGGGATCTTGCCGGCGGGCCCGCCGCCAACTGGCAACGGTCATGGCGGCCACGGTCAGCAGGAATTCACGCATGCCTTCGGACCTGACGAGCGTCGACAGCACCTGCGCGGTGAGACCGACCGGTGTGACCACCGGGGTGACACGCAGCGTGGACCAGGTGTCACGAGTGGGGTCCGGATGCCGCGATCCCAGCGCGGGATCGACATCCCGGACCTGTGCGGCCCAATAGTCGCGCTGCGCCAACACCTGCGCCGACGCCGCGCGCTCCCACATCAGTTCCGACCAACGGCGATAGGAAGTGAACTCTGGCAGCATCTTTGGCGTGACACCTGATTGCGTCATTCGCCATGCTTCGATGAGGTCCCCCAGCATGATGTGCCAGGAGACCACGTCTACCGCCAAGTGATGGGCGGCGATGAGCAGTATCTGCGCCCGGGCGCCGGACAGCCATACCGCCCGCACCATCGCGCCCCGGCGCGGATCGATGTCGTCACTGGCCGCGCGCGCGTAATGAGTGATGGCTGAACTGAATTCCTCGTCGACCGTGGCCGACACGCCGGCCGTGGTCAGCACGTCGGCCGCACGGACCGAGCCCGGTTCGCGGGTGACCAAGCGTGGCCCGTCGGGGGTCTCGTCGACGAACGATCGCAGCGTGTCGTGTCCGTCGAGCAGCAATTGCAGCATCGACTTGATGGACGATTCGTCGATGTCGTCGGGCAACCGAAGCAAAACCGTGTGGGTGAAGCGGCGGTAGGCACCGTACTCGTAGAGCCAGGACACCATCGGCAGTGGCAACACCTCACCGTATTCGCCGACGTCGACGCGAGTTGGCGAGCTTGCTGACTCGTCGATGGCTGCCGCGAGTTGGCGGATGGTGGGACAGGCGAACACCATCCGGGGACTTGCGGTCAGGCCGCGCCGTTGGGCCTTGTGCACCAGCGAGATCGCCACAATGCTGTCCAGCCCGAGGGCAAAGAAGTCCTCGTCGACGTGTGGCGTCACACCGTTGAACTGTTCACCGAATACCTCGCACAGCAGCCGTTCGGTGTCGGTGGACGCCGACGCCGCACCGTCACCGGTAGCGCCGGCAAGCGCCTCGTCGGCCAGTCGCTCCAAAGCATGGCCGTCCAGCTTGCCGTTGGCGTTCACCGGCAACCGAGGTAATGCGACGATGCGCGCCGGAACCATGTACAGGGGCAACCGCTGGGCGAGCGCGGCACGCAACCGGCCGGGGTTGTCCTCGACACCGTCGCGCCAGACCACGAATCCCACGAGTTGAGTGCCGCCGGAACGCCGCAGCACCGACACCGCTGCGTCGTGCACCGCGGGCAGGCCGCGCAACGCCGCCTCGATCTCGCTGACTTCGACGCGATAGCCCCGGATCTTGACCTGGGTGTCGCCGCGACCCAGATAGCTGAAGCCGCCACGCGGCAGTCGGCGAACCAAGTCTCCGGTGCGGTACATGCGCCGGCCGAGCCGAAACGGGTCCGCGACAAACCGATCCGCGGTCATCGCCGACCTGCCGACGTAGCCGCGCGCTAGTTGTGCGCCGGACAGGTACAGCTCACCAACCACGCCGTTGGGCACCATCCGCAAGCTCGAATCCAAGACGTAGCCGCAGGATCCGGCATTGGCGGTGCCGATTGCCGGGGCTCGGTATTCACCGACCGGTGCCACCACCGCTTCCACCGTGGCCTCGGTGGGGCCATAGCAGTTGAACACCGCGTCCGCCGGCAGCGCACGCAACTGGTCCCACAACGCGGTGTCGATCGCTTCGCCGCCCAGCGCCAGGACCGAAAGGCCACAGTCCAGCAGCCCGGCGGCACGAAGTTGAACGAACATCGACGGAGTCGTATCGATCATGTCGATCCGCTGCGCGGCTATCCCGCGCACCAGCAGGTCGGCGTCGCGCATCTCCTCGGCGTCGAACAGGTGCAGCGCGTGACCGTCGAGCAGTCCGACCATCGGCTGCCACGACGCGTCGAAGCTGAACGACCAGGCGTGCGCGATACGTAGCGGTCGGTTCAGCCGGGACCGCGCCGGGCGGTAGACACGGTCGCGGTGGTCGGCGAAATAGCTGAGTAGCGCGGCGTTGGTGCCGACAACACCCTTGGGTTCGCCGGTGGATCCGGACGTGAAGATGACGTAGGCGGCGTTCCCGGGATCACGGCGGATCGACGGCGCGGCGGCCGGTAGCCGCGAAATACGTTCGGCCACTTCGGTCTCATCGAGAAGCAGCGCGGGCAACCCGTCGTCGAGCAGCTCGGCGTAGTCCACTTCGGTGATCGCCAGTATCGGGTCGGTTTGGCGCAGCATCGACGTGATGCGGGCTGCAGGCAGCGTGATGTCTACCGGTAGATAAGCGCCGCCGGCCGCCAGCACCGCCAGAATGGCGATGATGGATCGGGGTGAGCGCGGCAGTACAAGTGCGACAACCGTTTCCGGCCCGACGCCGTGGGCGGCCAGCTCCTCCGCTAACCGGCTAGCCTCGGCATGAAGCTCGGCATAGCTGTAACGCGCACTGGTTCCCGCGGTCAACGCCGGCCCGTCCGGCGTAGCAGACACCTGCCGTTCGAACACGTCCCACACCGTTTCGACCGGCGCGGGTATCGGCAAGGCAGCGACATCGGCGGATTCGATGCGCTCGGCCGGGATGAGAACGTCCAACACCTCCGGGCTGCCGTCGCCGATACAGGGAAGTTGACGCAGCACCACGAGTATTCGCTCGGCGATCTCGGCGGCTGGAAGATGCGGCAGCGCAGCGCGAATCGCCTCGACAACCATCACCAGCGCGTCATCGTGCAGGTGCGACACCACGGTCAACGGGTAGTGGGTCAGGCTTTCCATCTCCACCGGGGTAAAGCGGGTGCCGTCGGGCTCGGTGACCGTTTGGATGGCATCCTCGATGGGCGCATTCTCGAACAGAAACAGGCTGTCGAACAGGGCGCCCTGACCGTGCTGGCGCTGCAGTTCGGAGAGGCTGAAATAGCCGATGTCACGCATCGCCGACAGTTCGCGCTGCAGCCGGACGCACTGCTCGACCACCGACGTGGTGCCACCCAACTGATGCACGACGGGCACCGCGTTGATGAAAAGCCCGACCATGGTTTCCACCCCGGGCAAGTTCTCGGGGCGCCCGGAGACGATGGTGCCGAATACGACGTCGCGGCGGTCGGTGAGTCGTCCCAGGACAACGGCCCAGGCGAACAGGACCGCGGTGCCCAGCGTGATGCCAGAACTGCTCGCCCAGTGGCGCAGCCGCGCGGTATCGGCCGCGGACAGTAACAGGGTTGCCTTTTCGGGCACCGCATCGCCGGCGACGACGGAGCCGTCGGCGACCATGAGCGGACCGGAAACGCCCGCGAGATACTCACACCAGGTGTTCAGCGCGGCTGCCTTGTCCTGCTCGGCCAGCCAGACGATGTAGTCGCGGTACGGGCGCGCGGCCGGCAGCGCCTCCAGCGATCCGCCGGCCCGATAAACGGCGAGCATCTCGGTGAAGAACACCGCCAGTGCCCATCCGTCGACCAGAATGTGGTGCGCGGTGAAGATCATCCGCCGTCGCGACTCACCCGGCACCGTGACCAACACGACCCGCAGCGCCGGCCCCCGGCTCAAGTCGAACCGGCGACGCCGCTCGGAGCGTGCGATCGAGTCGAATTCGGTTGGCAGCGCGATGCGTTCCGACCATGGCAATTCCGCCTCGACCGGCACGATCTGCACCGGCTTGGGCACACCGCGATCCCAGAACGCGGCCCGCAGGTTCGGGTGCCGAATCAGCATGGCGGCGGCACTGCGGCGCAGCAATTCGACGTCAACCGGGCCGTCGATGTCGACCACGAACTGCATGCTGTAGAGGTCGACGCCGTCCTCGGCCAGTCGGTACAAGGCGAACAGCCCCTCTTGCAGCGGGCTGAGGGCCAATACGTCCTCGATCTCGGGCGGCGTCGTCGTCACGATTGCTCTTGCCACGCCGCCGTCAACTCGGCCAACGCATCGGCACTCAACCCGGACGTGCTCATCGGCGTGTATTCCTGCTCGCGCGCCGACTCGGCGTGGGCCGCAGGCTGACCGGGCTGATCAGCGAGCGTGGCGACGTCCACCGCGGCGGCCAGCTCTGCGATGGTCATGTGCTCGAACACCATTGCCGGTGTCAGAGCCAGGCCCTGCGCCGTCGCCTGGGCCGACCACTTGATGGAAATGATGCTGTCACCCCCGAGCGCAAAGAAGTTGTCATCACGGTCGACACCGGTGATGTCGAGCAACTCCTCCAATAGCGTGATCAACAGCCGCTCGGTGTCTTCCGATCCGCCGACGGCCGGCTGGGACGGGCCGGTGGCGGCAGGGGTCGGCGGAGCGAGCAGTTTCTCCAGCGCAGGCGCCGGCAGCAATTCCACGGTGGACACTGGGCAATCCGGCGTTGTCGCAAAGGCTTCAAGCGCGGCTTTCAGGGCATCGGCAATGAGCCGAACGGTTTGCGGTCGGTAAAGGTCGGCGTTGGCGACCACCCGCACGTCGAGTTCGCCGTACGTGGTCACCGTCAGGCCGATGTCCAGATCCAGCAGGGAGACGTCGAAGTCCATCGGAAGCGCTACCACGGTGGTGGGTCCGGCGTCGGTCAGGCGGCGTGGAGTCAACGCCCAGTCCTCGCCGCGGAAATGAACCGCATTCTGGTACAGCGGGTTCCGAAACCGGGAGCGCGCCGGTTTGACCGCCTCGACCAGGCGCTCGATCGGAACTTCCTGATGCGCGAACGCATCGAGCACCGTGTCGCGGCTGCGTGCAACCATCGAGCGAAGGCTCGGGTTGTCGGACAGGTCGTTGCGCAGCACCACCATATTGGCGAACAGACCGACCAGGTTGCTGGTGGTCGCTTCGACCCGCGACGCGACCGGGCTGCCCAGCGCGATGTCGGTGCCGCCGCCGAGCTTGTGCACCAGCACCGCAATCGCGGCCTGATACACCATGAACTCGGTGGCCCCGTTCTGCTCGGCGAGCCGGGTAAGAGCCGAACGCTGCGCCTCCGAAAGCGTGAAAGTTACGACCTCTCCCGGCTTTCCAAGGATCGGTTGGCGTTCGCGGTCGGGCACTATCGCCGCCTCGTCGGGCAAGTCGGCCAAGGTGTCGCGCCAGTAGTCGACCTCGGTCTGTCCCCACTCGCTGGGCGCATCGAATGCCTGCCGTTGCCACAGGGCGTAGTCCACGAACTGGATAGCCAAGGGTGTCCATTGCGGCGGCTGTCCGCCCAGCCGAGCGCGATAGGCCGTGACGAGGTCGTCGTAGATGACGCCCAGTGATGCGTGGTCGCTGACGATGTGGTGGATGATCACAAACAGCACATGGGTATCCGAGTCGACCGTCAACACGGTAGCCCGCAGCAACGGCCCGCTCTCGGGTGACAGCACGTCTCGGCGCAGCTCGGCGATCACGTCGTCGACCTGCTCGGCTTCAACCCTGCGGGCCGGTACGTCCAGCTGCACGGTGGGATGCACGAACTGGTAGGGAACCCCCTCGTGTTCGGCGAAATTGGTGCGCAGCGCATCGTGCCGGGCCACCACGTCATTGAGCGCCGTGGCCAGTGCGGCGGTGTCGAGTGGACCGCTGAAGCGCAGCGCGAACGGCATGTTGAAAGCGTCACGCGCGCCGTCCATCCGATATTGGAACCACGCGGCGAGCTGCGAGTAGGACAACGGAATCCGCTGCGGCCGCGCCGACGCGACAAGTTCGGGCCGCCGCGAATGCGACTCTGTGGCCGCGTCATCGAGCATGTCCTCGAAATCCGTCGCGTCGAGGTCGATGTCGAACTCCGCACGGAACTGCTCCACCAGTCGAGCGGCCAACCCGGCGGGCGTCGGGGTGTCGAACACAGCGCGGACGACGAGTTCCACGCCGAATTCCGCCCGGATCTGCGCGACCAGTCGGGCCGCGAGCAGTGAGTGGCCACCCAATTCGAAGAACGAGTCCTCGGCGCTGACGCGCTCAGAGCCGAACAGTCCCGCGAAGATTGCGCAGATGCGACGCTCGGTGGCCGTAGCCGGCGCACGGTAGGCGCGCGCCGCAATCGGTGTCGGCGGCGGCAGAGCACGCTTGTCCAGCTTTCCGCTCACGGTCACCGGGATTTCTGGAATCAACGCAAACGCGTTGGGCAGCATGTATTCCGGCAGCAACTTCGCGGCGTGTGCACGCAGCTCGTCGAGGTTGAGTTGGACGCGGGGCACCACGTAGGCGGCCAGCATCGGCCCCAGCTCCGTGTCGGTGACGAGAACGAGGCACTGTTGTACCGCCGGGTGCGACGCGATCGCGGATTCGACCTCGCCGGGTTCGATACGAAAGCCGCGCACCTTGACCTGTTCGTCCGCCCGACTGACGAACTCCAACTCCCCGGCGATGTTGCGGCGAACCAGGTCGCCGGTTCGATACAGCCGCATCCCGGGGTTGAAGGGGTCGGCGACGAACCGTTGAGCTGTCAGGCTCGCTCGGCCAAGGTAGCCGCGGGCGAGCTGAACCCCCCCAAGGTAGAGTTCGCCGGCCACCTCGGCGGGCACCGGCTGCATCTCGTGGTCGAGCACGTAGGTGTAGACATTGCGGTTCGGCGCGCCGATCGGTACCACGCCGGTTCCGTACGACCGGTCTACCAGTTTGTGGGTGGAGCAGACCACCGCCTCGGTTGGGCCATAGTGATTACGCAATTCGGCGTCGAAGTAGGTGGCGAACTTGTCGGCCACCTGCCCCGGCAGTGCTTCACCGCCGACTGGGACGTGACGCAATTGGCGCCATTGCGTGGCCTGCGGCAGCAGTAGCAGCGTGCTCAGCAGGGAGGGCACCATGTGCACGACCGTGATGCGGTGGCGGGCAATCAGATCGGCGATGTAATCGATGTCTCCGAAGGCGTCGGGCCTGGGAACGACCAGCCTGGCGCCGACGGACAACGTCATGAAGATCTCCGGCAGTGACGCGTCGAAGCTCACCGACGACGACTGCAAGAGCCGGTCGTCGCCGGTCATGCTCCACTCGGCGATGAAACCGGCGATGTGGTCGGCGATCGCGCGATGTGAGACCGCTACGCCTTTGGGCTGCCCAGTGGAGCCGGACGTGTAGATGACATAAGCCAAATGGTCGGGGTGCAGCGGGCACACCCGGTCTGCGTCGGTAATCCCAGCCCCCGACAGCTGGGCGGCGGCGGCCTCGGCGGCGAGAAGCTGTTGTTGCCCGAGAACCATGCGGGGCCGGCTGTCGGTGGTGAGGTACTCGATACGGTCACCCGGGTAGGCGGGATCAATAGGCAGATACGCCGCACCGGCTTTGTGGACGGCCAGCGCCGCGACGATGAACTCGATCGATGCGCCGATCCGCAATCCGATGATGTCCTCTGCGCCGACTCCCTTGTCGAGCAGCCAGCGCGCCAAGCGATTTGCGCGCTTGTGCAGTTCGGCATAGCTCAGCTCGGCGTCATCGGAGACCACTGCGACGGCGTCGGGCGCTGCTGCCGCAGCTTCTTCGAGCATGGCGACCATCGTGGTGGGCCGCGCGGCGACCAGCTCGCCGTGCGACTGCGCCAACACGGCGGCCCGCTCCCCCGGGCCGAGCATGTCCAGGCTGGTGACGCGATGCGACGGCTCGCTCAGCGCATTGTCCAGCAGCCGTAGGTAATGGGTCAGCATCTGATCGACGAGTGCATCGGGCAACACGTCGACCTGATACTCGATCTCGGTCAACACGCCCTCGGGCTCGAGCACGATCGTCATCGCAAGCGGAACCGGCGCCGTGACAGCGCCGAGTTCGAGTTGGCGCACAACGACATTGTCGAGCGCGAATCCGCCCGCGCTCTTCCGCATGCTGAAGCCGAGCCGGACCAGATGGTCCATCCCGTCGCGCCCGGCCGTCCGCTCCGGGTTTGTCTCGCTGACGACCCGGTCGATACCCACGGACTGGTGCGCGAGGCCGCCGAGGCAGGTTTCACGGACCGTATCGACGAATGAGCCGAACGAATCACCGTGCGGCCCCGGAGCGATGCGCAGCAACAGCGTGTTCCCGAAATACCCGATGGCATGCTGGGCAGCGGCCCGCCGGTCGGTAACGGGGACAGCGATCAGAAAGTCCGGTGCACCGGTGTAACGCCGCATGAGCACACCAAAAGCTGCCAGTAGCACCGTGAACGGCGACGTGGAATATTGGCGGGCAAAGGTTTCAACCCGGTTGAACAGGTCGGCCGGCACCGCGCGGCTTCGACGCTCGGCGCGCCGCGACGCGTCGGCGGCAGCCGGTCCGGGAAGCTCGACCGGTTCCGGCACCGGCTGCAGCGCATTTCGCCAGTACTCGACGTCGTCCTCGCCGGGTTCGGAACTCTCGAGCACCTCGACGGCGACATACTGCGGCGGTGCGCTGCCCAACTGGTGACCGTTGTACGCAGCGCTCAACTCACCGAAGAAAAGATCCCAGCAGTCGTCGTCCCAACAGATGTGGTGCACAACGAAAAGCAGCACCGCCTCGCCCGGGCCGGTGCGCAATAGGTTGACCCGCAACGGCAGTTCGTTCGCAAGATCGAACGGCCTGCCGAACTCGACTCGGGTCAGCGCCTCGATGTGCTGTTCGCGGTCCGTTGGCGCAACGTCGGCGAAGTCATGGACGTGCCACGGTATCTCGACATCGTCGCGGAACTGCTGATACGGCTCGCCGTCGCCGTCGACGTCGTAGGTGGTGCGCAAAATCGCATGACGCGCAACAACGTCACGCAGCGCCGTGTGTAAGCGCGGCTCATCCAGCGCGCCGGTCAATTGGTAGGCGACACAGATGTTCAGCGTGGAGTCAGTCGCATCCATGGTCTGCAGAAACCACATCCGGCGCTGACCGGTCGACAACCGGTAACGCTCCCCGGCGCGCACACTGCGACGTTCAGCTGTGTCACGCGCCGCCACGCCGCTTTGGGCGATTCGGGCACGCAACAGTTCCCGGCGGCGGTCCTGAACGGTCTTGGCAGTGTCTGTCATGCCTCGTCTCACTTCTGACATTCAGTCGGCTGGAGCAGGTTCTGTCGTGACGCTGGATTGAACGTCGCCGGCGGTGGCCGCCCCGACCAGCCGGCATCGCCGCAGCACGGGCTTAGCATAGGCTATGCTAACTGGCCGCGGCTCGGGGTGGTTCGGCCATCCGTTTCGCCAGTGGGAAGGTACGGAGGTGAACAGGCTGGATCTGCAGCAGCGCCACATCGCCCTGGACCATCCGGGGTTCTCGGGAAGGTTTGCGCTGCGCCGCCTTGACCCGGACCGCGACCTCGACTTGATGCATGCCTGGATGAATGATCCCGAGATTGCCAGGTTTTGGCGCAAGCCGTGGCCCCGCGACCGGATCAGCGCCTATCTGCGCGAGCAGGCCGACAGCGCACATTCCACGCCGTACCTGGGCGAACTGGACGGAGCCCCGATCAGCTACTGGGAGCTTTACCGCGCCGATCTTGATCCGCTGGCCGACTACTACGACGCGCACGAACACGACGCCGGCATTCACCTACTGTTGGGGCCGGCCCAATGTCGCGGCCGCGGACTCGCGGTGGATCTGCTGCGGGCAGTATCCACCTGGCTGCTGGATGCCGATCCAAGCGCGACCCGGGTCATCGGCGAGCCGGACGTCAACAACCCACGGGTGATCCGGATATGCGAACGCGCCGGGTTCCGCCGTGTCAAAGACATCGACCTTCCGGATAAGCGGGCTGCCCTGATGATCCGCGACCGCGAGCAGCAATAAGCCGTGTGAATGCGCCACCGACGGCGCGGTCCCCGGGCCGGGAGCTTATGTTAGCCTTCGCTAAGTTGTGGGATCGTTGCCGCGGCCTACGCGGCTGGTTCGACGCTGATTGCGCGAGGTGTCCATGCCGGGCCAGGCGGAACTAGGCGAGCGAGAGGTTGTGCCCATGCCACGCACCCTGGGCTGGATCAGGCAGTTCCACCGTGCGGATTCGGCCGAGAACCCGCCGTTGCTGGTGTTCCCGCACGCAGGATCCGGCGCGTCGGCTTACCGCGACTTCTCGAAAGCCCTCAGCACGAGGTTCACCGTCATCGTCTTTCAATATCCGGGGCGCCAGGACCGGGCACGCGAGGAGTCGTTGCTCTCCCTGCCGGCGATCGCCGAGGGCGCCTTCGAGGAGTTCTCGGGGTCCGAGCACAACCGCGGCGTCCCGCTCGTCACCTTCGGCCACAGCATGGGAGCGCTGATCGCGTTCGAGTTCGTGCGGCTAGCCGAGGCCGGCGGAATCCCTGTACGCCAACTCAACGTCTCCGCGGCGGTTGCGCCCTGTCATGCGGCGGCCAAACCGCCCCACCCCAAAGACGACGAGGACATCCTCAACCATCTGGCAACCCTGGAGGGCACCGACACCAATGTGTTCGCCAACCGGGAGGTCATGCGACTGGCTCTGCCGGTAATCAAGGCCGACTACCGGGCCTTCGATGCGTACGACTGCGCAGACAACGTGAAAGTGGCCGCCCCAATTCAGGCGATGGGGGGCGATCAGGATCCGTTCGTCACGCTGGGCGATCTCTACGGCTGGGGTAAGCACACCGAGCAGCTCAACGTCACGATGTTCGACGGCGGGCATTTCTATCTCAATGATCATCTCGGCGCGGTCGCGGAGTTGTTGGCGCCGTCCGGGCAACGCGAGCAAACGGCGTGAACACCAGCGACCCGATCGTCATTTCCGGACTGGCCGTCGAGGCGCCCGGCGGAATCGACACCCCTGCCGCACTGTGGTGTGCGGTAGCCGAATCCAGGGAGTTGATCACCCCATTCCCACGGGACCGCGGCTGGCCGATCGACGACCTGCTCTCGGTGTCCCGGCTGGACGGTTGGGGACGCGTCTGCGATGCGGGCGGTTTCCTGGAGGGTGCCGCGATGTTCGACGCACCCTTTTTCGGCATCACCCACCGAGAAGCCCTGGTGATGCATCCCCAGCAACGGGTAGCGATACGGCTGGCCTGGAAGGCGCTGGAGAACTCCGGCATCAACCCGGCAACGCTCGCCGGCGAAGAGGGCGGCTGTTTCATCGGAATGTCGCCCATGGAATACGGGCCGCGTGCGGCAGTCGCCGACGCTCATAGCGGTCATCGAATCGCCAGCTTGGGGCAGTTGGGGGCGGCGGGCCGGATCTCGCACAGCCTCGGGCTGACCGGGCCGTCGATGTGCGTCGATTCGGCGTGCGCATCGTCGTTGACCGCCTTGCAGCTGGCCGCCAACGCGGTGGCGACCGACGAGTGCGAATGGGCACTCGCCGGCGGGGTATGCGTAATGGGTTCTCCCGGCGCGTTTTTCGAGTTCGCCAGACTCAATGCGCTATCCGACGACGGTCATTGCCGCGCCTACTCCGACGACGCCAGCGGCACTGTCTGGGGCGAAGGCGCGGGCATGGTGCTCGTCGAACGTGAGTCGCGGGCACGCCAACTGGGCCACACCGTCTACGGGCGCATTCTGGCCATCCGCACCAACCACAACGGCAAAGGCAAGCCGATCCTCGTTCCCCGGGTGCGCGCCCAAGAACAGCTCATTCGAAAGACGCTCGACGCGGCGGAAATCGACGCCGCCGACGTGGGCATGATCGAGGGTCACGGCACCGCGACCGTCGCCGGCGATCCGGTGGAATTGCTGGCCCTGTTCAAAACCTACGGCGCCGCGGGAAGCACCGCGCTGCTCGGCTCGATCAAGTCGAATTCCGGTCACGCCCAAGCGGCGTCGGGGATCCTCGGGCTGATCAAACTCTTGCTCGCCGGACAGCATGGCCACATCCCGCCCACGCTCTTCTCGGACAACCCGACCAAGAAGCTGGACTGGGATCTGGTAGGGCTGCGGCTGGCCACCAAACTGCATCCCTGGGAACCCAAAGATGGCGTCCGCTACGGCGCCGCATCGTCATTCGGCGCCGGGGGTGCCAATGCGCATGCGATCATCGCTATGCCCGTGAGTGAGACCCGTGACCATTCCTAGCTACCGCCTTCCCGATGGCACCATCCCCGTTCTGGTGTCGGCGGGCAGTCCTGGTCTGGTGTACGGCGAAGCCGCCGCGTTGCTGAGTTATGCCACAGACCATCCCGAGGTGGCGCCGGACGCGATCGCCGAAATGCTCTTTCGGACAAGAGTTGCCCGCCCATACCGCGCGCTGGCGATGGTCACCACCCGCGACGAGTTGCTCGATGCCCTGCAGGCGATCCTCGACGACCGCGAACATGCCGCGGTGGTGCGCGCCGCCACGCCCGCGGCCGCACGTCGGCTCGCCTATGTCTTTCCGGGCCAGGGCGGCCAACGCCCCGGGATGGGCCGCGTCTTCTACGACTCGGTTCCTGCCTATCGAGCCGAAGTAGATCGCTGCGCCGACGCTTTCCAGTTGGGCGATTCGCCGTTGAGTTACCTCCTCGACGAACACCTTTCGGCCGACGACAGTGCCCGCACTGTCCAGCCCGCGTTGTTCGCCCAGATGGCCGGGCTGGCCGCGACGTGGCGCTCATTCGGTGTCGAACCGGCCGTCACGATCGGTCACAGCCAGGGCGAGATCGCCGCCGCCTACGTCTCCGGTGCGATCAACCTGGCAGACGCCGTCCATGTCGTCGGCATCCGCGCCCGCGCCGCCGACGAGTTCATTTCCGGCGACTACGCGATGGCAGTTGTCGCCTCCGACCGCGATACCTGCGAGGACGAACTCGCGCGTTGTTCCGGTTGGGCGGAGCTGTCGGTGATCAATTCGCCCGGCATGACCGGGATCTCAGGAGACCGCGAGACGGTGCAGCGCATCGTGGACACGCTGACCGAGCGCGGCGTCTTCGCGCGCGTCATTCGCGTCCGCTACCCCGCGCATACCAGCGCGATCAATCCCCTGGGCGACAAGGTATGTGCGGCGGTGCGCCGGCAACTGCAGAATCCGACGTTCCTCGACACCGACACCGTCTGCCTTGGCGCCACGCTCGGCGGTCCGATCACCCAGGACCTGTCCGTCGAGCAGTACTGGTTCTGGAACCTGCGTAACACCGTTCGGTTCGACAAGGCCATTGCGGCTGCGCTGCCGCTGGGCATCGACACCTTCGTCGAACTGGCCGAACATCCGACGCTGCAGTTGGCGATCGACGAGAACCTCGCTGCCTTGACGAAGGACCACCTAGTGGTGGGCACGTCCAACCGGACTGCCACCGACCTGAGCGATTTCACCCGCAACCTCGCGCGGCTGGCGGTCCATGACCTGCAGTACCCGTGGGAGCGACTGCGCACCGACGTGGCCGGCCCGGCTCCGCTGCCGCTCGCTGATTTCCCCAACACCCGCATGGACGAGAAACTGCTGTGGTTGCCCTACGACGGCGTCGAGCCCACACCGGACAACCGAACGGCCGCTGCAGCTCCGCCGCCCGGAGCGGCGCCACGTCTTTTGATCGAGAAGTGGATTCGACTATCGCAGCGGGCACTGGTGCCGCCGCGCACTATCGGCATCGTCGATCGAGGCGGAGCGTGCTCTAAGCTTGCCGCCGCGCTATGCGCTGCAGCCGCAGACATCGGGGCTGCCGCACAGGTGCTCGATTCCTCGACCCAAAGCGACAGTCCCGCAGCAGATCTCGATACATATGTCATCCTCGTTCCGCCGTCGCCGAAGCTGGACGACGATGCCGCGGCAACCGAAGTTTCACAATTCTTCGGTGACCGCCCCTGGTGGCCGGGAATACCGGACACGATTACCGAGTGCTGGCTGGTGACGACGGGCGGCGAGGCCGTCGTCGGCGACGACGCGCCACCGGATCTGGTGCACGCGGCGGCCGGCGCCGGATTCCGCAGCATCGGGGCCGAATATCCCGGGGTCGGATTTCGGCACCTCGATCTGTCGGCCGGATCGACGCCGTCGGAGTCAGCGCCGGCAATCCTGTCGGCGCTGCACACCAAGGCGGAGTCGGAGCTCGCGCTGCGCCCCGGCGGGTTGTACGCCAAGCGAATTGTCGAGGGCGACAGCCCCGTCGCCGAATCCGACACCGATGCGTATGAGCACGTGCTCATTGTCGGCGGGACCGGAAATCTCGGGTTGGAGTTCTGCGAACACTACGCGCGACGCGGTGCGCGGCGAATCACCTTGGTGAGCAGGTCGGGCGAGACGGCCGCCGTGGCGGATCGACTGCGCAAGATCCGCTCAGCTACGTCGGCGCGAATTGATGCCGCCAGCTGCGACGTGGGCGACGCAGGTGCCGTCACACGACTGGCCGACGAGTACGGCGACGCGCCTACCGATCTGATCATCCATGCCGCGATGGCGTATTCGGATGTCGAGCTGACCGACATCACCGCCGAGAAGGTCGACATTGCGTTGCGCGCCAAGGTCGTCGGCATCTCGCGGGTCCTGAGTGCATTCCCGCGCACCGATCAGTGCCGCGTCGTGTTGTGTTCCTCGGTAGCGGCGACCATCGGCGGTCGCGGCCAAATCATCTATGCGGCGGCCAACCGGATGCTCGACGCGATGGCGCATCGGCTACGGGCCGAGGGAATGGATTGCGTTTCGGTGCAGTGGGGCCAGTGGACGGTTGTCGATCTCGACCCCTCGGGGTGGGCGAAGGTGGCCGCGACCGGCGTCGTGCCGATGCGTCCCGCTGATGCGCTGGCGGTGGGGATGCCCCGGCGTGGTGACAATGCCGTCGTCGCGGCATTCGATCTGGATCGCGCGCAGCCTGTGTTGGCAGCCTACGGTTACGGTCCGCTGTTGTCCCAGTTGACTTCTCCACCCCCAGCTGCGCCGGCTCCGGCCGGTGGGCAAGATCTCGAGCAGCGGCTGATGAGCCTGCTGGCCGGGGCCATCGGCGTCGATACTGTCGATGCGATCGACACCACGGCACCCATGGTCGCGATCGGCTTGGATTCACTGCAGGCGCTGGAGTTACACCGCCGCGTCAAAACCGAGTTCAACCACGAGCTAGAGGTGGCGGACTTGCTCGGCGGGGCCTCGATCGCCGACATCCTGGTACGACTGGGCGGGTAGTCCTAGCTACCGGCGGACCTGCTGGCTCACCGACCGCCTACCCGAAATTGAGTGTGAACTCAGGTATTTGAGTGTGAACTGAGGGCGGTCTGAGCGCAAAAATCCCGCCATGGATTCACACTCAATGACGTGGGGCGCTAACCGCGAAGGCCAACCTCAAACGGATTGGTAGGCGGCGCTCTTGACCGACGGCTCGGTGACGGTGAAGTCCGCGCCAAGCACCCGGTCGGACAGCAGCCCCAGGCAGCTCAAGTTCGGGAATCCCGGGCCCTCGTTGAGCCCGGACAGGTTGGGCAGGAACAGCTTAGGAGCGGTTCCCTGTACCGCGAGGTCATGACCGATGGACTCTTCTAGCCGCTCGCTGGTCAGCGGCCCGCCCAGCCACAGTTCCAGGCTGTCGCGGGCAGGCTGGCTCAGCAGCGACAGGAACCACAATGGGTCCGCGCCCGATCCGTCGATCACCAGATCGAAGCCGTGCAACGACTCGACGCGCTCGTTACCGCCGCCGTCGGTGTACATCGTGACCCAGATACGGCCGTCGCGGTCGACGACGTCGGCGACGCGGCCGCGCAGATGCCTGATCCGTTCGTCGGCAAGCAACGACTCTTGAACCCGCGCGGAGAACACCCCGCGGTCGGTGCGGGCGATACAGTCGCGTCGTTCGGCGTGAGTGAGACTGCGCCATTTGGTGGGATCGGAAAACAGCGAGTTCTCGAAATAGCCCTCGCCGCGGGTGAACAGCGTCGCTTGCGGCGAGATCGCGGTGATCGCCGAAACCCGGTGGTGGAAGAGCTCATTGAGCATCGATGCGGCGGTCTCTCCCCCACCGATCACGGCGACGTTCTGAGCGACGATCCGATCCTGCGATGCGGCCCGCTGCCAGAATTGCGCGATCGACAACACCCGCGGATCACCGGAGAGCATGGAGCGTTCCGATTGACCCGGGCCGGTGATCATCAGCGCATCAGCCGACAGCCGAGAGTCGCGGGTATGCAGCGCCCACTGCAGTCCGTCGATGGAGATATTGACCAATTCGCCGCGAACGACATTCAGCCCGGCCATGTCGGCGACCCAGCGCAAATACTGCGCCCAGGTGTCGTGGGTGGGCGCCGGCCGGCCGCGATCGACCCAGCCGACGAATTGGTCCGTCGCAATCAAATACGCCTGCCAACTCCACCGCATCAGACGTTCATCGAGTTCGGCGTTACGGCCGGGCAGCAGCTCCGAGCGGTACGGGAAGCCGACGTCCTTTTCCGGGCTGGTGCCCAGCCGCTGCCGGCCGTCGGTCCACCCGCCGCCGGCCCGCCAGTTGGCCGCCACTCCGGAGCGTTCGATGGCGATGATGTCGACGGTGTCGACGCCCATCTGGCGCAGTACGGCCGCCTTGGCCGCCAGCGCCACGGCCTTGGCGCCCGCCCCCACGATCGCCAGGGTCTTACTCATGCTCGGCCGGCCGATACTCGCCGCCGGTTACGGCAAAAAGCCAGCCGAGACTGAGAGCATCACCCACGACCACCCTCCATTGATTAGCCCAGGCTGTCCTAACTTTCGGTACGCTACACGATGATCCATGCCCAGCCCACACCCGTCCGAAGGGAGTTGCCGAGTGCCGGTCGCCTCTGCCGACCCGCCCGGATCCGCGTTGGCCGGATTCATTCCGTTCCCGCCGGATCGGGTGGCCCGTTATCGCGCAGCCGGCTTCTGGACCGGCGACTGCCTGGATTCGATTCTGCGGCAGGCCGCGACGGCATGGCCCGACCGCGTTGGTGTCGTCGACGCGGTCAGTAGCCATACCTACGCCGAGCTTGACCAACTCGTCGACCGCGCCGCCGCCGCATTTGCCATACGCGGCATCGCCCCGGCTGACCGAGTGCTGTTGGATTTGCCCAACTCGTGTCAGTTCGCCGTTGCGCTGTTCGGCCTGCTGCGTGCCGGCGCGATCCCGGTGATGTGCCTGCCGGGGCATCGATTGGCCGAGCTCAGTCACTTTGCCGAGGTGAGTGGGGCAGTCGGTCTGGTCGTCGCCGAGACGGCGAATGGCTTCGACTACCGCCCACTGGCCGAGCAGCTGGTCGCAGCACATCCAGCGTTGCGTCAGGTCGTCGTCGACGGGGATCCCGGACCGTTCAGCTCGTTTGCCGAGTTACTTGCCGATGCCCCGGCGGCCGGGCCGGCCGCGCCCGTCGCCGATACCACTCTTCCCGCATTGTTGCTGGCGTCGGGGGGCACCACCGGACTGCCCAAACTGATTCCGCGCACCCACGACGATTACCGCTACAACGCCACGGCGAGCGCGCAGCTGTGCCGGTTGACCGGTGACGATGTGTATCTGGTGGCATTGCCGGCGGCGCACAACTTCCCCTTGGCCTGCCCCGGCCTGCTCGGCGCGATGAGCGTCGGCGCTACCACGGTGTTCATCGCGGATCCCAGCCCGGAGGCGGCGTTCGCCACGATCGCACGCCACCGCGTTACCGTTACCGCGCTGGTACCGGCACTGGCCACGCTGTGGGTCGAGGCCTGCGACTGGGAGCCGGTCACGCCGGACTCGTTGCGGTTGCTGCAGGTCGGCGGATCCAAGCTCGCTGCCGAAGATGCCCGTCGCATCCGGGCAACTCTGACGCCCGGCCTGCAGCAGGTGTTCGGGATGGCCGAGGGGTTGGTCAACTACACCCGCCTCGACGATCCCGTGGCGGTGGTGGACCACACACAGGGCCGGCCGTTGTGTGAGGCCGACGAGGTGCGGATCGTCGATGAGGCGGGCATCGACGTCGCCGACGGCGCTGAGGGCGAGCTGCTGGTGCGCGGGCCCTACACGCTCAACGGCTACTTTCGCGCCGAGGCTGCCAATCAGCGGTCGTTCACGCCGGACGGGTTCTTCCGCACCGGCGACCGGGTCCGCCGTTCGGTCGACGGCTATCTCGAAGTGACCGGTCGGGTCAAAGATGTCATCCAGCGCGCCGGCGAGACGATCGCCGCAGCCGACCTCGAGGAGCACCTGGTGACCCATCCGGCGATCCGGGCCGCGGCCGCGGTGCCACTGCCCGATGAATATCTCGGCGAAAAGATCTGCGCGGCCGTCATTTTCGATGGTCAACCGATACCGCTGGCCGAGCTGAATCGCTACCTCGACGAGCGCGGAGTGGCAACCCACACCCGGCTCGACACGTTGGTGACGATGACGTCGCTGCCGATGACGCCAATCGGCAAAGTCGACAAGAACGCCATCCGCGCGAGCGTGCGTGTCCCCGGTCGACACGCCGACTAGAAACCCGTTTCTGCGCACGCTCGCGGCAAAAGTAGCCACAATGTTGCCATTGACTAATGTCACCATTAGCTGTTGACTCAATGATGTGATCGGCATTCCCCGACTGCCCGGACTGTCCCGCGCCGCCAACAAGACCAGCCGCGACGCGTCGGCGGTGGTCACCGGAGCCGGCAGCGGAATCGGCGCAGCGTTCGCCGTCGAACTCGCCCGACGCGGCGGCGCGGTCGTGTGCAGCGACATCGACGAAGCCGCTGCCGCCCAAACTGTGGACGCGATCACCGCAGCCGGCGGTCACGCCACCGCCATCCGCTGCGATGTCTCCCAGATCGACGACGTGGCCGACCTCGCGGCGCAGTCAGAGTCCTGGTTCGGCGCCGCGCCCA
>NZ_LZKJ01000192.1 GCF_001672775.1 Mycobacterium kyorinense | reverse complement strand
CGTCGCCGGGCCGCGCCACTCACTGGTCAGCTGCGTGATCACCCTGTCGTAATCGATTGCGGCGGACTCCAACTCGGCGGCCAGCCACCGCCAGGACGACGCCGCGGACATCATCGCCGCCGACCCCGGTCCGGCATACATGCGAGCGGAGTTGACCTCTGGCGGTAACGCCCCGAAATCCAGCACTACGTCTCCTCTAGCTGGTCGCGGCGGCGTTGGCGGCTTCCGTGGCCGCGTACGAACCGGCGCTGGTGCCCAGCATGTTCACGAACATGTCGTGAATTGCCGCGGCTTGGACGCTGGCCGCCTGATACATCCGGGCATGCGTGGCGAACTGTGCCGCCGTCAGCGCCGAAATCTCATCGGCTGCCGGCGGCACTATTCCCGTCGTCGGGCCCGCCGCAGCCGCATTCTGCGCCGCCACTGACGCGCCGATAGCCACCAAATTGCGAGCCGCAGCGGATAGCACCTCCGGCTGGGTTTCTACGAACGCCACGCTGATTTCTCCTCAGTGCTCGGTCTCAACGGCCTTCACGAGCCGCTCGCTAGCGACGTTAGATGGCCGGGAGCCGACTGTGCACTACCAACGACGAGTGTTCACCTAAAGATAGAAAGAGTTCATTACTGCGTACCGCTGACGCCTCTGAACGCCTTATATCTTCATTAGTGAACTTATGTCTCAGATAGTGGATCGCAGCCGTCGCCGATGGCGAGGAAGGGCATCGCATTCGTGACTACGAGGTCGAGTAGATCGGCAGGCTGTAGCGACCGACGAGGCCAGGACGTCAAGTAGTGGATTACGGAGCATTACCGCCGGAAGTCAACTCTGGCCGGATGTACGCCGGCGCGGGCGCGGGACCGATGTTGGCGGCCGCCGCTGCCTGGGACGTGTTGGCCACCGACCTGTACACGACCGCGTCCTGCTACGGCTCGGCGATCTCCGAAATCAGTGGCCTGTGGTCGGGCCCGGCGTCGGCGCAGATGGCCGACGCCGCCGCGCCCTATATCGCGTGGATGAGCAGCAGCGCCGCCCAGGCCGACCAGGCCGCTACCCAGGCCGGGGCCGC
>NZ_LZKJ01000191.1 GCF_001672775.1 Mycobacterium kyorinense | reverse complement strand
GAGAACGTTGGTCGACACCGCCTGCGCCAGCTGGAGGCGGTTAGCCTCGATCAGCGGCGGGGGCACGGTCGCGGCGAACGCAGCCTCGTAGGCGGCGGCCGCGGCCCCGGCCTGGGTAGCGGCCTGGTCGGCCTGGGCGGCGCTGCTGCTCATCCACGCGATATAGGGCGCGGCGGCGTCGGCCATCTGCGCCGACGCCGGGCCGCGCCACTCACTGGTCAGCTGCGTGATCACCCTGTCGTAATCGATTGCGGCGGACTCCAACTCGGCGGCCAGCCACCGCCAGGACGACGCCGCGGACATCATCGCCGCCGACCCCGGTCCGGCATACATGCGAGCGGAGTTGACCTCTGGCGGTAACGCCCCGAAATCCAGCACTACGTCTCCTCTAGCTGGTCGCGGCGGCGTTGGCGGCTTCCGTGGCCGCGTACGAACCGGCGCTGGTGCCCAGCATGTTCACGAACATGTCGTGAATTGCCGCGGCTTGGACGCTGGCCGCCTGATACATCCGGGCATGCGTGGCGTTCGTAGAAACCCAGCCGGAGGTGCTATCCGCTGCGGCTCGCAATTTGGTGGCTATCGGCGCGTCAGTGGCGGCGCAGAATGCGGCTGCGGCGGGCCCGACGACGGGAATAGTGCCGCCGGCAGCCGATGAGATTTCGGCGCTGACGGCGGCACAGTTCGCCACGCATGCCCGGATGTATCAGGCGGCCAGCGTCCAAGCCGCGGCAATTCACGACATGTTCGTGAACATGCTGG
>NZ_LZKJ01000190.1 GCF_001672775.1 Mycobacterium kyorinense | reverse complement strand
TTGATCCGCGTGGCAGCAGACCGGCACCGGTTTGTGCTGACCAATCACCACATCGTGCTCGACGGTTGGTCGCTGCCGATCCTGCTGCAGGAGATCTTCACCAGCTACTACGGGCAGCGACTACCGGCGAGCGCGTCGTATCGCGACTTCATCACCTGGCTGGCCGACCGCGATCTCGAGGCCGCCCATGCGGCGTGGCGCGAGGTGCTCGCCGGCTTCGACACACCCACCCTCGTCGGGCCGCCGAATCCGTTGGGGCTCGGACCGCGAGGTATCGAATCGTTCCGGGTGCCTGAGGAGACCACCCGCGCGCTGGGCGAGCTGGCGCGTTCGCACCACACGACCGTCAACATCGTGCTGCAGGCCGCCTTCGCGCGGCTGCTGTGCTGGCTGACCCGTCAGCATGACGTCGCCTTCGGCACCGTGGTTTCGGGTCGGCCGACCGACGTGACCGGCGCGGAGTCGATGGTGGGCCTGTTGATCAACACGGTGCCGGTGCGGGCGACCTTCACACCGGCCACCACGACCGAGAACCTGCTGGAGCAACTGCGAAGCGCCCACAACGACACGCTCGACCACCAGCACCTGTCGCTCAGCGACATTCACCGAGTCACCGGTCAGGATCGGTTGTTCGACACCCTCCTGGTGTACGAGAACTACCCGATCGACATCGCCGCGCCGTCGGACGCCCAGCAGTTGGCGATCAGCGAACTCGCCTTCCGCGAATCGACTCACTACCCCTTGACGGTGCAAGCCCAGCCGGGCCGCGAACTGGGCCTGCGCATCGAATACGACACCGACGTGTTCGACGCCGAGGGCATTCGCGCGCTGATCGGGCGGTTCGCGACGGTGTTGGCGGCGATGACCACCGACCCGGGGCGGCCGCTTACGTCGGTGGATGTGCTGAGCGAAGCCGAGCACGCCCGCCTGGACGACTGGGGCAATCGGGAGGTATTGGCGCAACCGGTGCCCGAGACGACGGTGCCGGCGTTGTTCGCCTCGCAGGTGGCCCGTACCCCCGATGCGGTCGCGCTGGTCTGCGGCGACCGGTCGATGACCTACCGGGAACTCGACGAGGCCGCGAACCGGTTGGCGCACTTGGTGATTAGCCAGGGCGCGGGTCCAGGCGAGCGGGTGGCGCTGCTGTTCCCGCGATCGGCCGAGGGGATCGTCGCGATTTTGGCGGTGCTCAAGGCGGGCGCAGCCTATTTGCCGATCGATCCGGCGCTGCCGGCGGCGCGGGTCGAGTTCATGCTCACCGACGCCGCGCCGGTCGCCGCGGTCACCACGGCCGACCTGGCTGACCGGTTCGACGGCCATGACGTACTGGTGATCGATGTGGACGACCGGCGGGTCGGTGCTCAGCCCAGCACGCCGCTGCCGGGGCCGGCTCCTGACGACATGGCCCACATCATCTACACCTCCGGCACCACCGGGGTTCCCAAGGGTGTGGCGGTCGCTCAGCGCAACGTCACTCAGCTGTTCAACGGCTTGCAAATCGGTGTGCCGCTGGCGGCGGGGCAGGTGTGGACGCAGTTCCACTCCTATGCCTTCGACTTCTCCGTGTGGGAGATCTGGGGTGCGCTGCTGCACGGCGGGCGGCTGGTGGTGGTGCCCGAACAGGTGGCGCGCTCACCACAGGACTTCCACGCGTTGTGCGTGCGCGAACAGGTCACCGTGCTCACCCAGACACCGTCGGCGGTGAGCGTGCTCTCCACGCAAGGCCTGGAATCGGCGGCGCTGGTGATCGGCGCGGAGCCCTGTCCGCCCGAGCTGGTGGACCGGTGGGCACCCGAGCGGGTGATGGTCAACGTGTACGGCCCGACCGAGACCACGATGTGGCTCTGTGCCAGTAAGCCGTTGGCGGCGGGGTCGGGCGCGCCGCCGATTGGGTCGCCGGTGGCGTGGGCCGCGTTCTTCGTGCTCGACGGGTGGCTGCGGCCGGTGCCGGCCGGTGTGGTCGGGGAGTTGTATCTGGCCGGTGCAGGCGTCGGGTGTGGCTATTGGCGCCGGGCCGGGTTGACCGCGACGCGGTTTACGGCCTGCCCGTTCGGGGAGCCCGGAGCCCGGATGTATCGGACCGGGGACCTGGTGCGCTGGCGCGCCGATGGGCAACTGGATTACCTCGGGCGCGCCGATGAACAGGTCAAGATCCGCGGATATCGCATCGAACTGGGCGAAATCCAGTCCGCGCTGACGGCGCTCGAGGGCGTCGAGCAGGCGGCGGTGATCGCCCGCGAGGACCGCCTCGGCGACAAACGCCTGGTTGGCTATATCACCGGAACGGCCGACCCGGTCACAGTGCGTACCGCGCTGGCCGATCGGCTGCCGGGTTACATGGTGCCCGCCGCGGTGGTGGCGATGGCGGCGCTGCCGGTGACCGTCAACGGCAAACTCGATGCGCGGGCGCTCCCGGCACCGGACTACGGCGCCGACCATTACCGCGCCCCGGCCAGCGCAGTCGAGGACATCCTGGCCGGCATCTACGCCCGGGTGCTGGGGGTGGAGCGAGTCGGCGTCGACGACTCGTTCTTCGACCTGGGCGGGGATTCGCTGTCGACGATGCGGCTGATCGCGGCGATCAACAGCGCACTGGATACCGATCTTCCGGTGCGCACGGTGTTCGAAGCGCCCACGGTGGCCCAGCTGGCGCCGCGAATCGGCGAGAGCGTGGGGCGGTTGGAGCCGCTGGTGGCCGGTCCGCGACCCGAGGTGATTCCGCTGTCGTTCGCTCAGAACCGGCTGTGGTTTATCGACCAATTGCACGGGCCCTCACCGGTTTACAACATGGCGGTCGGATTGCGGCTGCGCGGGCTCCTGGACGCCGATGCCCTGGCAGCGGCGCTGACCGATGTGGTGGGCCGCCACGAAAGCCTGCGCACCCTGTTCACGGCCGTCGACGGAACACCCCAGCAGGTGGTAATCCCGATTGAGCGAGCCGACATCGGATGGGGCCTCGTCGACACCACCGGCTGGTCGGCAATCCAGCTGACCGAGGCCATCGACGCCACGGTCGGCTACAGTTTCGACCTGGCCGCCGAAATCCCCTTGCGGGCAAAGCTTTTCCGCGTCGCCGACGATGAGCACGTGCTGGTGGCCGTTGTGCACCACATCGCTGCGGACGGCTGGTCGTTGACGCCGCTGGTGGCGGATCTGGGTGTGGCATATGCCAACCGGTGCGCAGGGCAAACGCCGGACTGGGCGCCGTTGGCGGTGCAGTACGTCGATTACACGCTGTGGCAGCGCGACCAGTTGGGTGACCTCGACGACAGCGACAGCCGCATCGCCGCACAGCTGGCCTACTGGCAGGACGCGCTGGCCGGCATGCCGGAACGCTTGCAGCTGCCCACCGATCGGCCCTACCCGCCGATCGCCGATCAGCGCGGCGCCAGTGTGGCGGTGGAGTGGCCGGCGGAGCTGCAGCAGCGGGTCCGCGCGATGGCCGGTGAGCACAACGCGACGAGTTTCATGGTGATGCAGGCGGCCCTGGCGGTGCTGCTGGGCAGGCTCAGCGCGAGTTCTGATGTGGCCGTGGGGTTCCCGATCGCTGGGCGTCGCGACCCCGCCCTCGACGAGCTGGTCGGGTTCTTCGTCAACACCTTGGTGCTGCGCGTCGACCTGGCTGGTGATCCCACCGTGGCCGAACTCCTGGCCCAGGTGCGACGGCAGAGCCTGGTCGCCTACGAACACCAGGATGTGCCGTTCGAGGCGTTGGTCGAGCGGCTCAACCCCACGCGAAGCCTGACGCATCACCCGCTGGTGCAGGTTGCGTTGGCCTGGCAGAACTTCCGCGGGCAAGACAATGACCCCGCCGCGGGGCTAACCCTGGGTGATCTCGACGTCACGCCGCTACCCGTCGACACCCGCACCGCCCGCATGGACCTGACATTTTCCCTCGGAGAACGCTGGACCAAGTCCGGTGAGCCCGCCGGCATCAGCGGAGCCGTGGAATTTCGCACCGACGTGTTCGACCCGGACAGCATCGAAGCGCTGATCGGGCGCTGGCAGCGGGTATTGGCGGCGATGACCGACGACCCCACCCGGCGGCTGTCGTCGATCGAACTGGTCGACCAGACTGAGCACGCCCGGCTGGACGAGTGGGGTAATCGGGCGGTGTTGGCCGAGCCGACGCCGGCCGCGGTGTCGATTCCGGCATTGTTCGCCGAACACGCCGCCGAAACCCCCGATGCCGTGGCGATCAGCTTTGACGGCCGGACGATGACGTACCGCGAACTGGATGATGCGGCAAACCGGTTGGCGCACTTGCTGTCCGGCCACGGCGCCGGGCCGGGGGAGTGTGTGGCGTTGCTGTTGGAACGCTCTGCGGAAGCAGTGGTGGCCATGCTGGCGGTGCTCAAGACCGGGGCGGCCTATCTGCCGATCGACCCCAGCCTGCCCGATGCGCGGATCACCTTCATGCTCACCGATGCCGCGCCGACCGCCGCGATCAGCACGACCGGTCTGATCGAGCGGTTGCACGACTGCGAGCTGGCGGCCATCGATCTCGGCGGGATCGAGGCCGTCGCGCTGAACAGCCAGCCGAGTACTGCGCTGCCGACCCCGGACGCGGACAACATTGCGTACCTCATTTACACCTCAGGCACCACCGGTGTTCCCAAGGGCGTCGCGATCACCCACCGCAACGTGACCCAAATGCTGGGGCCGCTGGATACCGCCATGCCGGGAATGGAAACCGCTCTGCCAGGCCAGGTTTGGGCGCAATGGCATTCCTATGCCTTCGACGCCTCGGTCGAAGAGATCTGGGGCGCGCTGATGCACGGCGGGCGATTGGTGGTGATACCGGAGTCGCTGGCCCGCTCGCCCGAGGACTTCCACGCCCTGCTGGTCGCTGAGCAGGTCAGCGTGTTGAGCCAGACACCCTCCGCGCTGGCGATGCTCTCCCCGGAGGGTTTGGGACCGGTGGCGCTGTTGGTGGCCGGTGAGCCGTGTCCGGCCGAATTGGTGGAGCGCTGGGCGCCCGGACGGGTGATGGTCAACGCCTACGGGCCCACCGAAACCACAGTGTGTGCATCCAGAAGTGCGCATTTAACACCGGAGGCACCTGCTTCGGGTGTGGTGCCGATCGGTGCGCCGATGGCGGGGGCGGCGGTGTTCGTACTCGACGGCTGGCTGCGGGCAGTGCCGGCCGGGGTGGTCGGTGAGTTGTATGTGGCCGGCCGTGGTGTGGGCGTGGGGTATGTGCGACGGGCGGGGTTGACGGCTTCCCGGTTTGTGGCCTGCCCGTTCGGCGGAGCCGGTGTGCGCATGTATCGCACCGGCGATTTGGTTTATTGGGGCGCCGACGGGCAGCTGCGCTATGTCGGACGCGCCGATGAGCAAGTCAAGATCCGCGGGTATCGCATTGAGCTCGGTGATGTCCAGGCCGCGCTGGGCGGACTCGACGGGGTCGAGCAAGCGGTGGTGATCGCCCGCGAGGACCGCCCGGGCGACCAGCGGCTGATCGGGTATGTGACCGGCTCCGCGGATCCTGCCAAGGCGCGCGCGGTGCTCGCCGAGCGGTTGCCGGCCTACATGGTTCCCGCGGCTGTGGTGGCTCTGGATGCGTTGCCGCTCACGCCGAATGGCAAAGTCGACAAGCGGGCGTTGCCGGCACCGGATTATCACGACACCGATCGTTACCGCGCTCCGAGCACTTTGACCGAGGAGATCTTGGCCGGCATCTACGCTCACGTGCTGGGCGTGGAGCGGGTTGGCGTCGACGACTCGTTCTTCGATTTGGGTGGCGATTCGCTGTCGGCGATGCGTCTGGTGGCCGCGGTTAACAGCGGCCTGGATGCGGGTTTGGCGGTGCGTGCGGTGTTTGAGTCGCCGACGGTGGCCCAGTTGGCGCCGCGGATTGGTGCCGGTGGGGATGGGTTGGCGCCGTTGGTGGCTGGTGAGCGGCCGGCCGTGGTGCCGTTGTCGTTTGCCCAGCAGCGATTGTGGTTCCTGGACCAGTTGCAGGGGCCCTCGCCGGTGCACAACATGCCCACGGCGCTGCAGATCAGCGGAGCATTGGATGTCGAGGCGCTGGCGGCGGCGCTGGCCGATGTGGTGGCCCGTCATGAAAGCCTGCGCACGCTGTTCCCGGTGGCAGAAGGGATCCCGCGCCAGTTGGTGGTGTCTGCCGAGCGGGCCGACTTCGGCTGGGACGTTGTCGATGCCACCGGATGGTCGGCCAGCGCCCTGCAGGAGGCCATCGACGCCTTGGCGCGCTACACCTTCGAGTTGGCCGATGAGATTCCGTTGCGGGCGCGGCTTTTCCGCGTCGCCGAGGACGAGCACGTGCTGGCCGCGGTGGTCCACCACATCGCTGCCGATGGTTGGTCGATCACCCCGTTGGTGTCCGATTTGGGGGTGGCTTATGCCAGCCGCTGTGCCGGTCAGGCCCCCACGTGGTCGCCGTTGGCGGTGCAGTACATCGATTACACGTTGTGGCAGCGCACCCAGTTCGGTGATCTCGATGACAGTGGTAGCCGCATCGCCACCCAGGTGGCGTATTGGCAGGATGTGTTGGCCGGGATGCCTGAGCGGTTGGTGTTGCCGACTGATCGGCCCTATCCGGCGGTGGCCGATTCGCGCGGGGCCACGATGGCTTTGAACTGGTGTGCCGAGTTGCAGCAACAGGTGGCCCAATGCGCCCGCGAGCATAATGCGACCAGTTTCATGATGGTGCAGGCCGCCTTGGCGGTGTTGTTGGGCCGGCTGAGCGCCAGTTCTGATGTGGCCGTTGGGTTCCCGATCGCCGGGCGGCGCGATCCGGCGCTGGATGAGCTGATCGGGTTTTTCGTCAACACGTTGGTGCTGCGCATCGATCTGGGCGGGGATCCCACCGTCGCCGACTTGCTGGCTCAGGTGCGCGCCCGCAGTCTGGCCGCCTACGAAAACCAGGATGTGCCTTTCGAGGTGCTCGTCGATCGGCTCAACCCGGCCCGGTCGCTCACCCATCACCCGCTGGTGCAAGTGGCATTGGGATGGCAGAACATCCCCGGCCATGACAGCGGTAGCCCCGGGCTGGTGCTGGGTGATCTGACGGTGGCGCAACTGCCGGCCGACACCCACACCGCCCGAATGGATCTGAGCTTTTCGCTGGCGGAACGTCGAACCCATGCCGGTGCGCCCGCCGGCATCGGTGGGACGGTGGAATTCCGCACCGATGTGTTCGACGCGGCCAGCATCCGAGCGCTGATCACCCGCTTTGAGCGGGTGCTGGCAGCGATGACCACCGACCCGCATCGGCGATTGTCGTCGATCGATGTGCTCGACGAGGCTGAGCACGCGCGTCTGGAGGAATTGGGTAACCGGGCAGCGTTGACGGTGTCGGCGAGCACGCCGGTATCGGTTCCGGCGTTGTTTGCTGCGCAGGTGGCGCGTGCCCCGCAGGCGGTGGCGGTCAGCTTTGAGGGTCGTTCGTTGACCTATCGGGAGCTGGATGTGGCGGCGAATCGGTTGGCGCACGTGCTGCTTGATCGTGGTGTGGGCCCAGGTGAGTGTGTGGGGTTGTTGTTGGAGCGCTCGGCTGAGGCGATTGTGTCGATGTTGGCGGTGCTCAAGGCGGGGGCGGCGTATTTGGCGATCGATCCGGCGCTGCCCGCCGCACGGATGGCGTTCATGGTGGCTGATGCCGCGCCTATCGCGGTGCTGACCACCGCTGCTCTTGGCGCGCGGCTTGAGGGTCATGACGTCACCGTCATCGACATCGACGACCCGGTCGTGGACAGTTACCCGTGCACGGCTTTGCCAGATCCGGGCCCCGAGGATCTGGCGTATCTGATTTACACCTCGGGCACTACCGGTGTGCCCAAGGGTGTGGCGGTCACGCACCGCAATCTGGGCCATCTGGGGCAGTCGACGCCGAAGCAGTTGCCGGATGTGCAGGTGTGGACCCAATGCCATTCCTATGCGTTTGACTTTTCGGTGTGGGAGATTTGGGCGGCGCTGCTGGGCGGGGGCCGGTTGGTGATCGTGCCCGAGTCGGTGACCAGTTCACCAGATGAGTTCCACGACTTGTTGATTGAAGAGCACGTCACTGTGTTGACCCAAACCCCGTCGGCGGTCAACGCGCTCTCGCCGCAGGGGCTGGAGTCGGTGGCGGTGTTGCTCGGTGGTGAGGCGTGTGCGGCGGAGGTGGTGGATCGCTGGGCGCCGGGGCGGGTGGTGATCAACGCCTACGGCCCGACCGAGATCACGGTGTATGCGTCGATGAGCGCACCACTGCTGCCCGACTCGGGAGCAGCACCGATTGGGGCGCCGGTGTCGACGGCGGCGGTGTTTGTGCTCGATGAGTGGCTGCGGCCGGTGCCGGCCGGGGTGGTTGGTGAGCTCTATGTGGCCGGCAGTGGGGTGGCGTGCGGGTATTTGGGCCGTTCGGGGTTGACCGCATCGCGGTTTGTGGCGTGTCCGTTTGGTGGGGCTGAGGTGGCCGGGCAGCGGATGTATCGCACCGGGGATTTGGTGAGTTGGCGTGGCGATGGGCAGTTGCAGTATGTGGGCCGTGCTGATGATCAGGTCAAGATCCGCGGGTATCGCATCGAGCTCGGTGAAATCCAAACGGCTCTGGCGGGTTTGGGCGGGGTCGAGCAGGCGGTGGTGATCGCCCGCGAGGACCAACCCGGCATCAAACGCCTGGTGGGCTACGTCACCGGGTCGGGGACCGGGGCGCTGGACCCGGCCGGGATGCGCACCGCACTGGCTGATCGGCTCCCGCCGTATATGGTGCCGGCCGCGATCATCGTCCTCGACGCGTTGCCGTTGACGATTAACGGCAAGCTCGACACTCGTGCGTTGCCGGCCCCGGAGTATCAGGACGTGGAGCGCTACCGCGCCCCTGGTGATGCGATCGAGGAGATCTTGGCCGGCATCTACGCCCAGGTGCTCGGGTTGGAGCGGGTCGGGGTTGATGATTCGTTCTTCGATTTGGGTGGGGACAGTATTTTGTCGATGCAGGTGGTGGCCCGGGCCCGGGCATCGGGGGTGGTGTGTCGACCGCGCGACATTTTCGTCGAGCAGACCGTGGCGCGGCTGGCACAGGTGGTGACGGTCAGCGGCGGCGAGATCGGCGCGGTCGATGAGGGTGTCGGCCCCGTGGCGGCCACGCCGATCATCGCGTGGCTGCATGAGGTGCAAACCGCTGGCGGTGTGGTGGATCAGTTCAACCAGACGGTGCTGCT